>DATGMK010000033.1:0-193985 GCA_035293665.1 Reyranella sp. | reverse complement strand
TCGAGGACCTGATCTGCGAGCACTCGCTGCTCCATTCGCGCGGCGCGATCGGCTTCACCGCATTCACGCCGGAGGAGATCGAGAACTTCCGCCCGGTCCGCCAGCGCCTGGTGCGCACCCATGCCGACGGCCGCAAGTCGCTGTTCCTGTCGAGCCACGCCGGCGCGATCGTCGGCTGGACGATCCCCGAGGCGCGCTCCTTCCTGCGCGACCTCACCGAGCACGCCACGCAGCGCGAGTTCGTCTACTCTCACCAGTGGAAGCAGCACGACCTGGTGATGTGGGACAACCGCACCACCATGCATCGCGCCCGCCGCTTCGACCGGACCGAGGTGCGCGACATGCGCCGCACGACGCTGGCGGGCGAGGGGCCGACGGTGGCGCAGGCGTGATTTTCTATTGGTCGAAAAGTAACTCTTCTGCGGATCACCGCCCGGTTTCCCAGGAAATCTCGCTCCCGAGCGTCAAAGGCGCCGAATCCGGCCCTCGCGGCGACTCCACTGTGGGCATTGGCTCTCGATCGACGCGCGGAAGCAGCGGTCGTTCCTCGAGCCATTGCCCGTAATAGGTGTTTGGCGCGCCGTGATGCAGAGTCGCGCGCATGATCTTCCTCACCGGACCGCGCCACCCCAGTGGCGCTCAGGACTCTGATTGCGCCACTGGAGCCTTCGCTCCGCTCAGGCCGGTGGCGCGGTCCGATGAGGGGTGTTTTCAGTTGGGACAGAATCGGTGGATTCGTGGACTCCGGGCCCGAAACCCTTGTGCCATCGGCATCCAACCGGTCCACACCCGAGTGGACTCTTGTGGACTCCTGCCAAGGGCGAGGCGACGAAGAGCAACGTGGCGCTAATACCCGATCGCCGCCCCGTCGCTCCTCGGGTCGGAGCCGCCGATGCGCAGGCCGCTCCCCGGATCGATGACGATGCCGTGGGCGTGACCGGCATATTCGTTCCAGTCGCCCCAGCGGTTCAGCAGGTGGCCTCGGCGCTCCAGCGCATCGAGCGTGGCGGCCGGCACGCGGCCCTCGATGTGGAGCGTGTCGCGCGCCTCGCCGATCGCGAACCGGCCGCTCAGGAAGCGGGGGCTCTCCAGCGCCTCCTGGATGTCGCGGCCGTAGTCGATCATGGCGAGATAGGTCTGCAGGTGGATCTGCGGCTGGCCGTCGGCGCCCATGCAGCCGACCGCGGCCCACAGCCGGTCGTTCCTGTAGGCCAGCGAGGCGATCAGCGTGTGAAGCGGCGTCTTGCCCGGCTCGACCCGGTTGGGGCTCTTGGGATCGAGCGAGAAGTAGGCCGAGCGGTTCTGCAGCACCACGCCGGTGCGTCCCGCCACCACCGCCGCGCCGAAGCTGCCGTACACCGAATGGATCAGCGAGGCGGCGTTGCCCTCCTTGTCGACCGCCGCGACATACACCGTGTCGCCGGCCAGGCTGCCATAGGACGGGATCTTGTCCCACGGCAGCGCGCGGTCGGGGTCCATCAGGCCGCGGCGCTCGTTCGCGTATTCCTTGGAGATCAGCCGCGCGGTCGGCACGTCGGCAAAGACGGGATCGGCGATGTGCTGGTCGCGGTCGTGATAGGCGACCTGCTTGGCCTGCACCATCAGATGCACATGGTCGGGGCCGAGGAACGGTTTCTTGTGCAGCTCGAACGGCTCGAGCAGGTTCAGCATCTCCAGCACCGCGAAGCCTTGGGTCGGCGGCGGCGTCTCGTAGATCGTGACGTCGCGATAGGTGCCCTTCAGCGGCTCGCCCCAGCGCGCGGTCTGCGCCTCGAGGTCCGGCGCGGTGAAGAAGCCCTCGTTGGCCTGGCTCCAGCGCACCAGCTCCTTCGCCACATCGCCGGCGTAGAAGCCGTACCAGCCGTCGCTCGCGATGGCCTGGAGGGTGCGGGCAAGATCGGGGTTCTTCAGCACCGGACCGTGCTGCAGCAGGATCGCCGCCGCCTCCGGGCTCTTCATCAGGTCGGGCGTGGCCAGCCGCCGCCAGTGCGCCAGTCGCTGGGTCACCGGGAAGCCGTCGCGCGCATAGCCGATCGCGCTCTCGAGGCAGCGCGCGAGCGGCAGGCGGCCGTAGGCGGCATGGGCCTCGGTCCAGCTCGCCACCGCGCCGGGCACGGTGAGCGTGCCGGGCAGCACGCCCTTGATCGGCACCTCGTTCAGCCCGCGGCGGGTGAAGGCGTCGATCGTGCCGCCCGATGTGGCGCGTCCACCGCCGTCGACGTAGCGGACCTGCCCGGTCTTCGCGTCGTGGATCAACCAGAACGCATCGCCGCCGATCGACGTCATGTGCGGATAGAGCACCGACAGCACGGCGCTGGCGGCTATCGCGGCATCGACTGCCGAGCCGCCGGCGCGCAGCACGTCGACGCCGGCCGACGAGGCCAGCGAATGGGGCGAGGTCACCAGGCCGTTCGGCGCCAGCGTGGCCGGACGGCCGGTGCGTATGTCTGTCATGAGAAGTTCTTAGGTCGTGTGGCAGGGAGTTGACAGGGCGAAGGGCTGTTCTTATTTCTTAACCGAATGGTTAAGTATTTCGTGAGTACCCCCATGCTCAGGACAATCGCCGGCGTCGCTGCCGTCTTCATATCGGTCGTTGCGGTCGCCGCCGGCGGTGCGGCGCAATCATCGTCCGACTTGCCGCCGGGTGTCTACAGGGGCGGCCAGAACCTGGCCGAGGCGCGCGCCGGCACCTACACGATCGATCCCGATCACACGGCGGTGCTCGCCCGCGTGCAGCATATCGGCTACGCGTGGCTCGTCTTTCGCTTCGACAAGGCGAGCGGCACGCTCGGCTGGGATCCTGCCGCGCCGGAGAAGTCGACGCTGTCGGTCGCGGTGCAGACCGCGTCCATTACCTCCAACGTAAAGGATTTCAGCAAACAGCTCGCCGGTGACGACTTTTTGAAGTCGGCGAAGTTCCCCGAGGCGACGTTCGTCTCGACAGCGTTCCATCGGACCGATAGCACGCACGGCAAGGTCGACGGCCGGTTCACCTTGATGGGCACGACGAAGCCCGTGACCTTCGAGGTCGAGCTGGTCGGGGCCGGCAAGGGCTGGGAAGACAGGCCGCGGCTCGGCGTCCATGCGCTGGCGCGCATTGTGCCGCAGGACTATGGCTTCCCGGCCTTGTTCGGGAACACCATCGAGATCGTCGTCGATACCGAGTTCGAGAGGGCCCCATGAACGTCAACGTCGCGTTGAAGCCCGGAGACCAGGCGCTCGAATTGGTGCGCGTGCTGAAGGCGCCGCGGGCGCGCGTCTTCGCCGCCTGGATCGATCCCGACCAGGCGTCGCGCTGGTGGCTGCCGCAGGACTGTACCCTGGTGTCGTGCAAGATGGATGTGCGCGAAGGCGGCGCCTGGCATCGGCGCATGCGCGTGCCCGACGGTAGCGTGGTCGCCAAGTGGGGCGAGTACCGCGAGGTCGCATCGCCCGAGCGGCTGGTCTTCACCTACAACACCGAATATGCCGACGGCCGGATCGATCCCGAGACTCTGGTGACCGTGACGCTGGAGGATCTTGGCGATGGGCGCACCCGGCTGACGCTGCGTCACGAGCGGTTCTGGTCGGAGCCGGCGAGCATCAGCCATACCGGGGGCTGGACCGGCGCGCTGAACCGGCTCGAGCAGTTCACCCAGGCGTAAAAGGTCGACCATGGCGAACGGGTTTTCCAGGGACCGTCTCGCGCGCCTGCACCATGCGCTGGCGGCCCACGTTGCGGCCGGCGACATGCCGGGCGCGGTGGCGCTGGTGAGCCGCCATGGCGAGGTCCAGGTCGAGGCCGTCGGCGCCCTGTCGTTCGGCGGCGCGCCCATGAAGCGCGACACGATCTTCCGCATCGCCTCGATGACCAAGCCGGTGATCGCCGCGGCGACCTTGATGCTGGTCGAGGAGGGCAAGCTGCGGCTCGACGATCCGGTCGATGCGTTCCTGCCGGAGCTGGCCGACCGCAAGGTGTTGAAGGCGATCGACGGGCCGGTCGAGGATACGGTGCCGGCGCGGCGGCCGGTCACCACGCGCGACCTGCTCACCTTCACCTTCGGCATGGGCGCGATCATGGTCTGGCCGGCGAAGTATCCGATCCAGCATGCCGTCGCGGCGCAGGGTCTCGCGCCCGGGCCGTTCCCGCACGACTACACAGCCGACGAGTTCATGAAGCGGCTGGGCGCGCTGCCGCTGTTCTATCAGCCGGGCGAGCGCTGGCTCTATCACACCGGCTCCGACGTGCTGGGCGTGCTGATCGCGCGCGTGATGGGGCAGCCGCTGGAGACCGTGCTGCAGGAGCGGCTGTTCGCGCCGCTCGGCATGCGCGACACCGGTTTCCACGTGCCGGCGGCCAAGCTCGATCGTTTCGCCTCGGCCTACATGATGGACCCGCAGGCGAAGAAGCTGCGGTTCTTCGACGATGCTGCGAACTCGCACTGGAGCAAGCCGCCGAAGTTCGCCTCGGGCGGCGGCGGGCTGGTGTCGACGGTCGACGACGTCCACGCCTTCTACCGGATGCTGATCGGCTACGGCCTGCACCACGGGGAGCGCATCCTGGCGCGGCCGACGGTCGAGCTGATGATGTCCGACCAGCTCACGGCCGAGCAGAAGCAGGGCGCCGAGCTGTTCTTCGGTCCCGGCGGAAATTGGGGCGCCAGCTGGGGCATGGGCGGCGCGGTCGTCACGCGACGGACCGACATCTTTGCGACGCCCGGGCGGTTCGGCTGGGACGGCGGGTACGGCACCTCGGCCCATCTCGATCCGGCCGAGGACATGATCGGCATCCTGATGACCCAGCGCCTGATGGAATCGCCCATGCCGCCCAGGGTGTTCCGCGATTTCTGGACCGGCGCCTACCAGGCCTTCAACGATTGAGTGGATCCAGCAGAGGAGAAGACCATGAATGTGCAGCCCTATCTAAGCTTCGAAGGCCGCGCCCAGGAGGCGATCGACTTCTACAAGTCGGCGATCGGCGCCAAGGTCGACGTCGTCATGCATTTCAAGGACGCGCCGCCCGAGATGCAGGCCAACATGCCGCACAAGGACAAGGTCATGCATGCCGCCTTCCATGTCGGCGACACGCAGATCATGGCGACCGACGGCCAGTGCTCGGGCAAGGGCTCGTTCTCCGGCATCTCGCTCACTCTCAATGCCGGCAGCGATGCCGAGGCCGAGAAGCTGTTCAACGCGCTGGCCCAGGGCGGCAAGGTGAACATGCCGATGAGCGAGACCTTCTTCGCCCATCGCTTCGGCATGGTCGCCGACAAGTTCGGTGTCGGCTGGATGGTGCTCCACCCGAAGGAGCACGGCTAAGCCGCTCGACGGGTCAGCGCTTCTCCACGTTGGAGCTGCGCAGCGGCACGCCGAACTCGCGGCGGCAGACATCGGCCAGGACCTCGACGCCTTTCTTGATGGTGTCGGGGTCGGGGTTGGCGAAGCAGAGGCGTAGCCGCGACTTGGCGTAGGCCTTGTCGGTCGACCATTCCGGTCCGGGATTGAGCGCCACGCCGGCGGCCTGGGCCGCCTGGAACAGCTTCAGCGTGTCGACCGTGTCGGGCAGCTTGACCCAGAGATAGATGCCGCCCGGCGGGTCGCCGAACTCGGCGGCGGTGCCGAACTGCTCGGCCAGCGCCTCGCGCAGCACCTGCAGTTTGTGGAAGAGCGCCTTGTTGAGCTTGGGCACATGGTTGGCGAAGTGCTTGGTGCAGAACTCCGCCAGCACCATCTGCTCCAGTGCGCCCGAGCCTGCGTCCTGCTTGAGTCCCAGGATACGCGCCAGGATGTCCCACTTGGCGACGATGTAGCCGACCCGCAGCGCCGGCGCGATCGACTTGGAGAAGGAGCCGACGAAGATCACGCCCTCGCCGCCGGCCAGCGAATGGATCGAGGGCGGCCGCTTGCCGTTCCACACCAGGTCCGAATAGCACTCGTCCTCGAAGATCATGGTCTTGTATTCGCGGGCAAGCGCGATCATCTGCTGGCGGCGCTCGACCGGCATGATCGAGCCGGTCGGGTTCTGCACCGTCGGGATGGTGTAGATGTACTTGGGGGTCACGCCCTTGGCCTTGAGATCCGCGAGCGTGGACTTCAGCGCATCCATGCGCATGCCGTCATTGTCGAGCGGGATGCCGACGATGTTGACGCCGAACTTCGCCAATCGCGTCAGTGCGCCACCGTACGTTTCCTTCTCGATCAGGACGGTGTCGCCCTTGCCGAGCAGCAGCGTGTTCACCAAGTCGAGGCCCTGCAGCGAACCGGAGGTGATCAGGATCTCGTCGGGCGAGCACGCGATGCCGGCGTGGCCCTTGAGCTTGTTCGACAGGAACTCGCGCAGCGGCCGATAGCCGAGCGGTCCGCTGTTGAGGCCGTAGGTGGCGAGCGTCGGGCCTTCCCGGCGCAGCACCGTGGTGGCGGCCTCGACCAGGGCCTCGACCGGCACGTTGTCGGCGTCGTTGTGGCCGCCGACGAAATTGTACTTCGGGAACCCGTTCCACTTGGCGGCGGGCGCGGGGGTGCCGGGCGCGAGCAGCGGCGCGAAATCGAACGGGGCGGTCATGGCGTTTCCTCTGCGGTCTTGGTTCCTCCCATTGAGGGGGCAAGACCGTCCTCGGTGCAAGGGGCGCCGGGGGGACTTCAGGTCACGGCGCGGAACGTCTTGGCGCTCGCCATGTTCCACGGCAGCAGCCAGCGCGGCGGGGCGTTGCCGTCGACCAGCTGCTTGTTGCCGAGCGGCGGGTAGATGTCGGCGAAGGTCACGACCTCGCTCGGCGAGACGCGCCGCGAGATGTGGATCGGGGCGAACTGGCTGGGATGGTCGAGGCCTGCGGCGGCGGTCATCTCGGCAAGCTCGTGCAGCGTGGCGCGATGGAAGTTCGCGACCCGCTGCATCTTGTCCGGGACGACGAGGGCGCGCTGGCGCGTCGGGTCCTGGGTGGCGACGCCGGTCGGGCAACGGTCGGTGTGGCAGGACTGCGACTGGATGCAGCCGACCGCGAACATGAAGCCGCGGGCCGCGTTGCACCAGTCGGCGCCGAGCGCCATGGCGCGGATGATGTCGAAGGCGGTGATCACCTTGCCCGAGGCGCCGAGCTTGATGCGATGGCGCGCGCCGATGCCGACCAGAGCGTTGTGCACGAAGTAGACGCCCTGGCGCATCGGCTTGCCGATATGATCGATGAACTCCATGGGCGCGGCACCGGTGCCGCCTTCCTTGCCATCGACCACGATGAAGTCGGGATAGAGGCCGGTCTCGAGCATCGCCTTGCAGATCGCCAGGAACTCCCATTCGTGGCCGATGCAGAGCTTGAAGCCGGCCGGCTTGCCGCCCGACAGCTGGCGCATCTCGGCGATGAACTGCATCATCTCGACCGGCGTGGCGAAGGCGGAATGCGACGACGGCGAGATGCAGTCCTCGCCCATCGGCACGCCGCGCGTCTCCGAGATCTCCTTGCTGACCTTGGGCGCCGGCAGCACGCCGCCATGGCCGGGCTTCGCACCTTGGCTCAGCTTCAGCTCGACCATCTTGACCTGCGGATTGGCCGCCGCCTCGGCGAACTTGTCGGCGTTGAACGTGCCGTCGGGGTTGCGGCAGCCGAAGTAGCCGGAGCCCACCTCCCAGATGATGTCGCCGCCCATCTCGCGGTGATAGGGGCTGTAGCCGCCCTCGCCGGTGTCGTGGGCGAAGCCGCCGAGCTTGGCACCGCCGTTCAGCGCGCGGATGGCGTTGGCCGAGAGCGAGCCGAAGCTCATCGCCGAGATGTTGAACACCGAGGCCGAGTAGGGCTGGGTGCACGCCTCGCCGCCGACCGTGATCAGGAACGGCTCCGTGGAGACCGGACGCGGCGCGATCGAATGGTGCATCCATTCGTAGCCGATCGAATAGACGTCGTACTGGGTGCCGAACGGCCGCACGTCGAGCTGCATCTTGGCGCGCTGGTAGACGACGGCGCGGCGGTCGCGGCTGAACGGCGTGCCGTCCTTGTCGCCCTCGAAGAAATACTGGCGCAGCTCCGGCCGGATCTCCTCGAAGAGGAAGCGCAGGTGCGCCGCAATCGGATAGTTGCGCAGGATCGAATGATGCTTCTGCGTCAGGTCATGGATGCCGACGCCCACCAGCGTGGCGGCCACCAGGAAGCCGGCCAGCAGCCAGCTCGAATAGGGCAGCGCCATCATCAGCACGGCGAACAGCATTGTCGCCACGACGGCGAGGGTGAGGGCGATGAAGCGGGGCTGAAGGGCAAGCGGCATGGCGGTCTCGTCGGTCGGTCGCGGGGTCACTTGGGGCGCGGATCGGCGAGATCCGCGTCGGGTCGTGGCAGCTTGCCCGCGCGCATCAGCTTCACCGCCTTGACCAGGGCGCGCGCGGCGTTGCGCGTCTCCTCCTGGACGGCGCGGTCGGCATCGAGCGCCGGGTGGCTCTCGGCATAAGGTTCATAATAGCCGACGTAGCGGTCGATGGTGGCCTTGTGGCCCGCGCTCAGCAGGCCCATGTCGGCCAGCCAGTCGGACAGCGACCGGCGCAGCGTCTCCGCGCCCGCGGCGTCGCCATGCACGACGACGGCGTAAGCGCGGCCGGCGAGATGGCGCGGATAGTCCCAGCCCTTCATCTCGAGATCCTTGGCCTTCTGCGCATCCTTGCCCGAGGTCGAGGTCGGGTCGGGATTGCCGCCGTCGGCGCACACCAGGCGATCGATCATGGCCTTCAGCACCGTCGGGGCTTGGTACCAATGAACCGGTGTAACGATCATGACACCGTGCGCCGCCGCCCACATCGGATAGATCGCGTTCATCCAGTCGTTGGTCTGGCCCAGCGAATGGTTGGGATAGCAGGAGCACGGCCAGTGGCAGAGCGGCATTGCCGTCGAGACGCAGCCCTTGCATGGATGGATCTGGATGCCGAACTCCGAGGTCTGCCGGTTGAGGTCGAGTCGCTCCACTTCGAAGCGTTCGCGCCGGAAGACCTCTTCGGCGATCCCTGTCAGGCGGAAGGTCTTGGACATCTCGCCCGGGCAGGTGTGCTCGCTGCGGGGCGAGCCGTTGATCAGCAGGATGCGGGGCTTCGACGCCGGGGAGCGTTGCCGTTGCTCGGCCTTCCGCACGGCATCGCGAGCGGCGCGCCATTGATCCGACAGCTCGTACGTCGGATCGGCGAAGCCTGCGCCGGCAGGATGGGTGACCGGCGACTTGCGGCTGTTGTCGTAGCCGTCCCAGGCGGCGTCGATGATCTTGTCGATCTCGCCCCTCAACGGCGCAAAGGCGGGATCATAGAAGCGCTCCTCGAGGCGGAGGGCGAAGGTCGCCTTGTCGAGCTGCACGCTCGGCATGCCCTTGCGGACTTTGATCCGCGCCATTCTTTTCCTCCCTGGCCAAAGGGAGGATAACGCCTAGGTCCGACGCGGGCTGCGGGAAATCGCCTGCAAGGCCTTGAGATGCGCGGCCGTCGCCGACAGCGCCTTGCGCTCGATCGCGCGGTAGTGGCGGATCAGCTCTTGGCCGCGCGCCGTCAGCGCCGCCCCGCCGCCCGAACGGCCGCCGGTCTGGGCGGTCACCAGCGGCTCCTCGAAAGTCCGGTTGATCTCGGACACCAGCTCCCAAGCGCGCTTGTAGGACATGTTCATGGCCCGGCCCGCGGCCGAGATCGACCCCTCGCGCTCGATCTGCTCCAGCAGGGCGACCTTACCGGGACCCAGCCGGCCCTCGTCGTCGAAATCGATGCGGATGCTGAGATGGGGCATCGTTCGCTCCTAGGTGCGCTCGAAGGATACACTTTTGATCACGGCGAAGACCGGCCGGCCGGGCGCCAGCGCGAGGCGCTGCACCGACTTGGCGGTGAGGCGGGCGACCAGCGTCGCGCCGTTGCAGTCCAGCCGCACATCGGCTTGCGCGCCGCTCTCGGCGATCTGCGCCACCTTGCCGGTCAGCACGTTCAAGGCGCTGATCTCCTGCGGCCGATGCAGCGACAGCATGACGTCGCGCGAGCGGATGTAGGCGCGCACGGTCGCGCCGGCGGCGGCGCTGAGCCGCGGCACCTGCAGCTCGCCGGCGGGCGAGGTGAGGCGAGTGAGCTGGAACGTGTCGTCGTGGTCGGTGACGACGGCGTCGAGCACGCTGCCGCCGTCGCTGGCATCGGCGAGCGGCAGGATATCGAGCACCGGACCGACCGCGGTCACCTTGCCCGCGTTCAGGATCACCACGGTCGTCGCGAGCCGCGCCACCTCGGCGACCGAGTGGCTGACATAGAGGATGGGGACGCCGATATCCCGCAGCCGCTCGATGTACGGCAGGATCTCGGCCCGCCGCTGCTCGTCGAGCGAGGCGAGCGGCTCGTCCATCAGCAGCATCTTTGGATGGGCGAGCAGGGCGCGGCCGATCGCGACGCGCTGCTTCTCGCCGCCGGAAAGGGAGTCGGGGCGACGCTCGATCAGGGGCCCGATGCCGAGCAGGTCGACGATCGAGCCAAA
Organism: Reyranella sp.; assembly: GCA_035293665.1. Lineage (GTDB taxonomy): Bacteria > Pseudomonadota > Alphaproteobacteria > Reyranellales > Reyranellaceae > Reyranella. The sequence goes on along the minus strand of DATGMK010000033.1, from coordinate 183,540 downwards.
GTCGCCGGCAACGCCGCCTTCGCCGCGCGAGAACCAGCGACCATAGACGAGGTTCTGCCGCACGCTGAGATGCGGGAACAGGCGGCTGTCCTGGAAAACGTAGCCGACGCGGCGGCGGTGTCGCGGGACGAAGATGCCCTTGTCGGTGTCGACCAGCGTTTGGCCGTCGATGACGATACGCCCGCGCTGCGGCTTGACCAGGCCGGCGACGATATCGACCAGGCTCGACTTGCCCGCGCCCGAGCGGCCGAACAGCGCGGTGACTCCCGGCTGTGCGGCGAAGCGCGCGGCGAGGTGGAAGCTGCCGCGCGTGTGCTCGACGTTGACCTCGAGGCTCATGTCGCCACGCGCCGGGCGCCGATGCGCCGCGCCAGCAATTCGGAGCCCAGCAGGGCTATCATCGAGATCGCCACCGAGATGGCGGTCAGCCGCAGCGCCCCGGCGTCGCCGCCCGGCACCTGGGTGAAGGTGTAGATCGCGGACGGCAGCGTCTGGGTTTCGCCCGGAATGTTGGAGACGAAGGTGATGGTGGCGCCGAACTCGCCCATCGACTTGGCGAAGGAGAGGATCGCGCCGGCGATCACGCCCGGGAGGCAAAGAGGCAGCGTTATGGTGACGAACACCCAGAGCGGATTGGCGCCCAGCGTTCCGGCCGCGCTTTCCAGCCGCGTGTCGACTGCCTCGATCGAGAGCCGGATGGCGCGCACCATCAGCGGGAAGCCCATCACCGCGCAAGCGAGGGCGGCGCCGGTCCAGCGGAAGGCGAAGACGATGCCGAACTGCGCCAGGAACTCGCCGATTGGACCGCGCTTGCCGAACAGGATCAGCAGCAGGTAGCCGGTTACGACCGGCGGCATGATCAGCGGCAGATGGACCAGCGTGTCGAGCAGGCTCTTGCCCCAGAACCGGCCGCGCGCCAGCAGCCAGGCAATCGCAATCCCGGGCGGCAGGCTGGCCGCCATCGCAGTGACGGCGACCAGCAGGCTCAGCCGGACGGCTGTCCATTCCTCAGCCGTCATGTCGAGCTGGCGGATTTCACCAGGACTTCGAACCCCTGCTTCTCGAAGGCCGGCCGCGCTTTGGTGCTCTTCAGCAGGTCGAGGAAGGCCCTGGCGTCGGTTGACTTGGTGCCCTTGGTCAGCGCCGCCGGATAGATGATCGGCGGATGGGAAGCGGCCGGGAAGGTGCCGACGATCTTGACGTTCGGCTCGGCTGCGGCGTCGGTCGAATAGACGATGCCGAGATTGGCCTCGCCGCGCGCCACCAGCAGCAGCGCCGCGCGCACGTTCTCGGCCTGGGCGACGCTGCCCTTCACGCCGTCCCACGCGCCGAGCTTCTCGAGCGCCGCCTTGCCGTACTTGCCGGCCGGCACCGAATCGACATTGGCCATCGCGAGCTTGCCGCCGCCAAGCGCCTTGGCGAGGTCGAAGCCCTGCCTCACGTCGACGGTGACCTTCGAGTCACGCGGCGCGATCAGAACGATCTTGTTGCCCAGCAAGTTGACCCGCGTGTCCGTCTGGATCAGATCCTTCTTCTCGACATAGTCCATCCAGTCCGTATCGGCCGAGATGAAGAGGTCGGCCGGCGCTCCCTGTTCGATCTGCTTGGCGAGGGCGGAGCTTGCCGCATAGGAGATCCTGGATGCGGGCTTGCCGCTCTCCTTCCAGCCGGCCGCGATGTCGTCGAGCGCGTTCTTGAGGCTGGCCGCCGCGAAGATCACGAGGCCGTCCTGCGCAAATGCCGGAATCGGCGTGAGGGCCATCGCCCCGGCAAAGCCGAGCCAGGCGCGTCGCTTCATCCCAAGACCCATACGCAACCTCCTCTTCAGGACGTCGGTATAGTCCTCCGGATATAGCGCTCCGTCCAGAGGCGTTTTCCCTGGGTGGCGAAACGCCGTGCCGCGACCAGCACGATCACGCCGAGGCCGGCCATCAGGACCTTGAGCGTCGGCCGCGGCGCGAGGTCGGGATTGATGTCGGTCCGCAGGACTCGCATCGGGTCGACATGGTTCACCAGGCCATACCAGCCGACCTCGAAGACGAGCGCGGCGACCGTGGCGCCGACGGCGAGCAGGAGCAGGCCGAGATACTGCGTTCGCAGCCGGGTCGGCATGAAACGCCAGATCATCAGCCAGGCGAACAGGCCCGCGGCGACGGTCGCCTCGCTGACGTTCGCCTTCGACTGGATGAAGAAGTGCAGGATCGCCAGCACCGCAGCTGGATAGATCAGCCAATGCAGCCGCTTCCAGTTGCGCTTCAGCCGGCGCTGCCAGCCGTTGGTCGACGTGATGGCGAGCGCCGCCAGGATGAGCAGGGCCGTGAAGCCGATCGTGAGGTAGAAGCGCTTCACGATCTCCAGCGCCACCACGACCAGGTCCCACTTCTGGTCGCCGACGTAGATCAGGAAGTGCAGGCCGGCATAGAGGGCGGCGGCGACGCCGATCCGGCGGCGGATCTGCACCAGCGGCATCCAGTCGAACACGGCGCGCGCCGGCGTGAGCGCCAGCGAGCAGAGCAGGAAGATTACGGTCCAGTCGCCGGTGATGTGCGTGGCGAGCGTCACCGGCCGCGCGCCGAGATCGTCGGTGTACCAGCGCCATGCGAGATCGAGCGCTGGCAGGCAGAGCCCGACCAGCGTCGCCAGACGCAGCCAGAAGACAAGTCTCACAACGGACATGCGAGGACCCTAACCGATCGAGCGATCAAGCGGCGCTCAAACTTGCGTCACGGGCTGCCGCATTTCGGCCACCCAAACGAGGCCATGCCATGGCACGTCGTTATTGAGGAGGTCGAAATCGAGCATCGGCTCGCGCCGCAGGCCGAGGCGCTCCATCACCGCCTGCGAGCGCAAATTATCGATCGCGGTGTAGGCCAGCACTTCGTCCAGGCCGATACGGGTGAAGACATCGTCGAGCGCCGCACGCGAAGCCTCGGTCGCGTAGCCCTTGCCCCAGGCCGCACGAATCAGCCGCCAGCCGATCTGGTTGTGCGGCGCGAGCGGATGATCGTATGCGGCCTGCATCACGCCGGTGTAGCCGACGAAAGTGCCGTCCTTCTCCTCGATCGCCAGCCGGCCGAAGCCCAGCTGCTCGAAGGAGGCACGGTAGCGGTCGAGCTTGGCGTCGCTGGCGCGCCGCGTCATCGGCCCGCCGAGATCCTGCATCACTTCGGGATCGGCATTGAGCGCAGCGAAGACGTCTCGATCCTCCTTGCGCCAGGGGCGCAGGACGAGACGGTCGGTCTCGAGCTTGAAACTCAACGGGCGTTGCCGAACAGGAAGCGGTAGGTGCCGACGGTCGGCGCCTTGGTGACGCCGAACGGCTTCAGCGCCGCCGTCCTGAACAGCGCCCGCGCGGCGCCCGCCGTCGCCGCGGGATCGGCGCCCTCCAACAGCACCACCCATTCGGCCTGCTCGACTCTGGGATGATCCATGCTGCTCTGCGCGACCGGCGCGTTGGCGATCTCGATGTCGTTCTCGACCACCGCCGTGCCCACCATGCCGGGCCTGGCGATGGTGGCCGGCAGCGCGTCCTTCAGCCAGTCGGTCAGCTGGCGGGCCATCGCCGGCTGCGGGGTGAAGCGCACGGTCGTCAACGCGCCGCCCTCGCCATGCGCAAGGTCGTGCCGCACGCGCACGGTCATGCGCCTGAAGTGCGTGAAGCGCGCCATCACCGCCTTGGTCCACGGCGTCTGGTCGGCGAGCAGCGCGAGGTAGCCCGGGGTGGCGAGGTCCGCGACCGTGTCGCATTCGTAGGTCGCGAGGTATTTCGGCGACGCCTTCACCGCGACGTAGCGACGGGCGCGCCTGAAGCCCGGCAGGTTCACCCGCTCGTCGATATGCTCGCGATTGTACCACTCGTTGAAGTCGCGCTCGTGACGCGGCTTCACCTCGTTGAAGACGAGCAGCATGCCCTTGCCGAGTAGCGCCATGATCCCCGTGCCCCGCGTTTGGCTATGTCGCCAACCTTCCCGGCGGAGCATACTGCGGCGATCGATCCGAGGGGAGAGGCGCCTGTGGCCCGTATGCTGCTTTTTCGCCACGGCGTTTCTGTTCGCGGCCCAGTTGCCGACGCGCCGTCGGGCCGGTTCCATCTCCCCAGCGACCTCTGAAATCAAGGCAACAGTGAACCAGGGACGGAAACATGAAGATCGTCAAGATCGAGGACCTGCATTGCGACGCCGGCTGGCGCGATTTCTCGTTCATCAAGATCACCACCGACGACGGCATCGTCGGCTGATCGGAATACAACGAGGGCTATGGCAGCGCCGGCATCACCGCCGTCATCCGCCGCATGGCCGCGGGACTGATCGGCGAGAACCCGCGGGCGGTCGAGCGCATCATGTCGATGCAGTACGCCATCACCCGCCAGGCGCCGGGCGGCATCAACCAGCAGGCGATGGCGGCGATCGAGAACGCGCTGCTCGATGTGAAGGCCAAGTCGCTCGGCGTGCCGGTGTACGAGCTGTTCGGCGGCAAGGTACGCGAGCGGCTGCCGCTCTACTGGTCGCACTGCGGCAGCTACCGCTTCCGCAACGCCGACGTGATGAAGGTCGAGCCGGTGCGGTCGCTCGACGATCTGGTGAAGCTCGGCAAGCACGTGAAGGAACGCGGCTTCAAGGCGCTCAAGACCAACATCTTCCGCTTCGACCTCGACCCGCCGAACATGTACCAGCCGGGCTTCGGCCGCACGCCGGGCGGGCCCGAGCTCAATGCCGACGGCCCGACGCTCGCGGCGATTCGCGACGGGCTGGCGGCGTTCCGCCAGGGCGCAGGACCGGACATGGGCATCCTGCTCGACACCAATTTCAACTTCAAAACCGAGGGCTACATCAAGGTCGCGCGCGCCTGCGAACCGTACAACCTCTTCTGGCTGGAGATCGATTCGTACGATCCCGAGGGCCTGCGCCTGATCCGCGACCGCGCACCGATGCCGATCGCCTCCTGCGAATCGCTGTTCACCCGGCGCCAGTTCCGGCCGTTCTTCGAGAACCGCTCGATCGACGTGTCGATCATCGACGTGCCGTGGAACGGGCTCGCCGAGGGCTACAAGATCTCGACCATGGCCGAGGCCTACGAGATAAACTGCGCGCCGCACAACTTCTACGGCCACATGTCGACCTTGATGAGCGCCAATCTGTGCGCCGCCATGCCGAACTTCCGTATCATGGAAATCGATATCGACGACGTGCCTTGGAAGGACGATCTGGTCACCCATCCGCCGGTCATCCAGAATGGCGAGCTGATCGTGCCGAACCGGCCTGGCTGGGGCGCCGACATCAACGAGGAAGCGGTCAAGGCGCATCCGCCGAAGAATCCGCATCCTTAATAGGGGAAATCCGAGATGGTCTACGAGCTTCGCACCTACACGCTCATCCCCGGCAAGATGCCGGAGTACCTCAAGGCCGCCGAGACGATCGGCCGGCCGGCGCGCGGCAACAATTACGGCGTCAACCACGGCTACTGGTATTCGGAGTTCGGCGCCCTGAACCAGATCTGGCATCTCTGGAAGTACGACAGCTACGAGGAGCGCACGCGGCTGCGCGCCGAGCTGCAGAAGAACAAGGACTGGACCGAGAAGTACGTGCCGATCGTGAAGACCTGCCTGGTGCGCCAGGACCTGCGGCTGATGAACGCGGTGGTCGACATCAAGCCGAGCGATGGCACCACCGGGAACGTTTACGAGATGCGCATCTATCGCTGCAACCTCGGCGGGGCGCAGCAGTACGGCAAGGATTTCAAGGAAGTGCAGGCGGCTCGCGAGAAGTATTCGCCGATCTGGGGCGCCTGGACCGGCGAGTTCCCGCAGCCCAACGAGTGGATCCACCTGTGGCGCTACAAGAACCTCGAGGAGCGTTTCAAGGCGCGCTCGGACGCCATGAAGGATCCGGCGTGGCAAGCCTATCTCGCCAAGGGCCCGGCGAAGCTGCAGGCGATGGAGTCGACTCTGCTGATCCCGACGAACTATTCACCTCTGAAGTAGCCCTTCATTTCCCTCCCCCGGAGGGGGAGGGCAGGGAGGGGGATATCTCGACCGACGAGTCCCCCTCCCCAACCCTCCCCCTGCGGGGGAGGGAGTTTTTTGAGTTGGAGAGTTCTTATGGATTCGTTCGACGATACTGCCCTTGCGCTCACCAAGTTCGGGGTCGGCCAGCCGGTGTCGCGCCTGGAGGATCCCACTCTCCTGCGCGGCAAGGGCAGCTACACGGACGACCAGAACCTGCCGGGCCAGGCCTACGCGGTGATGGTCCGCAGCAAGATCGCGCACGGCATCCTCAAGGGCATCGACTCCAAAGCCGCAGCAAAGATGCCGGGCGTCCTGGCGATCCTGACCTACGCCGATCTCGAGGCGGCAGGCTTCGGGCCGATGAAGTGCGGCATGAACATCCCGCAGCGCGACGGCTCGCCGATGAAGACGCCGCCGCGCCATTCGCTGGCCAAGGACCGCGTGCGCTATGTCGGCGAGGTGGTCGCCTGTGTCGTCGCCGAGACGGCGGTGCAGGCGAAGGACGCGGCCGAGACCGTCGAGCTCGACATCGAGGAGCTGCCGGCGGTCACCACGCCCGCGCAGGCGCTGGCTGCCGACGCGCCGCAGATCCATGACGACGCGCCGGGCAACGTCGCGATCGACTTCCACTATGGCGACGCCGAGGCGGTGAAGAAGGCCTTCGCCCAGGCCGCGCACGTCACGCGGCTGGAGATCCGGTCCAATCGCATCGTCGTCAACCCGATGGAGCCGCGCTCGGCGATCGGCAATGTCGAGGATGGCCGCTGGGTGCTGCGCGTCGGCTGCCAGGGCGTGATTGGCCTGCGCGGCAGCCTCGCCAAGGACGTGCTCCGCACCACGCCCGACAAGGTGCGCGTGCTGACCGGCAATGTCGGCGGCTCGTTCGGCATGAAGAGCCAGGTCTATCCCGAGTACGGCCCGCTGCTACTGGCCGCGAAGAAGCTCGGCCGGCCGGTGAAGTGGACCGACGAGCGCTCGGAGAGCTTCCTGAGCGACCATCATGGCCGCGATCACCAGCGCGTTGCCGAGCTGGCGCTCGACAAGGACGGCCGTTTTCTGGCGGTGCGGCTCAGCGGCACCGGCAATGCCGGCGCCTACATCTATCCGCCGATGCCGGCCACGACCAATGCGGTGAAGAACCTGATCGACGTCTATGCGACGCCGGCGATGGAGGTGAACTCGAAGGTCGTGTTCACCAATACCACCCCGATCGCGGCCTATCGCGGCGCCGGCCGGCCCGAGGCCAACTACTTCATGGAGCGGCTGATCGACACCGCCGCGCGCGAGATGGGCATCGACCGCGCCGAGCTGCGGCGGCGCAACCACATCAAGCCCGGCGCCATGCCCTACAAGGCGCCGTCGGACATGAACTACGATTCGGGCGAGTTTACCACCGTGCTCGACAAGGCGCTCGCGGCCGCCGACTGGGACGGGTTCGAGGTGCGCAAGGCCGAGAGCGCCAAGCGCGGCAAGCTGCGCGGCCGCGGCATCGGCCAGTATCTCGAGGTCACCGGCCCGCCGAGCAAGGAATATGGCGGCATCCGCTTCGAGGAGGACGGCAGCATCACCATGCTGTCGGGCACGCTCGACTACGGCCAGGGCCACGCCACGCCGTTCGCCCAGGTGCTGGGCGAGAAGCTCGGCATTCCCGTGCCGCGCTTCCGCCTGCTGCAGGGCGATTCGGATCAGCTCAAGGTCGGCGGCGGCACCGGCGGCTCGAAGTCGGCGCTGGTCGCGAGCCAGGCCTTCCTCGAGGCGGGCGACAAGCTGATCGAGCAGGGCAAGCAGATCGCCGCGCACGTGCTCGAGGCGGCCGTGGTCGACATCGAATTCCATCGGGGCCGATTCGTGATAGCCGGCACCGATCGCGGCATCACCATCCTCGAGCTGGCGGAGAAGCTGCACAAAGGGCTGAAGCTTCCGCCCGACATCCCGCAGTCGCTCGATGTCAGCCACATCTCCGACAATCCGCCGTTTTCGTTCCCCAACGGCTGTCATGTCGCCGAGGTCGAGATCGATCCGGACACCGGCACGGTCGAGGTGGTGCGGTACTTCATGGTCAACGACTTCGGCACGGTCATCAATCCGATGCTGACCGCGGGCCAGGCGCATGGCGGCGTGGTGCAGGGCATCGGCCAGGCCCTGATGGAGCATGCGCGGTTCGACGAGCAGGGCCAGCCGATCACCGGCTCCTACATGGACTACGCCCTGCCGCGCGCGACCGACGCGCCGGGCTTCTCGGTCGAGAACCACTCGGTGCCATGCAAGACCAACCGGCTGGGCGTTAAGGGCTGCGGCGAGGCGGGCTGCGCCGGCGCGCTGCCGTCGGTGATGAATGCCGTGGTCGACGCGCTCGGTGTCCGCCACATCGACATGCCGGTCACCCCTGAGAAGGTCTGGCGTGTGCTGAACGAGAAGCGCTGACAGTTACCGCAAATTGGCCTGAAGGAATTTGACCGCGGCGGCGTTGAATTCCTTGTGAAAGGCCGCGCGGTCGAAGCCACGTCGATCGGTGCAGACCTCGGGAGCGTTGTGCGCCACTTCAGGCGGGCAGAGGAAGAAGGCGAAGTGTCCGGCATTCCGCGCGACGTGGAATTCGTGCGGCCCCTTGAGGTAGGTGTCGAGCGGCGCCACGTCCCTCAGGAACACGCCGTCGCCGCCCAGCTCCGAGGCCCAGAGCTGCACCGGCACCTTGATCGACGCGACCGACGGGGCAGTGAAGAAGATCGCGAGCGGGTCGGCGACGACGGCGGCCTTGATGCGCGGGTCGTGGTGAATCGGTCCCGGGAATTCCTTCGCGCGGATTTGCCGGCAGGGGCGCGTCTGCCGGTCGCCGCAATAGGCGATGGCGGTCGCCCAGTCAGCGTCGGCGCCGATGACGGCGAGCCCGGTATAGCCGCCGCGCGAGAAGCCGAAGAAGCCGATGCGCGCTGGATCGATGAACGAGGCCGCCGGCGAGGCGCCCCCCATATAGTCGATCAGTCGCTTGATGTCCGCCGGCCGCGAGACATACACCGAAAGCTCGTCGATGCGGCTCTTGTCGGAGAACGTATCGCCTGGATGGTTGATGGCGGCGACGATGAAGCCGGCATCGGCCAGCGCCTCGGCGGTGTCGTGATGGCCGAGCGCGTTACCGCCCCGGCCGTGCGAGACGACGATCAGCGGGTGCTTGCCGCCGAGCGGGCAATCCTTCGTGACGGGCAGGACATAGGGCCCCGCTTGCACCGCGTACCACAGGGCGCCGGTGATCGCGGATCCTTCGGTATCGGAAGGAATGCTGATGAAGCGGAAGCCCGCCGCGAACGACGGCATCGCCAGCAGGCAGAACGCTCCCGCGACAACAGATTGCAGGACGCGCATCATTTCTTGTCCGCGGATTCGACCGAGGGTTGGATAATGCGACCGGCGCCGGAGACCTTGGTGTGCAGCGCGGCCGGCCGGGTCAGCAGCCTGACCGTGCCGGCGCCGGAGAGATGGATGTCCGCTTCGTCGGTCGGGCCGGCCTCGACCCGGCCGCTGCCCGAGATCTTCGTCCTGAGGCGTTTCAACGCGAGGTCGGCCAGCCGGACATTGCCCGAGCCCGAGATGTCGGCCGACACGCGCTCGACCGTGCCCTGCGCCTGTATGTCGCCGCTGCCGCTGATGGCGAGGCCGAGCTCGCGCTGGCTGAGCTTCTCCAGCGTGACGGCGCCCGCCCCCGAGATGCGGACGTGGCGCAGCGCGCGGGCCGGCAGCTCGATGTCGACCGGCCCCGCCCCGGGCCGGCCGCAGGAGAACAGCCTGCCGCCGCGCAGCCGGAGATGGGCGATCGTATCGGGCGCGCCGCGCAGGACGACGTCGCCGCCATCGCTCGCGATCAGCGTGAGCGGCACGGGCGTCACGACCTCGATCGTGTCGCCGCCGGTCCAGGGCAGACGGCGCTCGGGACCGGCGGCGGCAACGACGGCGTCGTCGCCGCAGGAGCGCCATCCCAGGCGCTCCTCGGCGATCATGGTTCGCAGGTCACGGCCGGCGATCGCCCAGGCGATTGCCAGCGAGACGACGCCGACGGTGAGTCCGCCGACGGCGATTCGGACGAGGATGCGGGGCATGACGGTCCTCCTCGCTCAGCGCGCGTCGCCGCGCTCGAGCAGCGTGTAATGGAGCCGCGCGAAGCGGGCGAGCAGGCGCAGCACGAAGTCGACCGCCACCAGCAGCAGCGCGCCGCCGCCGATGCCGAGCCCGAGCAGGCCGATGCCGCTGCTGATCCGCGCCAGGTAATGCGCCGACAGGCCATGGTCGAAGCTGAACAGCCTGGCGATCAGTCCCAGCCCGGCGAGGCAGAGGGCGAGCATGACCAGGCCGATGATCAGCCCGGCCAGCGCCAGCGCGCCCAGGAGCGGCAGCAGGAACACGAAGTCGACCGCGATCAGCGCCAGGAAGCCGATCATCGCCGTGTAGAAGTTGGCTGGCGTCCGCGCACTCTCCCAGCGGCGCAGGCCCGCTTCGGCGCGCAGCTCGCGCGCCAGCCGCACCGGATCGCCGAGCGCGGCGGCGATCTCCGCCTCGCTGCGGCCCTCGGCCATGCCCTCGGCGAAGTGGCTGGCATAGTCGTCCATCAGCTCCTCGATCTCGCCTTCCGGCAGGCCGCGCAGGCGCTCGTGCAGGATCGACAGGAATTCGTCTTGGGTCATCGTGCCCCTCCGGCGGCTCTCGCGGACGATGGATTGTCGGCCAGCACCCGGGCGACCGACGCTACGAAGCTGTTCCACTCGGTGCGCTGTGCGGCGAGCGCGGCATGGCCCGCGCGCGTCAGCTGGTAGTATTTGCGCGGCGGCCCGCTGCTCGACTCCTCGAGATAGGTCTTGACCAGGCCGTCGGCCTGCATGCGCCGCATCAGCGGATAGATCGTGCCTTCGCCCATGCCGATGTCCTGCGCCAGCCGGCTTGCGATGTCGTAGGCGTAGCCGTCCTGCTGCGCCAGCATCGCCAGCACGCACATGTCGAGCACGCCCTTGCGCAATTGCACCAGCAGCGAATCTGTCACAGCGACTGCACTCTCGTGTTAAGCATGGTACCTTGCAAAACAAGGTAGTGAGGCGTAGAAGGCTTGTCCAGCGCAAACCTGCGCGGGGAGACGACGATGCGCCGCTATCACGCTCTGGACGCCTTGCGCGCCGCGATGATGTTCCTCGGCATCTACCTCCACTCGGTCGTGGCCTATTCGCCCAACGGCGGCTGGCCGTGGAAGCAGGCCGAGCAGACGCGCCTGCTCGACTGGTCGATCAGCGTGATCCACGTCTTCCGGATGCCGATCTTCTACGCGATGGCCGGCTTCTTCACCGCGCTGCTGATCGCCCGCTACGGTTTCCGCCGCGCCGCGTGGAACCGTTTCATGCGCATCGGCGTCCCGTTCGTGGTCGGCTGGATCGTGGTGTGGCCGCTGGTGATCTTCCTCGCGGGTATTGCGTTGGTCGGGCTCGATCGCACGATCGCAGGTTTCACGTCCGGCTATGTGCTCATGTTCGCCAGCCCGCTGCACCTGTGGTTCCTCGAATACCTGATCCTGCTCTACATCCTTGGCGTGGCCGCCCTCGCCGTGGTCCCGCTGGTGCTGTCGGCGCGGATGCGCAAGATGGCGATGCAGGCCTTCCGCGCCGCCGTGCAGTCGCCGTGGGCACCGCTGATCCTGGCGGTGCCGTCGTTCGCCGCGCAGCTGCTGATGCCCAATCCCTGGATCGAGGATCCGCCGGGCTTCGTACCGGTGTTCCGCATCGTCGCGGTCTATGCGGTGCCGTTTGCCTTCGGCTGGCTGCTGTTCCTCGAGAGCGATCTGCTCGACGTGCTGCCGCGCCGCGCTTGGCTCTACTCGGCTCTGGCTCTGGCGGCGAGTGTCGCCTATCGCTACAGCTACGACCTGCCAATCGACCCTGCGGTGAAGTTCTATGTGATCCGCGCGGTGCACGCGGTCGACATGTGGCTGCTGATCCTGGGCGTTGCCGGCCTGTTCCTGCGCTACCTCGGCGATCACAGCGCCTGGCGCCGCTACCTCTGCGATTCCTCGTATTTCCTCTACATCGTCCACATGCCGGTGATCATCGCCTTCCAGCTGCTGCTGCGCGACGTGCCGCTGCCGCCGCTCCTCAAGATCTTCATCGCGCTCGGCGCCACCATCGCCGTCCTGCTGCCGCTCTACCGTTACGCCGTGCGGCCGACCTTCATCGGCGCCGTGCTGAACGGCCGGCGCTATCCGTCGACCATCGGTCCCGTGCTAGAAGGCGGTCCTCAGCTGGAGGATCGCGGTGCCCAAGACGCTGTTCATTGATTCGACGCCCGACATCGACAAGGTCTGGAAGCGCGTCCACGGACCCCAGGATATCCCAGTCGCCATAAACATGGGTCCGGTCGACGAGAAGGATGTCCCGGCCAGGCAGGCGGGCTACGACACGGTGATAAACGATGCGACCTACTTCAGCGCGCCGACTTTGGAGAAGTGCACGGGGCTGAAGCACATCGTCTTCCTCGGCACCGGTGCGGCGAGCTTCGTCGACATCGCCGCCGCGCGGAAGCTCGGCATCAAGGTCTCGACCATCTCGGGCTACGGCGACACCACGGTGGCCGAGCATGCGATGGGCCTGGTCTTCGCTGCCGCCCGCCACATCGCCACCATGCACACCATCGTTCGCGGCGGCGGCTGGCGGCCGATGCAGGGCATGGAATTGCGCGGCAAGGTGCTGGGCATCGTTGGTCTCGGCGGCATCGGCAGTGAGATGGCGCGGCTCGCCAACGGCATCGGCTTGAACGTGCTGGCCTACAACCGCACGCCCAAGCCGGGCACGGTGCCGATCGACGAGCTGCTGGCCAAAGCCGACATCGTCAGCCTGCATCTCGGCCTGAACGACCAGACGCGCGGCTTCCTGAGCCGCGAGCGGATTGCGAAGACCAAGCGCGGCGTGATCGTGATCAACACCGCCCGCGCCGGCGTGGTGGACCAGCCGGCGCTGCTCGACGCGCTGAAGTCGGGCCAGGTCGGCCACTACGCCACCGACGTGTTCGGCAAGGAGCCGCCGTCGTCGGAGGAGCCATTGCTCAAGGCCGACAACGTCACTCTGACGAGCCACGCCGGCTACAACACTCCGGAAGCCGCAATGACCATGTACCGCCGTGCCATCGACCTCGCGGCGAAGGGGTAGACGAGCACGCCCTCCCCCGTCTTCGGGTAGGGCAATCGCATATGGGCGCGGGAGCCAAACGTCATGCCTTCCCCCGTCTGCGGGGGAAGGTGGCGCGCAGCGCCGGATGGGGGGCCGCCGGCGAAATGACGAATGTGCCGTACCTGGTGATCGTCTTCGCACGCTCGACGACGAAGCCATGACCCCCTTCCGGCCCTTCGGGCCACCTTCCCCCGCAGACGGGGGAAGGCCGGGCTCATATGCGATTGCCCTACCTTGCGGAGGAGGTGGCGCGGGGGTCATGACCCCTCAGCGTAAGGCGCCAACAGCTCCCCAGAAGAGTGGCGAGCGCCGCTCAATCAGGCTACGCCTTGTCGAGCCAGAACGTGTCGAAGCGCACGCAATCGTAGATGCCGAAGTATTCCTTCGGATTGTGGCCCTTCACGTAGTTGTAATAGATGTCGATGATTTGCTCCCAGGCGACCGGCAGCACGGGCGGGTCCTGCTCCATCGCATCCTCGGCCTTGCGGATCAGGGCAAGGCGCTTCTGGGCGTCGACCTCGCTGTCGATCTGCGGCAAGAGCTCGTTGAAGGTCTTGTTGTCCCAGAAGCCGTAGTTCTGCGGCCCGTCTTTCTTGTACCAGGCGTTGAAGTAATCCGACGGGTCGAGCAGCGTCGACACGACCGCGCCGATCGCCAGGTCGTAGTTGCCCGACTTGACGTCGTCGAACCACACCGACTCCACGACGGTGCGCAGCTTGGTCTCGATGCCGAGCCCCTGCTGCAGCATCGCCTGGATGGCCTGCGCCCACAGCTTGAAGCTCGCGACCTCGCGCACCATGAAGTCGAGCGGCTGCTTGATGCCGCTACCGTAGCCCGCGGCCGCCAGCAGTGCCTTGGCTTCCTTGAGCGCGGCGGTCGTGTCGTCCTGATAGCCCAGCCGCTTCTTGAGCTGCTCGATCGGCGTGGCGACGTCGGAGAACGGATAGAGGAATCCGCCCACCCTCATCGGCGTGACATCCTTGACGACGTCGATCAGCACCGGCCGGTCGAGACTCAAGTGGAGGGCGCGACGCACCCGCGGATCGTCGAGCGGCTTCTTCTTGCCGTTCATCCAGGTGCCCTGGATGACGCTCTGGTTGAATTGCGCCACCGACATGCCGGATGTCGCCTTGGCCTTGCGCGCCGTCACCGGATCGCAGATGCGGGCATAGTCGACGCGGTTGCTGAGGATCGCCGAGCCCAGCTCGGGCGAGAACGGCAGGGCGTGATAGAACTCGATGCCGTCGAGATAGGGCAGGCCCTTGTTCCAGTAGTTGGCGTTCTTCTCCATCACCCAGACTTCGTTCTCGACGCGGCGCTTGCTCCTGAACGGCCCGGTGCCGGGGATGTCGACGACGCGGCGCAGGTTGTACTGGTTGTCCTCCAGCGTCTTCTTGCGGACGATGCCGTTCCAGCCCGAGGCGAAGGCCGCCATCATGAAGGCGGCGGGCCGGGGCTCGGAGAGCTTGAAGATCACCGTCTTCTTGTCCGGCGCCTGGATCTCGCTGACCGTGGTGAACAGCGACGAGCGCGGAATCATCACGCCCTGCGGCGGCTTGCAGATGCGGTCGTAGGTCGCCTTCACGTCCTCCGACGTGAAGTCCGCGCCGTCGCTGAACTGCACGCCCTCGCGCAGGTGGAAGGTATAGGTCTTGCCGTCCTTGGCGATCTCCCAGCTGTGCGCCAGGTCGGGAATGATGGTCTTGCCCGAATCGCGCGGGTCGCGTCGGATCAGGTTGTCGAACATGCAAGCCTGGCTGCCCAGGCTGTTGATCGTGCCGGATTGGTGGAAGTCGAAGTGCGGCGGGCGCGAGGTGATGGCGTATTTCAGGACGCCGCCCGACTTCGGGTTGGGCTCCGGCGCCTTGAGCTGGAATTTGCTGCCGTCGAACTCGTTGGGCACGCCTTCGGCGAGCGCCCACAGCGGCATGCCGAATACCGTGGCCCCCAACGCGGCCGAGCTGCCTGTGACGAACTGACGACGGTTTACGCGGGCACGCTCCTGACGCTTGTCCATGGCCCTACCTCCCATTTGGCCTTTTGCAGGCCCCGCACAATGTGCTCAGATGGTTCGTCCATCTTCATGGACCAAGAAATAACACGGGTGGTTTCAGGGAGTCTCGCGTGAATCCGGCAGTGCTGGAGGTCGACGGGCTGCAGACCCACTTCTTCACGGCCGTTGGCACCGTGCGGGCCGTCGATGGCGTGAGCTATTCGCTGAAGCCCGGCGAGACTCTTGGCGTCGTCGGCGAATCGGGGTGCGGCAAGAGCGTGTCGGCACTCTCGATCCTGCGCCTGGTGGCGAACCCTCCCGGGCGCATCGTCGGCGGGCAGATCCGTTTCAACGGCAAGAACCTCCTCGATCTCGCCGAGCCCGAGATGGAGCGCGTGCGCGGCAACGAGATCTCGATGATCTTCCAGGAGCCGATGACCTCGCTCAACCCGCTCTACACGGTCGGCGGGCAGATCGCCGAGGCCGTCGCGTTGCACCAGGGCCTGTCGCGCAAGGAGGCGTGGAACCGCGCCGTCGAGATGCTGCGCCGCGTCTACATCCCCGAGCCGGAGAAGCGCGCGCACGCCTATCCGCACCAGCTCTCGGGCGGCATGCGCCAGCGCGTGATGATCGCCATGGCGCTCTCCTGCAATCCCAAGGTGCTGATCGCCGACGAGCCGACCACCGCGCTCGACGTCACCATCCAGGCGCAGATCCTCGACCTGATGCGCGAGCTGCAGGAGACGACCGGCACGGCGATCATCCTGATCACCCACGACATGGGCGTGGTGGCGGAGAATGCCGACCGCGTGGTGGTGATGTATGCCGGCCGCAAGGTCGAGGAGGCGCCGGCTGCGGTCCTGTTCGATGCGCCCGGCCATCCCTACACCGAGGGACTGCTGGGCTCGATCCCGCATCTCGATGAGGTTGCCCGCAGCGGCGCCCGCCGCACGCGCTTGAACGAGATCAAGGGCATGGTGCCGTCGCTGTTCAACCTCCCGCAGGGCTGCAGCTTCGCGCCGCGCTGCGGCAAGGCGACCGAGCAATGCCGCGAGTCCGTGCCGCCGCTCGAGGAGCATCGGCCCGGTCACCTCATCGCCTGCTGGAATCCCGCATGAGCCCGCTGCTCGAGGTGACCGACCTCAAGAAGCACTTCCCGATCTACAAGGGCGTGTTCTCCAAGGTGTCGGGCCATGTCTATGCGGTCGACGGCGTGTCGTTCACCATCGCCAAGGGCGAGACGCTGGGCCTCGTGGGGGAGAGCGGCTGCGGCAAGTCGACGGTTGGGCGCACGCTTCTGCGCCTGCTCGAGCCGACCGCCGGCACGGTGAAGGTCGCGGGCGAGGACATCACCCATCTCGAGGGCGAGCGGCTGCTGCCTTATCGGCGGCGCATGCAGATGATCTATCAGGATCCCTATGCGTCGCTGAACCCGCGCATGACGGCGGGCGAGATCGTCGGCGAACCGATGGTGGTACACGATGTCGGCACGCAACCGGAGCGGCGCGAGCGTGTCGCCAAGTTGTTCGATCGCGTCGGCCTGCGGCCGGAATCGGTGTCGCGCTACCCGCACGAATTCTCGGGCGGCCAACGCCAGCGCATCGGCATTGCCCGGGCGCTCGCGCTCAACCCCGACCTGATCGTCGGCGACGAGCCGGTATCGGCGCTCGATGTCTCGATTCAGGCGCAGATCATCAACCTCCTGATGGACCTGCAGGACGAGTTCGGCCTGTCCTATCTCTTCGTGGCGCACGATCTCGCGGTGGTCGAGCACATCAGCCACCGCGTCGCGGTGATGTATCTCGGCCGCATCGTCGAGATGACCGACCGCAAGAGCCTGTTCGAGATGCCGCTGCATCCCTACACCGAAGCGCTGCTGTCGGCCGTTCCCATTCCGAAAGCGTCCGCGCGCGCCCGCAAGCGTGTGATCCTGACCGGCGATGTGCCGAGCCCGATCAACCCGCCGCCCGGCTGCCACTTCCACGCCCGCTGCCCCTACGCCATGCCCCGCTGCAAGGTCGAGGTCCCGCCGCTGCGCGAGGTCGTCTCGGGCCACGTCGCGGCCTGCCATCTCCACGACGGCGGCGTGAAGTTTCCGCTGGCGGCGCAATAATTTCGCCACGAGCAGCGACCGAACGAACCCGCCCACCTCACCCTGAGGAGCGGCCGAAAGGGCCGCGTCTCGAAGG
Source organism: Reyranella sp. (assembly GCA_035293665.1). Lineage (GTDB taxonomy): Bacteria > Pseudomonadota > Alphaproteobacteria > Reyranellales > Reyranellaceae > Reyranella. Next base: position 166,161 of record DATGMK010000033.1, on the reverse strand, counting down.
GTGGGCACGCGCACCTCGCCTGCAGCCATCCTTCGAGACGCTCGCTGCGCTCGCTCCTCAGGAAGAGGTGGTCAGTTGGTCGGGACCGATGCGGCTAGTCTAGGTGGCCACACCGTCCCTGCCGTAGCCGGGGCCGAGCTTGTCGAGCTGCAGTCGGCCGCCGACCGACCAGTTCTCGCGCTCGACCTCGTCGATGATGAGGGTGACCCAGTCGGCCGGCACGTCGAGAGACCCTGCGACTGCCGTGGTCACGGCCTCGGCGAGTGCTCGCTTCATCTCCAGCGGGCGACCCTTTTCCAGCTGAATGGTGAGGACAGGCATGAGTCTCCCTCCGGAATCTCGGTCGCTGAGACATGAGACGATGCGGCTGAAGTTCAAGCAGCCGGAATTTACCCGGGTAAAAACGGGGAGGAGGGTGGTGCAGACTCTGGGAAGAATCGCTTGAAATGCACGCGGGCCGGCGTTTTACGTTTCCCACGGACGTGGGAAACGTGGGAAGTCGGCCTACACCGAGCCGCGCAGCCGCGGGTCGAGCAGGTCGCGGATGCCGTCGCCCAGCAGGTTGAAGGCGAGGACGGTGAGGGTGATCGCCACGCCGGGGAACAGCACCAACCACCACGGCGGCACCAGGCCTGCGTTCAGGGCGTCGGACAGCATGTTGCCCCAGGTCGGCTCGGGCGGCGGGATGCCGACTCCCAGGAAGCCGAGCGAGGCCTCGATAACGATCGCGACGCCGAGATGGGTGGTGGCGAGGATCAGGTAGGGCGCTACGCATTGCGGCAGGATATGGCGGAACATCAGGCGGGTGTGGCTGGCGCCGATGCCGCGCGCCGCCTCGACATACTGCATCTCCTTGAGCGACAGCACGACCGAGCGGATCACCCGCCCGCCGAAGGGGATGCGGGTGATGGCGATCGCCACGATCACCGTCGCCAGGCCGCCGCCCAGCGCCATGGCGATGGCCATCGCCAATATGAGGTCGGGGAAGGATTGCAGGAACTCGATCGCGCGCTGGCTCGCCATGTCGAAGCGGCCGCCGAAATAGCCGCAGGCCAGACCCCACAGCGCGCCGACCGTGGTGCCGAACAGCACCGCGCCGAACGCCACGGTGAGCGAGGTGCGGCTGCCGTGGATCACGCGGGAGAGCGTGTCGCGGCCGACCTGGTCGGTGCCGAACCAATGCTTCTCCGACGGCGGCTTCTGCATGGCGCGGAAGTCGGCCTTGAGCGGCGGGTAGGGCGCGATGGCCGGCGCCGCGATCGCCATGGCCACGATCAGCGCCGCGACGATGCCCCAGAAGGCCGAGAGCGGCGCGCGGCGGAACAGCATGGCGATGCCGTGCCAGGCAACGCGCCAGCGCGAGGGGGAGAGCGGCTGGGTGATCGCGGTCATCGCAGGCGAATCCGGGGATCGAGGAAGGCGATCGTCACGTCGATGGCGATGTTCAGCGCCACGAACACCGTGGCGTAGAGGAACACCAAGTTCTGCATCACGAAGATGTCGCGCTCGCTCACGGCGATGTACATCGCGAAACCCAGGCCCGGTGTCGCGAAGGCCCGCTCGACCGGCACCGAGCCCGCCAGCACCAGGCCCATCAGCACGCCCGACAGAGTGATCACCGGCAGCAGCGCGTTGGGGAGCGCATGCCAGGCGATCACCAGCCTGCCGTTCAACCCCTTGGCGCGGGCGGTGCGGACATAGTCTTCCCGGATCACCTCGAGCAAGGCCGAGCGGCCCATGCGGGCGATGTAGGCGGCCTGGCCGAGGCCCAGCACGACCGCGGGGCCGATCACCAACTCGAAATTGGCCCGGGGATCGGCGAACAGGCCCGAGCCGGTGAGCGGCGCGCGATAGCCGAACCAGAACAACAGCCCCAGCACGATCAGCATGCCGACCCAGAAGCCCGGCACGGCGAGGAACAGGATGCTGAGGAAGCGGGCGGCGCTGTCGGCGGTGCTGTTCGGCTTGAGGGCGCTCACGATCGCCACCGGGATGCCGACCAGCCAGGAGATGATCACTGACAGGAGGGCGATCTCGGCGGTGATCGGCCCGCGCCGCATCAGCATGTCGGCGACGCTCTCGGCGCGGAAGAAGGAGTGGCCCCAGTCGCCCTGCACGATCGACTTCGCCCAAGCGAGATATTGGGCCCAGAGCGGATCGCTGAGGCCGAGGTCGTGCATGTAGGCGGCGCGCTGCGCCTCGGTGAGCTTGGTGAAGCCCTCCATCCCGAAGATCGCCACCAGAGGGTCGCCGGGCAGGATGCGCATGATGACGAACACCATGATCGACACGCCGATCACGGTGAGCGCGCCGAATGCCAGTCTGCGGGCGATGTAGCTATACATGGCGCCTCAAGACGTCAGCTCCCTTAGCCCATTTATCGCAGGCTATTAGGCCTGTTCTGGTTGTGCCCATCATAGGGCCGGATTAAATGTCGGCCAGCGTTTTTGCCCATCGAAAGCAAGGGACATGAGGCCTCAGAATATTGCCGTGGTCGGCGCGACCGGCGCCGTCGGCGTCGAGATCCTGCGCGTTCTCGAACGCCGCAATTTCCCCGTTGCCGGCCTGAAGCTGCTGGCGTCCACGCGCTCGGTTGGCAAGACCCTCGAGTTCAAAGGCACGCCGCACCCTGTCGAGGAGCTGGCCGCGGACGCCTTCAAGGGCGTCGACATCGCCTTCTTCTCGGCCGGCGCCACGCGCAGCCGCGAGTTCATCCCGGCCGCCAGGGCCGCGGGCGCGGTGGTGATCGACAACTCGTCGGCCTTTCGCATGGACCCCGACACGCCGCTGGTCGTGCCCGAGGTGAACCCGGGCGACCTGCGCCGCCACAAGGGCGTGATTGCCAACCCGAACTGCACGGCGGCGATCCTCGCCGTGGCGGTGTGGCCGATCCATCGGGCGGTCGGCGTCCGCCGCATCGTCGTGTCGACCTACCAGTCGGCGTCGGGCGCCGGCGCCGCGGCGATGCGCGAGCTCGAGGACCAGACGCACGAATTCGCCGAGGGCAAGGAGATCACCCATTCGGTGTTCCCGCACCAGATCGCCTTCAACGTCTTCTCGCACAACACCAGGATGGCCGAGAACGGCTACAACGAGGAAGAGAACAAGGTGGTCGAGGAGACCCGCAAGATGTTCCACGCGCCCGACCTGCCGATCGTGCCGACCTGCATCCGCGTGCCGGTGCTGCGCGCGCATTCGGAATCGATCGTGCTGGAGCTCGAGGCGCCGATGTCGCCCGAGGAGGCCCGGGCGATCCTGAGCCGGGCGCCGGGCGTGAAGATCGTCGACGATCCGGCAGCCAACCACTTCCCGATGCCAATCGAGGCGAGCGGCGATCTCGACGTGCATGTCGGCCGCATCCGCCGTGACCTCTCCAACCCGAACGGCCTCGCCCTGTTCGTGGCCGGCGACCAGTTGTTGAAGGGGGCCGCCTGGAACGCGGTGCAGATCGCCGAGGAGCTGGCCAAGCTGGAAGTCCTCGCCGCGGAATAGTCTTCGCTGGGGCCGCGCCACGGAGTGGCGCGCCCCCAGCAAAAGAGCGAGACTTGGGCTCATGTCCAAACGCATGATGCATCTCGGCGCCTTCGTGCACGAGACCGGCCAGCACGTCGCAGCCTGGCGGCATCCCGAGGCGCACTACCATTCGGGCGTCCGCTTCGCCGACATGGTCGAGACCGCGCAGCTCGCCGAGCGCGGCAAGATGGATTTCCTCTTCCTGGCCGACAGCGCCGCGGTCGATCTCGAGGGCAGCCCCGATGCGCGCGGCCGCATGGGCAAGGTGGTCAAGTTCGAGCCGATGACCATCCTGTCGGCGCTGGCTGCGGTGACGAAGAACCTCGGCTTCGTCGCCACCTCGACCACGACCTTCAACGAGCCCTACACGCTCGCCCGCCAGTTCGCCTCGCTCGATGCGATCAGCGGCGGCCGCGCCGGCTGGAACCTCGTCACCTCGAACAACGAGCAGGATGCGCTGAACTACAGCCGCGAGCAGCACATGAGCCACGGCGACCGCTACGAGCGCGCGATCGAGTTCGCCGAGGTGGTGCAGGGGCTGTGGGATTCGTGGGACGAGGACGCCTTCATCCGCGACAAGGAGTCGGGCGTCTTCTACGACACGAAGAAAATGCATGTGCTGAACCACAAGGGGAAGCACTTCCAGGTGCGCGGGCCGCTCAACGTTCCGCCCTCGCCGCAGGGCCGGCCGATCCTGGTGCAGGCCGGCGCCTCGGGCACCGGGCGCGACGTCGCCGCTCGCCTTGCCGAGATCGTGTTCACCGCGCAGACCACGTTCGAGCAGGCGAAGGAGTTCTACGCCGACGTCCACAACCGCCTGCCGCGCTTCGGCCGCTCCTCGGACGAGGTCCGCGTGATGCCGGGCTTTTATCCCGTGGTCGCGCCGACTGCGTCGGAGGCGCAGGAGAAGTTCGAGTACCTGCAGTCGCTGATCCAGGTCCCGGTCGGCATCGCCGTGCTGGAGCACACGATCGGCGTGCACGACCTCGACAAGCTGCCGCTCGACGGACCGGTGCCGGAGATGCCCGACACCAACGGGCCGCTCAGCCGCCAGCGCCTCCTGCTCGAGCAGGCCAGGCGCGACAAGCTCACCTTTTGGCAGCTCTGCCTCGCCAATGCCGGCCCGCGCGGCCACGTGCTGTCGATCGGCACGCCGTCCCAGGTCGCCGACGAGATGGAGCACTGGTTCCGGGACGGCGCGGCCGACGGCTTCAACGTCATGCCGGCCTGGCTGCCGGGCTCGCTCAGGGACTTCGTCGACGGCGTGATCCCCGAGTTGCAGCGCCGCGGCCTGTTCCGCACGGAATACGAATCGACCACCCTGCGCGGCAATCTCGGCCTGCCCAAGCCGGTCAACCGCCACCATCCCGCGCGGCCCGCCAGCGCGGCGGAGTAGCAACCGCTACGGTTACGCGTCGGTCGACGCCTCCATGCTGTGCAGCGTCTGCGCAGACCTGCGCATCAGCTCGACCGTCGACGTGCCGAACTGGGTGGTGTCGTTCCACTTCCCACGGATTGTGTTGGAGTAATTTTGCCGGACCGCGGGCGTCCCGCCCGCTTCATGATGGAGCGCATTCACATGCGCGTATGAGCGGGCGGGACGCTCGCGGTCCGGCAAGACGACTACGCGGCGACTTTGAGCCGATCCGCCCGGGTCTTCATCAGCGGCTGGATGCGCTGGCCGAACTGCTCCATGCCGATCAGGAAGTCGTCGAAGGTCAGCATGATCCCCTTGGTCGCGGGCACCGTTGCGCATTCGTCGAGCATCTTCGCCACGGAGGCGTAGGAGCCGACCAGCGTGCCCATGTTGAAATTGATCGCGCCCTCGGGGGCCGAAATGCGCTTGGCCGTGCCGCCGTCGGAAGCGTTGGGATCGGAATTGGCCTCGCCCGCCATCCAGGCGAGCGCACCCATGTCGGCGCCGTCGTTGTAGTGCTTCCACTTGGCCATCGCTGCCTCGTCGGTCTCGTCGGCGATCACCATCATCAACACGTAATTGCCGACGTCGCGGCCAGTCTTTTTCGACGCCTCGAGCATGGCAAGGTTGGTCGGTGCGTGCGCAGTCGGCGTATTGACGCCCTTGCCCAAGGTGAAGTTGTAGTTGCCGTAGGTCGCGCCGAACTCCATGCCGCGTGGGCTTTGTCCCGCGCAGACGATCTTCATGTCGGCCTGCGGCCGCGGTGAGAGCTTGCAGTCGTCCATCTTGAAGTACTCGCCCTTGAAGTCCGACGAGCCCTTCTCCCATAGTTCGCGCAGGACGGTGACGTACTCCGTGCTGTAGTCGTAGCGCTTGGCGAAGTGCTGCTCGCCCGGCCATAGGCCCATCTGCTCGTATTCCATCTTCGCCCAGCCCGAGACAATGTTGACGCCGAATCGCCCGCCCGAGATCGAATCGATGGTCGCCGCCATGCGCGCGACGATCGCCGGCGGGATCGTCAGCACGGCGACCGAGGCATAGAGCTGGATGTTCTTGGTGACCGCCGCCAATCCGGCCATCAGGGTGAAGGATTCGAGATTGTGGTCCCAGAACTCGCTCTGCCCGCCGAAGCCGCGCAGCTTGATCATCGACAGGGCGAAGTCGAGGCCGTAGTGCTCGGCCTTGAGCACGATCTGCTTGTTGAGCTCGAAGGTCGGCATGTATTGCGGCGAGGTGGTCGAGATCAGCCAGCCATTGTTGCCGATCGGGATGAACACGCCGATATCCATGACGACCTCCTACGCGGATGACGGGATAGCGCAGCAAGCGTCATGCCACGAACCTTGCACGAAAGTTGCAAAGGCTTGCCGGGTTGTACGGGAGAGAAACGTGAAAGCAGTCGTGATCCATGCCACCGGCGGCCCCGAGCAGCTGGTGTTGGCCGAGGTGCCCGACCCGGTGCCGGGTGCAGGCGAGGTCGTGATCGACGTGGCCTATTCGGGCTGCAACTGGGCCGATACGCAGGTGCGCCAGGGCATCTACCCGCACGCTATGACCTATCCGATGGTGCTGGGCTTCGAGGTCGCGGGGATGGTGTCGCGGCTCGGGGCGGGCGTCGCCAATGTCGAAGTCGGCGACCGGGTCGCGACCTTCCCCGAGAAGGGCGGCGGCTATGCCGAGAAATGCATCGCCGGTGCCGCCGGCCTGATCAAGCTGCCCGACGGCGTCGGTCTGGACGTCGGCGCCGCGTTTCCGATCCAGGCGCTGACCGCCTACCACATGCTCTACACCATCCATGGCCGGCTGAAGCCGGGCAGCACGGTACTGGTCAATGCCATTGGCGGCGGCGTCGGACTGATGGTGACCCAACTCGCGGTCAAGGCGGGCTTCCGGGTGATCGGCACCACCGGCACCGCCGGCAAGGAGAAGCGGGCCCTGGAGTACGGCGCCGCGCGCGTGGTCAACACGGCCACCGAGGATTTCGAGAAAGCAGTCCTCGATTTCACCAAAGGCAAGGGCGTCGACCTCGCGATCGATTCCTACGGCGCCACCATGCTCGACCGCACCTTCGGCGTGGTGCGCATGCTGGGCCATATCATCAGCATCGGCGAGGCCGAGGGTCAGCCCTTGAAGAACATCCGTGAGCGTATCCTGCCGCGCTCGCAGACCTTCACGCGCATGCATCTGGGCCATATCGACCAAAGCTCGCCGGAATGGGATGCGGGCGTGGCGCTCTGCCTCGCAGGCCTGAGCGAGGGCTGGCTCAAGGTGCCGATCGAAGGGGTCTTCCCGCTTGCCGAGGCCGCCGAGATGCATCGCCAGCTCGAAGGCCGGCATGTCGCGGGCAAGCTGCTGCTCAGGACCTGATCAGGGTCGCCATGCGACGAGGGCGGAGGTCTCGACCACTTCCTCGCTCAGGCCTCCAAGCGCGGACCGGATATCCGCGGCGATGGCGGCCGTGCCCTTCTCGCCGAGGTGCGAGGGCGACGTGGAGCCCATCGACAGTGTCCGCTCAACAAGCGTCTCGACATCCAGCGCACGGCGTTCGACCACGCCGAAGCGTTCCAGCCGCGCGAAGGGCGAGTCGAGCAGGATCGCCTCGTGGCGAATCCAATTGGGATCGCTGCGATGGGCGCCGTTCCTGGGCTCGTAGCGCGCGCAGATGTCCTGCCAGGTCTTGCGCCAGGCATTTGCCGGCACGGCGGGCGCCGAGTCCGCGAACAACGCGATGGCGCCCGCGGGCTCGATCAGACCGTCAAGGCGCTTCAACGTATCCACCCGATCCATCCAGTGGAAGGAGCGGCCCATGACGACCAAATGGAACCGTCCGAGCCCCGGGCCGAGATCGTAGGAGCTGCCCGCGACGAAGCGGATGTTTGCGATCCCGCCGGCCAGCGCGCGCGCCGCGCTCAGCATCTCCGGCGTGGGGTCCATGGCGACAACCTCTCGGGCGAGCGGAGCGAAGCGGCGGGCCAGCGGCCCCGGCCCGCAGCCGAGATCGAGCACGCGATGCTGAGGGCGAAGATCGACAGCTTCGGCGACACGCTGAATGAGCGCTGGCGCATAGGGGACCCGCCCGTGTTCGTAGTGCGCCGAGGCCGTGCGATAGCGCTCCGGGTCGAGTGGTTCCGGGACTGGGGCGAGGGTCATGCGGAGAGAGTAGACCTCAGCGGCGGCGCAGCGCGAGCACCAGGACGAGCGTCGCTGCGAGGCCGAGTGTCGCCATCGTCAGGATTGCGCCGCGCGGTCCCAGTTCGCGCGCCAATGCGCCGGCGGCCAGAACGCCGAGCGGGCCGGTGCCGATGCAGACCGTGACGATGCCCATCAGCCGCGACCGCACCTCGATCGGCGCCTCGGTCAGCATCAGGGTGGTCTGCATGTTGCCGAAGCCGGCGGTGCCGAAGCCGCCCATGATCAGCACGCCGAGCGCCAGCCAATAGTAAGGCGAGGCGGCGGCGATCAGCAGCATCACCATGAAGAACGAGGCGCCGCCGGCGAACATGAGCCGGCGGTCCATGCGCATCAGGCCGGTCGCGATCAGTGTGCCGCCGATCAGCGCCCCGAGCGGCTCTCCGGCGGCCAGCAGCCCGACTAGGCCGGGCGAGACCTGGAAGGCACCCAGTCCCAGGGGCGCCACGAGACCCGAGTAGGAGAAGGCGAACGCGTTGGTGACGATGGTGACGCCGTAGACCAGCAGGATGATCGGCTTGGTCCGGGCAAAGCGCAGGCCGTCGACGATGTCGGCCGGGATGCGCGCGACCATCAGGCGCCGCGTCACCTGGTGATGCACCAGCCCGGCCAGGGCGAAGGCGCCGGCGAACTGCACCAGAGCCGTCACGGTGTAGACGCCGCGCATGCCGAGCCATTCGAAGACGAAGCCCCCCATCAGCGGGCCGATCATGCGGGTCGCCGCGTTGGTCGAGGAATCGAGCGCGATCGCCTGGATGATGTGCGGGCCGGCCGACTCGCCGACCATGCGCCGCCGTGTCGACATCTCGGTCGACCACATCGTGCCGGCGGCGAGATTGCCGATCGCGATGTGCCAGAGCTCGAGATGCCCGGTGGTGGCCAGCGTCGCCAGGACGGTCGAGATGCTCGCCGGCAAGACCAGCGCCAGCATCACGATCAGCTTGCGATCGACCGCCTCCGAGACCGCGCCCGCGAAGGCGCCGAAGAAGAGCTGCGGCAGCTGCCGCGCCGCGACGACGCCCGCGACCGCCAGCGCCGAGCCGGTGACCTCGTAGGCGAACAATCCCGACGCCAGGGTCTCGAGCCAGCGCATGGCATTGGCGAAGGCGCCGACCAGCCACAGCCGCATGAAATCGGCGTTGCGCAGCAGCGCTCGCACAGCGGGACGTTCTTCCGCCCGCGCTTCCTCCGGCGAATTCATTGGATCGCAGGCTAAAGCACGAGGCGCAGCAGCGCGAGCAGGAGCAGCGCGACGAGCGCGAGCACCGCGCTGCCGAGGCCGACCAGGCGCAGGCCGCGCGCGGGCGTGACGCCGGCCATGTGCGTGGCGATCCAGAAGAACGGATCATTGACGTGGCAGATTGCGATCGAGCCGGCGCCGGCGGCTGCCGCGGCGAGCGCGCGGCCGGTCGGACTGTCGAGACCGAGCGCGGGCAGCATCGGCTCGACCATGCCGGTGGCGGTGAGCACCGCGCTGAGCGAGTTGCCCTGCAAGGTCTTCACCGTCGCCGCAGCGAGGAACGGCGCGAGCAGGCCGAGGCGCGGATCGAGCACGTATTCGGCCAGCAATTCGGCCATGCCGGTCTCGTCCAGCACGCGCGCGAAGCCGCCGGCGGCGCCGACCGTCAGCAGCAGCGGCGCCCAGCTCGTGTCGGCCAGCAAGGCCGGCTGCCAGCGGCGCGACAATGGAATGGCAAGCGCGATGGCCAGCACGGCGAGCACCAACGGCTTGCTGATGCCGGTATAGAACTCGCGCGCGCCGCCCTTGCCCAGCGGTTCGCTCGGCATCTGCGCGATCGATTGCACGACCAGCAGCGCGATCGGGATCGCGATCGCGAGCCAGCCGAGCGAGAGGCTGCCGCGTTCGCCATCCCTGCGTGCGAACAACCGCCAGCCGACCGCAGCGGCGGCGATCGCAACGGGCACGGCGATCCGGAGCATGATCGCGATGTCGGCGTGCATGACCGACGCCGCGGCGACCGCGAGCGGCGAGGGCGCCACCAAGCCGTGCGCGGCGAGCAAGGTGAGGGCGAGGCCGATGGCGCGGCCGGCCGGCTGGAGCAGCGCCAGCGCACCCGAGGCCGAGCCGCCGAGGCCCGCGAGCGCGCCCGCGATGGCCGCGGCGGGGCCGGGCAGCGGTTGCTTGAGCAGCAGGCGGCCGGCCAGCGCGCCCGCCATCACCAGCAGGCCGGTCTGCTCGAGCGCCGCGACGAAGCCCAGGCCGAACGCCTTGCCGATCGACTGGAAGGTCATCTGGGTGGCGATGCCATAGGCCACCACCGTGGCCATCACGGCGAGGAACGCCGGAACACGGAGACGCTGGATCAGCAGGACGATCGCGACGACGGCAAACGGCAGGGCCAGGGCGGCGAGAATCATGCGGCCCGACCATAGGCGTCTGTTACAGTGGCGTCATGCGTTTGCTGCTCGCTGCCTTGATGATGGTGCTGGCGCTCGCCGCGCCGGCTTTCGCCGAGAGCCGGCTGGTGCACACCGAGGGCAAGAACTTCATCGCGCCCGACGGCAGCGTCCTGCACATCAGGGGCATCAGCCTCGGCAACTGGCTGATGCCCGAAGGCTACATGTTCAAGTTCGAGGTGGCGAAGTCGCCGCGCCAGATTTTCGCGGCGTTCGATCGCCTGCTCGGGCCCGACCGCGCCAGGGTGTTCTGGACCGAGTACCGCGAGCGCTATATCGGCGAGGACGACATCCGCTTCATCAAGTCGGTCGGCTTCAACACCATCCGAATTCCGCTGCACTGGGACCTGTTCATGACCGAAGAGGGCGCGATCGAGGGGCCGGGCTGGGCGCTGCTCGACCGCGTGATCGGCTGGGCAAGGGCAGCGGGACTCCATGTCATCCCCGACCTGCATGCGGCACCGGGCGGCCAGACCGGCATCAACCACGACGATGGGCCGGGCTATCCGCTGATGTTCTACGTGCCGCGCGACCGTGACCTCACGGTGAAGCTGTGGCAGGCGATCGCGAAACGCTACGCCGGCGATCCGACCATCCTGGGCTACGACCTGCTCAACGAGCCGATCGCGCCGTATCACGACGTCGCGACGCTCAATCCGCGCCTCGAGCCGTTCTACAAGCGGATCACCTCTGCGATCCGTTCGGTCGATCCCGGACGCGTGGCGATCCTGGCGGCAGGGCAATGGAGTTCGAGCTTCGACATGTTCGGCCCGCCGTTCGCGCCGAACCTCGCCTACACCTACCATTCGTTCTGGGCGAGCACGCGGCGCGATTCGATCCAGCGCCATCTCAACTTCTCGAACCGCTACAATGTGCCCTTGTTCCTCGGCGAGACCGGCGAGTTGACCGACGAATGGAACGCCGAGTTTCGCAAGCTGCACGAGGCGCACGGCATCGGCTGGTCGTTCTGGACCTACAAGAACCTCGACACGTCATCGACCGTGGTGTCGATCCACAAGCCCGAGCAGTGGGACGAGATTGCCGCCTATGCCGACGGCCGCACGCAGGCGAAGCCATCGGGATCCGCGATCGAGCAGGCGATGGCGCAATATCTCGAAGGTGTGCGGCTCCCCAACGCTACGGTGCGCTGGAGCTACCTCGCGTCGCTCGGCCTGAAGTCGGCCCCCTGAGCTAGGCCAGGCCGGTCATCCGAAGGACCGCGTAAGCGGTGGTGCCGAGCAGCAGCAGCGAGGCCGTCACCACGATCACGACACGCGGGCCGGCGGCCGAGACGCTGCGCAGATCGACGCCGAGGCCGAGGCCGGCCATCGCCAGCACGGTCAGCAGGCCGCTGGCCACGTGCGCGGGCCGCACCACGAGGTCCGGCAGCAGACCGAGCGAATGGACGGTGGCGAGCGCCAGGAACGCGAGGATGAAGGCTGGCACCAGGCCGGCCGGCACGCGCCTATTAGGCTTCGGCGCGGCCGGCACGACGCGGTGGCGCGCCATGAGCAGCGACAGGCCGGTGACGATCGGCCCCAGCATCAGCACCCGCACGAGCTTGACCAGCGTGCCGACCTGGATGGCGACGCTGCCCATCGGCCCGGCGGCGGCCAGCACCTGCGGCACGGCATAGACGGTCAGCCCCGCGAGGATGCCGCCGGCGGCGGGGCTGAGATGCAGCGCAGCCGCGAGGAAGGGCAGGGCGACGACCACGCCGATGCCAAGAACGGCGGTGAAGGCGATCGAGGTCGCGATGTCGTCGCTGTCGGCGTCGATCACGGCCGCCACAGCGGCGATGGCGCTGTTGCCGCAGATTGCGTTTCCGCACGCCACGAGCAGGGCCATCTTGCGGTTCAGGCCAAGGCTGCGGCCGAGGGCGAAGCTCACCGCGATCGAGCCGATCACGGTCAGGACGATGGAAACCAGAAGCGGCATGCCGGCGGCGAAGATCGCGCCGAAGCTGACCGTGGCGCCCATTAGCACGATGGCGAGCTCCAGCATCGTCTTGGCGGCGCAGCGGATGCCGCGATCGAACTGTTTGGGCGGGGTCCAGAGGGTGCGGACAATGGCGCCCAGCAGGATCGCGATCACCAATGCCTCGAGCCAGGCCTTGCCCATCCAATGGGTTTCGATTCGCTCGGCGAACACCGACGCGCCGGCGACAGCGATCGAAAGGGTCAGACCGGGCGCCAGCGCGCGGAGCGATTGCAGGGCTTTCACGGCGGGAAGCTGGTCATGAATGTAACAAAGGTCCAATCGATTGAACTTTGCCATTCGATAGATGAAATTTATGGAATGACCTTCGAGCAGCTCCGCGCCTTCATTGTCGTCGCCGAGACGCTCAGCATGACGCGGGCCGCCGAGCGGCTTCATTTGACGCAGCCGGCGGTGAGCGCCGCCATCGCGGCGCTGGAGGAGCGGCATGCGACGCGCCTGTTCGACCGGGTGGGCCGCCATCTCGAGCTGACCGCGGCCGGCAAGGTGTTCCTGCCCGAGGCGCGCGCCGTGATCGCCCGTATGGAAGAGGCGCAGCGCGTGTTCGACGACCTCGCCGGGCTGGCGCGTGGCGAGGTGCGGATTGCCGCCAGCCAGACCGTCGCGACCTACTGGCTGCCGCGCCGGATGGCCCGGTTCGCCGCGGCGCATCCCAACATCCATCTCGACCTCGCGGTCGGCAACACCACGCAGGCGGTGGCGCTGGTGCTCAACGGCGAGGCGGATCTCGGCTTCGTCGAAGGCGCGGTGAATGAGCCCCTGCTCGCCAGCAAGGTCGTCGCTCGTGACCGGATCAGCCTGTACGTCGCCGCCGATCATCCGCTCGCGAAACGGCGCGTCACGCGGAGGGATCTCGAGGCGGCGACCTGGGTGCTGCGCGAGCGCGGCTCGGGCACGCGCGACCACGCCATTGCCGGGCTCACGCGCTCGAAGATCGCGTTCGACTCCTTGCGCGTGCGGCTCGAGCTTCCCTCCAACGGCGCGGTGCTGGAGGCGGCGGAGACCGGAGGGCTGGTCACGGCCGTCTCCGATCTCGCGGCGGAAGCGCGCGTCAAGACCGGCCGCCTGCGCCGGCTCGACTGGCCGCTGCCCGAGCGCGACTTCACGATGCTGTCCCATCGCGCCCGCCAGGCCAGCCGGGCCGTGGCGGCGTTCCAGGCCTCGCTGTGACTCAGTCGCGCTTGCTGGCGTAGTGATCGGCCAGCGCGTTGAGCGCGGCGGCGCCATCGCCCGTGAAGCTCGGACCGTGCATCAGTGCGATGGTCTTGGGCGCGAGTGCCGCCAGCCGGCGCAAAGTCGGCTCGGCCTGCGGCGTGCTGGGCATGAAGGGGATCGCCTGTTCGGTCTTGATCGCGGCATCGACGATGTCGCCGCTCGTCGTCGCCGCACAGGGACCGACCTGGGTGAAGAGGTCGCTGCTGAACAGCGTGCCGGTCGTCTCCTCGTAGATCAGGCCGGCGTCCCAGTTGTGCGGCACGTGCGGCGTGTCGAGCCAGCGCACGCGCTTGCCGCCCAGATCGACCGCCTCGTCGTTGTTCAGCGCCCGCGGCGCGCGGTTGGCCATGTCGGTGACCCAGATGCGGACGCCGGTCAGGCCGTGCATCGGCGTGGCGTTGGGCGCGGCCGCCAGCCATTCGTTGATCGCGCCCGATTCGTCGCCCTCGATGTGGCTGCACGCCGTCCAGCGCAGCTTGTCGAGCGGCACCACGCTCGCCACCGCGGCGGAGATCAGCGGGAACATTGCGCGATGGCCGTAGTGGAACAGCACCGGTTCCTCGGCATCGATCAGGAACTGGTTGAAGGTGAAGCCGGTCGGCCCGACCTGCGGCACGAACGTCGAGAGGCGGTAGATCCTGTCGGCGATCTCGGTGATTTCGGTTTTCATGCCGCCAAGGGTGACTCCTCGAGGCGGCAACCGCAATTACCTCTCTATTACCTGAAACGGTGTCATCCCGAGCGAAGCGAGGGATCCTTTCTCATGGCCTTAAAGATTCCTCGCTGCGCTCGGGATGACACTAACGCAAGACCTCGATCAGTTTCTTGTTGAACGCGTCCGCCGCCTCATAGGCGACCCAGTGACCGGCGCCGGGGATGACATGCATCTGAAAGTCCGGCTGCAGGGCGGTGAAGAGGTCGATGCGCTCCTGGATGTAGGGATAGGTCGTCGAATCGAACTCGCCCCAGATGCCCGTGAACGGCGTCTTCACCTGCGGCAGAACCTTCGACAAGGCGCCGGCGATGCCCATATCGCGGCTGCGGGTCTTGGCGCGCGTGGTGTTCATGATCTGCATGTGGATGGCGACTCCATCGACGTTCTTCGGGTCGTGCAGCATCAGGAGCTCGAGATTGCGCCGCGCCTCGTCGGCCAGCACCTGGGCCGGCATCGAGGGCAGCAGCTTGTGCAGCTTCTCGGTCGGCTTGCGCGTGGCCTTCAGCCCGCCCGCGCCGACGAACACGATCCGCTTGATGCGGTCCGGCATCCGCGTCGAGAGATGGCCCGACACCATGCCGCCGAACGAGAAGCCGGTGAGGAAGAACTGGCGGTCGTTGGGCAGCAGCTCCCTCACCGCATGCTCGACGCAGTCGGTCACCGACCAGATGTCCTTCACGTCGTTGGGCGGATCGCTGTCGCCCAGGCCCGGCATGTCGGCGGCATAGACTTCGAAGTGCTGCGATAGCGGCTGGACGTTCCTGATCCAGTGGATCCACGAGCCCGAGCCGCCGTGGAACAGCAGCAGGGTCGGCTTGCCCGAGCCTTCGCCCCAGACGTGCCACATCTGCCGGCCGCCATTTCCCATGGGGACTTTGACGGCCCTGGAGGTGGCGGCGACGGCTTCGATGTGCTCGAGCGCGGTGCGGCCGTCCGGCATGCGCGGGACGGCAGAGTAGTCGAGACTCACTTTGTGACTGCCCCCAGAAGACGTTCGACGAACCCACCGGCCTTCTTGCGGTCGACCCAACGCAGCACCGTCACGAGATCGTTGTCGGGATCGATCCACACGATGTGGCTGCCCCAGCCGAACGCGAAGTAGCTCCTCTCCGAGGCCGCCGCGAACTGCCGGCGGTCGGTGTTGAGCCACCACATCAAACCGTAGAACGGCGCGACCGGGCAGGGCTTGACCAGCTCCTGCGTCCAGCCCTTGGGCAGGATCTGCTGGCCGTTCCAGGCGCCGCCCTGCGCGACCAGCAGGCCCATCAGCGCGAGGTCCTTTGCGGAGATCACGATGCCGCCGCCCCAGTGGCCGCCGCCCGGGACCGAGACCATGTCCTTGCCGTCGATCTTCACGGTCGAATTGCGATAGCCGTCCCACTTCCAGCCGCTCGACGCGCCGATCGGATCCATGATCCGCCGCTTCAGCACCGAGGGCAGCGGCTCCTTGAACAGCTGCAGCAGCGACAGCGACAGCCGGTTCACGCGCACGTCGTTGTATTCGTAATAGCTGCCCGGCTTCTTCATGGCGCGGCGCGTGCCCTTGGGCGCTTCGGCGACCTGCAGGCCGACCACGCGGTTGTGGTCGATGCGATCCTCCTTGCCGAACAGCGTGCCCGACCATTCGCTGGTCTGGGTCAGCAGATGGCGCCAGGTGATGTCGCGATTCTGGTCCTCCTCGAAGCCGACCTTGTCGTCGAGGCTCTTGATCAGCCCGTCACCCAGCGCAAGACCGGCCAGCAGCGACAGGAAGCTTTTGGCCACGCTGAAGGTCATGTCCGCGCGGGACGTGTCGCCCCATTCGGCCAGCAGCTTGCCGGCGCGATAGACCATGCCCGAATGCCCGCCGCGCGGCGTCACCGGCCCCAGGATCTCGTTGTCCGGGAAACTCTCGTTCGAATCGGCGGTCATCACGAACTGCCCGTCGGGCATCTTCATGTCGGCCGCCCACTTGGACTCGATGGACTGGGCGTAGGCGATCGCCTCTTTGAGATCGGTCATGCCCGCAATCAACATTGGAGGGGGTGCGGGAGCAAGCGTAGAAACGCGGGATGGCCATTCCCACAACGCTGTCGATCCGCCGCCCCGACGACTGGCACGTCCATCTGCGCGACGGGCCGATGCTGGCGGCCTGCGCGATTCATACGGCGCGCCAGTTCGCCCGCGGCATCATCATGCCGAACCTGGTGCCGCCGGTGACCAAGGTCGCCGAGGCCGCCTCGTATCGCGAACGAATCCGCAGAGCGGTTCCGGCCGGGCTCAAGTTCGAGCCGCTGATGACCTGCTACCTGACCGACGGCGCCGACCCGGCCGAGCTGGCGCGGGGCAAGAGCGAGGGGGTGTGGGTCGCGGCCAAGCTCTATCCCGCGCACGCCACGACCAACAGCGCCCACGGCGTCACCTCGATGGACGCGATCGCCGGCGGCCTCGAGGCGATGGAGAAGGCGGGCATGCCGCTCCTGGTCCATGGCGAGGTGACCGATCCCGAGGTCGACATCTTCGACCGCGAGGCGGTGTTCCTCGACCGCGTGCTGGCGCCGCTGATCAAACAGCACCAGGGCCTGAAGGTCGTGCTGGAGCACATCACCACGCGCGAGGGGGTGCAGTTCGTCGAGGCCCATCCGGGCCGGTTGGGCGGCACGATCACGCCGCATCACTTGAGCTACAACCGCAATGCCCTTTTCAAGGGCGGCATCCGTCCGCACCTCTATTGCCTGCCGATCGCCAAGCGCGAGGAGCACCGTCTCGCCCTGCGCAAGGCGGCGACCTCCGGCAGCCCGCAATTCTTCCTCGGCACCGACACGGCGCCCCATACCGCCGACACCAAGGAATGCGCCTGCGGCTGCGCCGGCGTGTTCAACGCCCCGGTGGCGATGCAGGTCTATGCCCAGGTCTTCATGGAGGAGAACGCCCTCGACAAGCTCGAGGCCTTCGCCTCCCTGAACGGCCCGCGCTTCTACGGCCTGCCCGTAAACGAGGAGCGCATCACGCTCCAGGCCAAGCCGCTCGACGCGCCGGAAAAGGTCGAGGTGCCCGGTGGCAACAAGAGCATCGTGGTCTTCCGCCCGGATACCCCGGTGGGGTGGTCGTTCTAAGACTCATGTTCCTCTCCCCCGCTAGGGGGAGAGGCGAGGAGAGGGGGAAGCGACGGGCGTAACCCCTCTCCCAACCTCTCCCCCTAGCGGGGGAGAGGAGAAGGTGTTTTATGGTGCCTCATGACCAAACCGCGTATTCCCGCCGGCGCTGTCGTGCGCGGCACTGACAAAGGCTATGTCCACGGCGACATCCCATCCGGGGCCCTGAAGCCCGGCCAAGAACGGCCCGTCGAGAAGGTCGAGGAGAAGTACCCCTACATGCGGCCGCGCGATGCGGCGACGCTGATCCTGGTGCGGATGAAGGGCAAGACGCCCGAGGTGCTGATGGGCTGCCGCGCCGCCAAGTCGGCCTTCATGCCCAATCGCTACGTGTTCCCGGGGGGCCGGGTCGATCCGGCCGACGCGCACATCCCGATCGCCACGCCGCTCGACCGTCATGTGAAGGCGCGCCTGCTGAAGGCCGCCTCCGAGCAGCGCGCGAAGGCGCTGGGCGTCGCCGCGGTGCGCGAGACCTTCGAGGAGACCGGCCTGATCCTCGGCAAGCCCCTCAAGAACGGCGTGCTGAAGAAGGACTATGGCGAGCACTGGAAGGGTTTCCTCGACCAGGGCATGGCGCCGGCGCTCGACAGCCTCGACCTGATCGCGCGGGCGGTCACGCCGCCCGGCCGGCCGCGCCGCTTCAACGCGCGCTTCTTCATGGCCCGCGCCGAGGATACGACGGGCGAGATCCGCCCGTCGCACGAGATGGGCGACGTCCGCTGGGTGAAGCTGAACGAGGCGCGCGAGCTGCCGTTGCCGACCATCACCGGGTTGATCCTCGGCGAGATCGGCCGCCTGATCAAAGAGCCGCCCGACCGCAAGAAGCAGCGCAAGATCCCGCTGTTCATCACGGTGCATCGCAAGCACCTCATGCTCGAGGAGTGACCGGTGGCCCAGCGCGCCGAGCTTTCCTCGTCGCCTGCTGAAGCCGCCCCTCTGGCCACGGCCAGCCCGGGCCTGCCGCCGCGCGGCGGCGTTCGTCTCCGCACCCTGGTGTTGATCCGTTGGGCCGCGGTCACCGGGCAGGTGTTCACCGCCGCGACCGTGCACTGGGGGTTGGGCTTCACCATTCCCCTGCTGCCGGTCGGCGGCACGATCGCGCTGTCGGCGCTGCTCAACCTGGCCGTCAGCCTCGGCCGTCCATCCTCGGCGCGCATCGACGATCGCGAGGCGACCATTTTCCTCGCCTTCGACATCGTGCAGCTCGCGGTGCTGCTCTATCTCACCGGCGGCCTGATCAATCCCTTCGCGCTCCTGCTGATGGCGCCGGTCGCGATCGGCGCCACGATTCTTTCGCTCGCCAGCAACATCGCGCTGTCGCTGCTCACCATCGTGTCGATCGGCCTGCTGGGCGTGCTGCACCAGCCGCTGCCCTGGACCGGCATCCCGCCCGACCTGCCCGACATCTACCAGGCGGGCGTGTGGGCGGGCCTCACGCTAACGACGCTGCTGGTCACGCTCTACGGCTGGCGGCTCGCCGAGGAGGCGCGCCAGATGAACGACGCGCTGCTCGCCGCGCAGGGGGCGTTGGCCCAAGAGCAGCGCATGTCGGCCCTCGGGGCGCTCGCCGCCGCGGCCGCCCACGAGCTCGGCTCGCCGCTGTCGACCATCGCCGTGGTCACCAAGGAGATGCTGCGCGAGGTCGAGCCGGACGATCCGCTGCGCGAGGATGTCGAGCTGCTGGTCGCCGAGTCCGACCGCTGCCGTTCGATCCTGGCGCGCCTCACCGTCGATCCGGCGCAGGACGTGTCGGACCAGTATGTCCTGGTACCACTGCCGGCGCTGATCGAGGCGGCGGCGCAGAATTACAAGCGCGAGGGGATCGTCATTACGTTCGAATCCGGACCGATTGGCGAGGGCGTGCCGACCACCGCACCGATCCAGCTGCGCAGCCCGGAGATCCTGCAGGGCATCGGGAACATCGTTCAGAATGCCGTTTCGTTCGCCAACGCCGAGGTCCTGATCGCCACGCGCTGGACGACGGAATGGTCGGAGGTGGAGGTTTCGGATGACGGGCCGGGCTTTTCGGAGGCCCTGCTGGACGAGCTCGGCACGCCCTTCATCTCGACCCGTCAAGGCGTCGAGGGCCACATGGGATTGGGTGTTTTCATCGCGAAAACACTATTGGAACGAACCGGCGCCTCGGTGAGTTTTGGTAATCGCAGTGTCCGCGAGAGTGGGGCAGCAGTCGTCGTGCGCTGGCCAAACCCCGTCTTCAAGGCTACATAGCGACAAAATGCCCAACAAGGAGAGGCCATGAGTGACACAGGCGCCCCCCGCCCAGTCTCCCCCATCCTTGCCGGCGCGACGAACGCGAAGGATCGCACGCTTCTGATCGCCGACGATGATGCAGCATTCCGCAACCGCATCGCGCGCGCGCTCGAGCTGCGCGGCTTCATCGTGACGTCGGTCGGATCGGTCGCCGAGGCGCTGGCCCAGACGGCCAAGCCGCCCGCCTTCGCCGTGCTCGACCTGCGGCTGGGCGATGGCAATGGCCTCGAGCTGGTCGGCCCGCTGCGCCAGGCGCGGCCCGACATCCGCATCGTCGTGCTGACCGGCTACGGCAACATCGCCACCGCCGTCGCCGCCGTGAAGGAGGGCGCCGTCGACTACCTCGCCAAACCGGCGGACGCCGATGCCATCGAGCAGGCGCTGACCGCCCACGGCCGCAAGCTGCCGCCCCCGCCCTCCAACCCGATGTCGGCCGACCGCGTGCGCTGGGAGCACATCCAGCGGGTGTTCGAGCAATGCGATCGCAATGTCTCCGAGACCGCCCGCCGCCTCAACATGCACCGCCGCACCCTGCAGCGGATCCTGGGCAAGCACGCGCCAAGAGAGCATTGAGTCATGTCTTCCGGACCGCGGGCCTCCAGGCCAGCATCATGATCATGAGCGGACCTGGAGGTCCGCGGTCCGCCTGAGTCGGTGCTGATCACTTTCCAACTCGTCCTCAACGGCCTCGCGCTGGGCATGGCCTATGCGCTGGTGGCGCTGGGTTTCGTGCTCGCGCTCAACGCCTCGGGCGCGGTGAACTTCGCGCATGGCGATCTCGTGGTGCTGGGCGGCGCGGTTGCGGTGCTGCTCGCGTCGTGGCTCGCCCTGCCGGGCTTCCTGCTGCTGCCGCTGGTTGCGCTCGCTCTCGCCGGCGCCGGCGTGCTGGCTGCTCACGTCGCGATCCTGCCCCTCGCCCGCCGACCGCC
Source organism: Reyranella sp. (assembly GCA_035293665.1). GTDB lineage: Bacteria > Pseudomonadota > Alphaproteobacteria > Reyranellales > Reyranellaceae > Reyranella. Next base: position 145,362 of record DATGMK010000033.1, on the reverse strand, counting down.
CGAGGCGACCTTCGTCGCGACCATCGCGCTCGCCGCCATCATCGAGCAGACGTTGACCGTCACGATGGGCGCGGCCCCGCGCACGGCGCCGCCGTTCCTTGGCAGCGGCGCCGTGACGATCGCCGGCGAGCCGCTTGGCCTGCAGCCGCTGGCGATCGTGATCGTTGGCGCCGTGCTGGTGGCAGCCCTGTGGTTCCTGCTGGAACGCACGCAGGTCGGCCGCCGCATGCGCGCCGTCGCCGCCGACCGCCACATGGCGCGCGCCGTCGGCATTCCCGTCCGCCGCTACGTCACGCTCTCGCTGGCGCTGTCGGGTGCGCTGGCCGGCATCGCGGGCTTTTTGCTGGGCCATCAGTTCCTGGTCACGCCGACCCAGGGCGCTGGCCACATGCTCAAGGCGTATATCGCGGTGGCGCTGGGCGGCTGGGGCAGCGTGCCCGGCGCTCTGATCGGTGCGCTGGCGATCGGCATCTTCGAGACCTTTGTCTCGGCTGAAGTCGGCGACGCCTGGGCCTCCGCCGCGCTCTACATCGCCGTGCTGCTGGTGCTGACCTTGCGGCCGCGCGGCCTGTTCGGCGAACCGCTGGGGCAGCGCGCCTGATGGCCGAGCGGCTGGCCACCTTGGTCGGTATCTACGCCCTGCTGGGCCTCGGCTACCAGATCGTGTTCGGCCAGCTCCGCGCGCTCAACCTGGCGCAGGGCGCACTGTTTGGCGTCGGGGCCTACGCCACGGCGCTCACCGGACCCCAGCTCGGCCCGTTCGCGCTGCTCATCGCGCCGCTTGCCGCCGCCGCCGTTGCAGCGCTCGCGGCGCCGCCGATGTTGCGCCTGCAGTCGCACTATTTCGCGCTCGCGACCCTGGCGCTCGCGTCGCTGATCAATCTTGTCGCGGTGAACGCCGAGAACCTGACCGGCGGCGCGAACGGGCTGGTCGGCTTCGGCCTCGGTCTGCCAAAAGGCCCGACGCTGGCGGCTCTCGTGTGGCTCGTGCTGGTCGTCGCCGTGATCGCCTATGCATCGGTCTTCAGGGCAGCGATCGGCGAGAAGGCGCGCCTGTTGCGCGACGCGCCGCTGGTCGCCGCCAGCCTCGGCGTCGACGGTGCGCTGTGGCGCTTCCTCGCGTTCGTGATCGGCGGCGCCTGTGCGGGCCTTGCCGGCGGCTTCTCCGCGGCGCTGACGGGAGTCGTCTCGCCCGAGGCGACCGGCTTCTCGATCATGCTGCTCTGCCTCACCGCGGTGGTGGTCGGCGGCGCACGCCATCCGCTGGGCGCCGTGCTGGGGGCGGCCGTGGCCGTGCTGCTGCCCGAGTTGTTCCGCGGCCTGCAGGGAAGCTGGCTGCTCGCCTACGCTGCCGCCACTCTGGCCGTCGTGCTGTGGGCGCCCGAAGGCTTGGCGGGCCTGTTCACGCGTCGCGATGCGATGCCGATCCCGCTGGCGGCCGCGCCCGTGTCCGCCGCTCGGCGCCTCGCCCTGGATCACGTCAGCAAGCGCTTCGGCGGCGTCGAGGCGTTGCGCGATGTCTCCTTCACCGTCGAGCGCGGCGAGATCGTCGGCCTGATCGGCCCGAACGGTTCAGGCAAGACGACCCTGCTCAACGCCATCAGCGGGCTGGCGCGCGCTGATTCCGGCACCATCGCACTCGATTCGCTGCACCTCGAACGCCTCGCGGCGCATGCGATCGCCCGCCGCGGCATCGGCCGCACCTTCCAGGCGCCGATTGAGGGCGAGACGCGCGGCGCGGGGCTGGCACGGGCGCTGGCCACGGGAGCGGCCTTCCTGTTGCTCGACGAGCCTGCGGCGGGCATGACCGACCGCGAGCGCGACCTGCTGGCCGGCCAGCTGCGCGGACTTCGCAGGGATCGCGGCATCATCCTCGTCGACCACGATGTCGAGCTGCTGACGAGGGTGTGCGACCGGCTGGTGTGCCTCGACGGCGGCAAGGTCATCGCCAGCGGTACACCCGCCGAGGTCCGCGCCGATCCGCGGGTTCGCGCCAGCTTCCTCGGCCTGCCGGCATGACGGTTGTTCTGGATACCGGCGATTTAACCGTCGCCGCCGGCGAGATCGTCGCCCTGCTCGGCGCGAACGGTGCCGGCAAGACGACCGTGATGGAGACGATCCTCGGTTTCCGCAGCGCGCGGCCGGTCCGGCTGTTCGGCCAGGACGTGACCGCGTTGCCGGTCGAACGCCGCATCGCGCTCGGTATCGGCTACGTGCCCGAACGGCGGCGGCCGTTCGCGAGCCTCACCGTCACCGAGAACCTCGAAGCGTCCTCGCGCCTGCCGGCCATCGAGCGCCGCCGGCGGGTCGACGAGATGCTGGCCGCGTTCACGATGCTCGGCGAGCGTCCCAACGCGCGGGCGTGGCTGCTGTCCGGCGGCCAACAGCAGATGCTGGCGCTCGCCCGCGCGTTGATGGATCGCCCGCGCCTGCTGCTGCTCGACGAGCCGACCCTCGGCCTCGCGCCAGTGGTCGTGGCCGACCTGTTCGCGCGCCTGCGCGCGATCGCCGTCGACGGCACCGCCGTGCTCCTCAGCGAGCAGCGCGCCAGCCTCGCCCTCGGCATCGCCAGCCGCGGCGTCGTGCTGAGCCGCGGCCGCGTCGTGCGCAGCGCGTCCGCGTCGGAACTGCTTGCCGATCCGCACCTCGCCGACCTGATGGCCGGTGGATAACTCGCGTCGAACGAGTCTCATTATGGGCATTGGACCGCGAGTCGACGGCTGATCCCCTTGCCGAAAAATCGGGGCCATTGCCCATATTAGGGGGCTGTCGAGCATCTGTGCTTATGTGGTTGCATGTGCCCACATCGCACTGAACGTAGAGAAAGATCCTTGTTGAACGTCAGAGGTCTCCTGGCCTTCGGGATCGCATGGCCGCGTGGGTGGCCCGCCAAAATCGGTGGGTTTGCCAAAAACGGTGAAAACGGTGGTAAACGGTCAGGCCTTGCGGGTTTGCGCGTTCCAGAACTTCTCGAGGTTGGAGATCAGGGCCGGGCTGAAGTGGCAGAGCGCCTGCTCGCGCGCGTAGAGCGCGGCGTACTGGCGGAACTGGTCGAACGGCTCGGCGGCGAGGCGCAGCGCGCGGCGGTTGCCGATCGCGCCGACCGAGCCCGAGGTCGTGAGCCCCTCGACCACGCGCTCGATCGCGGCGTCCATCTCGTGAGGCGGCACGATCTCGTCACAGATCAGGCGGCCGGTATCGGAATCGCAGTCGATGCGGCGCTCGTACATGATCGCCTGGCGCGCGATGCGGTCGCCGGTGAAGCGCGCCATGCGCAGGTTGGCCATCGCGGGGATGATCCCTTCCTTGCGCGCCGGCAGGGTCATGTAGGCATCGCGGGCGGCGATGTTGAAGTCGGTCGCCAGCAGGATCTGGCAGCCGCCGCCGATCGCGAAGGTCTCGACCGCTGCGATCCAGAGCTTCTCGATCGAATCGCCCGATACCTCGTCGGGCGACACGTCGGGCCTCGCGACGCCGCGGAACATCTTGTTCACGAAGCCCAGGTCGCGGATCAGGAACCACAGGAACGGGATCTTGCCGTAGTAGATGTGCGTGAGGTTGATGCCGGCGTTGAACACCCGCCGGCCGGCATACTTCCCCTCCGGCACGACATCGCCACGCAGCACGGCGACCTGGCTGTCGGGATCGAGGATGCAGACGTCGGCGCCTATTTCAGTGGCGGGCTGGGTGAAGTTGTCCTCGGCGTTGAGGAAGCGCCTATTGGACAGGAGCAGCACGGCGGCCTTGCCATGGCGCTCGACCTTGGCGGTGCCGAGATCGAGGCGGCCGTCGCGCCGGAACTTGGCCAGCGCGTCCCACGACTCTTCGCGGGGCAGCAGCATGGCGTGGACGAGATGCCGGCCGCATTCGGGATCGGCGAGGAACTGGTTGAACAGGATGCCCTGGTCGATCTCGACACCGTCCTTGTCGGCCTGCCGCTTCTCGGACTCGGCGTCGACCTGGGCTTTGGTCGGCACCAGGCCGGGCACGACGGCCGGCGCCTCGTAGGCCAGCCGCTCGATGCGCACGAACTTGCGCCGGTTGTCGGTCAGCTTGTCGTAGAGCGTGCGAGCGTGGCAGCGCAGGAAGGCGTAGCGGGCATCGCGCGCGGCCTGCTTGCCGGGGTTTGCGGTGTTTCCGGGATTTCCGCGCCAGTAGGCGGAAAAGGCGGCCACGTCCGCTGCGAAATCGCCGCTCGCGACCGGCGCCGCAACGACCGTATCCATGTGCGTTCGACCCGAAGAAAATTGGAGCGGGCGACGGGATTTGAACCCGCGACCTACGGCTTGGGAAGCCGACGCTCTACCCCTGAGCTACACCCGCGTTGCCGCCATTCTACCGCGGCCGCCGGCGCCGCCAAGCGCCAATCGTGATATCGAGGCCTCATGCTGGACGAGACCCTGACCCCTGAAGAACTTGCCGTGGTCGCGAAGGCCAAGGCTTTCGCCGCCGAACACGTGGCGCCGCATGCCGCGCGCTGGGAGTGGGAGCGGCACTACCCGTACGAGACGATCAGGCTCGCCTGCGCCGCCGGCCTGAACCGGATCGAGCTGGCGAAGCAGCATGGCGGGTGGGGCCTGTCCTTCTCCTGCAAGCTCAGGGCGTTCGAGGAGATCGCCAAGGCCGACTTCGCCTTCTCCTTTGCCATGATCAATCATCACAATGCCTGCGCGCGGTTCGCCCGGGATGGCAAGCCCGCGCACGTCGCCCGCCTGCTGCCCCGTATGCTGACCGGCGAGGTGATCGGCTGCGCAGGCCTCAGCGAGCCCGGGGTGGGCAGCGACTTCGGCGGGCTGGAGATGAAGGCCGAGCGCGCCCCGGGCGGCTGGAGGCTGAACGGCGCCAAGGCCTGGATCACCAATGCCGCCGTTGCCGGACTGTCGGTGGCCTACGCACAGACCGACAAGAGCCAGGGCTATCGCGGCATCGCCTGTTTCGCGATCGAAGCCGAGCGGCCGGGTTTCCATCGCGAGAAGCCGTTCGAATTGCATGGCGGCCACGCGATCGGCGTCGGCGGCTTTCGGCTGGTCGACTATATCGCGCCGGACGAGGCCGTGCTGCATCCGCCCGGCGCGGCGTTCAAGGCGGCGCTGGCCGGCATCAATGGCGCGCGCACCTACGTCGCCGCCATGTGCTGCGGCATGCTCGAGGCTTCGCTCGAGACGGCGGTACGCTACACGCAGCAGCGCAAGACCTTCGGCCAACCGGTGATCGACCATCAGGGCGTGCGCTGGAAGCTGGTGGATGCCGCGACCGATCTCGAAGCGGCGCGGCTCTTGACCTACCGCGCGGCGCGGCTGATCGACGAGGGCAAGGATGCGGTGCTGCCGGCAGCCTACGCCAAGAAGTTCGCGACCGACATGGCGGTGCAGCGCATTGCCGATTGTATCCAGGCGATGGGCGCCAACGGGCTGCGTGCGGAATATCCGCTGGCGCGCCACCTCGCCGGCGCCAAGATTGCCGCCTATACCGACGGCTCGATCGAGATGATGAACGAGCGCATCGGCGTGGCCTTGCCGCAGGTGTTCGGATGATCACCACGGTCGAGATGCACACCGGCGGCGAGCCGACGCGCATCGTCGTCGACGGCTGGCCGAGGCTCGCCGGTCGCACGCTGCTCGACAAGCGGCGCGAGGCGCGCGAGCGGTACGACAATCTGCGCCGCGGCCTGATGCTCGAGCCGCGCGGTCACGACGGCATGTATGGCGCGCTGCTGGTCGAGCCCGATCATCCCGGGGCCGATCTCGCGGTGCTTTTCATGCACAACGAGGGCTGGTCCACCATGTGCGGCCACGCGACCATCGCGCTCGCCCGCTGGGCCGTCGAGAGCGGCCGCGTGAAGGGCCCGACGGTCCGGCTGCAATGCCCGTGCGGCCTGGTGATCGCCACCGTCGCGGCCGACGGCTCGGTGCGCTTCGAGAGCGTGCCGTCGTTCGTCTATGCGCTCGATCGCGTGGCGCCGACGTCGACCTGGGGGCCAGTGACGGTCGACATCGCCTATGGCGGCGCGTTCTACGCCTTCCTGTCGGCGGATTCGATCGGCCTCGATCTGCGCAGGTCGCCGATGCGCCAGGTCGTCGATGCCGGCGAGGAAATCGCGCAGGCTGTCTCGAAAGCCGTTCCGATCGAGCATCCCGACGAGCCCGATCTCGCCTTCCTCTACGGCACGATCCTGACCGACGGCGGCGACGGCGCGTCGATGCCGACCCGCAATGTCTGCATCTTCGCCGGACGGCAGATCGACCGCAGCCCCACCGGCAGCGGCGTGGCGGCGCGCATCGCCCTGCAGGTTGCGCGGCGCCAGGCGCGGCTGGGCGAGCAGCGTGCGTTCGAGAGCTGCACCGGCGCGATCTTCACCGGCACGGCGTTGCGCGAGGCGCCACCCGTCGGGCCGCGCAAGGCAGTGATCGTCGAGGTCGGCGGCATCGCGCACATCATCGGCGAGAGCCGCTTCCGCTTCGACGCAGCCGACCCGCAGCGCGACGGCTTTACGCTCGGTCAGGCGTTATGAGCGCGCCGCAGAGCCTGGTCGAGGTCGGCGTACAGGTCGCCCGCATCCTCCATGCCGACCGAGAGCCGCAGCAGGTCCGACGGGCAGGGCGTGCCCGGACCCTCGATGCTGGCGCGATGCTCGATCAGGCTCTCGACGCCGCCCAGCGACGTCGCGCGCTTCCACAGCTCGACGCGCGCGGCCGTCGCTATGGCGAGGCGCTCGCCGCCCTTGACGCGCACCGACAGCATGCCGCTGAAGCCGCCGCTCATCTGCTTCTTCGCGACGGCATGGCCGGCGAACGACGGCAGGCCGGGATAGAGCACCTCGGCGACCATCGGATGCTCCGCGAACTTCTGCGCCAGCAGCTCGGCCGAGCGGCAGGCCCATTGCACGCGCGGGAACAGCGTGCGCATGCCGCGCATCAGCAGCCACGCCTCGGTCTGGCCAAGGATGGTACCGAGCTGGGCGCGGATCAGGCGCAGCTTTGCCCAGTGCTCGTCGTCGCGCACACCGACGAGCGCGCCGGCGATGATGTCGGAATGGCCGTTGAGGTACTTGGTGGCCGAGTGCATCACGATGTCGGCGCCATGCTCGATCGGCCGCGTCAGCACCGGAGTCGCCACCGTCGAGTCGACGGCGAGCAGCGCGCCCGCCTTGTGCGCGATTTCCGCAGCAGCGGCGATATCGGTCACCGACCAGGTCGGATTGGCCGGCGTCTCGAGCCATACCAGCCTGGTCTTGCCGGGCTTCACGGCAGCGGCGATCGCGTCCGTGCTGTCGGCATCCACGAACTCGATCTTGAGACCCCAGTCGGTCGCGAAGCTGCCGAGCCAGTTGCGCAGAGACCAGTACATCACCTTCGGCGCGATCACGTGATCGCCCGGCGCGAGGGAGAGGAAGCACGCGGTTGCGGCACTCATGCCGGACGAGAAGATCAGCGCTTTCGCGCCACCCTCCAGCGCGGCGAGCGTCGTCTCGGCCTGGTCGAAGGTCGGGTTGTCGGCGCGCGCGTAGATGCGACCGGAACGATAGGCGTTGTCTTCGTCGCGCTGATACGTGCTCGCCATATGGATCGGCGGCACGACCGCCTTCGTCACGGGATCGATCCAGCCCATGGCTTGAGCGGCGAGCGACGCCAGCGTGACGGATTTCTGTATCGTCATTGTCTCATGAACCTTACGGGAGCCTTACGTGAGATGCTTATATCGCATCGCTGTATATGCGTCGCAGGTTGTCCTTTGGGCTTTTTTTCGGGGGACGTACACGCCACAATCCGCGTACTGATTTGCGCTAGCTCGGACGAGGATCAGCCGCATGGACGTCGAAATGTCGACTACGCAGCCGCAGGTGCAACAGGCAGGCCGTGGTGATCGTGTCGCGCGCACGCGTGAAGCGATTGTCTCTTCAACCCTCACGCTCGCGATGGAAGGCGAGGTGGCGCCGATCGTGCGCGACATCGCCAAGCTCGCCGGCGTGTCGGCCCGCACGGTGTTCCAGCACTTCGCCGACACCGCGGAGCTCTATGTCGCCGTGCTCGGCCGCGTGCTCACCGGATTGCGCGGCGAGGCGCAGCCTGCGCCGGCCGGCGCGCTCGACGACCGCATCACCGCCGTGATCGGCCAGCGGGCCGGGCGCTACGAGAAGCTCCTGCCGATGTGGACCTTCGTCGAGACCCTGCAGCGCCGCTCCTCGGAGGCGGGCGAGCAGGTGAACCAGCTCTACGCCTCGAACCGCGAGCAGCTCGCCGAGTATTTCGGCGAGGAGTTGACCGGGCTGAGCGGCGAGAAGCGCGAGCGGGCGCTCAACGCCCTCTCGATGGCGCTGGCGCCGGAGAGCTGGATCGTCCTGCGCGAGCGGCTCGGCCTGACCACCGATCAGGCGCGCGAGGAGTGGCGCTTCATCGTCAAGGCGATCTTCGACGGCCGTTAGGACGGCCGCGAGTCAGGCGCCGGCCTTCCGGGCCAGCACTTCGAGATTGCGGTCGCGCAGTCCGATCTCGCGCAAATGCGCAAGCGTGTTGCGCACGTATTCGATGTTCGTGCCCGTGGCGCCGGTTCCCTGGCGCACCAGCTTGAGCGCCTTGGCGAGCGGCAGCTTGCCGGCGAACTGCCGATGGGCCCGGTCGGCGAGATAGACCAGCGATTGGACCGTGCGGCCGTCGGCGAGATGGATCGGCCGCGTCTCCTCGACGTACACGCCGTCATTCTCGATCTCGCGCTGCCAGAGATAGCGGCGCACCTTGTCGTAGTCCTTGACGGGCAATCGATGGGCGAAGCCGCGGCAGGCGCCGCCGGCCAGCAGGCCAAGGATCAGGCCGGGCTTCTCGGGCGTGCCGCGATAGTGCTCGGAGTAGATGCAGAACGCGCGGTGGAAGCCGTGCAGCCGCGCCGCCTGCGTCTCGCGCACGGCGAAGCCCGGATTCCACATCAGCGAGCCGTAGGCGAAGACCCAGAAAGGCTTCTTGTCGCTCACTCTTGGTGGAGATGGATCAGCGCTCGGCGGATCTCGCGGGTGCGGGTGAACAGGTCGAACAGCTTGTCGCCCTCGTCCCAGCGGATCGCGCGCTGCAGGTAGAACAGGTCCTCCTGGAAGCGCTGCAGCACCTCGAGCACGGCTTCCTTGTTGTTGAGGAAGACGTCGCGCCACATCGTCGGATCGGATGCGGCGATGCGGGTGAAGTCGCGGAAGCCGCCGGCGGCATACTTCAGCACCTCGCTGTTGAGATGACCGCCGAGATCGTCGGCCGTGCCGACGATGGTGTAGGCGATCAGGTGTGGCAGGTGCGAGGTGATGGCGAGGATGCGGTCGTGATGCGCCGGATCCATGCGGTTCACGTCGCTGCCCAGCGCGCGCCAGAAGGCCTCGAGCCTGTCGGCCGCGGCGGCATCGACGCCGGGCAGCGGCGTCAGGATGCAGTTGCGGCCCTGGAACAGGTCGAGGATCGCGGCCTCGGGGCCCGAATACTCCGTGCCGGCGACCGGATGGGCCGGCACGAAGTGCACGCCCGCCGGGATGTGCGGCTTCATGTCGGCGATCACCGCCTGCTTGACCGAGCCGACATCGGAGACGATGCAGCCGGCCCTGAGCGACCCGGCGATCGCCTTGGTTGCGGCCCCGCAGGCGCCGACCGGCGTGCAGACGATGACGAGGTCGGCACCCTTCACCGCTGCGGCGAGATCTGTGCCGCAATGGTCGGCGAGCTTCAGCTCGTTGGCCTTGGCCGCCGTCTCGGCGCTGCGGGTCGCGGCGACGATGTGCTTCGCGAGGCCGCGCTTGCGGGCATCGCGCGCGATCGAGCCGCCGATCAGGCCGATGCCGATCAGCGCGATCCTGTCGAAGAGGGGTTCGCTCATTTGTGCTGGGCGACGAAGCGGGCGAGCGACGCCTGCACCGCCTTCACCTCGGCCTCGGTGCCGATGGTGATGCGCAGGTGCTCGGGCAGGCCGTAGCCCGCGATCATGCGCGGGATCAGCCCGTCGTTCATCAGCCAGTCGTTGGCCGCCGCCGCGCGTTCCTTCGAGCCGAAGCCGACGGTGAGGAAGTTGCCGACGCTGGGCAGCGGCTTCAGCCCGAGCTTCGCAAGCTCGGTCGAAAGCCACGGCAGCCAGATGTCGTTGTTGGTGCGGCTGGCGTCGGTGTGGGCGATGTCCTCGAGCGCGGCGATGCCCGCGATCTGCGCCGCGAGGTTGACGTTGAACGGCTGGCGCAGGCGGTTGATCACGTCGACGATGCCGGCCGAGCCGTACATCCAGCCGAGCCTGAGCCCGCCCATGCCGTAGATCTTCGAGAAGGTGCGGGTCATCACCACGTTCTCGGCCTGGTCGACCAGCTCGACGCCCGATTCGTAGTCGTTCCGGCTGACATACTCGGCGTAGGCCGCGTCGATCACCAGCAGCACGTTCTTCGGCAGGCCGGCGTGCAGGCGGCGCACATCGTCCTTGGTGACGTAGGAGCCGGTCGGATTGTTCGGATTGGCGAGACACACCACGCGGGTCCTGTCGGTGACCTTGGCGAGCATCGCATCGACGTCGGCGCGGTAATCCTTCTCCGGCGCGGCGACCGGCGTCGCGCCGACGCCGAGCGCGTTGATCGGATACATCAGGAAGCCGTACTGGCTGTAGAGCAGCTCGTCGCCCGGGCCGCAGTAGGAGCGCACCAGCAGGTTCAGGAGCTCGTCCGAGCCCGACCCGCAAATGATGCGTGACGCATCGAGCCCGTAGTGCCGGCCGATCGCGTGGCGCAGCTTGTCCGTCGCGCCGTCGGGATAGCGGTGCAGCTCGGCAGCCGCCTTGGCATAGGCCGCCATCGCCTTGGGCGAGGGGCCGAGCGCGCCCTCGTTGGACGAGAGCTTGGCGATCGGCTCCTTGCCGTCGACCGAATCCTTGCCCGGCACATAGGGCGAAATCTTCATGATGCCGGGACGCGGGGTGAGCGCGCTCATGACAGTCTCCGTTGAATGCCGGTCAGGCCCGCGCGGCGGCGGGCACGGCATAAGCGCCGATCGCGGCGACACTGCCGCGGCCCAGCGCGAGGGCCTGCTCGAGCGCACGCAGGCGCGGGTCGGTATCCACGATCACGCCCGGCAGCTCGAACAGATAGTGATGCACGCCGCCCACCACCTGGTCCATAGCCGAGGCGTAGGGCGGCAGACCGGCCTTGATGAGCGCGGCCGACAGCCGGTCGCGGCTGAAGCCCTGCGGCGCCTCGATCGAGACCAGGCCGCGATCCTCGCCGCTGTCCTCCGGCTCGATGCGCGCCAGCACCAGCGCGGTGATGCCGCGGGCGCGGGCATTGGGCATGACCAGGAACGGCAGCCGCGCCACCACGTTGGGCAGGGTCGGATCGCCGCCCGCGAGCAGCGGCCACCACGGGACCGCATCGGACTCGATCGGTGCCGGCACCACGCCCACAGTCGTCGGATGGGCCCGCACCTCGGCCAGCACCTGGGCCGGCGATTCGTAGGCGACCATCGGTACCTGGCAGCCGAAGTGATCGCGCGCGAGGTCCCAGTAGCCCGGCTGATCGGCCGATCGGCACACCGCGACCTTGAGCGCCGGAGTCTGCATCAAGGCGAAGGCGCTCATCATCTCGCGCCACATGCGATAGACCGCGGCGGCCGGGAAGCTGCCCGAGTGGGTCGCGAGCCGCTTGCGCATGATCTGCGCCTCGCGGCCGGGCCGGAGCGACAGGCCGCCGCTGGGCTTCGCGGCGCTGATCTCGCCCACCAACTCGGCGCGCCGGCGAATCAGGCCATGCAGGTCGGTATCGATCGAATCGATTTCCTGCCGCAGCGCGTTGAGCTTGGGGGCGTCCATGGAGCGGTGCGGGATACTACGCCGGGTGGCAGGGCGTAAAGGCAAACAAGCGCGGCGCTTGCGCTCGCGGCACTTCGCCCGTATAGAGGCGCCCGAGCATAACGCTCCGTGGAATTTGAGCCGATCGGCTTGCGGCCACGTTAACCCCGCTAAAAGGTCGGAGCGCTCGAAAAGCCCCCGCCCTTCCGGTCGGGGGCTTTTCGTTGGAGCGAAACGTGCTCGAGGACCTGACCGAAGCCGAACGCAAGGCGCTCGCCCAGTGCCGCCACGCGGTCCTGGGGACCGACCGGCCGCTGCGGCTCGATTGCGGAGTCGAGCTCGGGCCCTATCGCGTCGCGTACCAGACCTACGGGACGCTCAATGCAGACAAGTCCAACGCCGTCCTGATCTGCCATGCGCTGACGGGCGATCAGTTCGTCGCCGAGCAGCACCCCGTCACCCGCCGCGAGGGCTGGTGGGAAAGCCTGGTCGGCCCCGGCAAGGTGCTCGACCCGGTACGGTATTACATTGTCTGCAGCAACGTGCTGGGCGGCTGCATGGGCACGACGGGACCGCTGGCCAGGGACCCCGGCACCAACCAGCCGTGGAACCTGCGCTTCCCGGTGGTGACGATCGGCGACATGGTGCGCGCCCAGGCGGCGCTGCTCGACCATCTCGGCATCCCCGACCTGTTCTGCGTCATCGGTGGCTCGATGGGCGGCATGCAGGTGCTGCAATGGGCCGCGAGCTTCCCCAAGCGCGTCTTCGCCGCCGTGCCGATCGCCTGCGCCGCGCGTCATTCCGCGCAGAACATCGCGTTCCATGAGGTCGGCCGCCAGGCGATCATGGCCGATCCCGAATGGAAGGGGGGCGACTACCGCCTGCACGGCACCGCGCCCGAGCGCGGCCTTGCGGTGGCGCGCATGACCGCGCACATCACCTACCTCTCGGAGCTGGCGTTGCAGCGGAAGTTCGGGCGCAACCTGCAGGACCGCAATGCGCTGGGCTTCGGCTTCGATGCCGACTTCCAGGTCGAGAGCTACCTGCGGCACCAGGGTTCGACCTTCGTCGACCGGTTCGACGCCAACAGCTATCTCTACATCACCCGCGCGATGGACTACTTCGACCTCGCCGGCCAGCACGGCGGCGTGCTGGCCAACGCCTTCAAGGGCACGGCGACGCGCTTCTGCTCGATCTCCTTCACCTCGGACTGGTTGTTCCCGACGCGCGAGAACCGCGCGATCGTGCATGCGCTGAACGCCGCCGCTGCCAACGTCTCGTTCGTCGAGGTCGAGACCGACAAGGGCCACGACGCGTTCCTGCTCGACGAGCCCGAGATGTTCCGCACGCTCCACGGTTTCCTGCAGGGCGCCGGCTCGGCGCGGGGACTGACATGAGCACTGCTCCGATCCGCGTCGACCTGCAGCTGATCGCGGACATGGTCGAGCCGGGCGGCCGCGCTCTCGATGTCGGCTGCGGCGACGGTGCGCTGCTGGCCTATCTCGTCAACTTCAAGCGGGTCGATGCGCGCGGCATGGAGCTCAGCCAGGCCGGGGTGAATGCCTGCGTCGCCAACGGCCTGTCGGTGATCCAGGGCGACGCCGACACCGATCTGCGCGACTATCCCGACGACGCCTTCGACTACGTGATCCTGAGCCAGACGCTGCAGGCCACCCGCGAGCCGCGCGCGGTGCTGCAGCAGATGCTGCGGGTCGGCAAGCGGGCGATCGTGTCGTTCCCCAACTTCGCGCACTGGCAGGTGCGGCTGCGCCTGGTGTTCGGCGGCCGCATGCCCGAGACGCCGTCCCTGCCCTTCAAGTGGTACGACACGCCCAACATCCATCTCTGCAGCATCGACGACTTCCGCGCGCTGTGTCGCGACATGGGCGTGCGGGTCGAGCGCGCCGTGGTCCTGAACCGCAACAGCCGCCGGATCCACATGCCGCCGCTGCTCGCCAACCTGTTCGGCGAGCAGGCGGTGTTCATGCTGAGACGGGATTGATCAGCCGCCGGGCTCTTATGCTGGAGGAGCGCCACTCCAGTAGCGTGTCATGGTCTTCCGGACCGCGGGCCTCTGGCCCGGTCTTGAATCATGAAGCGAGCCGGAGGCTCGCGGTCCGGAAGAGCCTGAGAAGAGCGGCACTGGAGTGCCGCGCTCCCAGCAAAGACGCGGAAGCGGTATGAGATCCTTCGCTGCGGTCAGGACGACAGAGGCGCGGGAGCGGGCCGTTCGTACTCGCCCTCGATCGCGTCTTCGCGCAGCTTCACGAAGCCGTGGCGCAGGTAGAAGCGGTCGGCCTTGCTGCCGGTCAGGACCTCGAGGCGGATCGGGAGCCTGAGGGCGTCGGCCTCGGCCAGCAGGGTCTTCAGGATGGCGGTGCCGAGGCCAGTATTGTGATGGCTCGGCTGCAGGTAGAAGGAGTCGAGCTTGATCTCCTTGGCGCCGATGCGGAAGCCGACGCAGCCCGCGATCTCCTCGCCGGTCAGGATCAGCCGCAGGCCGGGCTCGTCGAAGTGCTCCCGAAAAATGCGCCGCGCACGTGACGGCTCGTAGCGGAACACGCGCTCGAGATGCTCGCGCATCACCGCGATGCGCAGGTCCAGCAGCGGCTCGAAGTGTTCTTCCTTCGGCGTGTCGAAGCGCCAATCCAGCATCAATCGATGCGGCCGAAGAAGCGGGCCAACCGGAAGGCGTGCGCCCATTCGCCGATGTCGCCCCAGCCGACCTTGGTGTCGCGCGACAGCAGCAGCCGGTCGGCGCGCGCTACCAGGTTCTCCTCCGGCACGAAGCCGACGCCGCCATCGGCGGCGGCAATGCGGCTGTCGAGGGAATCGTCGCGATTGTCGCCCATCATGAAGTAGTAGTGCGGCGGGACGACGAACACCGGCGTGTCGTCATGCGCCTGCGAATCGGAAACCTCGAGGATCTCGTGGTCGCGCGTGCCACCGCCCGACGCCGGCAGACTCTCGACATAGACCGTGTCGCCCTCGTAAGTGCCGGCCTTGCGGCGCGGCACCAGCTTGTCGTTGATGTAGAGCCGGCCCTCGCGCATCTGCACGCGGTCACCGGGCAGGCCGATCAGCCGCTTCACATAGGTCTGCGAGGGATCGCGCGGCAGGCGGAACACCACGACGTCCCCGCGCTCGGGGGCGCGGTCGAACAGGCGCCCGGCGAAATCCGGCATCAGGCCGATCGGCGAGGAGTACTTGCCGTAGCCGTAGGCGAACTTGCTGCCGATCAGCTCGTCGCCCACGAGCAGCGTCGGCACCATCGACGGCGACGGCACGGTGTAGGGCTCGGCCACGACGGTACGCACGACCAGCACCAGGCCGAGCGCCAGGGCAATCGACTTCACTTCACCGGCCCAGAACTTCATAAAGCAGCCTCCTCACGCGCTCGCGGCAATGCGCGCCACCCTCGGCCGGGCAACGGCCAGCCAGTCCTGGGTGTCGAGCTCCATCGAGCGGTCGAGCCGGCCGGCGTTGAAGAACAGAGTGGCATTGGCGAGCAGATCCTCGTCCACCACGATACTTAGTTCAGGATTGAGGGAAAACGGTGGCACGGCGCCCATGACGCACCCGGTCAGGGCTTGCGCGGTTTCAGGGCTGGCGAAGCCGCATTTGCGCGCCTCCAACAGGTTCGCGACCGCGTTGAAGTCGAGCTTGCGGTTGCCCGGCAGGATGGCCAGCACATTGCGCCGGCCGCCGCCGCCGCCGCGCACGTCGAGAACCATCGCCTTGGCCGCCTGCTCGGGTCGGTTGCCGCGGATCACGCTGATCTTCTCCGAGCGGCCCTCGGCCTCGTGCTCGATCACCCGGAAGTTGGCCTTCGCATCGGTCAGCAGCGCCACCAGCCGGTCGAACACATCAGAGCCCACGAACGACCTTCTCGGACAGCAGCTTCAGCGCCTCGTCGAGCGATGGCACCTTGCCATCGGCTGGCGCGATATGGGCATCGACGGTGCGGCGGTGACTTCTCTCGATCGCGGTGGTCATCAGCGGGTCGACGCCGGTCTCACGCAGGGTCTGCGCCACCAGGCCCATCTCCTCCCAGCGCCGCTCGGCGTGGACGATGTGGGTCCGGGCCAGCATGGCGAGCGAGCCGGCGAAGGTCCCGGCGTCGACGTCGCCGAGGCAGCCCATCACCTCCTGCAGGATGCCCTGCCGCTCGGCGGCAACGAAGGATTCGACGGCCAGTGCCTCGATGCCCTTCATGATCACCGAGCGCAGCATCTTGACAGAGGAGGCGCTGCCGGGCCGCGGGCCCAGCACCTTGGCGTCGAAGCCGTTGGCGTTCATCCAGGCGACCACCGGTTCGACATCCGCGCCGGCGACCAGCATCGGCGCCTTGATGCCCGACTTGAAGAAGCCGCCCATCACGGCGATGTCGACATAGCGTCCCCCCGCTGTCTCGATGGCGCTGCGGTCCTCGTCCGACATCCTGCCGGTGACGGTGCAGAGATCGAGATAGTGCGCGCCCTTCTTGAGGAGTGGTGCTGCCGAGGTGGCGGCCGAGAGCGCATGTTCGCCCTGGACGGCGCAGATCACGAGATCGGCCTCGCTCAGCGCCTCGGTGTAGCGGTCGGAGATCGCCACATCGAGCCGGCGGGCTTCCTTGCCCAGCGCCGTGCCGCGCGCGTCCTTGTCGAGGGCGGTATCGATGGCGATGACGCGGCGCGGGGCGTTGTCGCCGGGCTTCGAGGGACCGCGCCAGCCGCCTTCGGCCGCGAGACCGCGTGCGATGGCGGAGCCTGCCTCGCCGAAGCCGAGCAGGGCGATGGTCTTGGGATCGATGTTCATCGGCGGAAGCTATCAGGAGGCGGGCGCTTCGCCATCCTTGCTGTTTCGCGCCGCGTGGGTATCGCGCGAGTGGGCAATCCGCAGCTTTGGCCGCACCACTGCGAGCTCGGGCTGGGTGTGGCGCTCGGCGATGCCGGCATAGAGCTGCTTGCCGGCCTCGATCACGCTCACGCCGGCGAAGCGGCCGAGCCAGCGCTGACCGAAGCGCTCGACCGTCGGCGCCATCCGCAGCGCCAGTCGCGAGCGGGTCGGCGGCATGAACAGGGCGCGGGCCTGCCGCATCGGTGCGAACATGTTGGCGCGCAGCAGCGCGGCAATCTGGCCAGGCGAGTAGGGATGGCCCTGATAGAAGGGCGACCGGTCGAGCTGCGACCATAGGCCGGCGCGGGTCGGCGCGACGGTGATCAGCTTGCCGCCATCGGCCATCACCCGCCAGATCTCGCGCAGGAACGGCCGGGGCTGCTCGGTGCATTCGATGGCATGGACCAGCAGGACGCGATCGACCGAGCGGTCGGGCAAGGGCAGGTCGAGTTCGTCCACCAGAGCGGTGTGGTTGTGGCCCTCGCGCGGCCAGCGCAGCACGCCCTGCTGGGCCGGCATGAAGGCCATGGTCCGCTGGGCTTCTTCCATGAACGGACGCAGGAAGGGGGCCGCATAGCCCAAGCCCAAAACGGTCTCGCCGCGCACGTTGGGCCACACCTCGCGCAGGCGAGCCCGCAGCAACCGGACCGTCATCTGGCCCTGGGTACTCGCATAGAATTCGTTGAGATCGAGGACGTCTGTCCACATATTGGCAGTCTACCACCCGCAAAAGGCTTCGACCAATGAGCACCAGCCTCGAAATCGTTCGAATCCCGGTCCTCAACGACAACTATGTCTGGCTAATGCGCGAACCGCAGAGTGGTTCCGTTGGCGTGGTCGATCCGGCCGTCGCCGGGCCTGTCCTGGCCGAGGCCGACAAGCGCGGCTGGAAGATCACCCATATCCTGAACACCCATCATCATGGGGATCACGTGGGCGGCAACCGCGAGATCAAGGAGGCGACCGGCTGCACCATCGTCGGCTTCGCCCGCGACAAGGCACGCATTCCGGGCATCGACGTAACCGTCGAGGACGGCGACCGCTATCGCTTCGGCGAGGCCGAGGCCGACATTTTCTTCATTCCCGGCCATACCTCCGGTCATATCGCCTATGCCTTCAAGGAGCAGCGCGCGCTGTTCTGCGGCGACACCATCTTCGCGCTGGGCTGCGGAAAGATGTTCGAGGGCACGCCGCAACAGTTCTGGCATTCGCTGGACCGCCTGCGGTCGCTGCCCGACGACATGCGGGTCTATTGCGCCCACGAATACACGCAGTCGAACGCGCGCTTCGCCGTCACCATCGAGACCGACAACAAGCAGCTCATGGCGCGCCGCGATTCGGTCGACGCCGCCCGCGCCCGCGGCGAGGCGACGGTCCCCAGCCTGCTCGGCGAGGAGAAGCAGACCAACCCGTTCCTGCGCGCCGACAAACCCGGCGTTCAGAAGGCGGTCGGCATGATCGGTCAGGACCCGGTGAAGGTGTTCGCCGAGGTGCGCCACCGTAAGGACGTCTTCCGTTAACCTTCGTCGATCTCTTCGTAGTCGAACTTCGGCTTGATGTGCCAGTTGACGAACCGGCCCTTGGAGTCCGCTTCAAGGAAGTGGGCATAGACCGCAGACGGGACCTGCTTGTAGTCGTACATACGCCCGCCCGCATATTCGATTCTCATGACCCGATGGGGCCGCGAGTAACCCGCAGCCCTGATGCTGCTGGATCCAGGATATCGAACCATCCTGATCGTTCCCATGAACGATAACGGGTTGCTGCGGGGATAGGCTGCGCACCACCCCACACGCATTGAGCGCCGTTGTCACCACCTCACCAGGGACAAAGCCGGAATGTCCGCGTAGTCCGAAGCGTTGTGGGTCACGAGCGACGCGCGATGGACGATGGCCTGAGCTGCAATCATCCGATCGAGCAGCTTGCGCCGAGAGTACCCGGCGCTGGCGACAATCGCTCCATAAGCCGAAGCTGCCGCATCATCGAAGGCGAGAGTGGGGATTGCGGCCAGCATGGTATTGAGGCGTGCGCGCCGGACCGCAGTGTTCGCCGGATCGCGATAAACGCCGCCCTCGAGCTCGACGCGCGTGACGATCGACATCAGAACGGCTCCGTCGAGCGCTGCGATCTTCGTCATCGTGCCGGGGTCGCCATCGCGCAGATGGATGGCGACATCGGTGTCCAACAGAAAGGCCATTGGCTACAAACCACGCCGCTCAGGCAGCTCCTCGACGTCGCGCTTCTCAATGGAATGAGGCACGGGCAGGTGACGCAACTGCTTGATCATGGCTTCGATCGAAAGGCTCGCTGGATAGATCGTCGTCACGTCGCCGGAACGCACGAGCACCAGTTCAACGCCCTCGCCGTAGGCAAGGTCTCGAGGCAGCCGAAGCGCTTCACTGTTGCCACTTCTGAAGGTCTTGGTACGAGCGATCGGCATGTACACACCTGGATACATTTGTATATACGTCACCGGTATCGCGATTTCAAGACCTGCGGGCCGCGCAGACATGGTCGTTCTGTCACTGACTGGGAGGTGCGGCACCGGAAGGACGTGTTCCGTCGAAGTCCGGGCCCCGCTACCCCGCGGGCATGAATTTCTTCGCCGTGGCCGGCGGCTCGACACCGATTTGCATGGAGGCCTCGGCTTCAATGCCGATCCTGCCGTCGCGGACCACGACTGTTAGCCCGCAGCTATCGTGGGGGGTGTTGGACGAATAAAGCCGATCGCCCAGCACGGCGGGAACAGCCTCGACGACCGTCGCGGCGGGAATCTGATGGACGGTCGTCGTCCTAGCCGAATCGGTCTGGAAGATGCGGGGCGGTTGATTCGCCTGCATCAGGGTGACGGTGCGGTCATCCATGAAATAGATGTCGATGCCCGTGCCCGTGCGTTTTACCTGCTCGACCCAGCAAATGTTTGCTGCAAAGGCACAGGCCGGGGCAAGCGCTGCGAACAGTGCCCCGACGATGGAGCCGACGCTCATTGCGCTCTTAGCACCAGCGCCTCGCGCAGCGTGGCGGCGCACATTGCGGCGCCGCGACGGGCGCCATGCAGGAGCATGGGCGAGCTCAGGAAGCCATGCAGCATGCCGCCGAACTCGACGAGGTCGGTGACGGTGCCTTCCTTCTGCAGCCGCCACGCGTAGGCGCGGCCTTCGTCGCGCAGCACGTCGTAGCCCGCGGTGATCACCAGCGCTGGCGGCAGGCCGGCCAGCGACTTGGCTCGAAGCGGCGAGAGTCGCCAGTCATCGCGCGCGGCCTTGTCGGGCATGTAGTGGTCCAAGAACCACTCCATCGTCGGCGCGTTCAGACCATAGCCGTCGAAGAACTGGCGATAGGACTCCGTTCGCGCCACGCCGTCGGTGACGGGATAGGCGAGCATCTGCAGTTTGAGCTTCGGCCCGCCATTGTCGCGCGCCCAGATCGCGACCGCGGCCGCGAGATTGCCGCCGGCGCTGTCGCCGCCGATCGCGAGCCGTGTCGCATCGATGCCAACCGAGGCGCCGTTGGCCGCGACCCACTTGAGACCGGCGACGACATCGTCGAAGGCGCCGGGGAAGCGCGCCTCGGGGGCGAGTCGGTAGTCGATCGCGAACACCGCGATGCGCGCCTCGAGCGCGAGCTGCGCGCACAGCACGTCATGGCTGTCGAGATTGCCGAACACCCAGCCGCCGCCATGCGCGAACACCAGCGCCGGCAGCCTGGCCTCGCTCGCGGCCGAATCGGGACGATAGATCCGCACGGCAATCGTGCCGCCCGGACCGGGACCCGGACCGGGGATGGTGCGGTCGGTCACGCTGACGCCCTCGGGCCGCGGGCCTTGCGCGCCGGCGCGCGTCGAGAGGTATTGCTCGCGCGCCTCGGCGGGCGTGAGCGTGATCCAGGCCGGCCGGTTCGCCGCCGCCATGAGGTCGAGGAGTCGCTGGGATTCGGGATCGAGTGCCATGACGACACTCTAGCAGCGACCACCCCTGTTCCGTCACGAGGCCAATGCTAAGGTGCGGAATGACCTTCGATCCGGATCCCGCCGCGCCGCAGCCCCCGCCGCGGCCGTCGCGCTGGCGGTTCTGGTCCGGCCTGCGAACCTGGCCGTGGCGCCGCGCCGGCTCGACGGTCGCCACGGCGCGCGGCTGGTGGGTCTGGCGCTGGGGCTGGCGCGTCCTGCTGGTGATCGTGCTGCTCTACTATCCGGTCGGCGCGCTGATCATCCACAACATCGACGACGATCCGCAATTCGCCGCCCGCAGCGTGGCGCCGGGCGAGAGCAACGCCGTCGCCATCGCCGCCGAGCTGGTAACCCGCGAGGTCGATGTCCATAGCTGGACGCCGATGCTGCCGTTCTTCACGCCGGCCGGCATCCTCGACAACATGCCGAACTACCAGCGCGGCATCATCGCCGCGCTCGGCCGCTTCTCGACCGAGCTGATGGACCAGCTCGGCCGCACCCGAGGCTCCTCCCAGACCGACCGCGACCTCGAGCAGGCGCGCGGCTTCCTCAATGAGCAGCCCAACGTCTGGATCTGGCAGCCCAGCGTGTCGATCTGGCCGTCCGCCACCTCGGCGCAGAAGTATCGCGCCGGCCGCGACAAGCTCCTGTCCTACAACAAGCGGCTGGCGGCGGGGCAGGCGGTGTTCGAACGGCGCGCCGACAACCTGCAGGCGCTGCTCGAGCGCATCGCCAACGACCATGGCTCGGATTCGGCGGTGATCGATCAGCACATCATCGAGCAAGCGGGCAACCTGTTCGACGCGCATTGCGACGACATCTTCTATTTCAACAAGGGCCGGCTCTACGCCAACTACCTGCTGATGCGCGAGCTCGGGAAGGATTTCGAACCCATCATCCGCGAGAAGGGGCTGACCAACGCCTGGAACGGCACTGTCGAGACGTTCCGCATCGCCGCCCAGCTCCATCCCTGGGTGGTGTGGAACGGCTATCCCGACGCGTTCGTGGTGCCCAACCATCTCGCCGCGCAGGGCTTCTACCTGCTGCGCGCGCGCACCCAGTTGCGCGAGATCACGGCCATCCTGTTGCGATAGGGACGGCGCGTGGAGATCTACCTGCCGATCGCCGAACAGTCGATGAACGTGTTCCTCCTGTTCGCGCTTGGCGGGGCGGCGGGCCTGCTGGCCGGCATGTTCGGCGTCGGCGGCGGGTTCCTGGCGACGCCGCTGCTGATCTTCGTCGGCATCCCGCCTGCGGTCGCGGTGGCGAGCCAGGCCAACCAGGTGATCGCCAACTCCGTCTCCTCCCTGCAGGTGCAGTGGCGGCGCGGCAATGTCGACCTGCGCATGGGGCTGGTGCTGCTGCTGGGCGGCATGATCGGCTCGTCGGCCGGGGTCACCGTGTTCACCTGGCTGAAGGCGATCGGCCAGATCGATTTCGTGATCG
Organism: Reyranella sp.; assembly: GCA_035293665.1. Classification (GTDB taxonomy): domain Bacteria; phylum Pseudomonadota; class Alphaproteobacteria; order Reyranellales; family Reyranellaceae; genus Reyranella. The sequence continues at coordinate 123,299 of DATGMK010000033.1, read as the reverse complement.
CCGTGATGTACGTGATCCTGCTCTCGTCGATCGGCCTGTTGATGGCGTTCGAGAGCCTGCGCACGCTGTGGAAGCGACGGCGCAACCCGACCGGCCCGCGCGGCAAGCTGCACACCCACTACCTGGTGCATCGCCTGCCCTGGAAGATGCGTTTCTACAAGTCGAAGCTTTACATCAGCGCCTTCCTGCCGATCGGCCTGGGCTTCGCGATCGGCATCCTGTCGGCGATCCTCGGCGTCGGCGGCGGCTTCGTGCTGGTGCCGGCGATGATCTACATCCTGGGCATGCCGACCACCGTCGTGATCGGCACCTCGAACTTCCAGATCCTGTTCGTCGCGGCCAACGTCACCTTCCTGCAGGCGGTGACCAACGGTACGGTCGACGTGGTGCTGGCGCTGCTGCTGATCCTGGGCGGCGTGGTCGGCGCGCCGATCGGCTCGCGCATCGCTGCCCGGCTGCCCGGCGTGGTGCTGCGGGCGCTGATGGCGGTGCTGGTCCTGGCCGTCGCGGCCGAGCTCCTGTTCGAGCTGTTGCGCACACCTCTGTCGCCCTATTCGCTTGGCCCGCGCGAGGTGCTGCGATGAGGGGGCTGCTGCTCCTGCTCGCGCTCGCCATCGGCACGTCGGCCTTCATTGCCCCGGCCTGGGGGCAGCGTGCCGACCAGCCATTGCCGGCGCCCAGCCTGCGTGCCCCGTCCGACACGGCGCTGCCGCCCTCCGTGCCCGATGGCGGGACCAAGCCGGAGCTGATCGTCGATCTCTCCTCGCCGCGCGTCTCCATCACCTCGGCCTTCCAGGGCGAGAGCCTGCTGCTGTTCGGCATGTTCGACCCGCCGGGCGAGATCGTGGTGGTGGTGCAGGGGCCGCCGGCCCGCGAGACGGTGCTGCGCAAGGAGCGCTTCCTCGGCCTGTGGCTCAATACCGGCCGCATGCGGTTCGACGACGTCCCGGCCTATTACTTCATCGCCGCCAGCGCGCCGTTGCAGCGGCTGCTGGCCCGCGGCGGCGGCGAGATCCTGTCGCTCGAGGACAGGCTCAGCACCATCCGTCCGGTCCGCCAGAGGACCCCGGCGCAGATGGCCGAGTTCCGCCAGGGCCTGGTCGAGGTGAAGCGCCGCGAGGACCTCTACCCGGCCAACTTCGGCCAGGTGACGGTGCAGGCGGGACGCCTGTTCCGGGCCGATCTGCCCTTTCCGTCGCGGCTGCCGGAAGGGGTCTATGACGTCCGCACCTATCTGCTGCGCGACGGCAAGATCGTGGCCGCGGTGTCGCGGCCCCTGCCGGTCGGCAAGGTCGGATTCAGCGCCGAGCTGGCGGGCTGGGCAGTGGCGGAAGGCCCGCTTTACGGCGTTGGGGCCATCGCCATGGCCCTGGCGCTCGGCTGGCTGGGCGGCGCCGTCATGCGGCGGCTCTAGAAAAACGGGGGAGGAGACAATGGCCGACAAGGATCGTGTCTTCCTGGTCGTGGTCGACGAAAGTCCCGAGATGCGCAACGCGCTGCGCTATGCCTGCCGACGCGCCAAGCGTACCGGCGGCCGCGTGGCGCTGCTCTATGTGATGCCGCGGCCCGAGGGGCAGACCTGGGGCGGCGTCGCCGACCTGATGCGCGAGGAAGCGCGCCAGGAGGCCGAGCAGGTGGTCGCCCGGCATGCCGATACGGTTGCGGACATGACCGGCCTGCCGCCCTCGATCCATATCCGCGAGGGCATCAGTCGCGACGAATTGCTGAAACTGATCGCGGAGGACCCCTCGATCTCCGTGTTGGTGCTCGGTGCCTCGTCCTCGAGCGAGGGGCCGGGTCCGCTGGTCAGCGCTTTCGCCGGCCGGTCGGCAAGCCAGCTCCGCATCCCGCTGACCATCGTGCCGGGTGCCTTGTCGGAGGCCGAGATCGACGCCATCTCCTGAGTTTCCTGCGACGTTTTTGATGGGGGTTGCAGGGAACGAATCTTTGCGACGCGCACTGCAAACCCGCCCAGTCTTGGTGCATATCCGCCAAGCTCTTGTTACAGTTGAAACATAATCTCAATTTCCATAATAATATTTCTCGGCTGTCCAAAAATGTGCTTGATCGGCCCGGCCGCGGTTCCTAGGTGCGACTCACCATGTTCATTCAAACCGAGCAGACGCCAAATCCGTCGACCCTCAAATTTCTCCCCGGCCGCGTGGTCATGGAGAAGGGGACGCTTGATTTCGCAGACACCGAGAGCGCCCGGACCTCGCCGCTGGCCCGCCGGCTGTTTGCGATCGAGGGCGTCGAGCGCGTGTTCTTCGGCTCCGACTTCGTGACTGTCACGAAGGCGGCCGACAAGGACTGGCAGATCATGAAGCCGTCGATCCTGGGCGGCATCATGGAGCACTACACTTCCGGCGAGCCGGTGGTCAGCGCCGAGGCTTCGGCAGAAGGCGACGCCGCTGCCGAGGACGACGAGGTCGTTGCCCAGATCAAGGACCTGCTCGAGACGCGGGTCCGTCCGGCCGTGGCCCAGGACGGCGGCGACATCGTCTTCCAGGATTTCCGTGACGGCGTGGTCTACCTGCACATGCAGGGCTCGTGCTCGGGCTGCCCGAGCTCGACGGCCACCCTCAAGATGGGGATCGAAAATCTGCTGAAGCACTACGTGCCGGAAGTGGTGGAAGTGCAGGCGGCCCAGTAGGCCGGCTCGCTCTCAAGCGTAAAGCGTCGGAACGGAAGTAGCGCCGGTCGTGTGGGACCGGCGAACGGTTGGTCGTTTGTCTCGAACAACTGGGGAGTAAGAGCATGCGATTGTCGGTTCGGTCGGTCCTCGAAGGAGGGCGCCTCTATGCCTTCCCGATGGCCTGGGCCGCCGTGCTGGCAGGCGGCGTAGGACTTTACCGGCCGCTCCCCGCGATCGATCCCGGTCAGCTGCTCGCCTTCAACGTGATTCCGCCGGCGGCGGCCGAGCCGCCCATCGCCTTTCCGGCGCCGAAGCCCGACCCGCTGATGAGCTTCGTGCACTTCGACATCGAGCCCGAGGACACGCTGCCGTCGAATGTCGTTGCCGGCGGCCACGGCCGCTTTGCCGCCCCCGGCAACGCCGTACGCCGCCAGATCCAGGTGAAGGCGATCAACCCCAAGACGGCAGACGAGCTCGCCGGCGCATTCCGCGACGTCTCCTACACGCTCACCGACGTGCGCCAGGGCGATCCCGTGCCGCCGATCAAGGTCGAGCGCGTGCCGGACGATCTCGTCAATCGCGACGGCGGCGAGCGCAAGGCGCTGTTCATTGCCGCCCTCCTGCCGGTGATCCTCGAGGTCAACCAGCGGGTGCTGGCCGATCGCGAGCAGCTCCTTTTCCTGCGCGACAAGATCGCCAACGATGCCGGCCTCTCGCCGATCGAGCGCATCTGGCTCGAGCAGCTCGCCGACCGCTACGACACGCCGGTCGAGAAGCTCGACGAGCTGGTGAAGCGCGTCGACATCGTGCCGCCCTCGATGGCGATCGCCCAGAGCGGCATCGAATCGGGTTGGGGCACCTCGTTTGCCGCGCGCAACGGCAACGCGTTGTTCGGCCAGATCCAGTCGACGGGAAATCACGCCGTATCGGTGCCGTGGAAGCCGGGCTCCGGCATGCCGCAGCCCTTCACCAATGTCGGCGAGGCGGCCGAAGCCTACGTCTCCAACCTCAACACCCATCCGGCCTACGCCGCGTTCCGCGACGAGCGTGCCGCAATGCGCCGGCGCGGCGAGCCGCCCGACGGCTATCGCCTGGTCGGCCAGCTGGTGAAGTATTCCGAGCTCGGCCAGCAATATGTCGGCTTCGTGCGCCAGGTGATGCGCGAGGACAAGCTCACCGACTTCGACAAGGCGAAGCTCTCGGCTTTTTAGAGATCCCTCGCTGTCACTCGGGATGACCGGCCGGAGCCTGGCCGGTCACATCATCGGCTTCGGAAGATCGGCGTCGCTGATCAGCGCATAGCGCCGCGAGTCGAACAGCTGATAGTGCCACCACTCGTTACGATAGAAGTCCCAGCCGGCCGTGGTCATCAGCCCCATCAGCAGCAGGCGATTGCGCTGCGCTTCCTTCGAAACATCCATGCGGCCATGGTGCGACAGCGGCGTGAAGGCGTCGAAGCCGGTGCCCATGTCGAGCTCGCGCCCGTTGTCGAGCAGGGTGAGGTCGACGGCGACGCCGCGCGAATGCGGCGAGCCGCGCCTCGGATCGGCGAGGAATTCCGGGTCCGGATTGAAGTTCCACAGCTTCCACTGCGCCTCGACCGGGCGCAGGGCATCGAAGAGGCGCAGCCTGAGGCCCAGGGATCGCGCGAGTTCGATCGCCGCCTGCAGCTTGTCGGCGGCATCGCGGTGCAGGAAGCATTCGGCTTTCCGGTACACCGGCTGGCCGGTTAGATTGTCGGCGGTCGCGTAGGCCAGTGTCACGTCGACATCGAAGACGGGCGGGGCGATCTCAACCAGGTCGAACTTCATGATTGCACAATGCCCAGCCGATTCCGGGAGCGCCAGAGCGTGACCGTTCTTCTTGCCTTCGATTGCGCGATCAGCGGCCTCGCGGTCGCCGTCGTGCGCGACGGGGTTGGATTGGCCGAACGGCGCGAGGAAGGTCGCGGCCAGGCGGCCACGCTGCTGCCGGCGATCGCCGCGGCGCTCCAGGAAGCGGGCGTCGATCGCCGCGCATTGTCGATGATCGCGGTGACCACCGGGCCGGGAAGCTTTACGGGCGTGCGCGTCGGCCTCGCGGCCGCGCGCGGGCTTTCGCTGGCGCTCGGCGTGCCGCTGGCCGGCATCGCCACGACCGCGGCATTGCTGGCCGCTGCGCCGAACGACGATCGTGTTTCGGTTGCGGCGATCGACACGCATCTCGGCGACTGGTTCTGTGCCTTTGGCGGGCTGGCTCCGTTCGTCGCCACGACCGAGGCGCTGGCCGCCAGGCTCGCCGGACAACCGTGCCGCATCGTTGGGCCTCAGGCGGAAACCCTGGCGCGACAGCTGCCCAATGCGATTGCGCAGCCGACGCTGCCGGATCCCGTCCTGCTCGCGCGGCTCGCAACGGCCGACGGCACCGAGGCGTGGCGCATGCGCAACCAGGCCGAGGGCCTGCCGCGGCCGCTCTATCTGCGCGGCGTCAACGTCACCTCGCCGGACGGCACGCGCCGCACGGTCGAATGAACAGCTTCGTGCTTCATCGGATCGGCCCGCCCCTTCTCGACCGGGCCGCCCGGCTGCATCACGACGCCTTCACCCCGATGGGCGAGCGGCCGTGGACGCGCGAGGACATGGCGGAATTGCTTGCCACGCCGGCGGGCGGCGGACTGATCCTGCAGATCGACGGCGAAGACGCAGGCGTCGTGCTGTGGCGCACCGTGGCGGACGAGGCCGAGCTGCTCACGCTCGCCGTCGATGCCCGGCACCGCCGGCGCAGGGTCGGCGCAACTCTGCTCGACCAGGTGATCGTGCGTTCACGCCGGCAGGGCGCGCGGCTCCTCTTCCTCGAGGTGGGCGTCGACAATCCGGCTGCGCGCTCGCTTTATGCACAGACAGGCTTCGTCGAAGTCGGGCGCCGCGCCGCCTACTACCGGCGGCCGACCGGTTTTGCGGATGCGCTCGTGCTGCGTCTCACCCTCGGCGATGGCGGCTCTGGGGATGGCGGCCTCAGCGATGGCGGATAGTCACGATATGGTCATTGCCCTCGGGTACGATGCCCAAAATGATGTGTCCTTCGTCCCGTGCCGCCCGCGGCACGTTGCGCAAGGGCTCCTCGCCACGCAGGCGGACGGCGAGCACTTCGCCGGGCTGCATGCGTTCGAGCCTGAGCTTGGTGCGCACGAACGTCATCGGGCAGACTTCGCCGGTGATGTCGAGCGTCTGGTCGGGGCTGGACATCTCGGGGCTGGACGTCTCGCGACTGGACATGGCGCCAACTATACCCGGTTCGACAGGCGGTGTAGGGTGCGCCGAGATGGTTGATTCGAAGTCGAAGCTCGAAGCCCTTTGCGCGGAGAAGGGTCTCAAGATGACCGACCAGCGCCGCGTGATCGCGCGCGTGCTGTCGGACTCGCACGACCATCCGGACGTCGAGGCGCTGCACAAGCGGGCCACTGCCGTCGATCCCAACATCTCGATCGCCACGGTGTATCGGACCGTGCGCCTGTTCGAGGAGGCGGGCATTCTCGCCAAGCACGACTTTGGCGACGGCCGCGCCCGCTACGAGGAAACGCCGAGCGAGCACCACGACCACCTGATCGACATCCAGAGCGGCAGGGTCATCGAATTCCACAACGACGAGATCGAGGATCTGCAGCGCAGGATTGCCGAAAAGGCCGGGTATCGGCTGGTCGGCCATCGTCTGGAGCTCTTCGGGGTCCCCCTCGACGTCAAAACCGATCGCCAGAAATGAGTGGACGGCCTGCCCGCCGCCCCGATAATGGCCAAATGATCGGGGCGGTACCCTGCGGATGAACCATGCGCATTGACCGTGCTGACAGTGAAGCCGAGCTCCTCGGCCCGCCGATTTCCAATCGGGAAATCGTCAAGGTCGTTGCCGGCGACTTCGAGGTCCGTCTCGCCAAGACGGCCGAGGAAATCGACGCGGCGCAGCGGCTGCGCTACCGCATCTTCTACGAGGAGATGTCGGCGCATCCGTCGCCCGAGATGGCGGCGCAGCGCCGCGACTTCGATCCGTTCGACGAGGTGTGCGATCACCTGCTGGTGCTCGACCGCCGCCGCGGCGAGGGGCCGGAGGGAATCGTCGGCACCTATCGCCTGATCCGCCGCGAGCATGCCGCGGCCATGGGCCGCTTCTATTCGTCGGCCGAATACGACATCACCAAGATCGTCGAGTATCCCGGCGAGGTGCTGGAGCTCGGCCGCTCCTGCATCGCCAAGGATGCGCGCAACACGGCGACCATGCAGATGCTGTGGCGCGGCATCGCGCTCTACGCCTATCACTACAACATCCAGCTGATGTTCGGCTGCGCCAGCATGCCGGGCACCGATCCGACTCAGCACGCCCAGGCGCTGTCCTACCTCTACCACCACAATCTCGCGCCGCCGGAGCTGCGCGCGCGCGCTCTGCCCGAGCGCTACGTGAAGATGGACATGCTCGAGCCCGGCAGCTACGAGCCGCGGCGCGCGCTCGCCCGCGTATCGCCGCTGATCAAGGGCTATCTGCGGCTCGGCGGCTTCGTCGGCGACGGCGCGGTGATCGATTCGGAGTTCGACTCCACCGACGTGTTCATCATCGTCAAGACCGAGCTGGTGACCGAGAAGTACATGCGGCACTACGAGCGCGGCGCGATCGACAAGGACTGATCGCCCCATCGATGTGGATCGGCTCTCCTGTGCGCGGCGCCTTCCGGCTGCTGTGCTACCTCACCGTCACGCTCGTTGCCGTTCCGGTCTATCTGCTGGCGACGGTCTTGCGCATCCAGCCGGTGATTCGCTGGATGCCGGTGCTGTATCACCGCTTCGTCTGCCTGATCCTCGGTATCCGCGTACGGGTGCGGGGTACGCGTTCGGACGTCACGCCGACCCTGTTCGTCTGCAATCACGTTTCCTATCTCGACATCGAGGTGCTGGGCGGTCTGGTGCCGGGCAGCTTCGTCGCCAAGGCGGAAGTGGCGACCTGGCCGTTCTTCTCGACGCTCGCCAAGGCGCAGCGCACAATCTTCATCGAGCGCAGCTCGGGCAAGACCAGCGCCAGCCGCGACGAGATGATGAGGCGGCTCAACACCGGCGACAACCTGCTGCTGTTCCCCGAGGGCACGTCGAGCGACGGCACCCGCGTGCTGCCCTTCCGCAGCGCCCTTTTCGGCGTGGCCCAGCTGCGACAGGACGACAAGCCGATCGTGGTGCAGCCGGTCGCGATCTCCTACACCCGCCTCGACGGCATCCCGCTCGGCCGCTACTGGCGTCCGCTGTTCGCCTGGTTCGGCGATCTCGATCTGGTGCCACACCTCTGGCAGATGACCTGCCTGGGCGAGACCGAGGCGGTGGTGACGTTCTTCCCGCCGGTCGACATCGACCGGCTGGGCGATCGCAAGAAGCTGGCCGAATTCTGCTTCCGACAGGTCTCGCTGGGCGTGCAGGCGGCCAATTCCGGTCGCGACGAGCTCCTGCCCAAGCTGGCCTAGACCCGGCTGGAAGGGATAGCCCGCTTTTGATAGAAACCGGCCGTTCCAGCACCGGAGACCAATGACCACCGTCCGCTCCAACGGACAGCGCAAGCGCGTCTTCATCCGCACCTACGGGTGCCAGATGAACGTCTACGATTCCGACCGCATGGCCGATGTCCTGCGGCCGCTCGGCTATGCGCTTGCGCCCGCGCCGGAGCAGGCGGACCTGGTGGTGCTGAATACCTGCCACATCCGCGAGCACGCCTCGGAAAAGGTCTATTCCGAATTGGGCCGCATGCGCGACCTCAAGGTCGAGCGCCGGGCCGGAGGCCGCGACCTCACCATCGCGGTGGCGGGCTGCGTTGCCCAGGCCGAGGGCGAGGAGATCGCCCGGCGGCAGCCGGCGGTCGACATCGTGGTCGGACCGCAGGCCTATCACCGCCTGCCCCAGCTTCTTGCAGAGGCCGAGCGCAAGGCCGCGCTCCTCAAGGCCGGCAAGCGCCTGGCCGGAGCCGGGGTGCTCGACACCGACTTCCCGGCCGAGAGCAAGTTCGACCATCTGCCGGCGCCGAGGGGCGTGCGGGCCGGCTCCGCCTTCCTCTCCATCCAGGAAGGCTGCGACAAGTTCTGCACCTTCTGCGTCGTGCCCTATACACGCGGCGCCGAATACTCACGCCCTGTCGCTAAGGTGCTGGCCGAGGCGCGCCAGCTCGTCGAGGCTGGTGCGATCGAGATCACGCTGCTCGGCCAGAACGTGAATGCCTATCACGGCGAAGCCGAAGACGGGTCGACCTGGTCGCTCGGGCGCCTGATCCGCGCCGTGGCCGAGATCGCGGGGGTGGCGCGCATCCGCTACACGACCTCGCATCCGCGCGACATGGACGACGAGCTGATCGCCGCGCACGGCGCGGTGCCGCAGCTCATGCCGTACCTGCACCTGCCCGTGCAGTCCGGCTCGGACCGCATCCTCGAGGCGATGAACCGCCGCCACGGCCGCGATCTCTTCCTGCGTATCGTCGACCGCCTGCGCACCGCTCGGCCCGAAATCGCCCTATCGTCCGACTTTATTGTCGGCTTCCCGGGGGAGAGCGACACAGACTTCGACGACACCATGCGTTTGATCGAGCAGGTCGGGTTCGCCTCGGCCTTCTCCTTCAAGTACAGCCGCCGTCCGGGCACGCCCGGGGCGGCGATGGACGACCAGGTGCCGGAGGCGGTGAAGTCGGCGCGGCTCCATGCCCTGCAGGCGCTGCTGGGCGAGCAGGCGCGTGCGTTCAATGCCTCGACCGTGGGCCGGACCGTGCCGGTGCTGTTCGCCGAGCCGGGACGCAAGCCCGGCCAGCTGGTCGGCAAGACGCCGTGGCTGCAGTCGCTCTATGCCGAAGGCAATGCGCGGCTGATCGGCCACATCGTCGAGGCGCGGGTGACCGAGGGCCATGCCAACAGCCTGGCCGGCGAGATCGTCACGGGTTCCTACGAGGTCGCCGCGTGAGCGTCACCCGCCGGGTCGCGTTCGACGACAACTCGGTGCTGGTCGAACTCTATGGCGTGCACGACCGCAACCTCGCCCGCATCGAGCAGCTCGCCAATGTCCATCTCGCCGCCCGCGCCAACCAGCTCGAGATTTCCGGCGAGAGCAACGATGTCGGTGTGGCCCACAAGACCCTGACCAGCCTGTACGAGCGGCTGAAGCGCGGACTGGCGGTTGACACGGCCGACGTCGACGCGGCCGTGCGCTTCGCCCGGGTGGGCGGCGACGGCGACGGCGAGGGCATCCGCACCCGCAAGCGCACCATCAATGCGCGCTCGCCCGGCCAGCGCGAGTATCTCGCGGCCCTGCGCGAGCGCGACATGGTGTTCGCGCTGGGACCCGCGGGCAGCGGCAAGACCTATCTCGCGGTCGCCATGGGCGTGTCGCTGCTGCTGGCCGGCAAGGTCGAGCGGATGGTGTTGTCGCGTCCGGCGGTCGAGGCCGGCGAGCGCCTGGGCTTCCTGCCCGGCGATCTCAAGGAGAAGATCGATCCCTACCTGCGGCCGCTCTACGACGCGCTGCACGACATGGTGCCGGCCGAGCAGATCGCCAAGCGCATGGAAGCGGGCGACATCGAGATCGCGCCGCTCGCCTTCATGCGCGGCCGCACGCTGGCGCATTGCTACGTCATCCTCGACGAGGCGCAGAACACCACGCCGATGCAGATGCGCATGTTCCTCACCCGGCTTGGCGAGGGCTCGCGCATGGTCGTGACCGGCGACCCCAGCCAGGTCGACCTGCCGCGCGGCGAGCGCTCGGGCCTGATCGACGCGGTCGAGACACTGTCCCATGTCGAGGGCATCCGGTTCATACGACTGAGCTCGAAGGACGTGGTGCGCCACGACCTCGTGACCCGCATCGTCGAGGCCTATGACGCCAAGGACCGCAGCAAGAGCAAGGGTTGACGTCGTCCTGATCGACGCCGCGTGGCGCAAGATTCTGCCCGGCGTCGAGCGGCTGGTGCGCAAGGCCGCGCGCGCGGCGCTCGGCACGAAGGTCCGATCGCTGACGGTCGCCCTCTCCGACGACAAGCGCGTGCAGGCGCTGAACAGGCGCGACCGCAAGAAGGACAAGCCGACCAACGTGCTGTCCTATCCGTCGGGCGAGAAGACGTTCCTGGGCGACATCGTGCTGGCCCGCCAGACCGTGTGGCGTGAGGCGAAGGAGCAGAAGAAGATGCCGGCCGACCACGTCGCGCACCTCGTGGTGCACGGCACGCTGCATCTGCTGGGCTATGACCACGAGACCAGCGATGCCGATGCGGAGCGCATGGAGGCGCTGGAGCGGCGTATCCTCAAGAAGCTCGGGATCGCCGATCCGTACACTTTGTCATCCTGAAGCAGAGCGAAGGATCTCGTGCCGGTTGCGAGCGGCGATGAGGTCCTTCGCTGCGCTCGGGACGACGGTTAAAGCATCCCGAGGGACTGCTTACGTTTTGGCGGCGGGAAGGCGCGGTCGAGTTCGGACAGGATGTCGGGCGAGAGCTTGATGTCGACCGCCCCGAGATTCTCCTTCACCCGCTCGCGCGTCATCGACTTCGGAATAGTGACGACGCCCGGTTGCGCCAGTACCCAGGCGAGCGCCAGTTGCGCCGGTGTGCAGCCGAGGTCGGCGGCGAGCTTCTTCAGCGTTGCATTGCCCAGCAGCCGGCCCTGGTCGAGCGGCGAGTAGGCCATCAGCGGGATCGAGCGTTCGCGCAGCCACGGCAGCAGGTCGTATTCCGGCCCGCGGCGCGACAGGCAGTAGAGCACCTGGTCGGTGCCGGTCAGTCCCTTGTCGAGCGAGGCGGCCTCTTCCATGTCGTCGGTGTCGAAGTTGCTGACGCCGAAGTCGGCGATCTTGCCGGCTTCGCGCAGCCGGAAGAAGGCCTCGTAGGTTTCCGCAAGCGGCACGCCGCCGCGCCAGTGCAGCAGATAGAGATCGATGCGCTCCAGCTTCATGCGCCTGAGGCTGCGCTCGCAGGCGGCGATCGTGCCGCTGCGGGTGGCGTTGTGTGGGTAAACCTTGCTGACGATGAACGGCCGCTTCCGAACGCCGGCCAGCGCCTCGCCGACGATTTCCTCGGCGTTGCCGTCGCCGTACATCTCCGCGGTGTCGATCATGGGATAATCGAGCTCCAGGGCGTATTTGATCGCCGCGAGTTCCTGGCCGCGCTTGGCGCGGCTTTCGCCCATGCGCCAGGTGCCGATCCCGAAGACGGGCATTTCGTTGCCGGACGGCATTTTGCAGGAACGCATCAAGAACCTTCCATCGCATTGCAACGCAAGCGCGTTACCCTATCTTACGAGTCATGCCGGATTCCACAGCGCGCCCCCTGCCGAGTTCTGGCGGGCTTGGCCCGGACGGAGAGCCATCGGCGACATCGGCGCTTGCCAACGACGTCGTCTCCCATGGCGGCTTGCTGCGCGCGATCCTGCGCCGGCTGCGGCGCCGCGAGAGGAACGAGGCGGTCCGCGAGGCGATCGAGGAGCTGATCGAGGAGACGCCCGAGAGCGACACGCCGATCAGCGAGGACCAGCGGGTCCTGCTCGCCAACATCCTGAAGCTGCGCGACAAGACGGTGCGCGACGTCATGGTGCCGCGGGTCGACATCATCGGCATCTCCGCCAACACCCCGCTCGACGAGGTGGTGCGGCTGATCCAGGCCGAGGCCCATTCGCGCTACCCGGTCTACCGTGAATCGCTCGACGACGTGATCGGCATGGTCCACATCAAGGACGTGCTGGCCTACTGGGGGACCCCCAAGAAGTTCAATCTGCGCGACATATTGCGCCGCGTGGTGTTCGTCGCGCCGACCCTGCCGGTGCTCGACATGCTGCTCGACATGCGCCGCTCGCGCACGCACATGGCGCTGGTGGTCGACGAATTCGGCGGCACCGACGGCCTCCTCACCATCGAGGATCTGGTCGAGGAGATCGTCGGCGAGATCGAGGACGAGCACGACGTGGCCCAGGCGCCGGTGCTGTCGCGCCGCGCCGACGGCACGATCGACGTGAACGGCCGCACGCCGGTCGAGATGCTGGAGCAGGAGATCGGCAACGTGCTGTCGGAGGACGAGCGTCGCGAGATCGACACGGTGGGCGGCCTGATCTTCTCGCTGCTGGGCCGTATTCCCGAGCGCGGCGAGGTGGTGCGCCATCCGTCGGGCGTCGAGTTCGAGATCCTCGACGTCGATCCGCGCCGCATCCGGCGCCTGCGAGTCCGGCCGCCGGCGGCCGAGCAATCCGCGGCCTGACGTCGTTTCGGTGAGCAGGCTTTACGGCGTACGCGCCCTGGGCGCTGGGTTGGTCGCGGGCGCGCTCGCGGCACTCGCCATGCCGCCGCTGTACTGGCTGCCAATGGCGGTGGTCGGGCTGGTCGTCTTCGTGTGGTTGTGGGACAGCGCGCCGACCGCGCGCATCGCCGCTTGGCGCGGGTGGGCCTGGGGCGTTGGCCATTTCACCGTCGGCTCCTACTGGATGGTCGAGGCGTTCTTCGTGCCGCCGGCCGACTTTGCGCCGCTTGCCTTTCCTGCCGTCATCGGCCTGGCCTGCGCCCTCGCTGTCTATCCCGCGATCGCGTCGGGCTTGGCCAAGACGCTCGCGCTGCGCTGGCCGCATCTCGCCGGCCGCTACCGGCGGCTCGTCCTGCTCGCCGTGGCCTGGACGGCCACAGAATGGCTACGCGGCCACCTCTTCACCGGTTACCCGTGGAATCCCCTTGGACACGTCTGGGCGTTCGCCACACCGCTGCTGCAGAGCGCGTCGCTGTATGGCGTCTATGGGCTGGGCACCTTGAGCTTCATGGTCCTGGCAGCGCCGGCTGCAGGCTGGAGGGCATCGCTTGCCGCCCTGCTGGCGGTCGGCGTAGCCGGCGGCGCCGGGCGCTTGGTAATGGGGCCGGTCGAGCCGGACACCACCGGGCCGATCGTCCGCATCGTGCAACCCAACATCCCCCAAGGCGAGAAATGGCAGGAAGGCAGCCGTGCGGCGGAACTGAAAAAGCTGCTCGATCTCAGCCGGGGCGATGGCTTCGACAAGCTCGCGGCGGTGGTCTGGCCCGAGACGGCAACGCCCTTCATCGTCCAGCCCAATTCCCGCGGCCTGGCCATGCTGGCGGTTGCAGCGCCGCGCGGCGGCTATCTCCTGGCCGGTGCGGCGCGCGCCGGGAAGGATCCGCGTGATGGGGTGTGGAACTCGCTTCTGGCGATCGATTCCGAAGGCACGGTCAAGGCGACCTACGACAAGGTCCATCTCGTGCCGTTCGGCGAGTACATCCCGTTTCACAAGGAGTGGCCGCCGATCACCGGTCTGATTGGCCGGGGCTCGTTCGAGAAAGGCGATTCGCTCACGACCGTGTCGCTGCCCGGGCTGCCGCCCTTCTCGCCGCTCATCTGCTATGAGGCCATCTTTCCCGGCGCGGTGACCGGCCTCGGCGAACGGCCGGCCTGGCTCTTGAATGTCACCAACGACGCGTGGTTCGGTACCTCAAGCGGTCCCTACCAGCACCTCACCAGCGCGCGGTTGCGCACGGTGGAGGAAGGATTACCGATGATCCGTGCCGCCAACACCGGCGTTTCCGCGGTGATTGACGCGTTTGGCCGCGTCATTGCCTCGCTGGATATGGAACGTTCAGGTGTAATCGACCATGCGCTTCCACCTCCGCGCGCAGCCACGGTGTACGCTAGATGGCACGATTGGACGTTGCTGGGGCTTCTGACGATACTCGTCTTGTTTGTGGCCCCTTCGCGCCGCCGGTCTCAACGTTAATGCTTGCTTTCCACCATCGGTGGGCATATGTCATATGCACTCTTGACGTGTAGATATGCGTTTTTGCACTTGTTAAGAGATCGGGCTGGCACAATTAAAACGTGTTCTAGTGCTATCGCACTCAACGATAGCGTCACCAAAATCAAAAGAAGGGTGAGAAGAGATGGCAAGATCGCATCCGGTTGATGTCCATGTTGGCGCGCGGATGCGCCAGCGCCGCACGCTTCTCGGCATGAGCCAGGAGAAGCTCGGAACTGCTGTCGGCCTGACGTTCCAGCAGATTCAGAAGTATGAGCGCGGCTCCAATCGCATCGGCTCGAGCCGTCTGTTCGAATTCGCCAAGGTGCTCGACGTGCCGGTCTCGTACTTCTTCGACGAGATGCCCTCGAATGCGCTTGCCGGCCGGCCGATGTCGGGCCGGGGTCGCAAGGGCGGCTTCGGCGAGGCCGCGACTCCGTTCGAGCAGGAGAAGGACCCGCTGATCAAGCGCGAGACGCTCGAGTTGGTGCGCGCCTACTACAAGATTCGTGAAGGCCGCGTGCGCAAGCGGATCTTCGAGATGGTGAAGGCGGTCGGCGCCGCCAGTCACGCCGAAGTCCTGGGTGGGCGCAAAGGTCGCTAAACGGCCTCAGCCCCCTCTTGATTTCCACGCTCGGTTGGAGTTCTTAACGACGCGGCGTCGGTGTGACGCCGCGCGCGGACGGATTTGGACGACTTGCCACCGCGACACCAAAGGCTAAGCCGGACGTTGGCGGCCCATCCCGCCCTGCCCGGAGGTCCAGTGACATCTGTGGAGGGCATTTTGGCGCTCAAAGACTATCTGTTCACGTCCGAGTCGGTCTCCGAAGGGCATCCGGACAAGGTCTGCGATCAGATCTCGGACGCGATCCTCGACGCCTTCATCGCCAACGATATCAAGCACGGCATCGCCGACGACAGCCACACCAACACCCGGCTGGGCTGCGAGACGCTGGCCACCACCAACAAGATCGTCATCGCCGGCGAGGGCCGCGCGTCCGACCCGTACATGAAGAAGTACGGCAAGCACACCATCGTCAACCGCGAGGCCCTGACCGAGATCGCCCGCGGCGTGGTGCGCGACATCGGCTACGACCAGGACGGCTTCTCCTGGCATGGCGCCGACGTCGACGTGCTGCTGCACGGCCAGTCGCCGGACATCGCCATGGGCGTCAACGCCAAGAACAAGGGCGGCAATCTCGGCGAGCAGGAAGGCGCGGGCGACCAGGGCCTGATGTTCGGCTTCGCCTGCCGCGACTCGGAGGAGTACGAGAAGAACTCCTTCATGCCGGCGCCGATCTACTTCTCGCACAAGATCCTCGAGGTGCTGAGCAAGGCACGCCGCTCGGGCGAGCTCAAGGACCTGCAGCCCGACGCCAAGAGCCAGGTGACCGTGCGCTATGTCGATGGCAAGGCGGTCGGCGCGACCAAGGTCGTGGTGTCGACGCAGCACCGCGAGACCAACGCCAAGGGCAAGAAATACAACTCCGGCATGATCAAGGAGATGATCGCCGGACACGTCGCCAAGTCGCTGCCCAAGGGCTGGATGCCCAAGAAGGCGGCGGACTTCTTCGTCAATCCGACCGGCAACTTCGTGGTCGGCGGTCCGGACGGCGACTGCGGTTTGACCGGCCGCAAGATCATCGTCGACACCTACGGCGGCTATGCGCCGCACGGTGGCGGCGCCTTCTCGGGCAAGGACCCGACCAAGGTCGATCGCTCGGCCGCCTACGCCGCGCGCTATCTCGCCAAGAACGTGGTGGCTGCGGGCCTCGCCGATCGCTGCCTGATCCAGGTCGCCTATGCAATCGGCGTTGCCGATCCGATGTCGCTCTATGTCGACACCCAGGGCACCGGCAAGGTCGACGAGCGCAAGCTCGAGAAGGTGCTGGGCGACGTCTTCCCGCTGCGGCCGACCAACATCCGTCGCGGCCTGCAGCTCAACAAGCCGATCTACCAGCGCACCGCGGCCTACGGCCACTTCGGCCGCAAGCCGGAGAAGGACGGCGCCTTCTCGTGGGAACGGCTGGATCTGGTCCCGGAGCTCAAGCGGGCCTTCGGAGCACGTTAAGATCATCTCCTAATCAATTGAGTTAAATCGGATTTCTGGTAGTCTGCTCGTCTCCGAGCAGACGCCATGGCTCCCCTCGAATCCGCCCCCGAAGAAGCGGCAGCACGGCCGCGAACGGTCGATTCGCTGATGCGGGCGCTGCTCTATGTCAGCCAGCAGCTCGGCCGGCCGGTCAGCGAGGCCGAGGTGCGCAATATCGCCGTGCTGCCCGGCGGCCCGCTCGACAGCACCGCCTTCCTGCTCGCCGCCCGGCGCCTCGGTTTCGATGCGATCGCCGTCGATCCGGCGCGCACGGCGGGGCAGGCGCTGCCGACGCCCTTCGTCGTGCTGCGGGGAGGCGGTGCTGCTGACGTCGTTCTGTCGGTCGATGGCGAGCAGGCGACACTGCTCGATGTCGTCGAGGGCCGGATCGTGCATGCGCCGCTGGCGGCGCGCGGTCTGCAGGCTCTCGTGCTGCGCCAGCCGACGGACGATGAGCCGCCGCAACCGTGGCATGCGCCGATCTGGGCGACGCTCTGGCCGACGGTCGCGCGGCTCGCCGCGGTGTCGTTCGGCGTCAATCTGCTCGCGCTAGCGACCCCGCTGTTCATGTTGGTGGTGGTCAATCGGCTGGCCGGCCGCTCGACCGATGCGGCCTCGACGATCACGGTCCTGTCGGCCGGCCTGCTCGCCGTCTATGCGCTCGACTTCGGATTGCGGCTCGCGCGCGGCTGGATGTCGGCGCGGATGGCGGCGCGCCTCGACACGCAGATGAGCACCCAGGCGGTGCATCATCTGGTGCGGCTTCCCTATCGCCACTTCGAACGCAATCCGTTGGGTGTGGTCGCCGAGCGCCTGCGCCAGCTCGATGTGCTGCGCGGCTTCGTGTCCGGGCAGCTGCCGGCGCTTGCCATCGATCTGGTCTTCGCCGCTCTGTTCCTGCTCGCGTTGTTCGCGATCAACGCCTTGCTGGGCGCGGTTGCCGTGCTGGCGATTCCGGTGCTGGTTGCCGTGCCGCTGCTGACGCACCGCGCGTTGCGGCGGCTGGCCGACGACTCCTTCCAGGCCCTGGCCGCCAAGAGCTCGGCGCTGACCGAAACGATCGCCAACGCCGCAACCGTCAAGGCGCTCGGCCTGGAGGCCGAGGTCGAGAAGCGCTGGCAGGCTCGGGTCGAGCGGGCCGCCGGCGGAAACGTCCGCGCCGGCCAGCTCGCCACTCTCGCCGTCTGTGCCTCGACCAGCCTGCATTTGCTGGCGCTGCTCGCGATCGTGCTGGTCGGCGTGCACGAAATCGCCGCGGGCGCGCTGACGGTCGGCGGCCTGGTCGCGGCCAATCTCCTGGCGGCGCGCGCGTTGCAGCCGATGCGCCAGAGCGCTTCCGCGTGGCATCAGCTGCAGGCTGCACGGATCGCCTTCGCACGTGTCGAGGAGCTGATGGCCGAGCCGCTGGAGTGCGCGCCGGGCCGGCTCGCCCCGATGCCGCCGCTCCGCGGCCGGATCAGGCTCGAGCGGGTGAGCTGGCGGGCGCACGAGGACGGGCCGGATCTGCTGCGCGGCGCCGATCTTGCGATCGAGAGCGGGGAAATCATCGGCCTCGTCGGCCCCTCGGGCTCGGGCAAGACCTCGATCGCCAACCTGGTACAGGGTCTGCACCAGCCGAGCGCCGGCCGCGTGCTGGTCGACGACACGGACGTGGCGCACCTGTCGCCGGCGCAGCTGCGGGCGCAGATCGGGTGCGTGCCGCAGGAAGTGCAGCTGTTCGCCGGATCGGTGCTGGACAACATCGCCATGGGCGTGGCCGACAAGGATCCGGCGCGCGTGGTGGCTGCGGCCCGCTTCGTCGGCGCGCACGATTTCATCGAGCGCCTGCCGCAGGGCTACAACACGCTGCTGGGCGAGCGCGGCCAGGGGCTGTCGATGGGCCAGCGCCAGTTGCTGTGCATCGCCCGCGCGCTGATTCGCGATCCGCGCATCCTGATCCTCGACGAGGCGACCAGCGCGCTCGACCCGGCGACGGAAGAGCAGCTGCTGCGCCGGCTGAAGAGCACGATGCATGGCCGCACGGTCATCATGATCACCCACCGCCTCGCGCCGCTCGCGATAGCGGATCGCGTCGCGGTGGTGATGGACGGCCGCATCGAGCGGGTCGGTGCGCCGACCGACGTCATGGCCTATGCCCGCATCCGCATGGCCGAAGCGCTGCGCCGGCCTCTGGTCGGCTAGCTAGTCTAGCCTTCAGGCGAGCTGGACGAAGTCGGGATCCTCGAGCCGCGCCAGTCGCTCGCTGGCGAGGCGCGCACAGTCGATCAGCAGCGATTTGCGTCGCGCCGCGGCCAGCCCGCGCATCGGCGGATGGCGCAGGATCTCGCCGCCATAGGCGTCGGCCACGATCAGGCCGATCTCCACGGGAATCAGCGCCTGGGGGAAGTCGACGGGCACGGCGAAGTAGAGCTGGTCGCACCAGTCGAGATAATCGGGCCACTTGAGGTCGGCGCGCCAATCCTCGATGGAGGATTTCACCTCGACGATGGTCACCGCGCCGCTGCGGCCGACGGCGAAGATGTCGGCACGCCGGCCGTCGGGCAGCGGCATCTCGAGCAGGACGGAATGCCCCGCCAGGCGCATCAGCCGGCACGCGCCGCGACAGACCGCGACCGTAACCTCCGGACGCCGGGCCGGGGGAGGGGGCGCCGGCTTCATGGCTTATGGTCGGATCGAGGGCGGCGGCGCGAGCTTGGGCGGTATCTCTTCGATCGGCCGCTCCGGCTGCGGCTTGAACTGGTCGGCCAGGGCCTCCGCGCGCTTGCGGTCGGCATCGGGGATCTTGCCCGCCATCTTCTCGCGCACGGGCTGGCTGTCGGGAAAGCCGCTGCGCTCGGCGAGGAGCAGCCACTTGTAGCCCTCGACCAGGTCGGGCGCGCCGCCGGCACCGCCGATCAGGAACAACGCGAGGGCGTGCTGCGCCACGGGCATGCCCTGGGTCGCGGCGCGCAGGTACCAGCGCATCGCCTGCTGCGGATCGCGCGCGACGCCGACGCCGCCGAGAGAGGCGGTCGCGAGCTTGAATTGCGCCGCTGCGACGCCCGCGCTTGCCGCGGCTTCGTACCACGTCGTCGCCGTCTGAAGGATCTTAATGGCGCCGGCCTTGTCGCGCAGGTTGGTGGTGCTCGCCGCAAGGTCGCCCATCGCCAGCGAGGCCTCGGGCACGCCGTACTTGTCCGCGTAGAGCAGCCAGGGCTGCGCCGCGACGAGATCCTTGCGCACGCCGTTGCCTTCGGCCAGCGCCAGGCCATAGCGCAGCGCTGCGAAGGTGTGGCCCTGCAGCGCCGCCCGCTTGTAGAGATCGGCCGCGCGCACCGGATCGGGCAGCGCCGCGCCCTGCGTCTCCTCCATGGCACGACCCAGCGCATAGAGCGCGTAGGGATCGTTCGACGCCGCCGCCTTCTCGAGCCAGGCGCGTGCCTTCACGAGATCCTTCGCGGTGCCGCGTCCGTAGAAGTAGAGCATGCCGGCATTGATCTCGGCCCGGACATGACCGGTGGCGCCGGCCTTCTCGAACAGCTCCAGCGCACGCGCATCGTCGTGCGGCAGGCCGTCGGCACCCTGGGCGTAGAGCAGCGCCAGGCGATGCGCGCCTTCGGCGGAGCCCGCATTCGCCGCGTGCTGCAGCGCCTGCACCGCTTCGCGTGTACGTCCTCCGCGATCGAGCAGCACGGCGCCGAGCCAGGCCTCGGCATCGGCGTTGGCCGGGACGAGTGGCCGCAGCGCCGCCTCGGCCGTGCCGAGATCGCCGGCGCGATAGGCCACCACGCCCGCGCGCAGGGCGGCGGCGACGTCGGAGGCGTCGGCCGGCTGTGCCCGGGCTGGCGCCGCGGCGACGAGCAGCGCCATCAGCAGCGCTGCCCGCGCAGCGATCATTTGGTCTTGAAGGTGTAGGCCGCGGCGGCTGCCTTGGCCTTCTCGATCTCGTCCGGCTTGAGCTCGCGGCTGACCTGCTCGAGCAGTGGCGCCGCGTTGGGCGCATTCCAGAGCTCGGCGATCGCCAGCCACTTGTAGGATTCCGTGAGGCTCTTGGGCACGCCCTTGCCTTCGGCGTAGGCTCCGGCGAGGGGAATCATCGCCGGCACGTAGCCGCGCTCCGATGCGTCGAGCAGCAGGGGCGCTGCCTTGCTGAGATCGAACATCTTCGAATCGGGATTGCCGTAGACATAGAGCCCGACCAGGAACTGCGCCCGCGGATCGCGCTCCTTTACGAGCATCTGCAGGTCCTTCTCCGCCTGCGCAACGTCACCCGACTGCAGCGCCTTCAGCGCATCCTCGATGCCGGCCCAGGCA
Organism: Reyranella sp.; assembly: GCA_035293665.1. Lineage (GTDB taxonomy): Bacteria > Pseudomonadota > Alphaproteobacteria > Reyranellales > Reyranellaceae > Reyranella. Next base: position 102,527 of record DATGMK010000033.1, on the reverse strand, counting down.
GGCTGCACGCCCGCGAGCAGACCCGATGCCAAACCGAGGGCGATGACAGTGCGGCGGACAGCGTTCACGAAGCGACTCCGGCTCTTCAAGGTGCGGCCCGTCTACCACGGAACCAGCCGCCTGACATGGCGGCCTTTTTCCTCAGGGGGAGCCAGGGAAACCGCATCCTCAACTATTTTGCAGTCGAAACAAGTCATCGCGATGCCGTTCGGCAGTCTAGACACTTGAATTTTCTCAAGGAATTGAAAAACGAGCAGGCTTGGCGCGAAATTCTGTCCTCCCCTTTGCGTCTATCTTGTATCGCGGAGGAGGGAAATTCGTTAGGAAAATGAAGCACCTAACCGGCGAAGATATGCGGATTTGCAGGTGACAGTGGCGCCATCGATTTGTTAAGGTCGTCTTCGTTGAAGACAAATTGGTTGAAGCCTTTGCCTGCAGAAAGGTTCGTTAGAAGATCATCGTCAGCTGGTGCTGACACGAGTTTCAGATAGTCCGCCGGCGGCTCCCCAGGCCGCTCATCGAAGCCCCCTTCCCACACACCCCAAGGCTTCGATATCCCACACCCAGGCGGACTCCCAAGGAAGGCCGGTCGTTCCCCAAGCGGCCGGCCTTTCTATTTGCCCAGCCGTCATTCCGCGCAAGCCGTGAAAAAATCTCCGCATAGGCGCCGATCGTCGACGAAAGTCGTTCGGTAGGCGGCGATGATGGTGAGCGGAAGGGCTCTCCAGATACCCAAAAATGTCTATCTTGTTAAGAACAACCCAATAAAATCAGCCAAGCGGCGCTGCAAGATATGCATTTTTGCAGATTACGAGGTCAGCCCACCGTGTTAAGGTAGCCGCATTAAAGACGTTCATATTGTGTTGGCGGATATGAAAATTATCGGATTTCCGGTCGACGTCTCGCGTTCCCAGGATGGCCGAATCATTCGGGGTTTGCGCACGCGCCAGTCGCTGATCCAGGCGACGCTTGACCTTATCCAAGCTGGCGATGTCGAGCCGACATCGGCCGCTATCGCGACCATCGCCGGCGTCTCGAGCCGGGCGCTCTTCCAGCATTTCACCAACCTCGCCGACCTGTACGCCGCGGCATTCGATCTCGCGGTGAGCCGCGCCTTCGACCGCATCCGTCCAGTGGACAGCGAGGCGTCGCTGTCGAGCCGCATCGATCTCCTGGTGTCGGATCGCTCGGAGCTGTTCGAGGAGTGGCTGCCGGTGTGGCACTTCGCCGAGCGCGTGCGCTCGGTCGCCCCGGCGGTCGGCCTCGGCGTGACCCAGCTGCGCAAGCTTCTGCGCGAGCGTCTGGCGGGCTGGTTCGAGACCGAGCTCTCCAATCTCGACCCCATGGCGCGCGACCTGGTCCTCGATTCGCTCGATGTCGCCTTCGGCCTCGACAGCTGGATGAACATGCGCGAGCAGCTCCGCCTGTCGCCGATCCACGCGTCGCGCACCTGGCGTTTCACTGCCGAAGCCATCGTTCTTCAGGCGCTCACCGTTCCAAGGCCCGTGGCGGTGGCCTAATCGGCCACCATCGACGAAGCTCCCTTCCCACACCCACAAGCTTCGTCGTTTACCCACCCACCCAGTCACGGGCTTTCCAGAAGGCCGGTCGTTCCCCAAGCGACCGGCCTTTCCTTTGCGCTCGTTCCTCGGGCCATGAAAAAAGGCGACGTCTCCGTCGCCTTCGTTGTGAGATGAGGCCGCGCCTGGTCGACTTGACCTCGTCGGACTGACCTAGTTGGACTTGGCGCGGAACTTCTCGTGGCAGGCGCCGCAGGCCTTGCCGGCCGCACCGAAGGCAGCGGTGACAGCGGCGAGATCACCCGAGCCGCCCGCCACGGCGAGCTTGTCGTAGGCGGCGTCGGCGTTCTTGCTCGCCGCCAGGAAGCCCGGCATGTCGCTCCATACCGTCGGCAGCGCCTTGGTGTCGCCCTTGTCCGAGCCCGGCGGAAACAGCTTCTCGAACGCGGCCTCGAGGGTCTTCATCTTGGCGGCCGCCTCGACGACAGCCTTGGTGTCGCCCTTCGAATCGATCACGCCCTTGATGGTGCGCATCGCGGCGGCGACCTGCTTGCGATTTTCCTGGCGCTCCTTGATCACATCGGCCTGCGCCAGAGCGAGGGTCGCTCCGCCGGCCACCAGAGCGCCAACAACCGCCACCATCAACGTCTTCTTCATGTCGTATCCCCCTGTTTGGTCCGCGACGGGGTATTTGTCGCAGAGCCGCGCCTGAAAACGAACAGGCACGAAGGGCAAATATGCTTCACGACTGCGTGTGCAACGGACTTTAATCGTCCGCCCATCGGTACTGTGAGACGGGAGAGCGCATGGCGAACATGAAAGACAGGATCCGCGTGTGGGACCTTCCGGTCCGGCTATTCCACTGGACGCTGGTCATCCTGATGGCGACCTCGTATTTCACCGCCCAAGCTGGCGGCGACTATTGGATGAAGTTCCACTTCTGGTCGGGCTACGCGATCCTCACGCTGCTGCTGTTCCGCATCGCCTGGGGCTTCGTCGGCAGCACGACGGCGCGCTTCAGCCATTTCGTGAAAGGCCCCTCGGCCGCGCTCCATCATCTCGCCGAGGTCGCCGGCACCGACCGGCCGCGCGATGTCGGCCACAATCCGCTGGGCGGCGCGATGGTGATGGTGCTGATCTTCGGCGTGCTGGCCCAGGTCGCGGCCGGTCTCTTCTCGGCCGACACCGATACCGGCATGATCAACGGGCCGCTGGCGCCGCTGGTCGCCGACAAATGGATCGAGCGCGCGACGGCGTTCCATCATTTCTGGATCAACGTGCTGCTGGTCTTGATCGCCATCCACGTCCTGGCCGCGATCGTCTACCTGGTGTGGAAGCGCCAGAACCTGATCGGCGCGATGATCCACGGCAGCAAGCCGCTCGAGGATTGCGTGGCGCCCGGCGAACCCGCGCCGAAGCTGCAATTCGCCTCCGGCCGGTTGGCGATTTCCCTGCTAATCGCTTGTGCTGCCATCGTTTATTTCATCGTGCGCTAGAGCGGTTAAATCACTAGGGTTGGCAGAACACCCAAGTGAAACGCGGATTTTGCACCATGAAATTTACGGGAACCGATTCCTACGTCGCGAGCGACGACCTGCGCGTGGCGGTCAACGCCTCGATCACGCTGCAGCGCCCCCTGTTGATCAAGGGCGAGCCGGGCACCGGCAAGACCGTCCTCGCGCACGAGGTGGCCAAGGCGCTCGGCGCGCCGCTGATCGAATGGCACATCAAGTCGACGACCAAGGCGCAGCAGGGCCTCTACGAGTACGACGCCGTCTCGCGCCTGCGCGACAGCCAGCTGGGCGATGGCCGGGTCAAGGACATCGCCAACTACATCAAGCGCGGCAAGCTGTGGGACGCCTTCACGCATGAGCAGCGGCCGGTGCTGCTGATCGACGAGATCGACAAAGCCGACATCGAGTTCCCCAACGACCTGCTGCTCGAGCTCGATCGCATGGAATTCTACGTCTACGAGACGCAGGAGGTGGTGAAGGCCACGCAGCGGCCGATCGTGATGATCACCTCGAACAACGAGAAGGAGCTCCCCGACGCCTTCCTGCGCCGCTGCTTCTTCCACTACATCCGCTTCCCCGATCGCGAGATCATGACCCAGATCGTGGACGTCCACTTCCCCGACCTGCAGCGCAACCTGCTGCGCGAGGCGCTGAACATCTTCTACGACATCCGCGACGTGCCCGGCCTCAAGAAGAAGCCGTCGACCTCCGAGCTGCTCGACTGGCTGAAGCTCCTGATGGTCGAGGACATGCCGCCCGAGTCGCTGCGCTCGAAGGACAGCAAGCAACTGATCCCGCCCCTGCACGGCGCGCTGCTCAAGAACGAGCAGGACGTCCATCTGTTCGAGCGTCTGGCCTTCATGGCGCGCCGGGAGCAGCGCCAGTAAGGGGAGCACCCCGCGATGTTCACCAACTTCTTCCTCGAGCTGCGCCAGGCCAAGGTGCCGGTCTCCATCAAGGAGTACCTCGCCCTGATGGAGGGCATGGCGGAGCATGTCGCCGATTACAGTGTCGACGACTTCTACTATCTGTCGCGCGCCATCCTGGTGAAGGACGAGCGCAACCTCGACAAGTTCGACAAGGTGTTCGGCCACGTCTTCAAGGGCCTCGAGGCGCTGCCCACCGAGGGCACCACCGCCGAGATCCCCGAGGAGTGGCTGCGCAAGCTGGCCGAGAAGCTGCTGACCGACGAGGAGAAGGCGCAGATCGAGGCGATGGGCGGCTGGGAGAAGCTCATGGAGACGCTGAAGAAGCGCCTCGAGGAGCAGCAGAAGCGCCACCAGGGCGGGTCGAAGTGGATCGGCACCGCCGGCACCTCGCCGTTCGGCGCCTACGGCTTCAACCCCGAGGGCGTGCGCATCGGCCAGGACAAGAACCGCGAGGGCCGCGCCGTCAAGGTGTGGGACAAGCGCGAGTACAAGAACCTCGACGACACGGTCGAGATCGGCACGCGCAACATCAAGATCGCGCTGCGCCGGCTGCGCAAGTTCGCGCGCGAGGGCGCCGAGGTCGAGCTCGACATGCCCGACACGATCCGCTCGACCGCGCGCAACGCGGGCTATCTCGACATCAAGATGGTCCCCGAGCGGCGCAACAAGGTGAAGCTTCTGCTGCTGTTCGACATCGGCGGCTCGATGGACGCGCACATCCGCGTCTGCGAGGAGTTGTTCTCGGCGGCGCGCTCGGAGTTCAAGCACCTCGAGTTCTTCTACTTCCACAACTGCCTCTACGAGAAGCTGTGGAAGGACAACCGCCGGCGCCACGTCGACACCTATCCGACGGCGCAGCTGATGAACACCTTCCCGCCCGACTACAAGGTCATCTTCGTCGGCGACGCCTCGATGAGCCCGTACGAGATCGCCTATCCGGGCGGCTCGGTGGAGCACTGGAACGAGGAGGCGGGCCAGGTCTGGATCCAGCGCATGGCTGACACCTACCGGTCGATGGTGTGGCTCAATCCCGTGCCGGAGCGGCACTGGAGCTACACGCCGTCGATCCAGCTGCTGCAGCAGCTCAGCTCCAACCGCATGTTCCCCTTGACCTTGGGCGGTCTGGATAGCGCAATGAAGGAGCTGAACAAGTAAGACGGAGGAAACGATGAAGACCGGGCCAGCGATCGCCGACATCCTCAAGAAGGAGGGCGTCGAATATCTCTTCGCCTATCCGGTCAACCATCTGATCGAGGCCTGCGCCGCCGTCGACATCCGTCCGATCATCGTGCGCCAGGAGCGCATCGGCCTGCACATGGCCGACGCCATGTCGCGCCTTTCCAAGGGCCGCAAGATGGGCGTGTTCTGCATGCAGAACGGCCCGGGTGCCGAGAACGCCTTCGGCGGCGTGGCGCAGGCGTTCGGCGAATCGGTGCCGCTGCTGGTGATCCCGCAGGGCTACCCGCGCCGCATCGCCCACGTGCCGCCCAACTTCAACTCGGCGCAGGCGATGGCCTATGTCGCCAAGCACTCGGAGCCGATCACGTCCGGCAAGGAAGTGGTCAACATCATGCGCCGCGCCTTCAGCATGCTGCGCAACGGCCGCGGCTCGCCCGTGATCGTCGAGCTGCCGGGCGACGTCTATGCCGAGGATGCGCCCGACCCGCTGAACTACGAGCCGGTGATCACCGCAAAGTTCGGTCCCGATCCGGCCGCGGTGAAGCAGGCCGCCGAGGTGCTGATGGCGGCCAAGCGCCCGGTGATCTATGCCGGTCAGGGCGTGCACTGGGCCGAGGCCTATGCCGAGCTGCGCGAGCTCGCCGAGACGCTGGCCATCCCGGTCTGCACCAGCCTCGAGGGCAAGAGCTGCTTCGACGAGACCCATCCGCTGTCGCTGGGCTCGGGCGGCCGCGCCTATCCGAAGGCGGTGCGTTCCTTCCTTGACCGGTCCGACGTGATCCTGGGCATCGGCTGCTCGTTCACCGAGACGAACTTCGGCATCTCCATGCCGGCTGGCAAGACGATCATCCACGCCACGCTCGATCCCATGCACCTCAACAAGGACGTGAAGATCGCGCACGCGCTGGTCGGCGACGCCAAGCTGACGCTGCGGGCGCTGGTCGATGCCTGCAAGGGCGCCGGCCGGCGCGATTCCGCCCCGGTCGCCGCCGAGATCAAGCAGATCTCGGACGAGTGGCTGAAGGAGTGGATGCCCAAGCTCACCAGCAACGACGCGCCGCTCAATCCCTATCGCGTCCTGTGGGACCTGCAGAAGACCGTCGACGTCGCCAACACGATCATCACCCACGACGCCGGGTCGCCGCGCGACCAGCTCTCGCCGTTCTGGAAGACGACCCAGCCGCACACCTATATCGGCTGGGGCAAGACCACCCAGCTCGGCTACGGCCTCGGCCTCGCGATGGGCGCCAAGCTCACCTGCCCGGACAAGCTCTGCATCAACGTCTGGGGTGACGCGGCGATCGGCTTCACCGGCATGGATTTCGAGACCGCGGTGCGCGAGCGCATCCCGATCATGTCGATCCTGCTCAACAACTTCTCGATGGCGATCGAGCTGCACATCATGAAGGTCTCGACCGAGAAATACCGCTCGACCGACATCTCCGGCGACTACGCCGCGATGGCCCGCGCGTTCGGCGGCTACGGCGAGCGCGTGACCAAGCCCGAGGACATCATCCCGGCGATCAAGCGCGGCATCGAGCAGACCCGGAAGGGCGTGCCGGTGCTGCTCGAGTTCATCACGTCGAAGGAAGTGTCGATCAGCGTTCCCAAGTAGAAGAGTCCCCCACCCCAACCCTCCCCCTGCGGGGGAGGGAGTTTTCTTCCCCTCCCCCGCAGGGGGAGGGTAGGGAGGGGGACGCCACGAGGAGGCAGCTGACATGACCAAGATCCTCACCCCCACGGCCGAGCATGACGTCGCCGCGCATGACGGGCTCTGGATGAGCCCGGCCGATGCTGAGACGGTCACCGGCTGGACGCTGAAGTCCGAAGGCATGTGCCGGGCCGAGGCCTGCGTCCCGCTGCCCGCGTCGGCGGTCGGCACCAACGAGGTCGACGTCGCGGCGTTCTGGACGAAGCTCGGCGGCCCGGTGATCGCAAGCGACACGCGCGACGTCTGGGCGCTGGGCGCGCCGGCCGACGAGCGCAATGCGGCTCTCGACGGGCTGGCGGCACCGGACTTCACCCTGCCCGACGTGAATGGCGTGCCGCGCTCGCTGTCGCAGCTTCGGGGCAAGAAGGTCTTCCTCGCCACCTGGGCCAGTTGGTGAGGCTGCCGGTTCGACTTGCCCGTGTGGCAGCAACTCTACAGCGAGCTCAAGGACAAGAACTTCATGGTCGTGGCCGTCGCGGAGGAAAGCCGCGGCGCCGATCACGCCCGTCCATGGATCGACCAGGCCAAGTCCGACTACTGGCAACTGATCGACACCGAGCATCGCCTCGAGGATCTCTACAACCTCGTGAACGTCCCGCAGGCGGTCTGGATCGACGAGCAGGGCACGATCGTGCGGCCGCCCGAGACCGCCGGATCGACCGACCACTTCCGCCGCATGGACCTCAAGACCCGCACCATGTCGCCCAAGGACCAGGAAGAGCGGCTGGCCGCCCGCACGGCCTATCTGGATGCGGTGCGCGCCTGGGTGACGAGCGGCAAGCACGCGCTTCCCGCAAATACAGCCCGTGCGACTCTGCCGAAGGTGACGCCGGAGATGGCCGAGGCACGGGCGCGGTTCCGGCTCGGCGTGTGGCTGCGGGCCAACGGCCGCGCCGCCGAAGGCGACAGGCAGATGGCGGAGGCGAGCCGCCTCTATCCCGATTCATGGAGTATGTGGCGTCAGGCTGCCGACCTCGATGAAGTCGGCAAGGCGAGCGGTCCCGACTTCTGGAAACGCGTGCAAGCGCTGGGCGACAGGCCGTACTATCCGCCCCCTAGACTCTAGGGGGAGTTCCATGCGGCTGACGGGGCGCCTGAGCTGGCGCGATCTTGGAAAGCCGCGCGCCGACAAGGCACATGGCAAGACTGTCGAGGTGACGGGTTTCCCTGTCACCGTCCTGCCGACACCGACTGCTGACCACTTCCTGATGACGGCCGAGCTCGGCTGCTGTCAGGGCTGCGTGCCGAGCAATCCGCTGGCGGTGATCGAAGTGATCGCCGATCGACCCTTGAAGCTTGGCAACGGCGCGGTGCGCGTGACGGGCACGCTGCATGTCGGGTGCGATCCCGAGGGATGGCGCTACCAGCTTCATGGCGCCGAGCTCGTGCGGGGGCTTTCGCGCCGTTCGATGCTGGCGGCGAGCCCGCTCTTTTGCCTGCCGGTGACGACGATGGCCCAGACGACCGACGGCACGGCAGTCGACACGCACAGCCATGCCGGCAATCTGATCCGCGCCGCCTATGGCCAAGGTTTGATCGATGTGGCGAGCCCGATGAAGCAGGGCGGCCTGTCCGTGGTTTGCCTCTGCATCGTGGGCGATTCGCCGGTCATTGGCGTCCAGAACGGCCGCATTCGGCCCTTGCGCGAGCCCAAGCCGGGCCAGTTGTATGATTTCAGCAAGGTCCAGTTCGCCAAGCTGCATGAGCTGGCCCGGTCCCAGGGAATGCCGATCGTGAGGACGGCGGCGGACCTGCGGGCTGCGCGGTCGAGCCGGCCGTCGGTGATCGTGACGTCGGAAGGCGCCGACTGGCTCGAAGGCAGGATCGAGCGCGTCGACGAGGCGTACCAGCGCTGGCAGCTGCGGCAGCTGCAGCTCACGCACTATCACCCCAACGAGCTGGGCGACATCCAGACCGAGCCGTCGGTGCACGGTGGTCTTACCGATTTCGGCGCCGAGGTGATCCGCCGCTGCAACGCGCTCGGCATCGTGGTCGACGTGGCCCACGGCACGTTCGAGCTGGTGAAGCGCGCCGTCGCCACCACCAGCAAACCGCTGCTGCTGTCGCACACGGGGCTCGGCAACCGGCCCTCGCCGTGGACGCGACTGATCACCTCCGACCATGCCCGTGCGATCGCCTCGACCGGCGGCGTGGTCGGCATCTGGCCGGTCCAGGACGTGGCGAACGTGAGTTCCTACGCGAGCGGCATCGCCCGCATGGTCGACGTGGTTGGCGTCGACCATGTCGGCATCGGCACCGACCAGATGGGCCTGCTCGGCCCGAGCTCGCTGCCGAGCTACGCCGACCTGCCGCAGCTCGCCGCCGCGCTGTCCTCGCGCTTCAAGCCTGACGAAATTTCAAAGCTGCTCGGCGGCAACTACCGCCGTGTCTTCGAGGCCGCCGTAGCCTAGGAGCTTCGTTTGCGGGCTGGTGCAGTTCATGTGAGTCGGCCGCCGTACCGACAGCGATGCTGTTTCGGGACTACGCTCTCCACGAGTCCAACAGGGGAGGTACGTCGATGCCGAGCCCACTGTTCGATCAGCTCTACGCCGTTGGGGACAGCCTGTCCGACAGCGGCGGAATATACCAACTCAGCAAGCAGGCGCTCTCGCTCGCCGCAGCCGATGGCATCAACACGGAAGGGCTGCAGCCCATCCCGGTCAGCCCGCCGTACGCGGGCAAGTTCTCCAACGGGCCGGTCCTTCCGGAGATCACCGCGGAGTTGCTGGGCGCCCAGCTCATCAATTTTTCGTTCGGTGGCGCCGAAGCACTGGGCACGCAGACGCTCGAACAGGCCGCCGGTCCGGCGATCCCCGACCAGGTGAAAGCGGAGATTGCCGCGTTGCCGCCGAGCGAACAGGCGCCGATCGAGGCGGTGCTCAACAAGAATATCAATCTTTCAGGCCAGATGGCCGACCTCGTCGCGGAGACTTCGGCAAATCCACCTTCGACGCATTCGGCGCTGGTGGACCTGATCGGGCTCAACGACTTTCAGGCGCTGGCCGGCACCTTCGACCCCAGCAATCCGCAAGCTTTGATCGGCGAGGCGGCGCAAACAGCGGTGGGGATCGTTCAGGCCGATCTCAACGTTGCCCACACGGCCTTCAACCAGGGGATCGGGACGGTCATCTTCGAAACCCTGCCCGCGCCCAGTTTCTTCCCCGCCGGACAGCAGCTTTCCCCCGAACTCCAGGCGATCGGCGATGCTGCGGTCGATGCGGTCAATTTGGGCCTGAGGGTCGATGCGGCTGAGCTACGGCTGGAGGGCCACGATGCCCGCGTCGTCGATCTCGCAAAGATCACAGGGGAGATCAGCGCCGACCCTGCGGCCTTCGGGTTCGAGGACCTTGCGCAGCCGACGCTGCTCGGCAACGGTATCGAGTTCAGCGTCAATCCAGCAGCCCCGCCGCCCGACCAAACGGCCTTCTTCGATTCTCTCCATCCGACCACGAAGCTGCACGCTGTGCTCGCGGAGTTCGCGGCCTCCTCGCTGACCTCCCACTCCCACTCTCCGGGCAACATCTTCGCAACCGGCAGTCCTGCGGACAATTTCGTCGGTGCCGCCGCCAATCTGGGTCAGATGCTCTTTGGATCGAAGTCCGCTTGACCGCGCAGGCGGACATCGGCCGGCCAACGTACGGAGGAGACACCCTTAGGGTCTGAAGCCCAGCGCCCGCGGCTGCAGCCGCGCGGGTTGGCTCACGATCCGGTAGGCGTCGGCCACCCATTCGCACGCAAGCCGGCGGGTGTCGCGCGGGTCGATCATCTCCTCGATCTCGAACCGGTTCAGCGGGCCGACCGGGCCGCGCACGCTCTCGATGCGGGCGTTGATCTCGGCGCGTAGCGCGGCCGGATCGGCGGCCTCGGCGAGCTGGCGCTTGTAGGCCGCCTCGATGCCTCCTTCGGGCGGGATGCCGCCGACGTCGGCGGCGGGCCAGGTCACGCGCACGGAAGCGGCCGCGCGTGGCGTCGCGTAGTTGTTGCCGGCGACGCCGAAGCTCCGGCGCATCAGCACCGTGAAGATCGGCATCTGCACCTGGGCGAAGGCCACCATCCACTCGCCGCCCTTGCGGATCGTGCCGGCAATCTCGTGCTCGATGCCGACGGCGAAGCCCGGATTGTCGACCAGGTTGAGCAATGGCAGGTGGAACAGGTCGCACAGGTCGAGGTGGCGCTTGAGCTTGTCGCAGCCGTCCGCCGTCAGCGCACCGCCGTTCGCATGCCGGCTGTCCGAGGCAATCACGCCCACCGGATGGCCGGCGAGGCGAATGAATCCCGTGACCTGGTCGGTGCCCCAGAGCGGCCCGATCTCGAAAAAGCTGTCGGTGTCGGCGATCAGCCGGATCGCGCGCCGCACGTCGAAGGTGGCAGTGCGCTTGCGCGGCACCAGGGTCAGCAGCTCCTCCTCGCGGCGATCGGACCTGTCGGCCGTCGCCTGCACCGGCGGCGCCTCGTAGACGCTCGAGGGCAGGTAGCTCAGGAAGCGGCGGGTCTGCGCCATCGCCTCCTCCTCCGTCTCTGCGAGATTGTCGACCGAACCGTTGCGGCAGTGGATGTGCCAGCCGCCCAGGTCCTCCTTGGTGACGTCGTAGCCCATGGCGTGGCTGACCACGGGCGGGCCGGCGACGAACAGCTGGGCGATGTCGCGCACCATCACCGAGAAATGGCCGAGCACCGCCTTGGCCGCGCCGATGCCGACGACGCTGCCCAGCAGCATGTTGACGACCGGCACCGTGGCGAGCTGCTCGGCGTAATAGGAGCTGCCGAGATGGCCCGGCAGGAACGAGCCGCCGCCGCCCACCACACGCGGCTGGCCGACCTTGATGGCGCCGGTGCTTTCCTTGGCCGACGATTCCCCGCCGCTGCCCTGCTTGGGCACCATGGTGGCGACGCTGCCGCCGCCCGACGAGCCGTCGAGCAGGCGGATCGACGGCACTCGGATCTCGATCGACAGCCGGTCGAGGTAGCGCGACTTCTGGCCGATTGCGCCGTCGGCATGGCCGCCGCGCGAGGTGAAATCGTCGGCGCAGACGATGCAGGGACGGCCGTCGATGCGCCCCTGGCCGCCGACATGGCTGGCCGGCGTGAAGGCCGCGATCTCGCCGTCCTCATCGAAGCTCGCGAAGCCCGCCAGGCTGCCCACCTCGCGGAAGCTGCCGCGGTCCAGCAGCAGGTCGATGCGCTCGCGGCAGGTGAGCTTGTTGCGATTGCGCTGGCGCACCACGCCCGGCTCGCGCGAACCCGGCGCCAGCCGCTCGTGCGCGATCGCCTGCAGGGCCGCGACCTTCTCGAGCATCGGCATCCAGGTCTCGTCCTTTGGCAGGACGGGCGCCGCCTGTGCCGACGCGGACGGCTTGATGACGGCGAGAATCTGCCCGCCGTCCACGGAATTGCCCGCCGCAATCGACGCCACGCTCTCGATCACGCCTGCGCAGGGCGCGCCGATCGAGCTTTCCATCTTCATCGCCGAGACGACGAACAGGGTCTGGCCGACCTTCACGGTGTCACCGGCCTTCACTTTGATGTCCACAACCGCGCCGGCGTGCGGGCTCTCGACCGCTTGATGGCCGGGTGGCACTGGCAACGGCCGGGCAGGGGCTGGCGCACTGCCGGCGCCACGGCCGCGGCCCAGCGCATTGGCCTGCTGGTCGAGGAACTTCAGCGTCGCCGGCTCGCCCTTCGCCGGCTCGATCTCCTCGGCGAGCAGGGTCGTGCGGGCATTGCCGCGGCGGAACTCGGGGTGGGCCAGGATCGCGCGCAACTGCCCTGTGTTGGCCGGCACGCCGGCGATATGGAATTCCGCCAGCGCACGCTCGGTCCGGTCGATCGCCGATTCGAAGGTGCCTGCAGAGCCCGACTGACCGATGACCTTGGCCAGCAGAGGATCGAACTGCGGCGGCGGCGCCAGGCCGAGATAGCCGCAGGCATCGACCCGCACGCCCGGACCAGACGGCTCGCGATAGGCGGTGAGCGTGCCGGTGCCCTGCGCCACGACCCGCGCCTGGATCGCGAAGCCGCGCGGCTGTCCGACGGCCTTCTGGTCGGCCAGCCCGATTGCGGCGAGCGATTCCCCCGCGGCGATCCGGAACTGCGCCTCGACCAGGTCCAGCCCCATCACCTGCTCGGTGATCGTGTGCTCGACCTGGATGCGCGGATTGCACTCGATGAAGAAGTGCCGGCCGCTTTCCGGATCGACCAGGAACTCGACCGTGCCGGCATTCTCGTATCTGGCGGCGCGGGCGAGCGTCACCGCATCGTCCAGGATGCGCTGGCGCAGCCCGGCGTCGAGGCCGGGCGCGGGCGCCACCTCGACTACTTTCTGATGGCGCTGCTGCACCGAGCAATCGCGCTCGAAGAGGTGCACGACGTTGCCCTGGCTGTCGCCCAGGACCTGGACCTCGATGTGGCGCGGCCGCGGCACGATCTTTTCCAGGAAGACCGCGTTGTCGCCGAAAGCGGCCTGCGCTTCGCCCTGGCAGCGCGCGAACGCGTCGTCCATCTCTTCCGGCTTGCTCACGACGCGCATGCCGCGTCCGCCGCCGCCAGCCGAGGCCTTCAGCATCACCGGATAGCCGATCGTCTGCGCCGTCGACCTGGCCTCCGCGCTCGAGGCGAGCGCCGGCGCTCCGGGAACGACGGGAATGCCCTGCTTCTCGGCGAAGGCGCGGGCCGCGACCTTGTCGCCGAACAGCGCGAGGGCCGCCGGAGAGGGACCGATGAAGCGCAAGCCTTCGGCCCGGCAACGCTCGGCGAAGGCGGCATTCTCCGACAGGAAGCCGTAGCCGGGATGGACGCAGTCTGCGCCGCACTCCTTGGCCGCTGCGATGACCGCGTCGATGTCGAGATAGCCGCGCAGCGGATCGGCGATGGTCTTGCCGATCTCGAGCGCCTTGTCCGCCAGCCTGGTGTGCAGCGATTGCGAATCCACCGGTGTGAACACGGCGACCGAGTCGACGCCGAGCGACGCGGCTGCCCGGGCGATGCGGATGGCAATCTCGCCGCGATTGGCGATCAGCACGCGCTTGAACATCGTTCCTCCCGAGTCTCGGCGCTTCGTTGTGTAACCAAAACCATACCTCACCCTGAGGAGCGAGCGCAGCGAGCGTCACGAAGGTGGGCGTCAGGCGAGGTGCGCGTTGCCACCCTTCGAGACGGCCGCTACGCGGCCTCCTCAGGGTGAGGCGGGAAGAAGTCGAAGCGAAATGTTCGTAAGGTCAGCCGTTGCTGCTGCGCAATGCCTGTGGATAAGGGCTCCCGCACCGGTCTCAGGATGGGCATTGGAACAAGAATCGAGTCGTGATTCTCAGACGTCGGATGCACGGCCATTGCCCGTAATAGGTGTTCGGCGCGCAGTCATGCAATGTGTCTGCATGATGTCCGGCCCGCCTGCAACAGACCCCGTCGCCCACCGCGTACGGGAGCCGGATCGAAAGAGTTTGGAATCGCCGTGGGGGTGTCGCGGATTTGGGACGGTAATGGCCTCCGATGCCGATTCCATCGGCGTCGGAGGCGTCCAGCCCGTGGGACGATTTGGGACTCAGCTCCTAATCGTGGCGCAACACTTCGGTCGCCGTCCGGTCGATCGCGCCCTTGGCGTCTACCACGACGCCGTATTCGTGGCGCGCCACATCCGGCGTGACCAGGCCGAGGCGCACGTCCTCGGCGACCCGCCCAGCGTCGCGCTGCAGCGGATCGCCGTAGCCGCCGCCGCCCGGCAGCTCGAGCAGCAGGCGTTCGCCCGCCGGTACCGTGTGCTTGTGCTTGCCCTCGAAGCGCCGGCCCGACATCAGGCCGAAGCTGCCGGCCGCGCCCGGCTTGCCGCCGTCGCGGCCGCGCGCCGGGAACAGCACGCGGTCCATCGTGCCGGCCGACATGATGAAGGGGGCGTCCTCGCTGAGGCCGATCTCCAGAGTCTGTCCGAGCCCGCCGCGCTGGCGGCCGGCGCCGCCGGAGTTGGCGCGCAGCTCCTTGCGCCACACCACGACGGGCGAGATCGTCTCGGTGATCTCGATTGGGATGCAGCGCACGCGGCTGGGGAAGGCAGTGGCCGACATGCCGTCCTGCTTCGGCCGTGCGCCGGTGCCGCCGGCCATGATGCCCATCACGGTGAAGCGGCTGAGGTCGCGGCGGTGCTGCGTGCCGGGTACGATGCCGGGTCCGCCAAACAAGGGCATGCCCCACAGGCTCGCGGCGCCTTCGGCGGGCGTACCGCCGCCCATCGCCTGGTGCAGGCAGCCGAACATCAGGTCGGGCAGCATCTGGCCGACCGCGTGGCGGGCGGTGACGGCGCTCGGCCGCGGCGCGTGCAGGATCGAGCCTTCCGGCGCGCTCACCGTCACGGTCGCGAGCGAGCCTGCGTTGTTGAGGATCGCCGGGCCGACGATGCAGCGTACGCCGAACGCGGTGTAGGCGTCGGTGTAGCAGAACGGCACGTTGATGCCGTAGCCCGAGTGCGCCGAGGTGCCGTCATAGTCGACATGGATGCCGGAGTCGGAAATGGTCAACGCGGCCTTGAGCTCGATCGGCGCCTCGAAGCCGTCGACGGTCATGGTGTGATGCCAGGTGCCTTTCGGGAGCTTGCCGATCTCGGCCAGCATCGCCTCGCGCGAGTTGCCGATCACGAATTGCGCGATCTCGTCGAGCGTCTCGAGCGCGAACTCGTCCATCATCTCGACCAGGCGGCGGCAGCCGGTCTCGTTGCAGGCGGCAAGCGAGTGCAGGTCTCCCTTGACCTGCGTCGGCTCGCGCACGTTCGCCTCGACGATGGCGAACAGGTGCTCGTTGAGCTTGCCCGCCTCGGCGAGCGGCATGATCGGGATGCAGAGGCCTTCCTCGAACACCGAGCGGCCGTCGGCGCCGAAGCCGATGCCGCCGATGTCGACCACGTGGGCCGTCGAGGCGAACAGCGCGACCAGCCGGTCGTTCTTGAAGGCCGGCGTGACGACGGTGAAATCGTAGAGATGGCCGGTGCTGAGCCAGGGATCGTTGGTGAGATAGACGTCGCCCGGTCTCATCGTGTCCGCCGGGTAGCGCTTCAGGAAATGGCCGACCGACAAAGCCATCGAGTTGACGTGGCCCGGCGTGCCGGTCACCGCCTGGGCGATCATGCGGCCGGCCGGATCGAACACGCCGGCCGACAAATCGCCCGCCTCGCGGACGGCGGTCGAGAAGGCGGTGTGGATCAGGGTCTGCGCCTGTTCCTCGACCACCGCGATCAGGCGGTTCCACATGATCTGCATGTGGATAGCGGCCGTAGGGTCGTTACGCGGGTCGTTGCGCATCATGGGCGTCGCTCCAACACGATATGACCGAAGCGATCGATACGGGCATCGAAGACGGCCGACACGACGGTCGCCGTCTGTGCCTCGGCGATGATCGCCGGTCCTTCGATCCGGCTGCCGGGCGCGAGGTCGTCGCGCCAGTGCACCGGCACGTCCTTGTATTCGCCCATCAGGCCGTCGAACAACCGGCGTTGCAGGTTCGATTGAGGTCGCGAGTCGCGCGGAACCGGCGGATCGTCGGCCGTGCCGCCGACAGAAGCGCTCATCGTGATCGACCAGGCGAGGATCTCGACCTCCACCCCCGGCACGGCGCGGCTGAAGATCGCGGCGTAGCGCGCCTCGAACAGCGCGCGCAGCAGCGATGTGTCGCCGTCGGTCAGGTCGCGCAGCGGCAGATCGACCGCGATCTCGTGGCCCTGGCCGATATAGCGCATCTCGACGTGGCGATGCTCTTCGATCGCCGCGGCCGGCGCGCCGGTCGCCACGATCTGGCGCGCCTCGGCCGCCATCTCGCCGAGCATTGTGTTGACCGCGTCCGCATCGAAAGCGCTGAGGCGAAAGAACCGGCTACGTACGACCTCGTACGCCACCGGCGCGCGCAGAAAGCCGACCGCCGAGCCGACGCCGGCGCTGGTCGGGATGACGATGCGATCCATGCCGAGCTTCTCGGCCAGCCGTGCCGCATGCAGGGGCGCGGCGCCGCCGAAGGCGATCAGGGTGCGGTCGCCCAATGTCTTGCCGCGCTCGATCGCATGCACGCGGGCGGCGTTGGCCATGTTCTCGTCGACCATCTCACTGACGCCGTAGGCGGAGTGGATCGCGCTGAGGCCGAGGCGCGTGCCGACATCGCGTTCGAGCGCGGCCTCGGCGGCTGCCGAGTCGAGCGGCAGGGTGCCGCCGGCGAAGCGTTTGGAATCGATGCGGCCCAGCACGAGGTCGGCATCGGTGACGGTCGGCGCGGTCCCGCCACGGCTGTAGCTCGCGGGACCCGGCTCGGCGCCGGCGCTCTCCGGCCCGACCTTGAGGCGCTTCAGCTGGTCGACCGAGGCGATCGAGCCGCCGCCCGCGCCGATTTCGACCATCTCGATCACGGGAATGCGCACCGGCAGCCCGCTGCCCTTGAGGAAGCGATAGATGCGGCCGATCTCGAAGCTGCGCGAAGCCTGTGGCCGGAAATCGTCGATCAGGCAGATCTTGGCGGTGGTGCCGCCCATGTCGAACGACAGCACGCGCGGCAGGTTGCTTTCGCGCGCGATGCCGGCGGCCAGGATGGCGCCGCCCGCCGGTCCCGATTCGACCAGGCGGATCGGAAAGCGCATCGCCGTCTCGAGCGTCGCGAGGCCACCGCCCGACAGCATGAGATAAAGCGGGCAGGCGAGGCCGGTCTCCTTGAGCTGGCGCGACAGCCGTTCGAGGTAGCCCGCCATCAGCGGCTGGACGTAGGCATTGCAGGCCGTGGTCGAGAAGCGATCGTACTCGCGCACCTCGGCACAGACCTCGCTCGACAGGCTGATCGCGAGTTCCGGCAGATGCTTCGCCAGAATGTCCCGCACCCGCCGCTCGTGATCGGGATTGGCGTAGGCGTGCAGCAGGCCGATCGCGAGACTCGCGATCTTCTGCGCCTGCAGCTCCGGGACCAGCGCGACCACCGCCTGCTCGTCGAGCGGGCGCAGCACCGTGCCCTTCGCGCTCATGCGCTCCGGCACCGTGAAGCGCAGGTCGCGGGGAATGAGCGGCGCCGGTTTCTCGATGAACACGTCGTACTCGGAGAAGCGATCCTCGTAGCCGAGCTCGAGCGTGTCGCGATGGCCCTCGGTGCCGATGAAGGCCGTGCGCGCGCCCTTGCGCTCGATCAGCGCATTCGTCGCCAGCGTGGTGCCGTGGATGACGAGGCCGACCTCGGCCGGCGTCACGCGAGCTTCGGCCAGCGCCTGCGCGATCCCTTGCAGGACCGCCTGCTCCGGAGCCTGCGGTGTCGTCAGGACCTTGGTGGTTACGGAGCGGCTGCCGATCTGGACGGCGATGTCAGTGAAGGTGCCGCCGATATCGACGCCGACGCGCACGTCACCTGCTGGACTGGCCATTTCCTACGCTTTTTCCGAGAGACCAACCCCTGTCGCATCGCAGCCTTGCAATGTCCAGAGAGCGTTTCACGTGCCTGTGAGAGTTGCTGATCGGGCGGTGAGATAGGGTTTTCCGCAATCGGGACAACGCTCGGCACCGCAAGGAGAGCTGTCATGGCCGTCCTCAACGTCAACGGAAAGTCACTGCAGGCGAATGCCGACCCGCGCACGCCATTGCTCTGGGTGCTGCGCGACACGCTCGGCATGACGGGCACCAAGTACGGCTGCGGCATCGCCCAGTGCGGCGCCTGCACCGTGCACATCGACGGCGTGGCGACGCGCTCCTGCCAGGTGCCGCTGAGCGCGGTCGCCAGCGGCAAGAAGATCGTCACCATCGAAGGCCTCGCCGAGAACGGCAAGCTGAACAAGATCCAGCAGGCCTGGCTCGACAACGACGTGCCCCAATGCGGCTACTGCCAGAGCGGCATGATCATGGCGGCCACAGCGCTGCTCGCCAGCAATCCCAAGCCGACCGACGCCGACATCGACGCGGCCATGACCAACATCTGCCGCTGCGGCACCTACCAGCAGGTGCGCGAGGCGATCCACGCCGCGGCCAAGGCGTGAGAGAGGGAGGCGCAGCATGACGATCCAGACCTCGCTCGGCCGTCGCCGCTTCCTCGCCAGCGCTACGGCCGTCGCCGGCGGCTTCTCGCTGGGTTTCTCCTTTCCCTGGATGTCGGCGGAAGCCGCCGACATGCTCGAGCTCAATGCCTGGGTGGTGATCCATCCCGACGACAAGGTGGTGATCCGCATCGCCCGGTCGGAGATGGGGCAGGGTACGTTGACCGGCCTCGCCCAGCTCGTCGCCGAGGAGCTCGAATGCGACTGGTCGAAGGTGACGACCGAGTATCCGACGCCGGGCGAGAATGTCCGTCGCCACCGCGTCTGGAAGAACTTCTCGACCGGCGGCAGTCGCGGCATCCGCGAGAGCAACCAGTATGTCCGCGAAGGCGGCGCGATCGCGCGCGAGATGCTGATCGCCGCGGCGGCGTCAGAGTGGAAGGTGCCGGCCGCGGAATGCAAGGCGGCCGACAGCAAGGTGACGCACAGTTCGGGCAAGTCGGCAACCTTCGGCCAGCTCGCCGCAACGGCGGCCAAGCTCGAGCCGCCGAAGGAGGTGAAGCTCAAGGACCCGAAGGACTGGAAGATCGCCGGCAAGCCGCTGAAGCGGCTCGACACGCTGCCCAAGCTCACCGGCCAGATGATCTACGGCATCGACATGCGCCTGCCCGGCATGCTGACCGCCACGGTGCATGCCTGCCCGGTGCATGGCGGCAAGCTCAAGAGCTTCGACGCCGCCAAGGTCGAGAAGATGCCGGGCGTGAAGAGAGTCCTGTCGGTCGACAACAACGCCGTCGTGGTCGTCGCCGACACCTACTGGAACGCCAAGACGGCACTCGAGAAGCTGCCGGTGCAATGGGATGTCGGCAAATCGGGCGAGGTCCAACAGGACAACGTCACGGCCATGCTGAAGGAGGGCCTCGACGCGAGCGAGGCCTTCATCGGCAACAAGGCGGGTGACGCGAAGGCCGCCATCGCCGGTGCGGCCAAAAAGGTCGAAGCGGTCTACGCCTTCCCGTGGCAGAGCCACGCCAACATGGAGCCGATGAACGCGACCGCTCTCTTTACGCCGGACAAGTGCGAGGTGTGGTGCGGCACACAGAACGGCGAGGCAGCGCTCGCCGCCGCAGCGGAGGCGGCGGAGCTGCCGGTCGCCAAATGCGATGTCTACAAGCAGATGCTGGGCACCGGCTTCGGCCGGCGCGGCCGTGCCGACTATGTGCGCCAGGCGGTGCTGGTGGCGAAGCAGATGCCGGGCACGCCGATCAAGCTCATCTGGTCGCGCGAAGAGGACATGACGCACGGCACCTACCATCCGACGACGATGTGCAAGCTCACCGGCGGCCTCGACAAGGACGGCAACCTGGTCGGCCTGCACGTCCGCATCTCGGGCCAGTCGATTCTGGCCGGGATTGCGCCGCAGAACCTGCAGAACGGCATGGATCCCGCGACCTTCCAGGGCTTCGCGAACGGCGGTGCCGAGGCGGCGTTCGGCTACACCGTGCCGAACCTGCTGATCGACCATGCCATGCGCAACCCGCACCTCACGCCGGGCTTCTGGCGCGGCGTGAACACCAACCAGAACGCCGTCTACATGGAATGCTTCATGGACGAGCTGGCGGAGGCGGCCGGGCAGGATCCGCTCGCCTTCCGCCTCAAGATGCTGAAGCCCAAGTACGCCGCGGTGCTGAAGGCCGCCTGCGACAAGGCGGGCTATGGCAAGCCATTGCCGGACGGCCACTTCCACGGCATCGCGCAGATCATGGGCTACGGCAGCTACGTCGCCGGCGTGGCCGAGGTCTCGGTGAGCGCCGATGGCGTGCTCAAGATCCACAAGATCACGGCGGCGACCAATCCCGGCCACGTCGTGAATCCGGCGCAGGTCGAGCGCCAGGTCGCCGGTTCGTTCGTCTACGGGCTCTCGGCCGCGCTCTATGGCGAGATCACGCTGAAGGACGGCGCTGTCGAGCAGACCAACTTCGACAGCTACAATGTGATGCACATGGACGAGATGCCCAAGGTCGAAGCCGTGCAAGTCCCGAGCGGCGATTTCTGGGGCGGCGTCGGCGAGCCGACCATTGCGGTGGCGGCACCGTCGGTTCTGAATGCCATCCACAAGGCGACCGGCAAGCGCGTGCGCATCCTGCCGCTGATGAATCAGGATCTGAAGAAGGGAGCCTGACCACGGCCACCCGTCGCACCGTCCTCAAGCTGTTGGCGACCGCCGGCCTTGCGCCGGCGGTCGTTTCCGCTCAGGGGGCCGCGAAAGTCGTCGTCGTGGGCGGCGGCTTCGCCGGCGTTGCCTGCGCGCGTGCTTTGCGGAACCTGGACGCCAACGTCCAGGTCACGCTGGTCACCGGGGCCACGCGCTTCAGCGCGTCGCCGTTCAGCAACTCGGTGATCGCCGGCTTGCGCGAGCCGGCACAGCAGGAATTCGCCTACGATGGAGTCGCCGCGGCGGGCGTCAAGGTCGTGACCTCCATGGCTGCGTCGGCGGATCCGAAAGCAAGGACGGTCGTGCTCGCCGGCGGCGACACGGTCTCATACGACCGGCTGGTGATCGCGCCCGGCGTCGGCATGAAGTGGAGCGCAATCCCGGGCTACACCGAGGCGGCGGCCAAGAAGATGCCGCATGCCTGGTCGGGCGGTGCGCAAGTCGTGCTGTTGCGCCAGCAGCTCGAGGCGATGCCCGACGGCGGACTGGTGGTGATCGCGGTCCCGGCCACGCCCTATCGCTGCCCGCCGGCGCCGTACGAGCGCGCGAGCCTGATCGCGCATTACCTCAAGACGAAGAAGCCCAGGTCGAAGGTGCTGGTCCTGGACGCCAAGGACACCTATTCGAAGCAGCACCTGTACGAGGAGGCGTGGCCGCAGCTCTATCCCGGGCTGATCGAGCGCGTGCCGCTCAGCGCCGGCGGCAACATCACCTCGGTCGATGCTGCAACGATGACGGTGAAAACCGACTTCGAGGACTACAACGCCGCCGTTGCCAACATCATCCCGCCGCAGAAGGCGGCCGATATCGCCGCGCATGCCGGCGTCGCCGACCGCACCGGCTGGTGTCCGGTCGAGCCGGTCGGATTCGAATCGACCCTGCAGCCCGGCATTCATGTGCTGGGCGACGCGGCACTGATGGGCGCGATGCCCAAGGCCGCGCACGCGGCGGCCGTCCAGGGCAAGGTGTGTGCCGCCGCGGTCGTCGCGAAGCTGCGCGGGCGCGCCCCCGAGGAGCCCGAGCTCGACAATCTCTGCTATAGCCTGGCGGCGCCGGACTGGGGTTTCGTCGAGACCAACAAGTATCGGCCGGAGAACGGCCTGCTGACCGCTCTGCCCGGTGCGATCGACACCAGCCCGCTCGGCGCCAAGCCGCAGGCGCGCGCTGCGGAAGCCGCCAATGACGAAGCGTGGTTCCGCATGCTTACCGGCGAGCTCTTCTCATGAGCCGCATCCTCTGTGCGCTGCTCCTTCTGCTGCACGGCACCGCGTGGGCGCAGCAGGATTCGATGCCGTCATTGACCGGCAAGCCAGGCGATCCGGGACGCGGTCGCGCGATCGTCGCCAATCGCTCGGTCGGGCTTTGTCTCCTGTGCCATGGCGCACCGATTCCCGAGGAGCATTTCCAGGGCAATCTCGCGCCGGATCTCGCGGGCGCAGGATCGCGTGCGACGCCCGATCAACTTCGTTTGAGGCTGGCCGATCCGGCGCGTCTCAATCCCGACACGATCATGCCGCCCTACTACCGGGTGGACGGCCTCACGCGGGTCGCCCGGAATTTCCAGGGCAAGACCATCCTCACCGCGGAGCAGATCGAGGACGTGGTCGCCTATCTCGCGAGCCTGAAGGAGTGACATGACACCTCGTCGTCCCGAGCGGAGCGAAGCGAAGTCGAGGGACCTTTTTGTTCATCGACAGAAAATGGGTCCCTCGGCTGCGCTCGGAGCGACGGTTGGTCGACGCTCTTTCCTTGCCGGCGCTATTACCGTCGTTCCGTTCGCCGCCCATGCGACACCGGACGCGCTGGCGGCCGCCGTCAAGGAAGTGACGGGCGGCTCGCCGGTGCACGAGGGCAAGGTGAAGCTCGACATCCCGCCGCTGGTCGAGAACGGCAATGCAGTGCCGCTGACGGTGAAGGTCGACAGCCCGATGACGCCCGACGATCATGTCAAGGCGATCCACGTCTTCAACGAGAAGAACCCGCAGCCGCATGTCTTCAATGCCTGGCTGTCGCCGGCCAACGGGCGTGCACTGGTCTCGACGCGCATCAAGCTCGCCGACAGCCAGAAGGTCGTGGCGATCGCCGAGACCAGCACGGGCGAATTCTGGTCGGCTCATACCGACGTGATCGTCACCATCGCCGCCTGCGTCGAGGACGTGACCTGATGGCCAACGTGCTCGTCAGCGCGCCCAAGACGGCGAAGAAGGGCCAGGTCGTCGAGATCAAGGCGCTGATCATGCACGTCATGGAGACCGGCTTCCGGCCCGGCACCAACGGCCGCATCATTCCACGCAACATCATCCAGGACTTCAGCGCGACCTGGAACGGCCGCGAAATCTTCCGCATGAAGATGTCGCCGGCGATCGCTGCCAATCCCTTCGTGTCGTTCTCGGCCGTTGCGAGCGAAAGCGGCACCATCGCCTTCCGCTGGAGCGGCGACGAGGGTTTCCTCGCCGAGCACCAGGTCGCCATCACAGTGACATGAGAGGGCTGCCCTCGGCCGCCATGCTGCTGGCGGTATTCACGGGCTCGCTGGCGCTGGCCCAGGGCGATGGCCGCCGGTCGGGCTACCAGGACATGGGACCGGCGCTGCAGAAGATGCAGGACGACGACACCGCCAATCCCGCGATGCTGTTCGTGCAGGCGGGCGAAACGCTCTGGAACGAGAAGGCGGGCACGGCCGGCAAGTCGTGCGCCGACTGTCACAATGACGCGATCGTCAGCATGAAGGGCGTCGCGGCGCGTTACCCCGCGGTTGCCGGAGAGACCGGCAAGCCGGTCGATCTCGAGGGTCGCATCAACCTCTGTCGCGCGACTTACCAGCAAGCGCCGGCGCTGGCGCCCGAAAGCGACGATCTGCTGGCGCTCTCGACCTATGTCGCCCTGCAATCGCGCGGACAGCCGGTCGCGCCGCCGAACGACCTGCAACTTGCAGCGCTGCGCGCCAAAGGTGCAGGGATCTACAGGCAGCGCCAGGGCCAGCTCAATCTCAGCTGCGCCAACTGCCACGACGACAATCCCGAGAAGAAGCTCGCCGGCGCCACCATTCCGCAGGGGCATCCGACCGGCTATCCGATCTATCGCCTGGAATGGCAGACGCTGGGCTCGCTGAAGCGCCGATTGCGAAACTGCGTGGTCGGCTTGCGGGCCGAGCCGTGGCCCTACGACGCCGACGAATACCTGGCGCTCGAGAGCTACCTGATGGAGCGCGCGCGCGGCATGGCGATGGATGCGCCGGCCGTGCGACCCTGACTGCGGACGCAGGAGGTCGCATTGACGCCGCGCGCGGCCTTGCCGTAAGACCCGGGCGCGATGATCCGGCGCCGGACACTGCTTTCCCTCGCTCCAGTGGTGTCGTTGGCGCCGGCCGCCGCGCGTGCGCAGACGATGGAAGTCCGATTCGGCACCTCCACTGCCGGTGGTGGCTTCGCGCCCTACGCCGCGGCGCTGGTCGATGCGCTGAAGAGCGTCGACCCGATCCTCGACATCAAGCCGATCACGACCAAGGGCGCCACCGACAACGCCGAGCGCCTGCAGAAGGGCGACATCGACATCGGCCTGGTAAGCGGCGAGGTGATGTATGAATGGCTGTCGGAGCATCCGGACAAGCCGAAGCTCCGGGTCGTCAGCGTGATCTATTCCACGCCCGGCATGTTGGCCGTGCGCCCCGACACCCGCTACCATCACATCCGCGACCTGCTGGGCCGGCCGGTCGTCTGGAACCCGCGCGGGACTGGCAGCGCGGTGCAGGCGCGCTACGTGATGCAGGGCCTCGGGCTCGACATGGATCGCGACTTCGAGCCGATCTATCCGGAGGATTTCGCCGACGGGCCCGCCCTGGTGATGGAGCGGCGGGCGGCAGCACTATGGGGCAGCGGCTATCGGTGGCCGGGCTTCGTCGAGCTCACCAACCAGCCGGCGGGCGCGCGCTTCATCGTGCCGACCGCGGCGGAGATCGCCCAGATCCGCGCCAAGTATCCGTTCCTCGCCGAGCTCACGGTGCCGGGCGGGATGTATCCCGGCCAGTACGAGCCGCTCACCACGGTCGGCGCCTGGAGCTACATGCTCGCCCGGCCCGATCTCGATGACGGGATCGGCTATCGGCTGGCCCGCTCGCTCTTGCGGGCCGAGCGCGCCGCCATGCCGTCCAAGCACACGGTGCAGACGACGGCGCGCAACACCCTGGCCGCCGTCGCGTCGCTGGACGCGCTGCAGCCCGGCGTCCTGCGCTTCTATCGCGAGGCCAAGCTCGTTCAGTGAATTTCTTCCGCCGCCCGTACCGGCAGGAGATTTTCCTGCTGCGCGGACGGCCGCAATCGACGACGGCTTTCATTGAGGCGGCGCAGCGGCCCGCTTAAGACATGGGACCATGTCGCTCTTCGTTGATGAAACCGCCCTCTGGACCATCGCCGCCGCCGGCCGCGTCGAAGGCTGTGTGGTGCGTGAGCAGGGCCGCTGGCGCCTTTCCTGGTTCGAGGGCGCCGACCGCCGGCTGGCGAGCTATTCCGGCCCGGTCGACGAGGACCTCGAGGGCCTGGCCGCCGCGCTGGGCGCGCGCCTGGGGCAGCCGGTCGAGCTGCAGTCCCTGCCGTCTTGAGATTTGGGCCGACCGGCCCGAAAGTAACCGCATGAGCAATGGCCAGGAGATGGACGCCATCGATCGCAAGATCGTGGCGCTCCTGCAGGAGGACGCCAGCCTGTCGCTGGCGCAGATCGCCCATCGGGTCGGGCTGTCGCAAAGCCCGTGCTGGAAGCGCATTCAGCGGCTGGAGAAGGCGGGCGTGATCCTGAAGAGAGTGGCGCTCGTCAATCCCGAGTCGATCGGCATGGGCTTGACCGTGTTCGTGTCGGTCGAGACGGGCGATCATTCGACCGCCTGGCTGGCGCGCTTCGCCCAGACCATCTCGGCGATGCCGGAGGTGATGGAGTTCCACCGCATGGCCGGCGACATCGACTACATGCTGCGGGTCTCGGTGCCCAACATGCAGGCGTACGATGCGTTCTATAAGCGGCTGATCGACACCATGCCGCTCAAGAACGTTACCTCGCGCTTCGCCATGGAGCGTATCAAGTCGACCACCGCCTACCCGCTGCCAGCCGAAACGAAGGCGCCAAAAAAGCGCTAGCGGGTTGGACTGCGGCACGCGCCGGGCGGTACGGTCTGGAACCGAATACCGCTCAGGAGCGTTTAAATGACTGTGCATGCGCTGAAGACCGGAAAGGTCGCCAACCTTCGTGCCAAGGTGTCTCCGGAGGAGTGGCAGGCCCGCGTCGATCTTGCCGCCTGCTATCGGCTGATGGACCTCTACGAGATGACGGACCTGATCGCCAACCACATCTCGATGCGCGTGCCGGGCGAACCCGATCACTTCCTGATCAACGCCTACGGCCTGCTGTACGACGAGATCACCGCCTCGAGCCTGATCAAGATCGACCACGACGGCAACATCCTTAGCAAGCCCGAGTTCGTGGGCGGCGTGGAGTACGGCGTGAACCGCGCCGGCTTCGTGATCCACAGCGCGATCCACATGGCCAAGCCCGACGTGAACTGCATCATCCACACCCACACCTGGGCCGGCATGGCGGTGTCGACCATGGAATGCGGTTTGCTGCCCAATACCCAGACCTCGATGCGCTTCGCGAAGATCAGCTACCACGACTACGAGGGCGTGGTGATCGACACCAAGTACCGCGAGCAGCTCGTGAAGGATCTCGGCGACAACAACGCCATGATCCTGCGCAACCATGGCCTGCTCACGGCCGCGAAGACGATTCCCGAAGCATTCAACGCCATGCATCGCCTCGAGCTCAGCTGCAAGACGCAGATCGCGGCGATGTCCTGCAACACCAAACTGATCGAAGTCCCGGCCGACGTGGTCGAGGCGACCTACCAGAATTACCAGCCGCAGGTGCGCCGTCCGTTCGGCGTGCTCGATTGGCCGGCGTTGCTGAGGAAGCTCGACCGCATCGACCCGGGCTTCCGCGATTGACTTGGATACGCCGCACGCCTCGATCAAGGCATTCGCCGTCGTGGCGTGCGGCTACTGGGTGGCGCCGAACTATCGCCTGGTCGCCTGGCTGCTGACCGGCGGCCTGGCGCTGTTGGTCGGCGCCAATGTCGGCATCGCGCTCTGGCTGAACCTCTGGAACCGCGATTTCTTCAATGCGCTCGAGAAGAGAGATCTGCCGCTCCTCTTCCATCTGCTCTGGGTGCTCGCCGCGATCGTGGTATCGGCCGGCATCGGCGTCGCCGTCCAGCTCCACCTCAAGCGCCGCCTGCAGATGAACTGGCGGATCTGGCTGTCGCACACCACGGTGCACCGCTGGCTGCACTCCGGCCGGCAGTATCAGCTCGGCCTGCTGGCCGACGAGATCGACAATCCCGACGGCCGCATCGCCGAGGACATCCGTGTCTCGACCGAATACGCCGTCGAGTTCGCGGCCTCGATCCTGCAGTGCGTCCTCCAGCTCGTGACCTTCCTCGGCGTGCTGTGGGCGCTGTCGGGCGACTTCCGCATCACGCTGTTCGGCGCCGAGAGGACCATCCCGGGCTACATGGTGTGGTGCGCGATCGCCTATGCGCTGATCGGCTCGCTGCTGACCTACGCGCTGGGCCGCGGCCTGATCGATGCCGGCAACGCGCGCCAGGGCCGCGAGGCCGACTTCCGCTCGGGGCTGACGCGGGCGCACGAGCATGCCGAGGGCATTGCCCTGCTGCGCGGCGAGGATGACGAGCGCGAGCGCCTGCGCGGCTCGCTGTTCGACCTGCGCTCCGCGTGGAACCGCCAGACCTTCGGCCAGGGCAACCTCTCGCTGCTCACCAGCTCGCTCGCCTATCTCGCGCCGGTCGTGCCGCTGATCGTCGCCCTGCCGCGCTACCTTTCGGGTGAGATCCAGCTCGGCGGGCTGATGCAGACGGCGCAGGCCTTCTCGAGCGTGCAATGGGCGCTTTCCTGGCTGATCGACAACTTCCCCAAGTTCGCCGAATGGCGCGCCTCGACCAATCGCGTGGTGCATCTCCACGTGGCGCTGACCGACCTCGAGGAGAGTTCGGAGCTGGCCGATCATCAGCGCATCAAGCTGCACCAGCCCACCGAATCGGACCTGCTGGTGATGCGCGAGCTCGGCCTCACGCGGCCCTCCGGCGAGACGCTGGTGGCGGAGGCCGAGATCGAGATCGGCCGGCCCGAGCGCGTGCTGATCCGCGGCCAGTCGGGTTCGGGCAAGAGTACCATCATGCGCGCGATCGCCGGCGTCTGGCCGTGGGGCAGGGGCGAGATTCACCTTCCCCGCGGCAGCATCATGTTCCTGCCGCAGAAGCCCTACTTCCCGCTCGGCACGCTGCGCGAGGCGCTCCACTACCCGAAGGCACCCGAGGGCGTGACCGATGAGTTGCTGAAGGAGATGCTGCACAAGGTCGGGCTCGACCATTTGAAGGAGCGGCTCGACGACAGCGAGCGCTGGGACCTCATCCTCTCGGGCGGCGAGCAGCAGCGCGTGGCCTTCGCCCGCACCCTGGTGCACAAGCCCGACTGGATCTTCATGGACGAGGCGACCTCGGCGCTCGACGAGGCGGGGCAGGAGCACATCATGAAGCTCCTGATCGACGAGCTGCCCGAGACGTCGATCGTCAGTATCGGCCACCGGCCGGGGCTCGAGGCCTTCCACACCCGCGAGCTGACACTGGTGCCGGGCGAGCAGGGCGCCCGCCTGCGCGCGCCCGAGGTCACGGCCCAGCGCTCGTTGAAGGACGTCTACCGGCGCATGTCGGTGGCAAGCCGCGCCCATCCCCGGCCGCCCGGCTTCTGGAAGAGCTTCGCGACCACCGTCCGGGGCCGGTGAGACGGGCCGGCGATCAGAGTACCTCGTGGAAGCCGATGGCGACCCGGCCGGGCGTGCGGGCGGCGACGCCAATGAAGGTCGCGCGCTCCAGCGTCTTGAGGGCCTCATCGGCGGTCTCGAAGCGGGGCGCGGTGCGGAAGTGATAGCTGTCGAACGGCACCAGCTCCCCCCTCGACATGCGGGCGAGGATCTCCGGGCTCGCGACGCGCAGGCCCTCGTTCTGCACATAGACCAGCGCTCCGGATCGGGCGCGAATGGTGTAGCGTGCCACGACCTCGATCGTGCCGTCGGGCCGCACGATCTGCCAGTCGGCGCCGCCCGGCAGGATCTCGCCCTCGAGCCTCGGTCCGGCGACCTCCCCGCCCAGGATATCGATGATCCGCCGATGCCCGCGCGCGGTCTGCCCGAGATCCTGGATCGGCCCGACCTTGGCCTTGATGGCGAAGGCGAAACGCGTTCTGGGCGCGGTGGCGATGAAAGTGTCGATGTCTGACATGGCAGTTCCCGATTCTGTCGTCGTTGGCTGCGCTCAGGATGAGAGCGGTTTCGGCTTTCCGAGCAGATGATCCGAAATGATCCGTTGCTGGATCTCGCTCGTGCCCTCGAAGATCTTGGTGAGCCGCGCGTCGCGCCAGTAGCGCTCGACGGCGTGCAGGGTGGTGTAGCCGGCGCCGCCGAAGATCTGCAGCGCCTCGGAGGTCACGCGCTCCGCCATCTCGGAGGCGTGGAACTTCACCATCGCCGCCTCCTTGTCGCAGCGCCGCTTGCCGTCGATCTCGTCGCACACGAAGTACATCAGCTGGCGCGATGCCTCGATCTCGGTCGCCATCCGGGCGAGGCGAAAGCGCGTGTTCTGGAACTCGCCGATCGCCTGGCCGAACTGCCGGCGCTCCTGGGCATAGGCCGTCGCATCCTCCAGCGCGCCGCGGGCCAGGCCGATCGCCCGCGCCGCGGTGTGGGCTCGGGCGCGCTCGAGGCCGGCGGAGATGTAGTAGAAGGCACGGCCCTCCTCGCCGATCAGCGCCTCGGCCGGCAGGCGGCAATTGTCGAAGGCGAGCTCCCAAGTCTTCCAGCCGAAATAGCCGATCTTCGGGATCGGCGCACCCTTCACGCCCGGCGGCAGGGTCCCGCGCGGCTTCTCGATCAGGAACGAGGAGAGGCCGACATGCTTGCGCTTGGGGTCCGGTGGATCGGAGGTGCGCGCCACCAGCATGATGTAGTCGGCGCCGTCGGCGAAAGTGCACCAGTATTTGTTGCCGTTGATGACCCAGCTGTCGCCGTCGCGCCGCGCGCGGCAGGAGATGTTGCCCAGGTCCGAGCCGACGTCCGGCTCCGACATTGCCGCCGCGCCCAGGAACTCGCCCCGCGCGGCGCGCGGCAGGAAGACGGCGCGCTGCGCATCGGTCATGCCGCGACCTGCGCTCAAGCCGTTGCCGCGGGCGATGATGCTGGCGACGCTCATCCAGGCACGTGCCAGCTCCTCGGTGATCAGGCAATACTCGAACACGCCCAAACCGAGGCCACCATACTGCTCGGGGATGACGATGCCGAAATAGCCCATGTCGGCCAGCTTCTGGATCAGCTCGCGCGGAATGTCGCCCTTCTCCGGGTCGAGCTTGTTGGCGAGCGGCAGCACCTCCTTCATGGCAAAGGCGCGCGCCGTCTCCTGGATCATCCGGCGCTCGTCGGTCATGTAGCCCATGGCAATTCCTTCTCCGTTCCCGCAGCATAGTAGCGATGAAGTGCGAGACGGACACCGCGACCATCGATTACGAGGAGCATGGCAAGGGCCGGCCGATCCTGTTCCTGCACGGCTGGACAATGAACCGCCGGCTGGAGATCGCCGACTACGAGCCGATCTTCACGTCCCGCAGCGGCTGGCGCCGCATCTACCCCGACCTGCCAGGCATGGGCGTGTCGGTCGCGCACGACATTCCCTGCCAGGACGACATGCTGGAGGCGCTGCTCGCCTTCATCGACAAGGTGCTGCCGGGCGAGCGCTTCGTGCTCGCAGGCACCTCGCTCGGCGGCTATCTCGCGCGCGGCATCGCAGTGCGCCTGCGGGAGCGCGTCGATGATTGATGCTGCGTGTGCCTTGCATCGTGCCGGACACCGGCAAGCGCACCCTGCCGCGGGCCGAACCGCTGGTGCGCAACGAGGCACTGCTCGGCGCGCTCGACCCAACCGAGCGCGCGGCGCTAGAGCGATTTCCACTCAGATGGAACCGCGCCCGCAGATCGTCACTTGCGCCATCGGCCCGCTAGCGCGGTTCCATCTGAGTGGAAATGCGCGCACGGGCGATATTTGTTGCAACGGGCATATTCCGTCCGGCCGATTCCGGCCGGACGGAATATGTTCTAGGGGACGTGCTGGTGCATGCCCCGGGCTACCTCGAAGCGCTGCGCGCGAAGGTGCACGGCCTCGTGGCGCCCGCGATCGCGGCCTGCGCACCGTTCGTGCCCGAGCTGCGACTCGATCCGAAGCGCTACGCCTTTTCGTTCGATCTCGCGGCGGCGGAGAAATCCTTCGCGAAACCGGGACTCATCGTGGCCGGGCGCCAGGACACCACGGTCGGCTATCGCGACGCCTGGAAGATCCTGTAAAGCTATCCGCGCGCCACCTTCGCCGTGCTCGACCGGGCCGACCACGTGTGGCCGGTCGAATCGCCGGCCCTTCTCGCCGCGCTGGTCGACGACTGGCTGGAGCGCATCGCGAAGGACGAACGATCGATCTGAACGTGAGCAATCTCTTCCGGGCAGGGCTTCGCTTTCACATCAGGAACACGCCCTTTCCGTCGGCCTGCTTGTCGAACAGCTTGTACGCTTCGTCCGCCTGGTCGAGGGTCCATTTGTGGGTGAACAGGCTGTCGACGTCGATGCCGCGCTCGATGCAGAAGGTGGCGCACTCGGCCTGGATGACGTTCGAGAAGGTCCACGAGGCGAGCAGGGTGATCTGCCGGCGCAACAGGTGCGGGCTGACCTCGATCGTGACGTCGCCGCCTTCGCCGACGAAGCACATCGTGCCCCAGACCTTGGTGCTGCGGATGGCGTTGAGGCGCGCCTGCGGATTGCTCGACGTGTCGAGCGTCAGATCGGCGTAGCGGCCATGCGTCAGGTCCTTGATGGCGGCGACCGGATCGTTCGAGCCGGGATCGACCACCGCGTCGGCGCCGAATTCCTTGGCCCGCGCCAGGCGTTGCGGATTGGTGTCGAGGGCGATCACCCGCGCACCCATCGCCTTGGCGAATTGGGTGCCGGCCAGCCCGACCGGACCCTGGCCGAAGATCGCGATCGTATCGCGGCCGGACAGGTTCAGGCGACGCAGCGCGCCATAGGCGGTGCCCGAGCCGCAGGAAATCGCCGCCCCCGCGGAAAAGCTCAACTCGTCGGGCAGTGGCACCATCGTGTCGGCGGGCACCTTGAGGTAGCGCGCATGCCCGCCATGCGCATTGCCGCCGTATACCTTCACCGGCACTTCCTGGCAGAGCTGCTGCCATCCCGACCGGCAATGGGCGCATTGGGTGCAGCCGGTATAGTGATGCACCATCATGCGATCGCCGACCTTGGCCTCGGCGGCCGCGACGCCAGGACCGACCGCGACCACCACGCCGCACGGCTCATGGCCGGCGATGGTGCCGGTCACCTGGTTTTTCGGCCGGCGATATTGGTGCAGGTCGGAGCCGCACATGCCGGACGCCTTCATCTCCAGCACCACTTCGCCCGGACCCGGTGTGGGATCGGGAAAGTCCTTGAGCTCCAGGGTCCGGTCGCCCGTGAACACGACACCGCGCATGATGGTCTCCACCGGTTTCTGGCGGTAGCCTGCGCCTCCACTTCGAGGGAGCGCAAGTCATGACGCCGACCTATCAGGTGCTCGTCGACGACATAAAAGCCCTGGGCGTCGAGCAGGTGTTCGGCCTGATGAGCGACGACACCGCGGTGTTCGCCACGGCGCTCGACAGCGCCGGCATCCGCTTCTACGGCGCGCGGCACGAGAACAACGCGATCGCGATGGCCGAGGGCTACGCCTATCGCAGCGGCGGTCTCGGCGTGGCGGTGATCGGCCGCGGGCCGGCCACGGCGAACGGCCTGCACGCCGCGACCTATGCCAGTCGTACCGGCTCGCGCGTGCTGATCATTTACGGCGAGGCCGCGGTGCCGACCGGTGCCGTCAACGGCATCGGGCCGGACTACAAGGGCTTCAACGCCACCGGCGTGCTGGGTGCCGCCGGCATCCGGACGTTCGTGGCGACCAGCCCCAATACCGCGCGCGGCGCTTTGGCGGACGCTGTCGCCGCGGCTATGCAGGGTGGAACGGCCGCACTGCTGCTGCCGGTCAACGTGCAGCTCGCCGACATGGATACGAGCAAAGCGGGCCCGCCGTCGGTCGCGAAGCGCGCGCCGTCATCGGCTGCGCCGCGGCCGGAAGCGATCGAATCGGCGGTCGCGGTGGTGCGTCAGGCGCGCAAACCCCTGATCGTCGCCGGCCTCGGCGCTCACCGCGCCGGTGCCAAGGAAGCGCTGGAGCAGCTGGCCGACAGGATCGGTGCGCTGCTGGCCACCTCGGCGCGCGGCAAGGACCTGTTCCGCGGCCATCCCTGCAACCTCGGGATCGTCGGCTCGTTCTCGCACTCCGCGGCGCGGCGGATGATCGCCGAAGCGGATTGCGTGCTGGCGTTCGGCGCCGGGCTCAATCTGCTGACCATGAGCTTCGGCCATTCGCTGCCCAAGGTGCCGCTGATCCAGGTCGACAGCAACCGAAGCCATATCGGCCGCTGGCATCCGGCCGACGTCGCGGTGGTCGGCGATGCCCGACTCGCGGCGGAGGCATTGCTCGAGGCGCTGCCGGCCGGCCCCAACGCCGAGCGGCCGTTCCGCTCCGACGAGACGCTGCGCTTCCTCACGGAATTCGACATCGGCCGCGACTTCCAGCCGGCCAACACGCCGCGCACGCTCGATCCGCGCTCGCTCGGCGTCGCGCTCGAGACGCTGCTGCCGGCCAATCGCAACCTGGTCTACGACGCCGGCAACTTCCTCGGCATCGTTCCGTACCTGTCGGTGCCCGGGCCCGGCCACTTCAAGCTGACCAGCGACTTCGCCTCGATCGGTCTCGGCTTCGGCACGGCGCTGGGCGTGGCCAAGGCCAGGCCCAGCGAGACCACGGTTCTGGTGATCGGCGACGGCGGCTTCCTGATGACCATGGGCGAGCTCGAGACCGTGGTGCGCGAGGACCTGCCGCTGGTCGTGGTGCTGATGAACGACTGTGCCTATGGCGCGGAGCTGCACTTCCTCAAGATGCGCGACCTGCCGGTGGCGAAGTCGGTGTTCCCCGATGTCGACTACGCGCCGATCGCCGAGGCGTTCGGCTTCCAGGCCGCGACCATCCGCACGCTCGACGACCTGAAGACGGTGGCACCGCTATTGGCCAAGCCCGATGGTCCGATATTCCTCGACTGCAAGCTCAACGCCGCCGTCGCCGCGCCCTTCATGAGCGAGTTCCACGAGTTCGAGACGCGGCAGCACTAAATCGCTGTCGTCTCGACCGAAGCGCGAAGCGGAGAGACTTTTTTAACCATCAGCGCGCAGATCGCCAAAAAAGTCCCTCCGCTACGCCTCGCCGCGCTCAACTTCGGTCGGGACGACGGGGAGCGTCACTGGCAGACGAAGGTCGTGTAGTAATTGATGCCACGCATACCGTCGATCGGCTGGCTGTAGGGCCTGCCCCGGCAGGTGCGCTCGATGACCCGCCGCGCGACCTCGCGCGCGCGATCGCCTTCGGTCTCGTAGTCCGGATCGATCACCATGGTCGCGCGGTTGATCTGCATGCGCCATTCGTTGGGGTTGCCGGTGCGGCCGAGACGCACCTCGAACAGGCGGCCGTCGACCCGCATCTGCTCGCGCTGGGTCCCTTCGAGCGAGCCGACCTCGTAGCAGCCGGCGAGCAGCAGGCTCGCCGCCAATACGATCAGGCGGGGCTTCATGCCCGCGCATCCTCTTTGATCATCTCTGCCCCCTTCTCGCCGATCATGATGGTCGGCGCATTAGTGTTGCCGGTGGTGAGCGTCGGCATCACCGAGGCGTCGATCACCCGCAGGCCCTGCAGGCCGTGCACGCGCAGCCGCGAGTCGACAACCGCGCGCGGATCCTCTCCCATCTTGCAAGTGCCGACGGGGTGATAGAGCGTGTTGCCGAACTTGCGCGCATAGGCCAGCACCTCGTCGTCGCTCCGGATGTCAGGACCGGGCGAGGTCTCGCCCAGGCTGTACGGTGCGAGCGCCGGCTGGCTGAATATACGTCGCACGTGCCTGGTACCCCCCAGCAGGGCCAGCTCGTCCGTGCGCGTTGTGAGGTAATTGGGCTTGATGGCCGGCCGCGCGAACGGATCGGCCGAGGTCGCCATGACCGTGCCTCGGCTATCGGGCTTCACCACGCAGACGACGCAGCTCATCGCCGGCTTGTCGTCGAGCTGGCCGAATTTCAGCGTGTTCGTACTGCCCGGCGTGAAAAGCAGCTGCAGGTCCGGCGAGGCGAGGCCTTCGCGGCTGTCGGCGAACACCTGCGCGGTGGTCACGCCGAAGGTCAGCGCGCCATTTCCCCTCAGGAAGAACTTGGGGATCTCCGGCAGGTAGCCCGGAAACTTCGCCAGTTCGTTCACCGTACGCGCACCCTTCACGCGATGCACCAGCCGGATGACGTAGTGGTCGATCAGGTTGCTGCCGACGCCGGGTGAGTCGTGAAGGACGGGGATGCCCAGGCTCTGCAGATGCGCGGCCGGGCCGATGCCCGAGATCTGCAGGATGTGCGGCGAGTTAACCGTGCCGCCCGAGACGATCACCTCGCGATTGGCCCGGACTTTCGTGATGTTGCCGCCGCGCCTGAACTCGACGCCGACGCAGCGCTTGCCCTCGAACAGGAGCTTGCCGGTCTGCGCGTCGGTCTCCACGCGCAGGTTCGGCCGCTTCCGCGCCTCGCGCAGGAAGGTCTGTGCCGTCGAGCCGCGCCAACGGCCGCGCCGCGTCATCTGCGAATAGCCGACGCCGTAGCGCTGCTTGCCGTTGAGGTCGGGATTGAACGGGAAGCCCGCCTCTTGCGCCGCCTTCACGAAATGATGGGTGAGCGGCAGGATGGTGCGGTAGTCCTCGACCTTGAGCGGGCCGTCCTGGCCGCGGACCTCGGGATCGCCCTTCTGGGCGTAGGTCTCGGCTTTCTTGAAGAACGGCAGGACATCGTCGTAGCTCCAACCGCGGCAGCCCATCTGCGCCCAGCCGTCGAAGTCGGCCGGCGCGCCGCGCACATAGAGCATGCCGTTGATCGAGGAGGTGCCGCCGAGCGTGCGCCCGCGTGGCCAGTCGATGCGCCGTTCGCCCGAGCTCTTCTCCGGCTCGGTCGTGTAGTTCCAGTTCACGAGAGGGTTGCGCAGCAGCTTGCGCATGGCGGCGGGGATGTGGATCCAGGGATACCAGTCGGTCGGCCCCGCCTCGAGCAGGATCACCGTTGCGCCGGTCTCCGACAGCCGCGCCGCCACCGTGCAGCCCGCCGATCCCGCACCGACTACGACATAGTCCGCCTGCATTTCGCGTTCCTCCACCTCATGCTGAGGAGCCGCGCATCGCGCGGCGTCTCGAAGCATGGCAACAAACTCGGTGCCGGTCGCCATCCTTCGAGACGGCGCTTCGCGCGCCCTCAGGGTGAGGTGTGCGTGTTGCGCCGCCTACAATGTGCCGGCCCGCTTGTCCCTCGGAACGAAGTAGTCCGTGGGCGCGAGCTCTGGATCCTCCTGATTGAACATGTTCTCGGCGTGCTGCGCCACGTCGGCCCTGAACAGGCTATGCGAAATTGCTTGCACGAGGCGCGGCGAGCCGACGAACAGGCCGGGGATGTCGCCCGCCAGCGGCCCGTGGCTCAGGATGCTGCCCCAGTTGAACAGGTGGATGTTCGAAAGGAGCGGCGTGCGGCCGGGCTCCTTCTCCATCAATTCGAAGCCCGGGCCGAGATACGGATAGAGCGCGGCCTCGGCATTGGCCCTCGCGTCCTCGGGTGAGCGCGCGTCGCCCCATGTCTTGATGTTCGAAGCGAAGAAAGTGAGCTCGGGCCGCCGGCTCAGGTCGACGTCGAAGCCAGTGCCCATCAGCACGGCGTCGAAACGCTCGGTGCCCTTGGTCGTCTTCACTGTGACGCCATCGTTGTCGATGATCACGTCGAGCCACGGCTCGGCGAAGCGAAAGGAAAAGCCCGGCAGCTTCTGCACCCGCAGCACCGATTCGTGTGGCGGCGGCGAGCCGGCCGACAGCATGTAGGTGTAGATCTTCCAGCGCCATTCGTCGTCGAGCATGCCCTGGCCGCGCTGGAAGCCCGGGAACGACGCGCCCTTCGACTTGTTGACCTGCGGCAGGTGCGGGCGGCGGGCGTAGCAGATCGCCTCGCGCGCGCCCGCTTCGAGCGCGGTCGCGGTGTTGTCGATCGCCGTGGCGAGCACGCCCAGCACGCCGATGCGCTTGCCGGTGAATTGCCCGAAGTCGATCTCCTCCAGCGTATGGAAGACCTTGCCGACGCGCGTCGGACTGTCGGGATCGAACGACGGAAAGCGTGGCCACTTGAAGCCGCCGGCGCCGTCGCGGCCGTTGGCCAGCACGAGCTTGCGGAGGTGGAGCACCTCGCCGGTCGACAGCGTCGCCTTCAGGAACTTGCCCGCCGGCTCGACGCGCTCGAACGCCACGCCGTTCTCGACCGGCAGTTCGACGACCTTGCGCACCCACAAGAGATAATCGAGCCAGTCGAGCCGCTTCACCTTGTAGAGCTGCTCCCAGCCGTCGCGTCCGTGCTGCGCCTCGTACCAGGCACGGAAGGTGAGGGATGGCACGCCGAGATCGGGCCCGGTCAGGTGCTTGGGCGAGCGCAGGATCGGCATGCGCGCGGTGGTGTTCCACGGGCCCTCGCGGCGGTAGCCGTTGCGGTCGATCACCCGGATATTGCGGATGCCCTCGCGCAAAAAATTCCAGCCTGCGGTCTGGCCGCACATGCCGGCGCCAACCACCAGCACATCGAGTACGCGCTTGCCGTCGGGACCGACGCGCGCGGGCACCCAGTTGGCGGGGGGATAGTTCATCCGGGCGAGATCATGGCGCGCGATCCGCTCCGCAGCGTCCAGACCCGTTGCACCCTCGACAAGTTCGGCCATGCCGTGCTTCTAGCAGGGCATAACCTCGGGAGAAAATGCCATGCGCGGCCGCCAGGTCCTGATGCAGACCCTCGTCAATCACGGCGTCGAGCGCATCTTCGGCAATCCCGGCACGACCGAGAGCCCGCTGCTCGATTCGCTGCTCGACTATCCCAGCCTGCAGTATGTCGTGCACCTGCACGAGGGCGTGGCGGTGGGCGCCGCCAACTTCTACGCCCAGGCAAGCGGCAAGACGGCGTTCGTGAACCTTCATGTGGCGCCGGGCCTCGGCAACGCGATCGGCATGATCTACGGCGCGCTCAAGAACAGCTCGCCGATGGTGGTGACCGCCGGCCAGCAGGATACCCGGATGCGCCTGCGCGATCCCGTGCTGGGCCACGACCTCGCAGCGATCGCTGCGTCGGTCACCAAGTGGAGCGTGCAGGTCGAGAGCGCCGACGAGCTCGGCCCCATCCTGCAGCGCGCCTTTAAAATCGCCAACGAGGCGCCGGCCGGTCCCGTGTTCGTGGCCTTGCCGATCAACGTGATGGAGCAGGAGACCGACATTCCGCCGGCCAAACCCGCGACCCTGTTCGAGAAGAGCCGGCCCGATCCGGCCGGCGTTGCCGCGATGGCGAAGCTGCTGGCAGCCGCGAAGAGCCCGGCGATCGTCGCGGGCGACGACGTGGCCCGAGCTGGCGCCGACAAGACGTTGGTGAGGCTCGTGGAGAAGCTCGGTGCCGCGGTGTGGTTCGAGGGCCTGCGCGGGCAGAATTCCTTTCCGACCGATCACGCCGCCTACCGCGGCACGCTCGCCTTCGATGCGCCGGGCGTGGCCAGGCAGTTCGCGAGCAACGATCTCGTGCTGCTGGTCGGCGGTCCGTTCTTCGAGGAGGTCTGGTACGCGCCCGGCTCGCCGTTCCCGGCGGGCTGCAAGGTGCTGCAGATCGAGTCAGGATCGCCGAGGCTCGCCTACAACTTCGCCGTCGATGCCGGCGTGCTGGCCGATGTCGGCGCCGCGCTCGAGGCGCTGGAGGCGGCGCTGCCGAAGATCGACGGCGCTGCGAGGCGCAACGAGGCGATGAAGGCGCAGCGCGCGGCGGAGGATGCAGCGCAAAAGGCGCGCGTCGAGAAGGCATGGTCGCGTTCGCCGACCTCGATGGCGCGCTGCATGGCCGAGATCAAGGCGGGCGCGCCGAAGGATGTCGTCGTGGTCGACGAGACCATCACGGCCAACCTGGATCTGTTCAAGACTTTCAGCTTCAAGGGACCGGGCGATTATTACAGCGGCCGCGGCGGCGGCATCGGCCAGGGCGTGGCCGGCGCGCTCGGCGTGGCGGTGGCGCAGCCAAAGAAGCCGATCCTGTGCGTGTCGGGCGACGGCTCGTCGATGTACTCCATCCAGGCGCTGTGGACGGCGGCGCATCACGATCTGCCGATCGTGTTCGTGATCCTCGCCAACCGCGAATACCGCGTGCTGAAGCACAATATCGACGCCTACCGCGCGCGCTTCGAGGTGAAGAGCAACAAGCCTTACGCCCACATGGACCTGACCGGCCCCGTGCTGGGCTTCGTCGACATGGCCAAGGGCATGGGCATTGCCGGCACCCACGTCACGAAGGCCGACGACATCCAGAAGGCAGTCGCCGCCGCTTTCGCCTCCGGCAAGCCGCACCTGATCGAGATCGAGATCGAAGGGAAGCGATAGTCTTGCCGGACCGCGGGCGTCTCGCCCGCTCATGAGCTTGAGCGGGCGAGACGCCCGCGGTCCGGCAAGAGGTTATTTCTGGAACGTCCGGACCCGGCTCTGCAGCGCCTTGGTCGCGGCGATCATGAGCGGCATGTCGTTGCCCGACAGGATCATCTTCATGCCCTTGCCAATGTACATCTTCAGCAGGTCGTCCGAGTAGGCGCCGCCCATGCCAGGCCACTTGTTGTGCTTCTTGCAGGCGGCGACGACCTTGTCGACCGACTCCTGGATCTTCTGATGGCCACGGTCCCCCGGAATGCCCAACTCCATCGACAGGTCGCTCGAGCCGACCAGCAGGCAGTCGATGCCCGGCACGGCAGCGATCGCCTCGGCGTTCTCGACCGCCTTGGGCGTCTCGATCATCACCGTGAGCAGCATCTGCTCGTCGATCGCCTTGGTCATCTCGCCGAGGGGCGGCGGGGCGTAGTCGAACTGCGCGTCGGCGCCGCCGACCGAGCGATGGCCGCGCGGCGGGTAGCGCAGCTTGTCGGCGATCTCCTTCGCCTCCTCCGGGGTGTCGACGTGCGGGATCACGATGCCCATTGCGCCGCCGTCGAGCACGCGGGTCGCCATGGTGAGCTGGCCGTAGGGCACGCGCACGATCGGCGCGACGCCGGAATCCTGCGCCGCCACAGAAAGCTCGCAGGCGGTCTCGATCGAGGTCGAGCCATGCTCGCAGTCGATGAACATCCAGTCGAAGCCCGCCGACTTCATGATCTTGATGATGTCGACGTTGCGCACCAGCCGGATGCCGCAACCGATCGCCAGCTCGCCGTTCTTGAGGCGCGCCTTCGCCTTGTTGATGGTCTGGGCCATGTCTCTCCCTCCAGGGTCGGTTTTGCGCTAGGCTAAACGCCATGACTTTCCATGTCGAACGGATCGACCACGTCGTCCTGCGGGTCCGCGACCTGCCGGGCATGGTGCGCTTCTACGAACAGGCGCTCGGTTTCAAGGTCGAGCGCACCTTGGAGCGGCTGAGCCTGGTGCAGATGCGCGCGGGCGCCTCGATGCTCGACCTTGTCAAGGGCGAGCGGCCACCCTCCGGCGGCAACATGGATCACCTCTGCTTCCGCATCGAGCCGTTCGACCGGTCGAGCATCGAAAGCAGGCTTTCGCCGCTCGGCATTACGATTGGCGAAACCGTCGAACGCTACGGTGCGGAGGGCACCGGAATGTCGATCTATTTCAACGATCCCGAGGGAAATCAGATCGAGCTGAAAGGCCCCTCGGTCAAAGAGCGCGCGAAAATGCCCGCGTCGCCTTGACGCTAGGGCATTGCAGATGGTCTGCTAGCGTCGCAACAAGCAAGACAAATAGAGTTCAGCGTTCGCGTTCGTCTGGGAGGAAATGGATATGCTTTCGCGTTGGGCGCTTCTGGCCGCGTCTTGTGCTGCCTTGCTATCGGGGGCAGCGCCGGCCTTTGCGCAAAAAGCCGGTGGCACGTTGCGCATCTCGCACCGTGACAATCCGCCGAGTGCCTCGATCCACGAGGAATCCACGATTTCGGTGAACCAGCCGTTCATGGCGGTGTTCAACAATCTCGTCGTGTTCGACCCGAACGAGAAGGTCAACAGCCCCGACCATATCGTGCCGGACCTGGCGGAGAGCTGGTCCTACAACGCCGACAACACGCAGCTCACCTTCAAGCTGCGCCAGGGTGTGAAGTGGCATGACGGCAAGCCGTTCACCTCGGCCGACGTCAAGTGCACCTGGGACGCGCTGGCCGGCCACGATGACGAGAAGAACCCGATCATCCGCAAGAATCCGCGCAAGCTCTGGTATTCCAACCTCAAGGAAGTGAAGACCAACGGCGACTTCGAGGTCACCTTCGTGCTCGGCCGGCCGCAGCCCTCTTTCCTGAGCATGCTGGCGGGGGGCTATTCGCCGGTCTATTCCTGCCACGTGCCGGATCGCGTCATGCGCTCCAAGCCGATCGGCACCGGTCCGTTCAAGGTGGTCGAGTTCAAGCGCAACGAGTCGATCAAGCTCGTGAAGAACCCGGACTACTGGAAGAAGGGCAAGCCGTACCTCGACGCGATCGACTGGACGATCGTGCCCAACCGCAGCACGCGCCTGCTCGGCTTCCAGTCGGGCCAGTTCGACATGACGTTCGATTCGGACGTCACCTTCCCCCTGCTGAACGACGTCAAGGCCAACAAGCCGAACGCGGTGTGCGAGGCGCGGCCGACCAACGTCAGCTCGAACCTGCTGGTGAATCGCGACAAGGAGCCGTTCAACAACCCGGATATCCGCAAGGCGATGGTGCTGGCGCTCGACATCCACGCCTTCTCGCAGATCCTGAGCGAGGGCCATGATCTCGATGGCGCCGCCATGCTGCCGCCGCCGGCCGGCTTCTGGGGCATGCCCAAGGAGCAGCTGGCATCGCTGCCCGGCCATTCGCCGGACATCGAGAAGAACCGGGCCGAGGCGCGCGAGCTGATGAAGAAGGCGGGCTATGGCCCGGACAAGCCGCTCAAGATCAAGGTCGCCACCCGCAACATCGCGATCTATCGCGATCCGGCGGTGATCCTGATCGACCAGCTGAAGCAGATCTACATCGAGGGCGAGCTCGAGCCGATCGACACGACCGTCTGGTACACCAAGCTGGCGCGCGGCGACTACCAGGTCGGCATGAACCTGACCGGTGTCGGCATCGACGATCCGGACGTGAACTTCTACGAGAACTACTATTCGACCTCGGACCGCAACTACAGCCGCTACAAGAACCCCGAGGTCGACAAGCTGATCGACCAGCAGTCGGCCGAGCAGGACCGCGACAAGCGCAAGCAGCTGGTGTGGAAGATCGAGAAGATCCTGGCCGACGATGTCGCGCGGCCGATCATCGGCTACAATGTCGCCAACACCTGCTGGGATCCGAAGGTCAAGGGCATCACCCTGCAGGTGAACAGCATCTACAACGGCTGGCGTTTCGAAGACGCCTGGCTCGACAAGTAGAGGAGGAGGGACCGTGGGAGCGTATCTCGTCCGCCGCTTCCTGCTGATGGTCCTGACCCTGTTCGGGATGTCGGTGCTGATCTTCGTGATGCTGCGGCTGGTGCCGGGCAACATCGCCGACATCCTGGTCGACGCCTCCGGCGCCGATCCCTCGGACAAGGCCAAGATCGCGCACGAGCTCGGCATCGACCGTCCGATCGCCGCGCAGTACGTGACCTGGATCCGGGGCCTGGCGCACGGCGACCTGGGCTATGCCTATGTCTCCGAGCGGCCGGCGATCGAGGAGATCGCGCCGCGCATCCCGATCAGCGCCAAGCTGGCCGGGATGGCGATCTTCTTCGCCATCCTGTTCGGCGTGCCGCTGGGCGTGATCAGCGCGGTGCGGCAGAACACGCCGCTCGACTATTTCCTCAGGGTGCTCAGTCTCAGCGGCCTGTCGCTGCCGAGCTTCTGGCTCGGCCTGCTCGTGCTGATGGCGGCGGTCCACTGGTTCGGCGCCATCCCGATCTACGATTCCAACCCGCACGGCTTCCTGCAGGACGTGGCGATGCTGGGTCTGCCGGCGATGACGGTGGGCTTCCGCAGCTCGGCGCTGATCATGCGGCTTACCCGCTCGTCGATGCTGGAGGTGCTGCGCCAGGACTATGTCCGCACCGCCCGCTCCAAGGGTGCGACCAATGCCTCGGTCAACTACAACCACGCCCTGCGCAACGCCCTGCTGCCGGTCGTGACGGTGATCGGCATCGAGGCGGCGTTCCTGGTCGGCGGCCTGATCGTCACCGAGACGGTGTTCAACATCCCCGGCGTCGCCCGCTTCCTGGTCGAGGCGATCCTGTGGCGCGACTATCCGATCGTGCAGAACCTCGTGATGCTGATCGCCGTCGTGGTGGTCACGATGAATTTCCTGATCGACATGGCCTACATGGTCCTCGATCCCCGCATCAAGTTCTCGGACTGAGCTATGGTAGCCATCAACCATCAAGCCGAACTTGCCCGCGCCGGCGCCAACGTCACCGGATGGTGGAGCCGCTCGCTCTACTTCGCCCGCCGCTACCCGCTGGGCGCGGTCGGCGCGACCATCGTCACGATCTTCATCCTGACGGCGGCGTTCGCCGACATCATCGCGCCGGTCGATCCGACCGCGACCAACGCCAAGTTCTCGCTCGCCAGGCCAGGCGGCATGTTCTGGCTGGGCGCCGACTTCATGGGCCGCGACATGTACAGCCGCATCGTCCACGGCGCGCGCATCTCGCTCGCCGTCGGCGCCGGCGCCATGGGTCTCGGCGGACTGATCGGCATCAGCGTCGGTCTCGCCAGCGGCTACCTCGGGGGCTGGTTCGACCTGATCGTGCAGCGGCTGCTCGACATCATGCAGGCCCTGCCGCTACTGGTGATGGCGATCGTCATGGCTGCCTCCCTCGGGCCGTCGCTGCGCAACACCATCATCGCCATCGCCATCCCGCTGGTGCCGACCGTCTCGCGGGTGGTGCGCTCCAATACGCTGTCGCTGCGCGAGCAGCCGTTCGTCGAGGCGGCGCGCGCCGTGGGCATGGGCGAGCTGCGCATCGCCGTTCGCCATGTCCTGCCCAACACCCTGGCGCCGCTGATCGTGCTGGCTACGGCGCAACTGGGCTCGGCGATCCTGGTCGAGGCGTCGCTGTCGTTCCTCGGTCTCGGCATTCCCGAGCCGCATCCGTCATGGGGTCGCATGTTGTCAGAATCGGCTGCCGAGTATGTGCGCACCGCGCCGTGGCTGGTGATCTTTCCCGGCGTCGCCATCAGCCTGACGGTGTTCGGCACCAATCTCCTGGGCGACGCGTTGCGCGACATCCTCGATCCGCGGCAGCGTTCATGACGGATCTGCTCGAAGTCGAAGACCTCGGCACCTGGTTCTACACGCGTCAA
This sequence comes from Reyranella sp., assembly GCA_035293665.1. GTDB lineage: Bacteria > Pseudomonadota > Alphaproteobacteria > Reyranellales > Reyranellaceae > Reyranella. The sequence continues at coordinate 57,883 of DATGMK010000033.1, read as the reverse complement.
GGCATCGTCAAGGCAGTGGACGGCGTGAATTTCGGCGTCGCCTCGGGCGAGACCCTGGCGATCGTCGGCGAATCGGGCTGCGGCAAGAGCATGACCGCGCTCAGCCTGATGCGGCTGATCCCCAGTCCGCCCGGCCGCATCGTGTCCGGGGCGGTGAAGCTCGGCGGCCGAGACCTTCTGAAGCTCTCCGAGGAGGAGATGCGCCGGGTCCGCGGCAACGACATCTCGATGATCTTCCAGGAGCCGATGACGTCGCTGAACCCGGTGATGACCATCGGCAAGCAGATCACCGAGGCGCTGATCCTGCACCGCGACCTCGACAAGAAGGCGGCGTGGACTCGCGCCATCGAGATGCTCGACCTGGTGAAGATCCCCGAGCCCAGGCAGCGGGCGAAGGAATACCCGCACCAGCTCTCGGGCGGCATGCGCCAGCGCGCCATGATCGCCATGGCGCTGGCCTGCAATCCCAAGGTGCTGATCGCTGACGAGCCGACCACGGCGCTCGACGTCACCATCCAGGCGCAGATCCTCGAATTGATCCTGGAGCTGCAGCGCGAGTTCGGCGCGGCGGTGATCCTGATCACCCACGATCTCGGCGTCGTGGCCGAAACCGCACGCCGCGTGATCGTGATGTATGCCGGCCGCAAGGTCGAGGAGGCCACGGTCGGCGAGCTGTTCGCCCATCCGATGCATCCCTACACGCGCGGGCTGCTCAATTCGATCCCGCGACTCGACCTGCTGCGGGGCGCCAACGAGGAGACCGACCGGCTGCAGGAGATTCCCGGCATCGTGCCGCCCTTGTTCGCGCTTCCCGAGGGCTGCGCCTTCGCCCCGCGCTGCCCGCGCGCGATCGACAAATGCCGCGTCGAGCGGCCGTCCTACGAAGAGAAGGCGCCCGGCCACTGGGCCGCGTGTTGGCATCCCCATGGCGGCTAATACGCCCGTCCTCGAGGTTCAGGACCTCAAGAAGCACTTCCCGGTGCGCAAGGGGGTGCTGCGCCGCGTCGTCGGCCAGGTCTATGCCGTCGACGGCGTCACCTTCACCATCAACGAGGGCGAGACGCTCGGCCTGGTGGGCGAATCGGGCTGCGGCAAGTCGACGGCCGGGCGTGCGATCCTGCGCCTGATCGAGCCGACCGCCGGCACGGTGAAGGTGCTGGGCCAGGACATCGCCCCGCTCAGCAAGAAGGAGCTGCGGCCCTACCGGCAGCAGATGCAGATCGTCTTCCAGGACCCGTTCTCCTCGCTCAACCCGCGCATGACGGCAGGCGACATCGTCGGCGAGCCGCTGTTCGTGCACGGCGTCGCCAACGGGAAGGAGCGCAAGGAGCGGGTGGCGGCATTGTTCGAGCGGGTCGGCCTGCGCGCGGCGCAGATGGCCAACTACCCGCACCAGTTCTCGGGCGGCCAGCGCCAACGCATCGGCATCGCGCGCGCGCTCGCCCTGGGGCCCAAGCTGATCGTCGGCGACGAGCCGGTGTCGGCGCTCGACGTGTCGATCCAGGCGCAGGTCATCAACCTGCTGCAGGACCTGCAGCACGAGCGCCAGCTCAGCTACCTGTTCATCAGCCACAATCTCGCCGTGGTCGAGCACATCTCACACCGCATCGCGGTGATGTATCTCGGCCGGATCGTCGAGCACGCCGACACAAGGTCGATCTTCAAGAATCCGCAGCATCCCTATACCGAGGCGCTGCTGTCGGCGGTGCCGGTGCCGGACCCGACGGTCAAACGCCAGAAACGGGTGCTCCAGGGCGACGTGCCGAGCCCGGTCAACCCGCCCTCGGGCTGCCACTTCCACACCCGCTGCCCCTACGCCGTCGCCAGGTGCAAGGTCGAAACGCCCCTGCTGCGCGAAATTGCTCCAGGCCATCACGTTTCCTGTCATTTGCGTTAATCCCGACCGGAGCGCCATGGGCGCGAAGTGGTGGACCTCTTTTTGTGTCTGACGAAAAGAGGCCCCTCGGCTACGCTCGGGGCGACGGAGTCAAGGGAGCGAAACAGGAAATGGCCGATTGGGATTACATCATCGTAGGCGGCGGCTCGGCAGGGTGCGTGCTGGCCAACCGGTTGACCGAGGATCGTTCCGTCAAGGTGCTGCTGCTCGAGGCGGGGCCGCGTGACAAGTCGATGTGGATCGACATCCCGGCCGGCTTCACCAAGCTTCTGAACCACGACAAGTTCAACTGGAACTTCGAGATGGAGGCGGAGGACAACGTCGCCGGCCGTCGCATCCCGTGCCCGCGCGGCCGCACGCTGGGCGGCTCCTCGTCGATCAACGGCATGCTCTACGTGCGCGGCCAGCCGCTCGACTACGACACCTGGGGCCAGCTCGGCAATCGCGGCTGGTCGTACGAGAGCATCCTGCCGTACTTCAAGAAGTCCGAGCATTTCGAGGGTGAGCCGCACGAGAGCCGCGGCACCGGCGGTCTGCTGAACGTCGCCCACATGCGCGACACCCATCACCTGTGCGACGCCTTCATCGACGCGGCGGAGGCGAGCGGCTTCCCGCGCAACAAGGACTACAACAACGGCATCCAGGAGGGCTTCGGCTACTACCAGGTGACGATGAAGGACGGAAAGCGCTGGTCGACGGCGCGCGCCTTCCTCGACCCGGCCCGCAGCCGGCCGAATTTGAAGATCGAGACCGATGCGCTGGTCTCCAACGTCATCCTCGAGGGCAAGCGCGCGGTCGGCGTGGCCTATACGGTGCACGGCCAGAAGCGGGAGGCGCGCTGCGGCCGCGAGGTCATCGTCTCGTGCGGCGCCGTCCAGTCGCCCGGTGTGCTGGAGCACTCCGGAATCGGCCAGCCCGAGCTGCTGAAGCGCTACGGCATCGCTGTGAAGCACGAGCTGAAGGGCGTCGGCGAGAATTACGGCGACCACTTTGCGCCGCGCATGAACTGGCGCTGCAAGACGGGCGTCTCGACCCTGAATTCGGAGACGCGCGGCCTCAACCTCGTGAAGGAGGTGCTGAAATACTATACGACCGGCCGCGGCGCGCTCAGCCTCACCGCGGGCGTGGTCTACGGTTTCGTCCGCACGCGGCCCGGCCTCGAGACGCCGGACATGCAGTTCCACATGGCGCATGCCAGCTACGACAGCGCGCAGAAGCGCCTGCTCGAGCGCGAGCCCGGCATGACGGTGGTGATCGGCCAGTGCCGGCCCGATTCGCGCGGCTCGATCCACATCAAGTCGCCGACGCCGGGCACCGAGCCCGCGATCCGGCCGAACTTCCTGTCGGCCCAGACCGACCGCGACGCCACGGTCGCGGGCATGCAGATCGCCCGCAAGATCGTCTCGCACCCGTCGATGTCGAAATACATCGCCTTCGAGAACAACCCCGGCGACAAGGTGCAGAGCTACGACGAATGGCTCGACTTCGCCCGCCACAACGGCCAGACGACCTACCATGTCATCGGCACCTGCAAGATGGGCAGCGATCCGATGGCGGTGGTCGACGACCGCCTGCGCGTGCACGGCATCGCCGGCCTGCGCGTGATCGATGCGTCGATCATGCCGACCGTGCCGTCGGGCAACACCAACGCGCCGACCATCATGGTCGCCGAAAAGGGCGCCGACATGATCAAGGAAGACGCGAAGGCCGGTGTGAAGCTGGCTGCGTAAACACAGGAGGAAACCGATGAACGCCGACGCCAAGAAAGCCGTCCTGCGGATGATCCCGTACGGCATCTACGTGCTCACCGCCGATGACGGCAAAGGCAACATCGCCGCCGCCACGGTGAACTGGGTCACCCAGACCGCCTTCGCGCCGCCGCTGGTGGTGGTCGGCGTGAAGACCGATTCGGGGGCCTACCAGGTCGTGAAGAACGCCAAGACCTTCGCCCTCAACATGCTGGGCAAGGAGGGCAAAGGGCTTGCCTTCACCTTCTTCAAGCCGGCCGCCGTCGCCGACGGCAAGATCAGCGGCCAGGCCTACCGCAAGGGCACCACCGGCGCGCCGATCCTCGAGGCCGCCGCCGGCGCGCTCGAGTGCAAGGTCAGCACCATCGTCGAGCAGGGCGACCACCATATCGTGGTCGCCGAGGTCGTCGAGGCGCACCAGCCCAAGCCGTTCACCGGCCGCCCCGACGCAGCGATCCTCGAGATGAAGGACCTCGGCGACAACGTTTTCTACGGCGGGTGACGCTCAATTCTTCGGACCGCGGACTTCCAGGTCCGCTCATGGGCGCGCGCCATCCGGGACTTGCAAGAGCGGGCCTGGACGACCGCGGTCCGATGAGCTTGACCGGAGCTAAAACTGGCAGGCTTGCGGGGCTGACTCGTCCGCCTTCCAGTCGGCGAGAGCGATCGGCTTGCCGGGCGCCGCTGCGGGCTTGTCATCGCGCGTGGCGCGGTCGGCCACGAAGTCGGCCGCGCAGAATTCGACCTTCACGGTCCCGTCGGGACTGGCGCTGATGGAATCGACGACCGACGCCTCGTAGCGCCGGACGACCAGTGTCGGCCCCTGCATGCCGATATGGAAGCGCTTGCGGGTCTTGTAGCGGCCGGTCAGCCATTCGAACTCCAACGTGACTTCGCCTTTCTCAATCGTCGGGGGATCGACGTATTCGGCGCCGGCCAGCCGTGCGTTTGGTCGCGGACAATGTGATGGCGACGTCGACGCTGATGCCATCGGCACTGCGGCGAAGCTCGACCCGATCCGCTACGCCGTCGCCATCGATGTCGCCGCTGGCCTTCCGTGTCACGTCGCCCGCCCAAGCCGGCACAAAAAGGGCGGGCAGGGCGAGGCTCGCCAGCAACAGGGTGAGAAAGGTGGAATATAGTGTATGCGAAGAAGCGTAGGCGCTGGCTGGGCTCTGCAACATCGTACTAACTGATAGCATGCACCTTGGTGAGGTAGGTGAGCGCGGGAGATGCGCGTCGCTCGGCAATGCGCCTGTCCTTTCGCCCCTCGAGGAGCGTTGCTGCTATGGCGAGGGCCGGCAGAATCGACGCAGCTATTGTGAAATTCGCACCCAGAAATATCGCTGCGACAAGGGCGGGAACGGCAGAGGCAATGTTCTTATTGGATAGCAGGCGCGGCCAAAGTGTGTCGCGAACACGCTCTAGTTCGCCGCGATACTCGTGGAGCTCCTTTCGGATTTCTTCCGAAATCTCTTTCGTCACGATTTCCGCCTTCCCAGCGTCTGATATGCCATCTAGACGGGTACGGATCTTGTTCTCGACATAGACGACAAATTCTGCGCGTGCTTTTTGCGTGTCCTCTCGAAATCTCATGATGTCGTCTACCGACAATCGGGAAAGAGCTTCGGGAGACATGATTGACTGTATAAGAGTGGTGTTGAGTCTCGCGGCTAAGCTTCGAGTGCCAGTTTTCTTAATTGGATCGTCGACATCAGCTCTTCGTTCAGTGCTGCGGGCGACCTTTCTCAATAGAAGACGATGATGCATTTCGCTGTCGGTTAGTGGAACACAATTCAGCTGATCGGCAACGGCGAGATGAGTATTGATCGCGACTGCAGAGCCCGCTGCGTATGTTAGCGACCAAGATACTGATTCATCTCCTTCGTATATTAGGTGTCTTTGGAGTTTGCGCTCTTGAGTCAACAACTCAACAAACTTGGACGGCATCTTTGGGTAGAAGATTTGCCATGTCGGTTGGCCGGACTGTCGGTCCGGCAAAAATGGTAAGCCGAACGCTTGAGGTCGCGACGCAGCTTTGGTCCAGTTTGCATCATGTAAGTCCGATACTATCGAAGCTGTGACCTCGGGCTCATTGATCGAGCTGATCTGGGCTGGATCATGGATTTTGATAACGCCAGCCCGAATCAGTCCGGGCAACTCTCTGTAGAAATCGCGATAGGCACGGAACGCTTTGCTTTGCTCTTCCTCCAAATTCCGGAAGAGCTTGGCTCGCCACTGCTCTGAATCGACAGGATCTAGAAAAGATATTGTGTCGAACAGCAGAAGTTGTTGCTTCAATGACTGAACGTCGATTGCTCGTGAGAAGGGATAGTAGAGCGCATTTAGCTGCGACGGAGCCTTGGGTAGCGTATCCATGGTTCGGATACGCTACCACTTTTACAACCATGAGTGTGGCGGAATGCGCCGTGAAGTGTTTCCGTCAGGGGATCAATTGGTTAATCGACCCTCCAGCTATTGAGTTGAAGGCATCAGCCGCCCAGCAGCGCCGGCGCGGCGGGCACTTCCTTGCGCTCGACCTTCTTCACGATCTCGGTGAGCTTGGCGTGGGTCGGCGCCGGCACGCCGATGTAGTTGCCGCGCTCGGCGATGTAGCCGTTCATGAACTCGATCTCGGTGCGGCGGCCCTTGCGGATGTCCTGGGCCATCGAGGGGCGCTGGATGTCGGCGCGCGGATTGGGGTTGGTGTTGGAGCCGGGCCGCATGATCGCCTCGATCTCGTCGAGCGCCGCCTTGTCGCCCTCGCTCGCCCTGGCAAGCGTCTCCGGCACCATCTTGCCGATGTTCTCGATGTGGTACCCCAGCGCCTGGCCGACCCGCACCGCCTCGCCGCCGAGCTTGATCGAGAAGCGGCGGATCGCGTCGTTGGCGTCGCAGTCGCGGCCGGTCAGGCCGGTCGCCGCCGACACGCCGTTCTTCATGCCGTTCTGGCAGAGCTTGGCCCAGCGCTCACCCCAGAGGTTGGTCGTGGTCTTGGCCGAATCGATGCGGCTCACCATGTCGCGCAGCTCCTCGACGCGCTTGGTGATGCGGCCATGCACCTCGCCGACCCTGAACACGGTGTGCTTGTCGCCGCCCTTGGCGACGGTGCGGCGGATGGTGGCGGGCTCGTACATGTCGACGGAGATCAGCGAGGCGATCATGCCGACCGTCTTGCCCCAGCCGACCTGGTTGGCGATCCGCTCCTCGTTGAGGCAGTTCTGCAGCGACACCACGAAGCCGTCCGGCGCCAGGTACTGCTTGATCAGCGCGGTCGCCCATTCGGTGTCGTAGGACTTCATCGACACGAAGGCGATGTCGATCGGCTTCTGGCGGCTGAGCTCCTGCATCTCGGTGAGATGCATGGTCTTGGCGTTCTTGACCGTGATCTTCTCCTCCGGCGTCACGCCGTCGAGCGAAAGACCCTTGCTCCGGATGGTCTCGATGTTCTCCGGCCAGAAGTCGATCAGGGTGACGTCCTCGCCGCTATGCGCCAGCCAGCCGCCGACATATCCGCCCAGCGCGCCGACTCCGACGACTGCAATCCGCTTGCCCATGGTCTTCCTCCGTTATGACGCTGCCGGCAGCGTGGCGAGGAACGCCTCGACCGCCTGATTGAAACGCGCGGGCTGGTGCAGGTTGGCTGCGTGGCCCGCATCGGGGATCACCACCTTGGTCGATCCCCTGATCTTGGCCGCCATGTAGTCGGTGGCGGCGAGGAAATTCGTGTCGTTGGCGCCCACGAGAACCAGCGTCGGCACCTTGATGCCGTCGAGCGACTGGATCACGCGGTCGTTCTCTTGCGCGAGCATGCCACGCGCCGCGCCGGCGAGGCCCGACGCGTCGCGATGGCGGGTCAGGCGAACCTCGTCGGAGCCGTTGAGCGCCGCCAGACCGCGGGCGTCGAAGTCGGCGGCGCGCTTATGGGCCGATTCGTTCCACTTCGACCGTGCCTCGTCCTTCTTGAAGCCGGGGCCGGTGTCGAACAGCATCAACGCGCGGACCCGCTCGGGATGGCTGGCGTGGAAGGCGAGCGACATGTAGCCGCCGAGCGACAGGCCGCCGACGATCGCCGTCTTCGCGCCGGCCTTGTCGAGCAGCGCCGCCATGTCGCCGACCGTCAGCGCCTCGGAATACTGCGCACCGTCCTTCGGATAGTCGCTCTCGCCGTGGCCGCGGAAGTCCCAGACGATCACCTGGTAGCGGTCCTTCAGCGCCGCCACCTGGTCGTCCCACATGCGCGAGGTCGAGCTGTAGCCGTGGCTCAACAGGATGGTCGGCCCGCTACCGTGGACCTCGTAGTGGATCGCGACTCCGTTGCGGTCGAGCTTGCCTGTCAGAGCCATCAGGGATTCACCCGCGCTTCGTTGCGCGCCTTCTCGAGATAGCGGTCGGCGTCTTCCGGGAGCATCAGCCGGTCGCGCACCAGCTCGTCGACGGCCGCCTGCACCTTGGCCACGTAGTCGGCGCGGTTCCTGTAGCGCTGGGCGATCTTGGCCGCCGGGAAGGCGAAGTAGCTGCCGTCGCGGTCGGCGATCTCGCCGGCCGGATACGGCGCCTTGTACTCGTTCCAGCCGGTGTAGGTGGCGAGCGGGACGGCGATGTCGGGCAGGCGGATGCCGGCCACCTCGTTGCCGTCGGGATCGACCCGGCACACCAGCGTGCGATAGGCCCGCTCGGGCTCCCTCGGCTTCACCCAGTCGGGATTGGGCGCCACCACGTTGGTGCGGCGCACGACGGCGGCGCCCGGAATGTCCGGGAAGCCGGTCTTGTCGGGCTCGACCAGCGTGCCGTCGGCGATCGTCGGCACGCGGCTCGGCGGTGGCGCCTTGCCCGACACGACCCACTCCTCGAGCGCCACCAGCAGCGCGCGCACGGCCGGCATCGGGTTGTGCGGGTTGCGCGGATTGACATTGGGGCCGGCGTCGGTGGTGGCGCCGGCGCGGCCGCCATGCTGGGTGCCGGCGATCATGTACGTCCGGCAATTGTCGGGCAGCGCCACGTCCTTCATGCCGAGCGGATCGGTGGTCAGCAGCGAAGCGCCCTTCTGCCAGTACTCGGTCGAGGTGTTGGTCTCGATCAGCTTGGGGTCGTTCTGGCCGTGCAGCACCGAGCCCCTGGCCTTGGTGATGGGATCCTCGAGCATCGCGGTCGAGAACGGGAACCAGCTTTCGGGGAAGCCGTGGTCCTCGTGCTGGGTGTTGGTGCGCGCCGGCTGCCCGAACGGCGTGTCGAAGAACAGGCGGCCGACGCCGGCGATGTGGCTGTGGATGCCGTCGAACACCGTGCGGCCCTGCTCGTCGCGATTGAAACCGGCGCTGATGTGATGACGCAGATACCGGCCGGCCTGGGAGAAGCCGATCGCGAGCGCGTGCGTGACAGCGCGGCCGGTCACTTCGGCGGCGCCTGGGTCGTGCTTCAGCCAGCTCACGAAGTCGCGGGTCGCGGCGAAGCCCAGCCCCTGCACCTTCGGGTTCTTCGCCTCGTAGGTGAATTCGTAGAGGAAGCCCGGTTTGGCCTTGTCCTTGAGCCTGATCGACTTCGCATCGACGAACGACCAGTCGCTCGCCGGTATCGGCGTTCCCTTGTCCGACGCACGCTCGCGCACCGTCAGCATTGCCTTGCTCTGGTCGGTCGAGGTGGCCTCGTAGGAAAGCTTGAACGCGTCCAGCACACCGCCGCGCGTCCCGGAGACCCATTCCTCGCGCACGGTCTTGGTGATCGGCTTGCCGTTATCCGTCGCGACCGGCGCGGTCAGGCCGAGGCCTTTGTTGGCGCGCGGCGCATCCGGGTCCCAGCCGGACCACACGACGATCCAGCCGCGGCGCATCGGGAAGCCGTTGCCGAGGTCGCTGACCTTCGCCGGATCGTTGATCCCCTGGGGGCCGTCGGCGATGTTGCCGAACAGCATCTTGCGGCCACGATTGTTGACCTCGTAGAGGATGCGGCCGGTGCCCTTGGCCGGATCCTTCGGCCGCAGCACGTAGAAGTCGGTCGTATACTCGACCAGGCCTCGCGCATTGCGCGGCGCCTTGTCGATCAACGCGATGCCCTTGTTGCCCGGAGCGGTCGGATCGACACAGCCCTTGGCGACACCGATCACCTTCTCATAGGCGCCGACCGAACCGAACGGCGCGCCGTCGGCCAGCGGCTCGACGGCCTGGACCTCGACCGAAACGATCATGGGTTTCAGCGCCTGGCGGCTTCTGCGCGCTTGTCGGCCGGCGTCTCGCTGGGATCGAAGTTCAGCTCCACGCCGATGCCGTCGGGATCGTAGAGGAAGATCTGCGTTCCGCCGGTGCGCGGGATCACCTGCTCGCGGAACTTCACCTTCTTGGCCTCGATGCGCTTGCGGACGCCCGCCAGATCGCTGGCCGAGAAGGCGATGTGATCGAACCTGCCGGTGTCCTCGAACTTCTTCTCGGTCCCGCGCACCACGATGCCCTCACGCGGCTTGCGCTCGCCCAGCAGGTGCACGGTCGGCACGCCGCCGGAATAGAGCCAGTAGCCCGGGAAGCCCAGTGGCGGACGGTCGCCGTTCTCCAGCCCCAGCACGTCGCAATAGAAGTCCTTGGTGGCTTCGAGGTTGGACGGCTCGATGGTGTAGTGCTGCAGAATGCCGAGCGGCATGGGTTGCTCCCTCTAGACCCAGGTTAAATCGGTATCGGCGCCCATCATGAACGCGCCGACGGTTTCGAAATGGTTCAGCCGGCCCTGCAACTGCTGGGTCACGGTGTGGATGTCGCGGAAGCGGCGCTCCAGCGGATGGCTATGGAAGATCGCCGTCGCGCCGGCGGCGTTGTAGGCGAAGTCGACCGCTTCGCGCGCCGCATGGATCGCATGGGTCGAGGCGCCGCGGATGGTGATGCGGTCCTCGACCGACAATTCGGCGCCGGCCTGCACGCGCTTCCAGATCTCGGCCAGCGACTGCAGGAGCCAGGCACGCGCCGAGCGGATGCGGATGTCCGCCTGGGCGAGACCCATCTGCACGACGGTGCTGTCGCGGATCGGGCTCTTGGCGCCGCGCGGGATCTTGGTGCGCGCCGTCTCGACGAAGTCGTCTAGAGCGCCGCGGGCGATGCCCAGCGCCACGCCGGCGAAGCCGGTCTCGTAGCAGGTCATCGCCGACATGCGGTAGAGCGGCCCCGGCTCGCGCCGCTCGCGCCCCGGGTTCTGAAAGTCGCGCGTGAAGCCGTGGTCGTGCGGCACGAAATGATCGGTCAGGGCGAACTGGTCGGACGCCGTGCCGCGCAGGCCGACGACGTCCCAGATGTCGGTCCACGTCACCTCGCTGGCGCGCACCAGCAGGGTGCGCTCGACCGGCCGGCCGTCGGCCTCGGTCTTGCGCGTGGTCCCGTCGGCCAGGAACACCGGGCAGTGCGCGCCGAGCCAGGTGGCATGACGGCCGCCCGAGGCGAAGGCCCAGGTGCCGGTCACCTTGTAGCCGTGCACGCCGTTCACGGTGCATTCGACCGCCTTGACCTTGGGGCCCGGGCCCCAGGCCAGCACCGCGCGCGGGTCGTTGCCGAAGATCTCCTGCGCCACCGGCAGGTCGAGATAGGCCGCGGTCATGGCGCAGCCGCCGGCCTGGCTGAGGCACCAGGCGGTCGAAGCGTCGGCGCGCGCGATCGTCTCGATCACATGGAAGAAGGTGATCGGATCGGTCTCGATGCCCTGGCTGGTCCGGGGCATGAGCAGGCGGAAGAGCTTCTGCTCATGCAGCTTGTCGAGCAGGTGGCCAGGCAGGCGCCGCCCCGTCTCGATCTCCATCGCCGCTGCGGCGACGGCCGGCCGCACGGCCTCGGCGCGGGCGATCACGGTGGGATCGCCCGCCAGCTCGGCGGAGGTCGGGATCAGCGTGTCCATCGGGCTCCTCAATCGGCGGCCGCCAGCTCGCGGTCGATCTCTTCGTTGGTCTTGCCGCGGGTCTCCACTCCGAAGAAATAATAGACCACGCCGGCCAGCAGGAACCAGCAGCCGAGATAGGTGAAAGCGGTCGGAATCTGCGGCAGCGGAACATCCGGTTTGAGGTAGTTGCCGGACCCGACGATCAGGGCCAGCCCGACCGGCCCCAGGATCTTGCCGATGCCGCCGAAGCCGTAGGCCGAGCCCATGCCGCTGGTCTTGAGATGCGACGGCCAGATCTCGGCGCCGTATGGCCCGACGATGGCGAAGCCGCCGTCGGCGAAGAACATCGCCGCCGCGAGGATCAGCCAGAAAGCCGAAACCCCCATGATCATCCCCGAGTAGTTGTGGCCTGCCAGGATGATCAGCACCCCGGCGCCAAAGCCCAGCAGGCCGCCGCAATTGCGACGCCCGATGCGTTCCGACAGCCACGAGAAGGACACGCGCCCGAAGAAGCCGACCACGGTGAGCAGGAGCATCATCTTGGAGGCCTGCTGCGGCGTCACGCTCAGCAGCAGCACGAACAGGGTCGGCGTCCAGAGCGCGACGCCATAGACGCCGGTCTGGGCGCCGGCGTTGCCGAGCCACGACACCAGCAGGCTGCGCGGATACTTGAAGAGGTCGAACCAGTTGGTCTTCTGCACCCGGGCTTCTTCCGGCGTCGGCATGGGCAGGGTCTTGGGATCGACCTGCAGCGCCCACGCGAGCGAGCTGCGAGCCTCATCGACCCGGCCCTGGCGGGCGAGCCAGCGCGGCGACTCGGGCACCCAGAGGCGCACCAGCAGCACGACCAGCGCCGGCAGCACGCCGATCGCGAACAGCAGACGCCACTGCTCGCTCGGCATGAAGGCGGCCAGGAGCGAGCCCAGGCCGACGCCGATCGGGATGATGCAGGTCACCAGGCCGCCGATCCAGCCGCGCTTGGAGGTCGGCATGAACTCCTGCACCAGCGGCAGGTCGACGCAATAAAGGCCGCCGACGCCGAAGCCGACGAAGAAGCGCATGATGGTGAGATAGATCCAGCCATTGTCCGGCGTGAAGTAGAGCAGGCCGGTGGCGATCGAGAAGTTCAGCACCGTGCCGATGAAGACCGGCCGTCGGCCGATGCGGTCGGCGATCCAGCCCCAGCCGTAGGCGCCGAGGATGGCGCCGATGCCCGAGCTCATCAGCACGATCGCCGACTGGCCGAAGGTGAGGTGCCAGGGCTTGATCAGGAACGCCAGCACGAAGGCGATCAGGAAGTAGTCGAAGAACTCCAGCGCGTCGCCGATGATGGCGGCGGCGAGGATCTTCATTTGGTTGGTGGTCAGACGCGACTGTCGATCGAGTACCTCGAACATCGGCGTTTCCCCAGTGGCGCATGTTCGTTGGGCCGCGGGCGTCGCGCCTCCGTCCCGCCGGTGGTAAGAACGCTACGCTCCGGCAGGGGGCGGCGGGAAGGCGCCCGGTTTGCCCTTCGGAACGCACCCTGTCGGAGCGCAGAAACGCTGAGGAATCGCCATGCATTGGACCGACCGCCGCAAACGCTTCCGCGCCGTCCTCGACGGCAATGTCTGCGTCCATCCCGGCTCGGTCTACGACCCGATCTCGGCGCGCATCGCCGAGGATCTGGGCTTCGAGCTCGGCATGTTCGCCGGCTCGACCGCCTCGCTTACGGTTCTGGGCGCGCCCGACCTGATCGTGCTGACGCTGAGCGAGTTCGCGCAGCAGGCCTATCGCATCAACCGCGCCGGCAACCTCCCGCTGATGGTCGATGCCGACCACGGCTACGGCAATGCGCTGAACGTCAAGCGCACGGTCGAGGAGCTCGAGACCGCGGGCATCGCCGGCATGAGCATCGAGGACACCGACCTGCCGACGCCGTTCGGCACGACCAAGCCCAGGCTGACCTCGATCGCCGAGGGCGTCGGCAAGATGAAGGCGGCGCTCGCCGGCCGCCAGGACCCATTGCTGTCCATTGCCGGCCGCACCAGCGCCATCCAGATCACCGGCCTCGACGACGCGATCGCCCGCGGCAAGGCCTACGAGGAAGCGGGCGTCGACGCGCTGTTCTTCGTCGGCGTGAAGACGCGCGTCGAGCTCGACGCGCTCTCAGCCGCGACGAAGATCCCGATCATCCTGGGCGGCGCCACGCCCGAGCTTACCGACAAGCAGTATCTTGCGAGCCGCCGCGTGCGCATCGCGCTGCAGGGCCATCAGCCTTTCGCCGCCGGCGTGAAGGCGGTGTACGAGACCCTGAAGGCGCTGCGCGAGGGTACGCCGCCAGCGAAGCTGCAGGGCGTGGCCGATGCCGAGCTGATGAAGCGCGTGACGCGCGACGCGGACTATGCCAAGTGGACAAAGGAGTTCCTCGGCTAGCGGCTAGTCGGTGCGCCGCGCCCGCTCGCGGTGCTTTTCGATGACCTCCGGCTCCTCCTTGTCGAGCTTGGTGAGCCGGTTGCTGGCGTCGTGCTCGGCGTGCAGCAGCTCGTCGAGCTTGGCGTGGATGGCCTGCGTGTCGCGATGCTCAGCCCGCTGGATGACCAAGGTCATCAGCCAGGTCGCGAGCACGGCGAAACCATGCCAGCCGAAGCTTTGCCGGTCGAAGATCACCCACAACACACCATAGGCCGCCACCACCAGGAACGCCCAGGGCCGCGCCGTGACCACCCCGAGCTCGGTGAGCAGGTGCCGCAGGCTCTCGAGCATGGCCGTTAACCGGCTGTGAGCCAGCGAGGTTGCGCGTCACACGGCGGCGGTGCGTTTTGAGGCGTTGTGCCCGGCCGGAACGTGTGTGGGTCGCGGGGGAACCGGCTGGTATCGAAGTAGTCCGTGGAACCCTAGGGCAAGTATCCGGACAGGATGGCGGCATCCTGGGCCCACATTTCCATGTATTGGTGCTCCATCGCCTGGATGGCCGGCGCGTTCTGGCCGAGGAAGTTGGTGGCAATGAGCGATGCGAGCTGCGCCCGGTTTGCCGTGATCACGGGTGGCGGAACGACGGCGGCGAATGCCGATTCGAAAGCCGCGCTGGCCGTGCCGATCGCGGGCGGATCGTCCTCGCGGTGGCGCCGGATCAGCGGCTTGTCCGGACCGAAGTAGAACCGCACGCCGGCGGTGACGCTGTAGGCCGAGTGCTGGGCCAGCTCACCGTTGACGTAGAACGCGACGTTGTGGCGGGCGAGCAGGTCGGGCTGGAACTCCAGCCCGCCGGTGCCGGCGATGCGGCTGAATTCCGAGCTGGCGCCGAGCGACACAGCCAAGTCCGGCGTGGGATAGGCAGTGATGCTCCCGCCGTAGAATCCGCTGCTTGCGCTGACGCCGAACGCGCCATCGGTGGCATCGTGATAGCCGCCCCACGCACCGAAGGTGAAGATGCCGGCATACAGTTCGGCTTCGGCGCCGTACCAGCCCAGCCGCACGCTGCTGCCGCCCGCGATCGAGACGACCGGGCCGAGCAGGCCGATCGCCGGGTCGCGCCAGAACAGGTGCGCCGTACCGCCGCCGAACGGCGCATTGAAGGAGGTCCCGGCCACGCCGTCGAGCTGCAGGCCGAAGGCGTGTCCGAGCGGGGTCGTGATCGAGCCCTTCGCTGCCCCGACGCCCGAGGACTCGCCGTTGACGCCAGTCATGCCGGCTTCGCCGGAGATCTTGCCGTTCACCGCCGACACGGCCGGTGCCGGTCCCTCGGCACGGACGGGCGCGCTCGGCGCGGCCAGCAAGACTGTCACCGCCAGGATGGCCGGCACGCACTGAACCTTCACGTGATCCCCCCACAGGCAAAGTAAGACGGCTACCCCGTCGGCACCAGCGTCACCGCCACGCTGTAGACGTGGCTGCCGCCGCCCAGGATGACCCCGCGCAACGGGCTCACGTCGGAGAAGTCGCGGCCCCAGGCGACCGCGACATGGTCCTCGTGCGCGACCAGGTCGTTGGTCGGGTCGAGATGGACCCAGCCGGCCTGCTCGCCGCACCACACCGCGACCCAGGCGTGGCTGGCATCGGCGCCGCGCAGCGCCACCTCCTCGGCGCTATGGACGGTGCGGATGTAGCCCGACACATAGGCCGCGGCGAGGCCGTGTGCGCGCAGCGCCGCGATCATGACGTGCGCGAAGTCCTGGCAGACGCCGGCCTTGCCCGCGAACACCTCGTGCAACGGCGTCGAGATGTCGGTGGCGCCGGGATGGTATTCGAAGTCGGCCCTGATGCGCGCAGTGAGCTCGCGCGCCGCCGCGAGGATCGGCCGGCCCGGCTTGAACGAGAGCGCGCCGTAGGCCGCGAGCGCGTCGTCGAGGGGGACCAGCGGCGACTCGTGCACGAACTCGCTCGCCTCGATCGGCTTGGGGAAGCCGTTGCCGTTCAGCGCCCTGGCGATCTCCTCCCAGGATGGCGTTTCGTTGGCGGGCGGCGGCGCGGGGAAGCTCACCTCGACCGCGGCGCGCACCTCGATGTCGAAGCGCTGGTGCGGCTGGTCGATGCGCAACAGGTCGACCAGGTTGCCGAAATGATCGACATGCTGCACCGCCATCGACGGCGCGGGGTGGGCGGTGAGGCCGATCGAGGTCACCGTCTGGCCGGGGAACGAGCGCGCGCGCAGATGGGCGATGTGGTTCGCGCTGTCGACGCTGCTTGCATAGGTGTAGGTCGTGCGATGCGACAGCAGGTAGTGCATCAGCTGGCCGCCATCGCCGCCATTGGGCCGACCGCCTGCGCCGCCGGGACGTGGCTGAACCACGCCCGGGTGATCGCCTCGCTCAATTCCTCCAGCCGGTGCTGGCCGGTCGACGCGACCTGGCGCAGCACCGCCAGCGCCTGCTCCTCCTGCCGCCGCGACTTCTCCTCGCCCCCGAACAGCGAGACGGCGTTCGCGAGCTCGGGTTCGAGACGCTCCAGCAGGTTCGGAACGCGCGTGCCCGAGGCCTCGGCCAGGCGGTCGAGGTGGCTCGCGATCGAGCGCAGCTGGAAGGCGAAGGCGCGCGGATTGCTGTCGTCCAGCCCGATGAGGTCGAGCACGGGCGCGGGCTGGAGCTGGCCGAGATAGCGCCAGCGATAGGTGATCGAGCTGTCGCTCAGCTCGAGCGCCAGCCGCATCGACGCGTCCCAGTCGATCGGCGAGTGCTGGAACAGCCCGATCGCCGAGCCCAGCACGAACTGGGCGCGCTCGATGCGCCGGCCAAGGTCGAGGAACAGCCAGCCGGTGCCGCGCGTCATGTTCTCGCTGGCGAGGCCCGACAGCGTCGAGCCGAAGCGGATGATGTCGTCGAGGGCGGCGAGCAGCGGATCGAACTGGCCGCCGGCGCTCAACAGGCCGCTGCGCACCTCGCTCAGCAATGGGCCGACCGCGATCATCATGTCGGGCGAGAAGCGGTCGCGCAGCGTGCCGGTCAGGCGCTGGATGGACTCGAGCACCGTGGCGAGGCCGCCGCGCGCCGACGCGACCGCGGCGAGGCCGCCCTGGAACGCCGCGCTCTCGGGCGTCGCCAGCGCAGCCTGGCTCGGCATCAGGCCGGCGCGGTCGATCAGCTTGCCGAGCAGGCGCAGCTCGATGCCCTCCCGCACCCCGACCACGCCCTGCGCCACGCGGGTGACGGTGAGGCGCAGGAGACGCGCGTCGTTGTCGAGACGCTCGACGTAGCGGCCGAGCCAGTAGAGGTTGTCGGCGACGCGGCTCTGCAGGTCGGCGCTGCCGCGATCGACCTCGAGCTGGTGGAAGTGGCGGCTGGTCGGGACCTGCACGTCGGCCGCGTCCTCGGCCAGCACCCACACGTCCTTGAGCGTGCCGTTGAGCCGGCCGAGGTGGCTGAGCGCGGTGTCGCCCGCCGGCTCGCGCGCGAGGCCGCCCGGCAGCACGCGCCAGCCGTCACCCTCAGCCACCAGGAAGCAGCGCAGCACCACGGCCGACGGCACCAGCGTCTCGCCGTTCCATTTCGGATTGAGCGAGGGCGAGACGGGATACTGCGCCACGAAGTGGCCGGGGTTGGCCTCGATGCGCTGCTGCAGCTGCCGGCGGGCCTCGCCCTCCAGCATGCCGACCACGATCGGCTCGCGGTCCGGGCCGAGGCAGGGGCGCACGATCATCGCATCGAGATTCGCCAGGACGTAGGCCTTCGCCGGCGGCTCGCCCAGCCACCACACGTCGAGCGACGGCAGCTGCAGCTTCTGGCCGAGCAGGCGCCGGCTGATGCCCTGGAGGAACGGCATCAACGCCGGCGTCTCGACCAGGCCCGAGCCGAGCGCGTTGGCGAGCGCGATCTTGCCGCTGCGCGTCGCCTCCACGAGGCCGGTGACGCCGAGAGCGCTGTCGGCGCGCAATTCGAGCGGATCGCAGAAGGACGAATCGAGCCGGCGCAGCAGCATGTGGACGGGGCGCAGGCCGGCCAGCGTCTTGATCAGCACCTCGCCGTCGCGCGCCACCAGGTCGCCGCCCTCGACCAGCGACACGCCGAGCGCGCGGGAGAGATAGACGTGCTCGAAATAGGTCGCCGACAGCGAGCCCGGCGTCAGCACCGCCATGTTCGGGTTCGACACGCCGGTCGGCGCCAGCGCGGCCAGCGCGTCGTGCCAGCGGTCGACGAACGAGCGCACGTGGCGCACCGGGATCGAGCGGAAGGCCTCGGGCAGGCTGCGCGCCAGCACGCGGCGGATCTCGAGCGCAAAGCCCGCGCCCGACGGCACCTCGGTATGGTCGGCCAACACGTGCCACTGGCCGGTCGAGAGCCGCACCAAATCGACCGCGTACTGGCCGAGATAGCGGCCCGGCGGCCGGGCGTCGGTGACGCGGCAGGCGCGCAGGAAGTGGCGGTTGGCGTGGACGATGGCCGGCGGCACCAGCCGCTCGGCGAGCAGCCGTTGCGGGCCGTAGAGGTCGGCCAGCACGGCGTCGAGCAGCGACGCGCGCTGCACCAGCCCGGCTTCGAGCGTCGACCATTCGTCGGGCGTGATGACGAAGGGCAGGGGATCGAAGGTCCAGGAGGGCTTGCCGCGCCCGGTCTGGCGACCGTTGTCGACCAGGTTGAGCGTGGCGCCCGATTCCTCGAGCTGCCGCCGCGCGCTCTCGACACGCTCGCGCAAGGCCTCGCCCGGCAGGGCGCGGATCACGCTCAGGATGCCCTGCCAGTGATAGCGGATCGACTTCTGGCCGGTGACCAGCTCGTCATACGCATGCTCCGGCGAGGAGGTCAGGCCACGCATCGGCTCCATGCGCCCTTTTAGACTCCGTTTCGCTTCACAGTACACTTAACCAGTGACAGGCCGGGGGTGCCATGGGTTCATCTCCTTCCCCCTTCTGAGGGGGAAGGTGGCCCGAAGGGCCGGAAGGGGTCATCCCTCTGGGCAGCGCGAAGACCCCCATCCGGCGCTGCGCGCCACCTTCCCCCTCAGAAGGGGGAAGGCATGAAGAAGGAAACGCATGACCAATCTCTTCGATCTTTCCGGCAAGGTCGCCCTGGTGACCGGCGGCAGCCGCGGGCTGGGCTACCAGATGGTGAAGGCCTTCGCGGCCCATGGCGCCGACGTCTTCATCACCAGCCGCAAGCTCGACGCCTGCCAGAAGGTGGCGGCCGAGGTCGAGGCGATGGGCCGCAAGGCGGTGGCCTATGCCTGCAACGTCGCCAACTGGCAGGAGCTCGAGGGGCTGGCCGATGCCGCCTACGCCGCCTTCGGCAAGGTCGACATTCTGGTGAACAACGCCGGCTCCTCGCCGCTCGCGCCGTCGTCGCTGGAGACCTCCGAGCAACTGTTCGACCGCATCGTGTCGCTGAACTTCAAGGGCCCGTTCCGGCTGATGTCGCTGGTCGGCAGCCGCATGGCGGCGGGCGAGGGCGGCTCGATCATCAACATCTCCAGCGCCGGCGCGCTGCGGCCGCGGCCGCAGATCGCGCCCTATGCCGGCGCCAAGGCGGCGCTCAATGCGCTGACCGAGGCTTTCGCCCACGAGTACGGGCCGAAGGTGCGGGTGAACACCATCTCGCCCGGCCGCTTCCTGACCGACGTCAGCAAGGCCTGGCCGGAGGAGCACAAGAAGAACGCGACGGCGGCGCTCAGGCGCAGCGGCCGGCCGGAGGAGATCGTGACCGCCGCGCTCTACCTCGCGTCGAGCGCGTCGAGCTTCACCACGGGCTCGCTGGTCCGGGTCGACGGGGGAATCGCATAGACGGTTAGCCCCTGGGGAAAGCGCCAACGCCGTCATCCCGACCGAAGCGGAGCGAAGCGAGGCGAAGCGGAGGGATCTCTTTTTGCCGGAGACGTCGCAAAAATAGGTCCCTCGATTTCGCTTCGCTCCGCTCGGGACGACGGGAGGGGCCCTTGTTCAAGGCTGGCGCGATGCCATATAACGGGACGTAAATCACGGACAAATTACATGGCATCCAAGGGCAATACTCGGCGATCCCGCCTCCGGGCGGCAGGCGGCCGTGGCTTCGCGGAGAGACCGAAAAAGAGCTTCCCAGCGCTGAAAGACCGCTTGTCGCGCAATGTCGCTGTCAAGGGCGGCAAGCTCCCCGTGGAGGACGTCGCCCAATCGCTCGGCATGTCCAAGGCTCAGCTGGCGGAGACCGCGGGCCTCAGCATCGACACGCTCTATCGGACCAATCGCGCCGGCTCCGCAAAGACCCAGGCGCGTCTCAAGGAAATGCTCGAGATCGTCGATCGGGTTTCCGACTGGGCCGGCGGCAAGGACCAGGCGATGGCCTGGTATCGTGCCGAGCCGATTCCGGAGTTCGGCGACCGCACCGCGGAGTCGCTGGTGAAGGACGGGAAAGCGACCGCCGTTCGCGACTATCTCGATCACGTGGCGCTCGGCGGCTTTGCTTGAGATTTCGCGGAACGTGTTATCGCGCCCACGATCCCCGATGGGCGTTCAAGCCGCATTCGGGTGAAGGCGCGAAGGCTCACGGTGGACGGTTCAACGCCAAGGGCGTGCCGGCTCTCTACCTCGCCCTCACGATCGACGGCCTGTTTGCCGAGGTGGGTCATGCCTTCCCGCGCCGTTTCGATCCTCTGACGGTGTGTTCATACGACGTCGACGTCGATGACCTTGCCGATCTCCGAGACGACGTTGGCCGGAAGGCGCACGGCGTGCGTCTGGCCGAATTGGACTGTCCCTGGATGCTCGACGTTTCGGAGGGGCGCACACCGGCGTCCTGGAGGTTGGCCGAACGTCTGCGGGCGAGCGGCCATGCCGGAATTCTGGTGCCGTCCTTTGCGCGCGGCGCCAAGCCCGGCATGGCCAATCTTGTTCTTTGGCAATGGGGACCAGACCTTCCGCACAAGGTCGACGTTTACGACCCCAGCAATCGACTTCCGAAAGATCAGACGTCCTGGAGTTGATCCAGACCGCGCTCAAGCAACGCTGCCCGTCCCGGTCGTCTTAGGATTCGCAGCAATCGTCTCTTAGACCTGATTCTAAGGCCGGTGGTATTCCGCCACTTCGGTCAGATACTCTTGGGCTTGGTCGATATCGGTCTCCACCCCAAAGAAGAACGTGTCGAGGTCGTCCATCTGGGAGCGCAGATGAACGAGGTCAACCTCCGAAACGCCGATCTCTATAGGATCGCCCTTCCGAGTAGTCGCGTATCGGAAGGTTTGGCTATTGGGGTCGATTGCGTGAAGCTCAGCGATTATCCTATCGACTTTGTCGAAATAGGTATTCGGCGCATAGCGTTGGATCACTTGCTTAGCTGCCGCGTACAGCGCGTCTAGCTCATGCCGCGTTGGCGCTAGATCACTGCCATACTCATTGATTAAGCCCTTCAGCCTCAGTTCGATGCTGTGACGGTAGAGGAAGAGAATGGGATGAAGCAGCGTCTTGCTCGTATGGTGTTCCCCTGCGATGACCGCATCTAGAAGCGTCTCTGCTGCCTCGCGGTAGCCTATCGCCTGAGCACCAGCTCGCCAGTACTGATCATAGGTCTCCAGACGAGGGGCAAGCCCCTTCGCCTGTCTGAGCAAAGGTCCCTCAAGGAAATCGTCATCCGGCTGTTCTTGGTCGCTCATATCTAGCCTCCGCGGGTTTGGCTAGCGGGCTCGCAGATGCGACGGCAAGCGCCAAAAGCAAAGACTTAACTGTGTGGACAAACTGTATGGATCATCCTCCACACAAAACTCTAAACCGTTGAAGCCCCGATGAAATAAGAAATGGCGTCCCCCCAATAGGATTCGAACGCTCAATCGCTATCACCCCTTCAACACATCATACTCCATCAGGCACCGCCCCGGCCGCCAGCGCCGGCGCATCCCGACCTCCTCCATCATCCGGTCGTAGTACCGGTCCCCCGCCGTCACCGGCTGGGCGAACGTCAGCGCAAACGCGTCGGCGTCATCGGGGCTGTAGCCCAGCCGCGCCTTCACCTGGTCCTTGGGCTCGAGCAGCAGCCGGTCGCCGCGGAAGGAGTAGGTCGTGCGCGTGAGCGCCGCGATCAGCTCCTGGCTGGTGTCGGGCGGCAGCGCGCCGCCCTTGCGGATCCAGTCGACCGCCTTGAAGTACATCTCGGTCCGCTTGTTCTCGTAGCGCGGGTCGGTGGCCTTGCCGGCGAAGTGGATGCCGATCGGCTCGCGGCCGAGCCGCCGCAGGTTGTCGATCCAGCTCGAGCCGAAGCCGCCGGTGTCGTCGATGAAGCAGGCGTTCGCGTCCCAGTCGGCCCACTTGCGCGCCACCATCCCGGCGCCCTGCGTGCCGTCGATGTTGCGCATCTTCATCGGCGGAAAGGCGACCAGTCCCTGGCGCGGGAAGATCACGCTGGAGTCGTCGCCGAAGCGCGCCACATCGACGCCGAGGATGCGCGGCGCCATGGCGATGTCCTCTTGCTTCCAGGCGCGCCTGGTCGCCTCGGCGCATTCGTCGGGCCCGATCAGCGTGTCGAGCGAGCCGGGCGGGAACTGGCCGAACACGTTGACCAGCACCCACGGATTGTCGCGCCCGTACTTCTCGATCTGCTCGCGCGCCCATTGCGCCGAGATGCGCGTCGCGCGCTTCGGGTCGTCGGGATCGCCGGTGATCTCGGTGATGTGCCACAGGTGGCGCTCGCTGGTGCAGGCGCGGTACAGCGGGCCTTCGAGATGGGTCGGGTTGCCGGCCTGCACGATGTGGCCTTCCTTGCACGAGGAGAGCGCGGCCTCGGCCGCCGCCATCACCGCGTCGGGGATGCCGCCCGATTCGTCGAGGATGAACAGGATGGAATCGCTGTGCAGGCCGGCCAGCGTCTGGCCGAGGCTCGCGGGGTCGGCCGACTTCGCCCAGGTGCGGGCGCTCATCCACCAGGTCTTGTCCCGGCGTTTGTTGACGATGCGGTTGTGGGTCCACTTGAAGCCGCCGCTGAGCAGCGGCGACTTCGCCTGCCACTTCGCCATCTCCGCCCACAGCCCGTCGCGAAGGTTGTCGCCGCTCACGCTGGTCGCGGCGATCTTGGGGTCCTGGTTGACGGTCAGGAAGTTCCAGGCGAGCCAGGCCAGCACCGCCGTCTTGCCCGGCCCCTTGCACGCCTTCATCGCCAGCCGCTGGTTGCGCGGGAAGGCGGCCAGCACCTCGTCCTGCCACGGATCGGGCGTGACGCCGAACTGCTCGCGCACGAACCGGCGCGGATCGGCCTTCCAGGCGCGCAGGAGGGCGGTTTCGCTCATCGTCATGACCCCCTTCCGGCGCTGCGCGCCACCTTCCCCCGCAGACGGGGGAAGGCGTGAGGTCTTGCCTCCCCCCGTCTGCGGGGGGAGGTGGCCGCGAAGCGGACGGAGGGGGGTCTTCTCCTTTCGCTCACCATTCGTCGTCCTCCTCGTCGTGCGCGTAGCCGTCGCCGATGATCTCGCCGGTGAGCGGGTCGTACTCGGTCAGGCAGCGGCCGTAGGGGACGCGCTCGCGATAGTCGCTGGGCCCGCGCGCAACCCAACGGCAGTTCTCGTCGATGAACTTCTCGTTGGGCGTCAGCTCGCGCTTCGGCTCTTTCGGCTTGGGCTTCGGCTTACGCTCTCGCTTCGGCTTCGGCTTTTCGGCCGGCCGATCCCCTTTGGCGAGCCGCTCGGCCTCGCGCTCCTCCGGCGTCACCATCTTCGGCGGCTCGGCCGGCTGCGCCGCCGCGACGAGCGCCTCGAAGCCGCCGGTCTCGGCGGCGCGCACGAGATTCTCCTGTGGCGTCGCGGCGTCCTGCGGCGGGCGCACGAACGCCTCGCGACGGGCGACCTCGCGCTGCAAGTGCGTCCGGACCTTCCCCTCGGTGGTCATGGCTCCTCTCCCCTCATCTGCCGGCCCTGCGCCTCCAGCTCCTGCATCTTCTCCCACAGCGTGCCGGTGGCGATGGCGCGGCGGCGATGCTCCAGCATCCGGCTGATCTTGAGCGCCTCGCTGGCGCGGATCTGGTTCTGCGCGACCAGCCGGATCAGCGTGACCTGAGCCTGGTTGACCGAGTCGATATCGTTCGTGTCGGGCAGCTCGAAGGCCTCGCGCTTGAGGGCGCTCATGATGTTCCTCCTCGTGATGTTCCCGATCGTGATGGGCCTTTCGGCGGCAGCAGCCCACGCGTGCGGGCCTCGGCCTTCAGCCGGAAGAACCAGCTGCGCTCGATGCCGAGCGCCTCGCACACGTCGCGCCGGCTGAGCCCTTGGCGGACCAGCGCCGCGAGGCGGTCGACGCGGCAGGCGGCGTCCCAGCGCCAGGCGCCGGCGCCATCCGTCGTCTGCAGCTCGGCGGCTATCGGAAACAGCGGCACGCGCTGCCGCGTCTTCTCGAAATGGATCTCGAAGCGGGCGTTGCCGCCGGCGGCGGCCGATGCGGCCGGCCGCAGCGCCATCACCAGGTCGGCCGCGCTGGCGCGCCCTGCCGCCCCGTTCTTGGCGGTATGGTCGACCATCAGGACCGCGCGCCGGGTCTGCTTCAGGTGCAGCAGCAAGCAGTGCAGGGCGTCGCGCCGCTCGTGATCGCGATCCGCGCGCGCCGCGGGCGCAAGTGCCGACAGCGTGTCGAGGACGAGCAGCTGCGGATCGTTCCAGCCGGCCATCAGGCGCACGATCCCGTCCTCCGTGCCGAGATCGAGGCGCGCCCCGCCGGGACGATCATGGGGCACGATCGCGAGGTTGCCGGGCAGCTGCCCGAACAGGGCGAGGCGATCGCCCAGTTCGGCCGCGCCCATCTCGCCATCGAGGTAGAGCACGCGGCGCGGCCTGGGCGCGCGCCAGCCGAGGAAGCTCGTGCCCGAAGCGACCGCCCAGGCGATGCCGAGCGCCAGGAAGCTCTTGCCGATGCCGGGCGGCCCGTAGACCAGCGCCCTCGTGTCGGACGAAAGCCAGGGCGGCAGGAGATCGCTGCGGGCCGGCCGGCCGGCCGCCATCAGCTGGGGATCGGTGAGGATGGGGAGAAGGGTTGCGTTCTGCATCCCTTCCATATATGATGGACGTTAATTAACGTCAAGCACAACTTTTGAACTATGCACCGTCGTCCCGACCGAAGCCGAGCGAAGCGAGGCGCAGCGGACGGACCTCTTTTCTGCGGTTTGCGGCTGATCGTAGAAAAAGGTCCCTCCGCTTCGCGCTTCGCGCTCCGGTCGGGACGACGGGAGGGAGGACGACAGGGGTGTTTTCGATTGGGACAGAATGCGTGGATTCGTGGACTCCGGGGCGAAAACCCCGATGCCATCGGCCTCGAACCGGTCCACAAGGGAGTGGACTCGAGTGGACTCTTGCCGGACCGCGGGCGTCCCGCCCGCTCATGATCATGAGCGGCCGAGACGGCCGCGGTCCGGCAAGATAGGTTTGCAGCAGGAGGAGTTGCGTAATGAAGATCAAAGCCGCCGTCCTGACCCAGTGCGGACTGCCGCGTCCGTTCGCCAAGTCCAAGCCGATCCACATCCTCGACCTCGACCTCGATCCGCCGGGCGAGGGCGAGGTGCTGGTGAAGGTGGGCGGCGGCGGGCTCTGCCATTCAGACCTGTCGCTGATCAACGGCGACCGGCCGCGGCCGACGCCGATCGTGCTGGGCCACGAGGGCGCGGGCGAGATCGTCGAGGTCGGCGCCGGCGTGCACGACGTGAAGCCGGGCGACCATGTCTGCTTCACCTTCAACGTCTCGTGCGGCCGCTGCCGGCGCTGCCTCGAGGGCCGGCCGTACATCTGCGAGCGCTCGATCGCGCCGCGCGCGGCGGGCCAGCTGCTGTCGGGCAAGCACCGCCTGCACCACGAGGGCAAGCCGGTGAACCATCAGTCCGGCGTGTCGTGCTACGCCGAATACGCCGTGGTCGATCGCGGCTCGGTGGTGGTGATCGACCGGAGCCTGCCGCTCGATCTGGCGGCGCTGTTCGGCTGCGCCGTGGTGACCGGCGTCGGCGCCGTGGTCAACACCGGCCGCATCGAGCCGGGCAGCACGGTAGCGATCGTCGGCCTGGGCGGCGTCGGCCTCTCGGGCCTGCTGGGCGCGGTGCTGGCGGGCGCGGGGCGCATCGTCGCGATCGATCTCTCGGACGACAAGCTCGGTCTGGCCCGCCAGCTCGGCGCCACCGACACGGTGAACGCGAAGGACGCCGACCACGTGAAGCAGGTGCGCGACATCACCAACGGCGGCGTCGACTACGCCTTCGATCTCGCGGGCACGATCAAGTCGATGGAGACGGCCTATCTCGTGACGCGCTGGGGCGGCACCACGGTGACGGCCGGCCTGTCGCCCATCTCGGCCGACTTTTCTTTCAAGCAGAGCTCGATCGTCAGCGAGGAGAAGACGATCAAGGGCTCCTATATGGGCAGCTGCGTGCCGGTGCGCGACATCCCGCGATTCATTTCGCTCTACCAGCAGGGCAAGCTGCCGGTCGACCGCATGATGAGCAAACGCATCGGCTTCGACGAGCTGAACGAAGGCTTCGACCGCCTGCAGGACGTCGCCACCGTGCGCCAGGTTCTGGTGCCGCACCGATGATCGACAGTGCCGTCGAGATCGGCGCCGTCGAGACGCCCTTGCAGCACGACGTCCGCGTGCTGGTCGCAGAGCTGAACCAGACGCTGCTCGCGCTGACGCCGCCCGAGTTCTGCTTCCACATGACGGTGGAGCAGATGGCCGAGCCTTCGATCACGCTGTTCGAGCGCATCGAGGCGCTCGCCCGCCAGGAAGGCCTCGAGCGGCTGGTGGTGGAGACCGGCGATCGCCATGCCACGGCCTGGACGGTCTACGAGCGCGCCGGCTTCACGCGCGGCGGGCCGGTGCTCGACTATCCCGATTCGGCCGGGTCGGTGTTCTACGAGAAGGCTCTGGCGCAAGGATGATCGCGCGGCTGGCCCTTGCGACCGTCATGGTGGGGTTCACGGTCACGGTCCACTTCTTCGGCCTGCTGACGCTGCTGTGGATCCTGCGCGCGCGCGCCCATGTCGTCCACGATACGTGGGTGCGCGAGGGCGCGGCGATCTTCACCGTCGTGCTGGGGTTGATGGTGATCCACGCCGTGGAAGTGTGGCTCTACGCCGGCGTCTATCTCGCCCTGGGCGCGCTGAACGACCTCGAGACGGCGCTGTACTTCTCGACGGCGAGCTTCACGACGATCGGCTACGGCGACGTCGTGCTCGATCAGCGCTGGCGCCTGGTCGGCGCGATCGAGGGCGCCAATGGCCTGCTGCTGTTCGGCTGGTCGACGGCGTTCCTGTTCTCCGTCATCAGCCGGATGCGCACGCTCGAGCACGACTGGCTCGAGCGTGGCCCGAAATGAACGTCAGGGGATGTTGATGCTGAAGTTCACGCCCGGCTCGGCGCCGTAGACCACCGGCGGCGGCACGTAGCCGTAGTTGTAGGGCGTGGCGTAGACCACGGGGGGCGGCCGATAATGGTAGCCGTAGTAATAGTCGTCGCGATCGTGATGGCGCCAGCGGTCGTCGTCGTGCCAGCGACCGTCGCCCCACCAGCGGGCGCTGGCGGACCCGGCCACGCCGGTCACCGCGAGCATCGCGAGCGCGGCTGCGAACAGGATGCGTCTGGTCATGTGGTCCTCCTCCTGTCAGCCCTGCTGTGGCGACTTGCGGGGGCCGAAATTGTGGAACACCTGGTCGGCGTTCTTCTTCTGGTCGGCCGGCATCGAATCGTAAAGCGATTCGAAGGCCGAGGTCAGGTTCTTCAGGCCGTCGAGATGGGCCTGGGTGAAGTCCTGGTAGGTCTTGAGGTCGTCGACGGCGGTGATGTCCGTCTTGGCGCGCTTCTCCTTGACCAGCTTGTCCATCGCGGCGGCATTCTCGCGCATCGCCGTCGCGACCTTGTCCCACTTGGCCTCCTGGTCGGGCGTGATCTTGAGCGCGCTCTTCAGCAGGGTGATGCGCTGCTCGACCGTCTGCGGCTTGCTCGAGGTGGCGGCGGCCGCGGCGGGCGGCTTGGCGCCGCCGGGCTTGGTGGTCGTCGAGGTCTGGGCCGACGCGCCGGCCACGCCCAAGGCAAGCGTCGCGGCGGCGAGCGTCGCGATGGCCAGCGAGCGCCGCAGGGGCGCACGGTATGACAGGTTCATGGATGGCTCCTTTCCGAGAGAGGAATCCCTGGAAAGGAACGGCAGCGAACGGACCGGAGTTGCCCGGTCGGATGTGCGGCCTAACGCACCTCGAAGCCGAGCGCGGCCAGCGCCGTGCGCATGCGCTCGCGGCCGTTCATCGATTTGATCGGGCCCAGCCGGTTCAGCACGCGCTGGGTCCAGGTCGAGGCCTGCATCTCGTGGCGGGCGGCAAACTTCGCCATCTCGCCGTCATAGGCCTTCCGCTCGTCCGCCCGGGGATGGGCGTTGTAGCGGTCGTGATGCACCACGATGCTTTGCGGCAGGCGCGGCTTCACCTCGCCTGCGGCCTGGTCGGTCGCATAGCCGACGCACAGCCCGAACACGACGAACGACTGCTTCGGCAGGCCGAGCAGCCTGGCCACCCGCTCCGGGTCGTTGCGCATGGCGCCGATATAGACCGTGCGGAGGCCGATCGATTCGGCGGCCACCACGGCGTTCTGGGCCGCCAGCGCCACGTCGATGCAGGCGACCAGGAACGTCTCCAGCCACGGCATGGTCTCGAACTCGACCTTCTGCTCGGCCGAGATCAGCCCGTTGCGGGTCATGTCGGCGACCCAGCACAGATACAGCGGGCACTGCTCGATGTGCTTCTGGTTGCCGGCGATCTCGGCCAGGACCTTCTTCTTCTCCGGGTCGCTGACGGCGATCACCGTCGTCCACTGCATGTTCGAGCTGGTGGCGGCCGATTGGGCGGCCGCGACCATGGTCTCGAGCGTGCCGGCCGGCACCGGGTCGGGCTTGTAGCCGCGCACCGAGCGGTGATCGAGCATCGTGGCGATCACCTCGTTCCACGGTCCCATCGCCGGCAGACCGGTGGCGCCGTAGCGGCGCAGCAGCGCCTCCTTCTGGGAGGTCGCAGATGACTGCGACCGTGTCCCCGGCGTCAGCGAGTCCATGTCGGCGTCCCTTCGGGCTTGCGGCGCGTCATGCAGGTGACCAGCGCCAGCAGGATGAACACGACGACGATGGCGTAGATCATCTGCGGCTGGCCGTGGTCCATCAGCCAGGCGTAGGTGAGGGGCGCCACCATGCCGCCGAGATTGAAGCCGGTGGTGACGAAGCCGAACACCTTGCCGAACGAGCCGGGCGGCGTGACCGCCCGCACCATCATGTCGCGCGACGGCTGGATCATGCCGTTCAGCAGGCCGCCCAGCGACATCACGAAGATCAGGACGGTGCCCGGCATGGCGACCCAGCCGAGCAGCACCGCCATGGTCGAGGTGCAGGCGAAGCCCACTGCCGCCACCCGCTCATGGTGCGGCGTGCGGTCGGCGATGATGCCGCCCAGCAGCACGCCTGCCGCGCTGAACAGCAGGAAGCCCGACAGGCCGATATTGGCGGTCGCCGCGGGCGTGCCGTGGATCGCGCCCAGCGACACCACGGAGAAGGTCTGGATGCCGCCGTTGGCCATGGCGAGGCAGAAGAAGAACAGCAGGTTGCGCAGGATCGGACCGCTCAGCAGCAGCTTCCAGCCGACCTGGCTGTCGCTGGCCTTGGCCGTGGTGGCGACCTTGCGCGGCGCGCGCGGCAGCACGCTTCCGGTCACCATCAACAGGATCGCCGCGGCGAACGACAGGACCGCGGCGACCAGGAAGCCGCCATTCCAGCCCCAGATCGCCACCGCCGCGACCACCATGGCCGGTGTGACGCCGCTGCCGAGATAGCCCGCGAAGGTGTGGACCGAGAAGGCCTTGCCCATGCGCTTGCCGTCGATCGTCGCCGACAGGATCGAGTAGTCGGCCGGATGGTAGACGGTGTTGGCGACGCCCAGCAGCGCATAGCCGATCAGGAAGAACCAGTAGCCCGGCAGCAGGGCGGCGACGCAGATCGCAACGCCGCTGAAGATCAAGCCGCCGGTCAGCATGATTCGCGGGCCGATCCGGTCGACCAAGAAGCCGGCCGGCGTCTGCAGCAGAGCCGACATGATGTTGTAGAGGGTGATGGCGAAGGCGATCTCGGCGTAGCTGGCGTTGAAGTGGTCCTTCACCAGCAGGAAGATCGGCGGCAGCAGCATGATGTAGACGTGGCTGACGAAGTGCGCGATCGCCACGATCGAGATGACCTTGGCGTCGCGCTGCCAGCCGACATCGGCCCGCGCCCGGAGCGATTCACTCGTCGACGACATTGACCTGCAAAGCTCCGATTCCGGAAATCTCGACCTCGAGCTTGTCGCCGCCCTTCATCCAGAGCGGGGGCTTGCGGCCCAGGCCGACGCCGTCGGGCGTACCGGTGGCGATCACGTCGCCCGGCTCCAGCCAGGTCACGGTCGAGAGATACTCGATGATGGTGGCGACATCGAAGATCATGTGATCGGTCGTGTCGCGCTGGACTTCGGCGCCGTTGAGGCGGGTTACCAGCGTCAGCGTCTGCGGATCGGGCAGGATGTCGGTCGTGACCATCCAGGGGCCGAGCGGCCCGGTCGCCGGGAAGTTCTTGCCCGCGGTCACCGAATGCTTCTGGAAGTCGCGCACGCTCACGTCGAGGAAGCAGCTGTAGCCGGCGATGACCGACAAAGCGCGCGCCCGCGGCACGTGGCGGCAGCGCTCGCCGACGATCACCGCGAGCTCGCCCTCGAAGTCGAAATGGGTCGAGGCCGACGGCCGGATGATGTTGCCGCCGTGCGGCACCAGCGTGTTGTGCAGCCGGGAGAAGACGCTGGGCACGGTCGGCAGCTGGCGGCCGACCTCGCCGACATGGCTGGCATAGTTCAGCCCGATGCAGAGGATCTTGTCGGGGTTGGGGATCGCCGGCAGCAGCTCGACGGCGTCGAGCGGGATGTCCGGTTTGGCCGTTTTCAGGCCGGCCGCCAGCGACGGCAGGGCCTTGGCGGCGATGGCGTCACGCAGGCTCGGCCAGCGCGCGCTGAAATCGACGATACCGCCGTCCACGAGCGCACCGAATTTCGACGCGTCCGCATGGCGAAAGCTGACCAACCGCATGCATGGAACATGACGCGGGGGCCGCGCCAGTCAAGTGAAGCCTCGGTCAGCTGCTCTTCCGAGGAGCCGGGTATGCGCATTCGGCAAGGGTCGTGGTGTCGAGCTCGTCGAGGAAGGCCTGTCGCGCCGCCGCGAGGCGCTTCTTGAGGCGGCAGCGCGGGGTGAGGACGCAGGCGCCGCCGTCGGCGCGGAAGCATTCGGCCATCGGCTGGTCGTCCTCGAGGTCGCGCACGACCTGGCCCAGGGTGATGTCCCGCGCCGGCTTGGCCAGCCGGAAACCGCCGGCCGCGCCGCGCTGGGTCTTGACGTAACCGGCCTCGGCCAGGCCGCGCACCACCTTGATCAGGTGATGGCGCGAGATCTCGAATTCGCCCGCGATCTCGTCGGTGGTGAAGGAACGGTCGGGCTCGCCCGCCAGCCGCATCAGCGCGCGCAGTCCGAAGTCGGTGTAGCTCGTGAGGCGCATTGTCGCTCGGTCCAAATAGGTATTGGAAATACCACTTAGCAGAGATCAAATAGGTACCATGAATACCTCTTTGACGCATGCCGACCTCGTCGCCCGGACCGGCATCGACGAGCCGATGATCGAGCGGCTGGTCCACCGCTTCTACGACAAGGCCCGGGCCGACGCGCTGCTGGGGCCGGTGTTCGAGTCGAAGGTGGAGGACTGGGACCACCATCTGGCGCGCATGTGCAGCTTCTGGGGCTCCGTCGCCACCATGGCGGGCACCTACCACGGCAATCCGATGATGAAGCACGTCCCGCTGCCGATCGACGCCAAGCACTTCGACCGCTGGCTGGCGCTGTTCGAGGAGACCGCCCGCGAGGTATGCCCGCCGATCGCGGCCCAGCACTTCATCGAGCGTGCGCGGCGGATCGCCCAGAGCCTGGAGCTCGGCGTCGCCCTCAATGCCGGCGCGCGGCTGCGCATGGGCGAACGCTTTCATCGAGGAGAAGCGTCATGAGCAACGAGTTGATGGCCCGCGGCACCACCGTTGGCGAGATCGCCGCCAACCTGCCGGGCGCGACGGCGGTGTTCCGCCGCTTCGGCATGGACTTTTGCTGCAAGGGCAACGTGGCGCTGGCCGAGTCGGCGCGGGAGCGGGGCGTTGCGCTCGCCGACGTGGAACGCGCGCTGGCCGCCCTCGACACCGGCGTGCCGTCGGCTGCGCCGCAGGAATCGCCGGCGCTGGTCGACCATATCGTCTCCCGTTACCACGATACCCATCGCCGCGAGCTGCCGGAGCTGATCCAGCTCGCGCGCAAGGTCGAGAAGGTCCACGCCAAGCGGTCCGACGTGCCGCACGGGCTGGCCGATCTGCTCGAGCGCATGTCGATCGAGCTGCAGCAGCACATGGCTAAGGAGGAGCTGATCCTGTTCCTGGCCATGAAGCAGTCGGCAGCCGCCGGCCTCGACATGCCGATCGCCCGCATGCGCCACGAGCACGACGACCATGGCGCTCACCTGCGCGAGCTCGACCGGCTGACGAACGGCGTCACCGTCCCGGCCGATGGCTGCCGGACCTGGCAGGCCCTCTATGCCGGCATCGCCAAGCTGGTCGACGACCTCATGGAGCACATCCATCTCGAGAACAACGTTCTGTTCCCGCGCTTCTCCGCCGTCGACAGCGGCGCGGCCTTCGACGGAAAGCTTTGCGGTCGCGTCTGACGTCCTAACGGCCGAGCAACCGGGCGAGGGCGGGGGTCAAGCCGACGCTTTCGACCGGCGCTGCCTTCGACAATTGGCCGGTGCGCGCCTTCGCCGGCTTCTGCGCGGCGAGGGCCTCCGCGGTCGAGATCGCGCAGGCGACGCCGTCGAGCAATGGCACCTCGACTCTGCTCGCGAGCTTGGCCGCAAGGCCGGCCAGTCCCGCACCACCCAGGATCACCACGTCTGCGCGGTCTTCCTTCACACACGCCTGGCAGCCTTTGGCGAGCAGCGCCATCGCCGCCTTCGGGTTGCGCGCGATGTCGGCGCCGGTCGGCGCGACGGTGCGCACCGACGCGAGCCGCGATGACAGGCCCATGCCGGCGACGAACTCCTCGAGCATCGACTGCCAGCGCTCGCCGCCGGTGACGATCGAGAACCGGCCGCCCAGTGCGCAGGCCTGCAGGATCGAGGCGTCCGCCATGCCGACCACCGGCACCGGGCTGATCTCCTTCAGCGCTGCGAGGCCGGGATCGCCGAAGCAGGCCAGCACGACGGCGTCTTTACGACCCTTGTCGTTGGCGAAGGCATCGACGGCGGCATGACTTGCGATCGCGTAGCCGACGCGGGAGGCGATGTAGCGCGGGCCGAACGCACCCGATAGCGCGCGCAGGGTCGTGCCCTTGGAGGCGAAGGCCTTCGCGGTCCTGAGGACGAGGTCGGTGATCGACGTCGTGGTGTTCGGATTGATGAGAAGAATTTCAGTCATGGCATTTCCCGTCATCCCGACTCGCGCGGGGTAACCCCGCGCTTTGCCGAGCGCAGCGAGGCGTAGTGGAGGGACCTGTTCATGTCACGTCGACCGCGAAGAAGAGGCCCCTCGGCTTCGCTCGGGGCGACGGGCTAAAGCTGCATGACCTTCTTCAGCCGGGCGACGTCGTGGTTGGGGCCGATCGACAAGGCACAGGTGCGGGAGATGTGGGTGATGGGCAGACCGCTCTCTTTCGCCCAGGCGTTGAACTGCGCCTGCGCCGCCTTCAGGTCCTTCTTTGACGTGCCGCTGCCGATCGGCACGCCCGAATCGCGCAGACACAGAAGAACGTCGCCCGATAAAACAAAGGCATCCCAGCCGAGGAAGCGCAGGAAGTACTGGCCGCTGAATCCGCCCAGGCGCGTGCCGCGCTTGCCGAGGAAGTCGAGCAGGCCGGCCTGGTCGTCGGCCGGCCAGGCGGCGAGGAACTTGCCGAAGCTGCCATGCTCGGCGGCGATCTCGGTGACGAACTTGGCGTTCTCGCGCACCGCCTTGATCTTTCCGGGATGACGGACGATCCGAGTGTCGGACACCAGCTTCTCCCAGTATTCGCTCGGCTGGAACAGCAGCCGCTTGGGATTGAAGCCGAGGAAGGCCTCCTCGAAGCCCGGCCATTTCTTGTCGATCACGTCCCACACGAAGCCGGCCGAGAAGATGCGCGCCGCCATGTCCGACAGCACGCGGTCGTCCGGCACCTTGGCCAGCGCCTTGTTGTTGGGCTTCTTCGGCATCAGCGACGCCAGCACCTTGTCGCCGCCCTTGCGCTTGGCAGCGCGCTCGCGGATCGACTTGAAGGAGACCTTCGCCACGTCGGCGCTACTCCAGCCAGCCGTCGAAGAAGTCGAACACGCTCGCCTTGAAGAGGCCGTGGCTGATCAGGGAGAAGTGGTCGCAGCCCGGCACGGTCACGGCCTTGGCGCCGGGAATGGCATCGGCCAGACCCTGAGGCGGGCCGGCGAGCTGGTCGCGCATGCCGGCGATCACCACGGTTGGCCGGCGGATGCCCATGAAGGAGTCCGGCGTGAACGGCGTGCGGGGCCCACGCGAGCAGGCCGCCAAAGCGAGCCGATCCTCCTTCTGCTCGTCGGCGAAGTGGCGGAAGCTCCTCAGCATCGGATCGGCGATGTCGTCGGCGGTCGCCGCTTCCATCGCCTTGGCCATGCCGTCGGGATCGCGCGGCGGCTCGAAAAGGCGGCCGCCGACGCCGCTCACCACCAGATGATCGATGCGGCCGCCGTCCTGCAGCGCCGCCGTCAGTGCGATCTGCGAGCCCATCGAGAAGCCGATCACATGGGCCCGCTCGATGCCGGCGTGATCCATCAAGGCAAAGATATCGCCGGCCATCGCCCTGCGGTCGTACTTCTCCGGCTCGTGCGGCTTGGCGCTCTCGCCGTGGCCGCGATGGTCCAGCGCGAGGCCACGCAAACCTTTTGCAGCGATGGCGTCGTACCAGCCCATGCGTTTCCAGTTCTCGTATTTGTTGGCGGAGAAGCCGTGCAGCAGAACGACCGCCTTGCGGGCGTCCCTGGGGCCGAACTCGTCATAGGCAAGGTCCAGGCCGTCGGATGTGAATTGGGGCATGTCGCGTGTTAGAAGACCCCGCAAAGGGAGGAATTGCAATGGCGGCCAAAATCGGAAGGACGGTGGGCGAGTCCCAGCCGTACTGGCCGACGGTGCCCAAGCGCCCGGCGGGGGTAAAAGGGAAGGGCGCGCCGAACATCCTGATCGTGCTGTTCGACGATGTCGGTTTCTCCGACTTCGGTTGCTACGGCTCGCCGATCCAGACACCGACCATCGATGCCATCGCCCAGCGCGGCCTGCGCTACACCGGCTTCCATACGACGGCGATGTGCTCGACCACGCGCGCCGCGCTGCTGACCGGTCGCAACCATCATTCGGTCGGCGTCGGCTGCCTGGCCAACTTCGATTCGGGCTACCCCGGTTATCGCGGCAAGATCGCGAAGGAGGCCGGCACTCTCGCCGAGATGCTGCGGCCGCACGGCTATCGCAACTACATGCTGGGAAAGTGGCATGTCACGCCGCTTACCGAGTCGGGTGCGACCGGACCGTTCGACGGCTGGCCGCTCGGCCGCGGCTTCGACCGCTTCTACGGCTTCCTCGATGCCGAGACCGACCAGTATTCGCCCGAGCTGGTGCGCGACAACACGCCGGTCGATCCGCCGGGCACCTACGAGACCGGCTATCACCTGACCGCCGATCTGGTCGACCAGGCGATCCGCTATCTCGCCGACCATGTCGCCGACGATGCGGAAATCCCGTGGCTGACCTGGGTGGCGCTGGGCGCCTGCCACGCGCCGCACCAGGCGCCGAAGGATTTGATCGCGAAGTATGACGCGCTCTTTGCCAACGGCTGGGACGACGAGCGCGACCAGCGGCTGGCCCGGCAGAAGAAGACCGGCATCGTGCCGGAGAACACGCGCCTGCCGCCGCGCAACGACGCGGTACGGCCGTGGGCCGAGCTGCCCGAGGCCGAGCGGCGGCTCTTCACGCGCCTGCAGGCGGCCTATGCCGCGATGCTGGAGCATGCCGACCAGCATCTCGCACGCCTGGTCGATTTCCTCGACAAGGCGGGCCAGCTCGACGACACCATGATCATCGTGATGTCCGACAACGGCGCCAGCCAGGAAGGCGGGCCGTTCGGCATGATCAATGCGATGGGCCCGTATAACCTGCGCCGCGAGCCGATCGAGGAAAAGATCGCGCGCATAGACGACATCGGTGGGCCGGACACGCATTCGAACTTCCCGCTGGGCTGGGCGATGGCGGCCAACACGCCGCTGCGCCGCTACAAGCAGAACACCCATGGCGGCGGCATCCGGGACCCCCTGGTGATCTCCTGGCCCAACGGCATCGCCGCGCGCGGCGAGCTGCGGCACCAGTTCTGCCACGCCAGCGATCTGGCGCCGACCTTGCTCGAGGTCGTCGGCGTCAAGCCGCCGAAGACCGTCAACGGCATCAAGCAGATGCCGATCGAGGGCACGAGCTTCGCGCGCAGCCTCGGCAACGCGAAGGCGCCGTCGAAGAAGACACCGCAGTACTTCGAGATGTTCGGCCATCGCGGTTTGGTGCAGGGCGGCTGGAAGGCGGTGGCCTTCCATCCCATGGGCTCGGCGTTCGAGCAGGACAAATGGGAGCTGTTCCATCTCGACAAGGACTTCAGCGAGACCGACGACCTCGCCGCGAAGGAGCCGGAGCGGCTGAAGGCGATGATCGACGAATGGTGGCGCCAGGCCGAGGCGCACCAGGTGCTGCCGCTCGACGACCGCTTTGCGCCGCGCTTCGCCGACAACGCCAAGCGCTTCCACGGCCCGCGCAAGCATTTCGTCTTCCATGCCGGCATGGGCCATGTGCCGACCGACGTCGCGCCCGATGTGCGCAGCCGCACCTACACGATCGAGGCCGACGCGCGGATCGAGGCCGGCAGCGAGGGCGTGCTGATCGCGCATGGCGACATGACCTGCGGGTACGCGCTCTACATCAAGGACGGCCGGCTGACCTACGACATGAACGTCGGTGGCGTGCACCACGTCATCGCGTCCGACCGGCCGGTGCCGCCGGGCAACCGAAAGCTCGGCCTTCGCATGCGGCGCAACAACGGCCGCAACGTCGCGACCCTGCTGATCGACGGCGAGGCGGTCGGTGGCTTCGACGAGCAGCTGGGTTTCATCAGCTTCATCTCGTGGTCCGGGCTCGACATCGGCCGCGATCGCGGCAGCCCCGTATCGCACTACGAGGCGCCGTTCGAGTTCACCGGCAAGCTGCGCAAGGTCACCGTCCTGATGGACGACGACCAGGTGCTCGACGCCACGGCGGCGGCCGACGCGACTTTGGCGCGCGAATGACGGCGCTCCTCGATCGTCGCCCAGGTCTGGCGCCGGGCGTGGACAGTCCGTACGCCTGGCGGCTCGCTGTCCTGTCGATGTTCTGCATCGGCCTGGGCGGCGGCGCGATCTACCTGCCGGTGGTGGCGCTGAAGGAGATCGCCGCCGAGTTCGGCGACCGCCGGATCGTGCCGTCGACCGCCTACACGTTGGGCTTCTTCTGCATGGGCCTGGGCGGCGTGTTCATGGGCTGGCTGGCCGACCGCACCAGCCCGCGCGTGCCGCTCCTGATCGCCGGCGTGTCGATCTTCGCCGGCGGCTGGCTGGCGGTGAGCGGCAGCGAATGGCTGCTCTATCTCGGCTACGCCGTGCCGCTCGGGTTCCTCGGCAATGCCGCGACCTTCACGCCGGCGATGAACAACATCCAGGGCTGGTTCGAGAGGCGGCGCAGCACGGCCGTGTCGATCATCTCGGTCGGGCCGGCGATCTCGGGCTTCATCTGGCCGCAGATCTATCGCTGGCTGCTGCCCGACCATGGCTGGCGGCAGTCGCTGGTCATTTACGGCGTGACCGCCGGCACGCTGCTGTTCCTCTGCGCCTTCTATGTGCGGCCCTCGCCGATGGCACGCGCGAAGGCGGCGCGCGCCGCCGAGGATCTGTCGATCCTGCCGATCTCGTCGCCAAGACTGATGACGCTGCTCTCGGCCGCGGGCTTCTGCTGCTGCGCGGCGATGGCGGTGCCGTTCGTGCACATGGTGGCG
The DNA here is from genome assembly GCA_035293665.1 of Reyranella sp. Lineage (GTDB taxonomy): Bacteria > Pseudomonadota > Alphaproteobacteria > Reyranellales > Reyranellaceae > Reyranella. Next base: position 19,860 of record DATGMK010000033.1, on the reverse strand, counting down.
TTCTGCGGCGACCTCGGCCTGTCGCCGGCGCGCGGCTCGGAGGCGATCTCGCTGATCCTGCTCTCGGCCGTCGCCGCGACCTTCGCCATGGGCCGGCTCAGCGACCATATCGGCCCGCTCAAGGTCAGCCTCCTGTGCTCGGCGATCCAGGTCGTGTCGCTCACCGGCTACGTCTTCGTGCAGGGCCTCTCCGGCATCTACACGCTCGCGGTGATCCACGGCATTCCCTACATCGCGATCGTGCAGGGCTACGCGCTGATCCTGCGCCGCCTCTACGGGCCGAACATCGCCGGCTGGCGGCTCGGCGTGGTGATGCTGTTCGCGATGGCCGGCATGGCGGCGGGCGGCTGGATGGGCGGCGCGATCTTCGACTGGACGCTCAGCTACCGGCCGGCCTTCCAGGTGGCGCTCGCCTTCGACCTCCTGAATTTCATGCTGCTCGGAATTCTCTTCATCGGCGGCCGGCGGACAATGGCGGGCCTCGCGGTATAGGATCGCCTCATGGCCAAACAGCACGATCACAGCCACGATCATGACCACGACCGCGACAACCATCTCTCCGAGACGGTGTTGCGGGTGAAGGCCCTCGAGACGCTGCTGGTGTCGAAGGGGCTGGTCGATCCGGCCGCCCTCGACGCGATGGTCGACGCCTACGAGACCAAGATCGGCCCGCGCAACGGCGCCCGCGTCGTCGTCAAGGCGTGGACCGATCCCGCCTACAAGGCGCGCCTGATGAAAGATGCCACGGCGGCGATCGCCGAGCTCGGCTATTCGGGCGCGCAGGGCGAGCACATGGTCGTCGTCGAGAACACGCCAGCCGTCCATAACCTGGTCGTCTGCACGCTCTGCTCCTGCTACCCGTGGCCGGTCCTGGGCCTGCCGCCGGTCTGGTACAAGTCGTCGGCCTATCGCTCGCGCGCCGTGATCGATCCGCGCGGCGTGCTGCAGGAGTTCGGACTCACCGTGCCCGACGACGTCGCCGTGCGCGTCTGGGATTCGACCGCGGAGATCCGTTACCTCGTCCTGCCCGAACGTCCCGCCGGCACGGAAGATATGAGCGTCGAGGCGCTGGAAGAGCTGGTGACGCGCGACACCATGATCGGCACCGCGAAGGTGGCCGCGCCATGAACGGCGTGCACGACATGGGCGGCATGCACGGCTTCGGGCCGGTTGAGCCCGAAGCCAACGAGCCCGTCTTCCACGCACCGTGGGAAGGCCGCGTGCTGGCGATCCGCCGCGCGCTGGGCGCGTGGCGCAAGTGGAACATCGATGCCGGCCGCCACAGCATCGAGACGCTGCCGCCGGCCGACTATCTGCGCATGAGCTACTACGAGAAGTGGCTCGCCTCGGCGATCAAGCTGGCGCTCGGCGCCGGCCTCATCACGCAGCACGAGCTCGAGACCGGCCAGCGCGATCCGTCGGTGCCGGTGGCGACGCCGCCGCTCACCGCCGACAAGGTGATGCCGGCGATCCTGAAGGGCGGCCCGACGCATCGCGAGACGACCGCCCGGCCGCGCTTCGAGCCGGGCGAGGCGGTGCGCGCACAGAACATCAACCCGAAAGGTCACACGCGGCTGCCGCGCTATGTCCGCGGCCGGCAGGGCACGATCGAGCGCGATCACGGCGCGCATGTCTTTCCCGATTCCAATTCGAAGTTCGAGGGCGAGAACCCGCAGTACCTGTACACCGTGCGCTTCGCCGCGCGCGAGCTGTGGGGCGAGGCGGCCAATCCCGACGATGCCGTGTACCTCGACCTGTGGGAGGAGTATCTCGATGTCGCGTGACGAGCTGTGGAAGATGACCGCCGTCGAGGCGGTGGCGCGCCTCAAGAAGAAGGAGATCAGCCCGCTCGATCTGGTCGAAGCCTCGGCAAGGCGCATGGAAGAGGTCGAGCCAGCCGTAAACGCCATGCCGACCCTCTGCCTCGACCGCGCCCGAGATCATGCGAAGAAGATCATGGCCGGTGGTGCCGCCTGCGAAGCCGCCGGCGAAGCCGGCTGGCTGGCTGGCCTCCCTGTTTCCATCAAGGACCTGACCGACGTCGCCGGCGTGCGAACGACCTACGGCTCACCGATCTTCGCCAACCACGTGCCCACGAAGTCGCATCCGCTGGTCGAGCGCATCGAGCGCAAGGGCGGCATCGTCATGGGCAAGTCGAACACGCCCGAGTTCGGCGCCGGCGGCAGCACCTTCAACGAGGTGTTCGGCCGCACGCGCAATCCCTGGAACACGTCGCTCACCTGCGGCGGCTCGACCGGCGGCGGCTCGGTGTCGGTCGCGACCGGCGAGGTCTGGCTGGCGCACGGCTCGGACCATGGCGGCTCGTTGCGCCGGCCCGGCACCTACTGCTCGACTGTCGGCATCCGCCCGTCGCCGGGCCGCGTGACGCGCGGCACCTCCAACAATCTCTGGTCCCCGCAGTCCGTCCAGGGACCGATGGCGCGCAACGTGCCGGACCTGGCGCTGTTCCTCGACACCATGACGGGCTTCTGCCCGCATGACCCGATGACCTTCGATGCGCCGGCCGTGTCGTTCAGCGCCGCGGTGGCGAACCCGGTGGCGCCCAGGCGCGTCGCCTGGACCGCCGATTTCGGCGGCCGCTTCGAGCTCGATGCCGACATCCGCGAGATCTGCACCGGGGCCGCGCGCCGCTTCGAGGAGCTGGGCTGCATCGTCGAGGAGGCGTCGCCCGACTTCGGCCCGGTCGACGAGGTGTTCATGGCGCTGCGCAGCCAGCAGTTCGTGGTCGACCGCGAGCTGCAGATCAAGGAGCACCGCGACAAGGTCAAGCCCGACATCATCTGGAACACCGAGCTGGGCCTGAAGCAGACCACCAGCCAGCTTGCCTGGGCCGAGCGTGAGCGCGCGGCGCTGTTCCGGCGCATGGTGGAGTTCTTCCAGACCTACGACCTGCTGGTGACGCCGAGCGCGCCGACCGCGGCGTTCGACGTCAACCTGCGCGCGCCCGCGACCATCAACGGCAAGCCCCTCGCCAACTACATGTCGGGCTCGACGCTCAACTCCGGCGTCACCGTCACCGGCAGCCCGGCGCTGGCGATCCCCTGCGGCTTCGACCAGTGGAGCCGCCCGACCGGCCTGCAACTGGTCGGCAAGCCGCGCGGCGAGGCGGCCTTGCTGCAGGCGGGCGTTATGTTCGAAAAGCTGCTCGGCCTCGACAAACTCCTGCCCATCGACCCCAGGCCGGGGACCGTGCCACCGACTTGACGAAAGTCCGAAAGATATACATTATGGTTGTATATCCAGGAGATTGTCATGCGGGTTTCCAAGTGGGGCAACAGCCTCGCCATTCGGCTTCCCGCTGCAGTCGTGGAGGCGCTGAAGCTGAAAGAGGGTGATGAGGTCGAAATCCGTGTCGCAGGCAAGCACACGTTCGACATCGCGCTCGATCGCAGCCGGGAACGCGCACTCGAACGGATCAAGGCGCTCGCCGTAGACCTCCCTCCCGGTTGGAAGTTCGATCGCGACGAAGCCAACGCGCGGTAACGTCGTGCCGCGGGCGTTTCTTGACAGCAATATTCTCGTCTATGCGTTCACGACCGATCATCGGGCCATCGAAGCCAGACAGCTTCTTCAGAATAGCCCGATCATCAGCGTCCAAAGCTTGAACGAATTCACCAACGTCGCTCGACGTAAATTCGGCAAGGACTGGAAATGGCTGGCCGAAGCTCTCGCGACGATACGCGTCTTCTGTCCGTCGATTCTTTCGATGACGCTCAAAACACATACCGAGGCATTGCGAATCGCCGAGCGCTACAACTTTGCGGTATTCGATTCATTGATCATCGCGTCGGCTCTTGAGAGCGACTGCGACGTCCTCTGGTCCGAGGACATGCAGCACGACATGGTGATCGACGGCCGGCTTCGCATCGTCAATCCGTTCCGTACCGAAAGCTGAGCGGACCAATAGGAGGAAACGCCCATCGACCCCGAGCCCGGGACTGTGCCGCCGGGCTGAGCGCGATCATCGATCGCACGGCTGGTCGGCCGCGATCAATGCGGCGATCTCAGTCCGCTCGGCCGCCGACAAGCGCCGGTTCCTCGACAGGTAGTTCGCGACATCGCGATTGCCGCTGTCGAGCGCACACGTGTCGGCGCCGGCCTGGATGAGGGCGCGGATGACCTGCGCCGATGCGTTCTCGGCGGCGTACATCAGGGCGGTCCGATGAACAAAGTTCATGCTCGTGTCCGTCGACGCGTATGTCCGCCTGGAGACGTCGGCACCGCGCGCCAGGAGAAGCGTCACCGTGTCGGCGAGGTCGTAATGCGCGGCGTACATCAGCGCGGTCTTGCCGAATGAGTTCCCTTCATCGATGTCGGCGCCGCTGTCGAGCAACAGGCCCACCTCGTCGGGATGCTCCAGCGCGTAGAACAGCGCCGGTTCCGGGCCGTCGACTCCCGATCCGGGTTGCCCCGCCAGCGCGTCGCCCTCCTTGATCAAGGCGTGGAGCTTGTCCGGAGGGCTCCCGATCAGCAGCGCGGTGCGCAGAGACGTGGACTCGCTGCCCGTCTCGGCAATGCGCCGCCGCAGCTCCTCGTCCGACGGCATGTTGCCGATATGCACGACGAAGCTCACCGAGATGATGCGGTCGGCGATCCGCGACGCCGCCTGCCGGGCGTTGGCCGCGCCGAACGCCTGCTCGTAGTACCCGGCGAGCGCATCGATTGCGGCGAGACGCTGGGCTTCGAAAGCGCGCGCCAATCGGAAGCGCGACAGGCTCTGGTAGCCCCAGCCGTGAATCCAGGCGCGCATGAACAGCGGCGGAGGCTGCAGCGGCGGGCGCTCCGCCGAGACCTCCCACGGCCGCACCAGGGCGTCGTACCAGGTGAACCGGCTGTACATGATCGTCCGGCCGAGAGCGTGCAGGGTCCCGGACATCGGCCCTTCGTTGCCCTGGATCTCGCGGATGGTCTGCATCCACGCGGTGGCTTCAGCGGGTACGGCGACGGTGTCGGGCGGATCGGATAGCCATTGCATCGGCAACGCGCCGGCGCGCGGCATGACGCTCACTCGGCATCGAACGTCATCGCTGCCGTCGGCGCGGAGCCGGCTGAGCGTCGCAGTGCCGTCGTCCTGCAGGCCATAGAGATAGAGGCTGCCTTGATAGGACAGGATCTTGAAGGGACTCTCGAAGCCGTAGATGCCCCAGGACGCGGGAGGTCCCATCACACGGCTCAGCGTCGCGGACTTCTGGCTCGATGGCTTCAAGAAATCGTTTATCTCGCCCCCGAGGCCTTCGGTCGATGTCTTCGATCGAACCAGCAGGTCGTAGCTGTTGCCGCGCCAATTGAATGGCTGCGTGACCTGCAGCAGGAGCTGCTTGCGGCCGTCGTGGTCGAGGTCCAGCTCGGCGAGGTCGATGCGCTGGCCGTCCGCTTTGATCCCGTGCTCTGACGGCCAGGCGATCCAGTGACCGACCGCCATGGGCGGCTCCTTGAAGGAGCGGCCCTCGGTCAGCAGCCCGTCCTCGGCGCGATGCCGTGTGAGGAAGTCACGGCGCAGGCCGGTCAGGAAGGCGTCGCATAGCGCGGCATCGCGGGCGACCATCAGGCGGGGCAGGAAGGGCTGTCGGCTCGTCTCGAACGGATATTCGACCCGCCGAGGGGGCCGCCAGCCAGCCGGCTGTTTCAGTATGTCGGTCTCCCATCGCCGATACATCTCGGTCAGGCATTTGGCAGGAGACGCCGCCGGCAACGTATGAAAGCCTGGCTGGCGAGGATCAAGGTCGCAGCCGATCGCCCGGTCCTGCAGCCAATGGCGCTGGCGCTCGAGAAGGGCTTCGCGCTCTGCGGCGGAGGCCTGCGCAAAGGCTTGCTGCCAGGCGGTTGCCATCTGTCGATCGGCGTCGGCCAGATCCGGGTCCCTGCAGATCAGCTTCTCGACCGGCGTGCTCGCCTTGCGGCAATCGAAGCTGGGGGTGGACTGGGCCTGCGCTGCGGACGGTATCAGCGCCAAGCCGAGGAAGAGGAGGGCTGCCCACGCCTTCCCGGTCAACAGACCGCGTCGCTCCACGAAAACCTCCCGGGGTCGGCCATCGACCCCATGGCGGAGAGCATGCCACCCTCCGGTGCAGAAGATATGGAGGGATACAAATGAAAGCATCGCTGTTCTACCTGCCGAGCATCGGCAGCCGGGCCGAGATCGAGCAGGGCATGGCGGGCATGAACCCGGACTTCTATCAGCGGATGCTGAAGGAGCTGACGGAGCAGATCAAACTGGGCGACGAGCTCGGCTACGACTCGGTCTCCTTCACCGAGCATCACTTCCACATCGAGGGCTTCGAGCTCTCCAACAACCCGGTGCTGCTCGACCTCTACTTCGCGATGCAGACCAAGCGGATCCGGGTCGGCCAGCTCGGCATCGTGCTGCCGGCGTCGAACCCGATCCGTGTCGCCGAAGACATCGCCATGCTCGACCACATGACCGGCGGCCGCGCCAATGCGGGCTTCGCCCGCGGCTACCAGCGCCGCTGGGTCGACGTGATGGCGCAGCAGACGCACGGAATCCACGGCGCGTTGCCCAACCAGCACGACGAGATCGACAACGCCAACCGGCTGGCGTTCGAGGAGAACTTCCGCATCGTCAAGAAGTGCTGGACCGAGGAGATGCTGACCTTCGACGGCAAGTTCTGGAAGGTGCCGGCCGGGCCCACGCCGTGGACGCTCGACACGACGGCGAAGTGGGGCAAGGGCGTCGAGAACGGCATCCTGAAGTCGGTCGGTGTGGTCCCCAAGCCGCTGCAGAAGCCGCATCCGCCGCTGTTCCAGCCCTTCGCCAGCTCGGAGAACACGGTGCGCTTCTGTGCGCAGGAAGGGATCACGCCGATCCTGCCGCCGATGCTGCCGGTCTACGAGGAGAAGCTTTACAGCGTTTATGCAGAGGTCTCGGGCAAGCCCCGCGGGCACGGCGTCGGCGTGCTGCGCGACGTCATCATCGCCGATACGGACGCCGAGGCGATGGCGCTGTGGCGCGATTCCGGCCAGTTCTCCGGCCGCGCCTGGTTCGAACCGTTCGGCTTCCGCCGCGGCATGCAGGACCCCAAGTCCGGCAAGTTCCCGACGCCGGAAGAGGTGATCGGGATGGGCTATGCCTATGTCGGTACGGTCGACACCGTGCTCCGTGCAATGGAGACCCAGCAAAAGCGCCAGCCGGTCGATTGGGTGTTCTGCTACACTTACAACAGCCTGGTGCCGCATCCCGTGCTGATGAAGTCGATCGAGGCGTTCTGGACCAAGGTGATGCCGCGCTTCCGTTAGTGCTTGCCTGCACTTTGTGTGGAGGTCGATCATGGGCCTGCTGAGCGACAAGGAACTCGAGCAACTCGTTCCCGCCGACCAGGTCGATACGGGCACGCCCATTCCGACCCGGCTCGTCTCCAGCGACGAGTACCTGCCGATTCGCCAGACCGAGCGGCAGAAGCAGGTCGAGGCGCGGATGAACGAGCTCGGCGACGACTATGGTCGGCGCAACGGCCTGTCGCGGCGTCGCTTCTTCCAGACTGCGGCCGGCATGACCGCAGCCTTTGCGGCAATGAACGAGGTCTACGGTCCGTTGTTCGGCGTCTCGCCGGCCGAAGCCCGGAGCGTCGATCTCGCCCAGGCACGGGCCGACGGGCTGAAGGACCAGTTCATCATGGACGTGCACACGCACTTCCTGCGCGACGACACGCGGCTGGTGGGCTTCGCGAAGATGCGCGAAGCGGTCGGCAAGGCCGGCTGGAATCCCGAATTGGCCGGCAAGCCGCAGACGGTCGACGACCTCAAGTACCCGACCTGGTTCAAGGAGATCTATCTCGACAGCGACACCAAGGTCGCGCTGATTTCCGGCTCGCCGTCGGAGATCCCGCAGGACTGGTTCCTGACCAACGACATGAAGCGCGACGCGCGCAGCAGGGTGAACGCCTGGGCCGGCTCGCGCCGCCTGCTGAGCCACGCGATCTTCGCGCCGGGCTATCCCGGCTGGATGGACGAGGTCGATCGCGCCCTCAGCGAGGACAAGCCGGATTCGTGGAAGGGTTACACGGTCGGCGACAACACGCACAAGGAGCTGAGCCAGCATCCGTGGCGGATGGACGACGAGAAGCTGGTCTATCCCTTCTACGAGAAGATCGTGAAGGCGGGCCACGACATCGTCTGCGTGCACAAGGGCCTCTACCCGCCATCGGTGGAGCGGCAGTTCCCGCACCTCACGCCCTACGCGGCGGTCGACGATGTCGGCAAGGCGGCCAAGGACTGGCCGCAGATCCGCTTCGTCATCTACCACTCGGCCTATCGCTGGGTCGGCGGCAAGCCCGAGGAGGCCTGGGCGGAGTTCGAGCGCACCGGCCGCATCGCCTGGACCAGCGACCTGGCCGACATCCCGGCAAAGTACGGCGTCACCAATGTCTACGGCGATCTCGGCCAGCTCTTCGCCATGACCGCGGTGGTCGAGCCGCGGCTGTGCGCGGCGCTGATGGGCATCCTGATCAAGGGGCTGGGCGCCGACCACGTGGTGTGGGGCACCGACGCGCTGTGGACCGGCGCGCCGCAGTGGCAGATCGAGGGCCTGCGGCGGCTCGAGATCCCCGAGGCGATGCGCCAGAAGTACGGCTTTGCCGAGCTCGGCCCCGCCGACGGCCCGGTGAAGCGCGCGATCTTGGGCGAGACCTCGGCGAAGATGTACCGCTACGACGCCAGGAAGGCCGAATGGCGCAGCGACCGCTTCGCCGAGATCCGGTCGCAGTACGAACGCCAGGGCCGCGACCCGTCGAATTTGCGCTACGGCTACGTGCTTCCCGGCTGACGGTCGCCCCGAACGGCGTCAAACTTGCATGCCGTCCGAGATGACACAGGGGGAACAGATGATGCAGCCGATCATTCGCCGCCGCGGCCTGCTCAAGGCCGGCGCCGCTCTTGCGCTCGCGCCGAGCGCGGTTCGGGCCCAAGCCAAGATCGCGCCGCCCAACATCATCAAGGCCGGCGCGCTGGTGATGTCGATCAACCCGACCCTGCCGCCGCTGCAATACGTCAACGACAAGGGCGAGCTGCAGGGCATGCGTGTCGAGCTGGCGAACGCCTGCGCCAGGAAGCTCGGCCTGACGCCGGAATACATCCGCACCGAGTTCGCGACCATGATCCCGGGCCTCGCCGCCAAGCGCTGGGATATGATCAACACCGGCATCTTCTTCACCGAGGAGCGGTCCAAGCTCATGTACATGGTGCCCTACGAGCAGGCGGCGATCAGCTTCCTCGCCGCCAAGGGCAATCCGCTCGGCCTGAAGACGATCGACGATCTCGCCGGCAAGCGCATCTCGGTCGAGCTCGGCGGCATCGAGGAGAAGCGCACCCGCGAGGTCGCCGACATCATTGCCAAGAAGGGCCTCAAGCCGGTCACCGTGATGACCTTCAACAACTTCGGCGAGGCCTTCCAGGCGCTGCGCGCGGGCCAATCCGACGCCGCGACCTGCATCGATGCCACGGCGATGTACCAGCAACAACACAGCGACTTCACCCGCGCGATCTCCGGCGTGTTCCCGCAAACCGCCTGCTTCGCCTTCGCCAACAAGACGCTGGCCCTGGCTGTGGTCGACGCGCTGAACGAGCTCAAGAAGGACGGCACCTACGACAAGCTGCTCGACCAGTACGGCGTGCTGAAGATCGACTCGCCGACCTTCGCCATCAGCGGGCCGGGGCCTGCATAACCCGTCGTCCCGACCGAAGCGACGGGAGAGTCATGAAAGTCTGGAACTGGGAAGGCTTCTGGAGCTACTTCACCAATCTCTATCTTCTCGAAGGCGCGCTGTGGACGATCGGGCTGACGGTCAGCACGCTGGTGCTGGGCGGCCTGATCGGCCTGCTGCTCGCCGTCATGCGGCTCAGCAGACACAAGGCGCTGTCTTACGGCGCCCAGACCTACATCTGGATCTTCCGCGGCACGCCGCTGCTGGTGCAGCTCATCATCATCTACACCGGCCTGCCGCAGCTCGGCCTGGTGCGCTTCACCGTCGTGCAGTCGGCGATCATCGGCCTGGCGCTCAATGAAGCCGCCTACCTGTCGGAGATCCTGCGCGGCGGCATCCTGTCGGTCGCCAGGGGCCAGACCGAGGCGGCGCGCGCCATGGGGCTGAGCCCGTTCCAGATCTTCCGCCTGGTCGTGCTGCCGCAGGCGCTGCGGGTCATCATCCCGCCGCTCGGCAACTCGGTGAACGGCCTGTTGAAGACCACGTCGATCGCGTCGGTGATCTCGATGGAGGAGGTGCTGCGCCGCGGCCAGATCCTGATGCAGCAGAAGTTCCAGATCCTCGAGGTCTTCGTGGTCGTGGCCATCATCTACTTGGCGATGACGACCTGCTGGGACTTCGTGCAGCGCCGCATCGAGGCCTACTACGGCAAGGCCTACGGCGCCACCGCCGACCGCCAGCTCGCGCGCGACGATCATTAGAGCGGCCTGGTCGTCTTGGCAGCGCCCACTTCGCCGGGCGCGCAGATTTTCTTCCTGGTCGACACGGAAATTTCCAACGCAGCGGCAAGCGATTCCTTGGGAAATCTCGCTCCGGAACATCAAAGGCCACGAATCCCGTGCTCGCGGCGAGCTCCCGATGGGCAATGGACAGCGAGTCGAGGCCCGGAAACAGCGGCTCTTCCCTCCGCCATTGCCCGTAATAGGTGTTCGGCCCGAGATCGTGCAGTGTCGCGTGCATGATGATGCTCATCGGACCGCGCCACTCCAGTGGCGCTCATAACTCTGATTGCGCCACTGGGGTGGCGCGGTCCGATGAGGGGTGTTTTCCAGTTGGGACAGAATCGGTGGATTCGTGGACTCCGGGCCTAAAACCCTTGTGCCATCGGCATCCAATCGGTCCACACCCGAGTGGACTCTTGTGGACTCCCGCCAAGGGCGAGCGACGAAAGGAAGTGCGCGCTAGGCGCGGGCGCGGGTCTTCCCCTCCGCCAGCACGCCCATCTGCTGCAGCACCGCGCGCAGGGCGGGACGCTGGGCCTCGGGCAGCGGCAGGCGGGGGGCGCGCGGCGGGCCCATGTCCATGCCCATCATCTCGAACGCCGCCTTGGTGCCCGAGACGTAGCGCGGGCCGCCGACCCACCACAGCAAAGGCGTCATCTTCTTGTAGAGGGCCAACGCGGCGTCCATGTCGCGCTTGTCGGCGACCAGCTCGAACAGCTGGGCCGACCAGCGCGGGATCACGTTGGAGCACACCGCGACCCAGCCCTCGGCGCCGAGCCAGAACGATTCGTAGCCCAGCACGCCCGCGAACACCGTCATCCGGTCGCCGGCCAGCCGGATGATGTCGCGCACGCGGGTCGGGTCGAGCGTCGATTCCTTGACGTACCGGCAGTTGGGAATCTGCGCCAGCCGCGCGATCAGCTCCGGCTGCATGTCGACGTTGGCCGTCGTCGGGTTGTTGTAGACCATGATCGGGAGGCCGATCGCATCCGACACCTTCTTGTAGTGCGCATAAAGCTCGTCGTCGGTCGGCACGCTGTAGAAAGGCGGGATGATCATCACACCGTCGGCGCCCATCGATTCGGCCTCGCGGCTGGTCCGCACCACCTCCTCGGTCCATTCCGCACCGGTGCCGATCAATACGGGGACGCGGCCGGCGGCCTGCTTGACCACGATGTCGACGATCTGCCGCCGCTCGTCGGGCGTCACGCTCAGGAACTCGCCGGTGCTGCCGAGCGGGATCAGGCCATGGATGCCCTCGTCGATCTGGAAGTCGACCAGCCGCTTCAGCGCCGCCTCGTCGACCTTCCTGCCGTCGGCCGTGAAGGGGGTGATCAGGACGGTGTAGGTGCCGCGAAATTTCTTCATGTCGCTCCTCTGCCCGCCCATTGTAAACCATCCGCCATGCGCCTGAAGCACCCGGACATGCGGCCGGCCGGTGCGCCGGTTCGCTTTCGTTTCGACGGAACCGAGATCGAAGCGCTGACCGGCGAGACCATCGCCGCCGCCCTTGCCGCCGCCGACATCGTCAGCGTGCGCCAGGCCCGGTCGGGCGCGCCGCGCGGGCCGTTCTGCGGCATGGGCGCCTGTTTCGACTGCCTGGTCACGGTCGACGGGCGGCCGAGCCAGCGGGCCTGCCTCACCAAGGTTGCGGCCGGCATGGAGGTTCTGTCCGAACCGCCGGTGGGCCGCCACAGCGCCGGCAGCGACGCGGCCCCGGCCGAGGAGGTGGCCTGCGATGTGCTGGTGGTGGGGGCGGGGCCCGCCGGCCTGACGGCGGCGCGCGACCTCGCGCGGGCCGGTGCCAGCGTCATCGTCGCCGACGAGCGGCTGCATCCGGGCGGCCAGTACTTCAAGCCGCTGGCGCCATCACAGGTGATCGAGCGGCGCAAGCTCGACCGCCAGTTCCGCTCCGGCCTCGCGCTGCACGAGGCGGCGTTGCGCGCGGGCGTGCACATCCTCAACGAGACCACGGTGTGGGCGGCCTTCTCCGCAACCGAGGTGGCGGCGATCGTCGCAGGCCGGTCGACCCTGTTCCGGCCCAAGCGCCTGGTCCTGGCGACCGGCGCCTACGAGCAGTCGCTGCCGGTGCCCGGCTGGACCCTGCCCGGCGTCATGACGGTCGGCGCGCTGCAGACGCTGGCGCGCTCCTATCGCGTCGCGCCGGGCGAGCGGATCGTGATCGCGGGCAACGGGCCGCTCTGCCTGCAGACCGCGACCGAGCTGCTCGACGGCGGCGCCAACGTCGTGGCGGTGCTGGAATCGGCATCCCGTCCCAGCCTGTTGGCCGACCTGCCCGAGCTGATGCAGGCGGCCTGGAACGATCCCCTGCTGCTGGCCAAGGGCGTCGCCCTGGCCTCGCGGTTGAAGCCCCTCCTGCACTGGCGCCGGCGCGTGACACGGCTGCTGGGCGAGGATCGCGTGCGACGCGTGGAGGCGGCCGATCTCGGCATCGATGCCGACATCGTCGCGCTGGGATACGGCTTCAGCGCCTCGAGCGAGCTCGCCCGCGCCCTGGGCTGCACCCATCGCTTCGTTGCGCGCGGCAACGGATCGATGGAGACGGTGACCGATCCCGACGGCCGCACCAGCGTGCCGGAAGTCTTCGCGATCGGCGACGGCGCGCGCTTCGGCGGGGCGCAGGCGGCGATGGCCGCCGGCGCGATCGCCGCCGCTTCGATTGCCGGCGATCTCGGGCTTGCGGCGCCCTCCGCGCGGCGCGCCCGCCGCCGCCTGGCGCGGGCCGGGCGCTTCCAGCAGGCGCTGTGGCGGTTGTTCGAGGGGGCGCCGCTGCAGGCTGGCGCACTCGACGCCAATGCCGTCGTCTGCCGCTGCGAGGAGCTGTTGGTGGACGAGCTGCGCGCCTGCGTTCGCGCCGGGCACAACAGCCTGGCCGAGCTGAAGCGCATGACTCGGGCCGGCATGGGGCGCTGCCAGGGCCGCTACTGCGCGCCGGTGCTTGCGCGCATGTGCTCGGGCGAGCCGGGCGAGTTCGACTTCTTCGCGCCGCGACCGCCCGCCAAGCCGGTGCCGATTCGCGCGCTGAGCGTCGAGCAGCCGGAATGGCTCGGCCATACCGACTTCGTGCCGCCCGACATGGCGCGGCCGCGCGAGACCGGACCGCTGCCGCGCGAGACCGTCGACACGCTGGTGATCGGCGGCGGCGTCGCGGGCTCGTGCGCCGCCTACTGGCTGGCGCACGACGGTATCGACACGCTGGTCGTCGAGCGCGACGACATGGGCCTGCAGGCCTCCGGCGCCAATGCCGGCAGCCTGCACGTGCAGCTCCTGGCGTTCGACTTCGTCGAAGGTGCACCGCCCGCGGGCAATCGCGCGGCCGATACCCTGCCGCTGGGGCCGGCCTCGGTGAAGCTGTGGCAGGAGATCCAGCGCGACACCGGCGAGGACCTCGAGATCAAGGTCACCGGCGGTCTGATGCTGGGCGAGAGCGAGCGCGACATCGCGTTCCTCAAGGGCAAGATCGCGCTGGAGAAGAGCCGAGGCATCGAGGCCGAGCTGATCGGCGGCGACGAATTGCGCCGCATGGAGCCCGCGATCGGCGAATCGGCGATCGCCGCCGAATGGTGCCCCGGCGAGGGCAAGATCAATCCCCTGCGCGGCACCTACGCGGTGATCGCGCGGGCAAAGAAGCTCGGCGCGCGCTTCCGGCGCGGCACCGACGTGACGGCGATCGAGCGCGAGGGCAGCGGCTGGAAGGTGACGACCAGCCGCGGCGAGATTCGCTGCGGTCGCATCGTCAACGCGGCCGGCCCGTGGGCCGCCCAGGTCGCGGCGCTGGCCGGTGTCGCCATTCCGGTGCGCGGCGCGCCCTTGCAGATGATCGTGACCGAGCCGACCGCGCCGACGCTCACCCGGTTGGTCGCCTATGCCGGCCGGCATTTGACCCTGAAGCAGATGGCGTCCGGCGCCTTCATGATCGGCGGCGGCTGGACGGCCGGCCTCGACGAGCAGCAGAAGCTCTCGCGGGCGCTGCGCGCCAGCGTCGAGGGCAATCTCTGGATCGCCTCTCGCGCCGTGCCGATGCTCAAGGACCTGCATGCCATCCGCATCTGGGCCGGCATGAACGTGAACATCGACCGCGCGCCGATCCTGGGCGAGGTGCCGGGCCTGCCGGGCTTCTACAATTGCGTCAGCTCGAACGGCTACACGCTCGCGCCGGTGCTGTCGCGCCTCACCGCCGAGTTGATCGCCGGCAGGCCGACCAGCCTGCCGGTCGAGCCTTATTCGATAAGGCGGTTCGGCTGATGCCGGTCCGACGGAATATGCTAACGTCGGTGCCGATAGCTTTGGTGAGTTAGCGATGACCGACAAGGTGAAACGGCGGCTGACCACCGTTCTGTGCGCCGACGTATCCGGCTATTCCCGTCTCATGGAGGCGGACGAAACGGGGACATTGGAGACGCTGCGTCGCGCTCGCACCGCCATGGCAGGACTGGTCGAGCGCCACGACGGCCGGATCGTGAATACCTGGGGCGACGCCATCATCTCCGAGTTCGCAAGCGTCGTCGAGGCCGTGCAGTGCGCGGTCGAGATCCAGCAGGAGATTTCCAACCGGGAGGCAGAGCCACTGCCGGAGCAGCGCATGCGGTTCCGCATCGGCATCAACCTCGGCGATGTGATGGTGGATGGTTCCGATATCTACGGCGACGGAGTCAACATCGCGTCGCGGCTGCAGGAGCTTGCCGAGCCCGGTGGCATCGTGGTCTCCAGTTCCGTCTACGATCAGGTGTACAACAAGCTCCCCGTTGGCTTCGACTGCCTCGGCCAGCAGCAGATGAAGAACGTCGCTCCTGTGGTCAGTTATCGAGTGGCGATGGCGGGCGGGGGCGATGGCCGCCAAGCAGGTGCTCGCCCGGCAGATGTTCGGCAGCCAGAGGCGATGGCAACCCCGCAACCTGACGCTCCGCCGCATCACGAGCCGCCTCGGTCGCGCACGGCCCTGCAATCCGCCGCCTATTGGTTCGCGCACCTGCCTCGACCCGCTGCAGCGATGATCACCATCGCCGGCTTTCTGATTCTGACCAATCTTTTCACCAATCCGCACAGGATCTGGTTCCATTGGCCGGTCGCAGCCTTGCTGTTCGTGGTCGTCATGCGGACGGTATTCCGGCGAAGGGATGACCGTTGAACGGGTGACGTTCGAGCGCGAGATCTACGACGCGGGCGCCTGCCTTTTTCGTATCTCGCCATGCCGGAGCCGCAGGTCGCACGCTTCGCCCAAGACCGAGGCGGAGACGTACGAGCGGATCGCGCGGCCGCTCCTGCCGTCGACAACCAGGCTCCTGCTCGAGACCCGGGCGGCAAAATGCACGGCCGCTTGCACGAAACCACCGTCATCGGCGTGACGGTGACAGCGTCGGGCGCGGCGCTGCCTAGGTGAAGATCGAGGGATCGATCAGCGGCCGGCCGCGCGGACGCGCGGCTTCGGGGCGGTCGCACTTCTGGAAGCGGCCGCGGCCGGCCGAGCCGCTCATTCTGGCCTCCTCCATGACGACCTCGCCGCGCGACAGGGTCATGACCGGGTAGCCGGTGAGCTCGCGACCCTCGTAGGGCGTGTAGTCGCAATTGTGGTGCAGGATCGCGTTGGTGAGACTCACCTTGCGCGCGGGGTCCCACAATACGATGTCGGCATCCGCGCCGACCGCGATCGTGCCTTTGCGGGGATGCAGGCCGTAAATCTTGGCGGCGTTCGTCGAGGACAAAGCCACGAACTGTTGCAAGGTGATGCGGCCCTTGTTGACGCCTTCGGAGAAGAGCAGCGGCAGGCGCGTCTCCACGCCCGGCACCCCATTGGGGATCTTGCGGAAGCTCTGCGCGGCGCCGGGCAGCTTCTTGCCGCGCGGGTCGTCGTACTTGAACGCCGCATGGTCGGACGACAGTACGTGGAAGGTGTTGGCGCTGAGGCCCGTCCAGATGTGCTCCTGGTTGTCGGTGCCGCGCGGCGGCGGCGAGCAGACGCACTTGGCGCCCTCATCCCCCGGCTTGTCGAAATCCTCCTCGCTCAGGAAAAGGTATTGCGGGCAAGTCTCGCCATAGACCTTCAGCCCCCGCGCCTGCGCCCGCTGGATCTCATGCATCGCCTCCTTGGCCGAGACGTGGACCAGCAGCATCGGCACGTCCAGGAGCTCGGCCAGCGAGATCGCCCGGTGTGTCGCTTCGCGCTCGACCACGAAGGGCCGCGACGTCGCGTGGAACTTGGCCGCCATCATGCCCTTCCATTCCAGCCGCTCGGTCAGCCAGGTGATGCAGTCGGAGTTCTCGGCGTGGATCATGAGCATCGCCTGCTCGCGGCGCGCGGCGGCCAGCGCATCGAGCATCTCGCGGTCGCTGAGCTTCACGTCGTCGTAGGTCATGTAGACCTTGAACGAGGTGTAGCCGTCGGCGACCAGCGCGGAGAAGTCCTGGCCCATGATCTTGTCGCTGGCGTCCGACAGGATCACATGGAAGGCGTAGTCGATCAGGCTCTTGCCCTCGGCGCGCCGGTGGTAGCGGTTGACCGCGTCGCGCAGGGGCTGGCCCTTGTTCTGGTAGGCGAAGGGGATGATGGTGGTGGTGCCGCCGGCCGCCGCCGCCCGGCTGCCGCTCTCGAAGTCGTCGCAGAACACCGAACCGTCGGCGGTGTCCTGGTCGAAATGGACATGGGCATCGATGCCGCCGGGCACGGCGATCAGGCCGGTCGCGTCGATCTCCTTGCCGCCCTTGTCGAGCTGCTCGCCCAGCGCCACGACGCGGCCGCCGGTGATGCCGATATCTCCCTGCACGACATCTGCGGCCGTGGCGATGGTGGTGTTGCGGATCACAAGATCGTATTCGGCCATGGGTCCTCCCGACCGCCGGATGCTGCAAGGCGCGTGCCGGCTTCACGATGGCTAGACCGGCTGGCCGGGCCGGTCCACACTCAATGCAACAACGAAGGGGAGCCTCATGAAAGGTTGGTATGTGTCGCTGCTGGCGCTGGTGGCCAGCGTCGGTCTGGCCCAGGCCCAGTCCCAGACCATCAAGCCGGCGATCGTCTATGCCAACGGCGGCAAGTTCGACAAATCCTTCAACGAGGGCGTGTCGAACGGCGCCAAGAAGTTCACCGCCGAGACCAAGATCGCCGTCGCCGACTTCGAGCCGTCCAACGAGACGCAATTCGAGCAGGCGCTTCGCCGCTTTGCCCAGCGCGGCAACGATCCGATCATCGCCGTCGGCTTCTCGCAGGCGGTGGCGCTGGAGAAGGTCGGCAAGGAATTTCCCAATACCCACTTCACCATCATCGACAGCGTGGTGAAGCTGCCCAACGTGCAGTCGGTCGTGTTCAAGGAGCAGGAGGGCTCGTTCCTGGTCGGCATGCTGGCGGCGATGGCGTCGAAGACCGGCAAGGTCGGCTTCGTCGGCGGCATGGACATCCCGCTGATCCGCCGCTTCCAGTGCGGTTACGAGCAGGGCATCAAGTACGTCAATCCCAAGGCCGAGCTGATCGCCAACATGACCGGCACGACGCCGGCCGCCTGGACCGATCCCGGCCGTGGTGCCGAGCTTGCCAAGGGTCAGTTCGACCGCGGCGTCGACGTCGTCTATGCCGCCGCCGGCAATACCGGCACCGGCGTGCTGCAGGCCGCCAAGGACCGCGGCAAGCTCGCGATCGGCGTCGATTCCAACCAGAACTACCTGCATCCTGGGACGATGCTGACCTCGATGGTCAAGCGCGTGGACGTGGCGGCCTACAACAGCTTCAAGGCGATGCAGGACGGCAAGTGGCGCGGCGACGTGCAGGTGCTGGGCCTCAACGAGGGCGGCGTCGACTGGGCGCTCGACCAGTACAACGAGAAGCTGATCACGCCCGAGATGAAGGCCAAGGTCGAGGCGGCCAAGGCCGACATCATCGCCGGCAAGATCACCGTCATCGACTACATGGCGAACAACAGCTGCAAGTGACCGCAGCGATCGAGCTCGAGCGGATCGACAAGTCGTTCGGCAGCGTGCACGCCGTGCGCGGCGTGTCGCTGGCGATCGAGAAGGGCGCCATCACCGGCATCATCGGCGAGAACGGCGCCGGCAAGTCGACGCTGATGAGCATCCTCTACGGGCTCTATCGCGCCGATGCGGGCGAAATCCGCGTCGACGGCCGTCCGGTGCGCATGGAGAGCCCGCATGACGCGATCGCCCACGGCATCGGCATGGTGCACCAGCATTTCATGCTGATCGACAGCTTCACGGTGCTGGAGAACGTGGTGCTGGGCGCCGAAGGCGGGCCCCTGCTCGCCAAGGGGAAGGCGGCGGCGCGGGCGGAGCTCGAGCGGCTCGAGCGCGACTACGGCCTCGCCGTCGATTCCGACGCGCTGGTGGCCGAGCTGTCGGTCGGCGAGCAGCAGCGGGTGGAGATATTGAAGGTGCTGTTCCGCGGCGCGCGCATCCTGATCCTCGACGAGCCGTCGGCCGTGCTGACACCGCAGGAGACCGACCAGCTGTTCCGCATCCTCGCCACGCTCAAGGAGCGCGGCGTGACGATCGTCCTGATCACCCACAAGCTGCGCGAGATCATGGCGGCGACCGACCGCGTCTATGTCATGCGGCAGGGCCAGGTGGTGGCCGAGCGCGCCACGCCCGCGACCCATCCCGAGGAGCTGGCCGAGCTGATGGTCGGCCGCAAAGTGCGCCTGCAGCTCGACAAGGCGCCGCCGCATCCCGGCGAGGTGCGGCTGAAGGCCGAGCACCTGGGGCTGGTCGACCGCCGCGGCGTGCGCCTGCTCGACGACATCGACCTGGAGCTGCGCGGCGGCGAGATCGTCGGCATCGCCGGCGTCTCGGGCAACGGGCAGACGGAGTTGCTGCAGGTCCTGTCCGGCATCCGCCCGCCGTCGACCGGCACGCTCACGGTGTGCGGCCGCACGATCGATGCCGGGCATCCCGGCGATCCCGCCGAGATGCGCGATTTGGGCGTCGCGCACGTACCGGAGGACCGTCAGCGCCAGGGCATGGTGGCGGCCTTCCGCGCCTCCGAGACGGCGATCTTGGGCTATCACGAGCAGCCGCAGTTCAGCCGCACCTTCCTGCTGAACCTGCCGGCCGTCGGCGCCCACTGTGCCCGGCTGATGGAGCGCTTCGACGTCCGGCCGCGCGTCCCGGGCCTGCGGTCGTCGAGCTTCTCAGGGGGCAATCAGCAGAAGCTGGTGCTGGCGCGTGAGATGGCGCAGCAGCCCAAGGTGCTGCTGGTCGGCCAGCCGACGCGCGGCGTCGACATCGGCGCGATCGAGTTCATCCATCGCGAGCTGGTGAGGAGCCGCGATGCCGGCTGCGCCGTTCTGGTCGTGTCGGTCGAGCTCGACGAGATCCTGTCGCTGGCCGACCGCATCCTGGTGATGTTCGCGGGCAAGATTGTCGGCGAAGTGGCGGCC
>DATGMK010000032.1:0-3021 GCA_035293665.1 Reyranella sp. | reverse complement strand
ACGAAGCCGCGCTTGCCGCTGGCGTCCACCGTCTCGCCACACAGCCGGCCCGGCATCTGGCGCACCAGCTTTTCCGAGCAGGCGAACAGGCCGACATAGGGCCCGCCGAAGCCCAGCCCGTTGCCCAGCGACTGGCCCTCGCAGACCACGATATCGGCGCCCATCTCGCCCGGCGGCCTGATCAGGCCGAGCGACACGACCTCGGTCACCACCACGATCAGCAGCGCGCCGGCGGCATGGCAGGCCTCGGCGAGCTTGCTGAAGTCACGCACGTGCCCGAAGAAGCTCGGGTTCTGCACCACCACGCACGACGTCTCCTTGTCGATCGAGCCGATCAAATCCTCGAGCCCGTGCGTGTCGGGCTGAGCGACGACTGCGTGGAAGCCTTCCCACTTGGCGGTGGTCTCGATAATCGAGCGGTATTGCGGATGCAGGCCGCCGGAGATGAGCGCCCTCTCGCGCCTCGTCACCCGGTTGGCCATCAGCACGGCCTCGGCCGTCCCGGTCGAGCCGTCGTACATCGAGGCGTTGGCCACCTCCATGCCGGTGAGCAGCGTCACCTGCGTCTGGAACTCGAAGAGATACTGCAAGGTGCCTTGCGTGATCTCGGGCTGGTATGGCGTGTAGGAGGTCAGGAACTCGCCGCGCTGGATCATGTAGTCGACAGTCGCCGGCACGTGATGGCGATAGGCGCCGGCGCCGATGAAGAACGGTGCCACACTCGGCGAGACGTTCCTCGCCGCCAGCGCCTGGAACGCGCGCTCGATCTCGAGCTCGCCCTGGTGATCGGGCAAGCCGGCGATCTTGGCCGGCAGCCGCGCCGCCGGCGGCACGTCCCTGAACAATTCGTCGATGGATTTGACGCCGATCTTCGCCAACATCTCGGGGCGGTCGGCGTCGGTGAGGGGAAGATACCGCATCAGCGCGTTCCTCTCATGAAAGGCTCTTGACGAAGGCATCATAGGCCTTCTCGTCCATCAGCCCGTCGAGCTCGGCCTTGTTCGCCAGCCTGACCTTGAAGAACCAGCCCTTGCCCATCGGCTCCGAATTGACGTCGCCCGGCGCGTTGGCGAGCTCGCCATTGGCCTCGGTCACCTCGCCCGAGACCGGCGAATAGATGTCGGACGCGGCCTTGACCGATTCGACCACGGCCACCGACTCGCCCTTGGCGATCTTGCGGCCCTTCTGCGGCACGTCGACGAACACCACGTCGCCCAGCTGCTCCTGCGCATAGTTGGTGATGCCGACCGTGCCGACGTCGCCCTCGACGCGGATCCATTCGTGCTCGTTACTGTACTTCACATCGGCCATCGGAAGCTCCTATCCCCGGTAGTAGGCGTGTTTGACGAAAGGCATCGGCACGATCTCGCCCGGCACGGGCTTGCCGCGGACCATGAGCTCGACTTTGGTGCCGTTGGCCGAGTGCGCTCTATCGACGTAACCCATGGCGATGGCGCGGTTGAGCGTCGGCGCGAAGCCGCCGGACGTCACCTTGCCGACTTGCTTCCCGGCAACGACGATCTCCGCACCTTCGCGCGCGATCGCCTTGCCCTCGGGCAGCAGGCCGACGCGCTTGCGTGGCGCCCCGTCCTTGATCTGCTGCTGGATCACGTCGGCGCCGGCAAAGCCTCCCTCCAGGCGCCGCTCCTTGCCGATGCTCCACAACAGGCCGGCCTCGACCGGCGTGGTCGTGGTGTCGATATCGTGGCCGTAAAGGCACAGGCCCGCCTCGAGCCGCAGCGAATCGCGCGCGCCCAAACCGATCGGCTTGACCTCCGGCTCGGCCAGCAGCCTGCGCGCGATCGGCTCGGCGGCATTGGACGGAGTCGAGATCTCGTAGCCGTCGCCGCCGGTGTAGCCCGAGCGCGTCACATAGCAATCCGCTCCCTCGATGCGGAAGAACGCGCCGGTCATGAACTTCATGGTCGCCACGTTGGGCGCGAGCCGCGCCAGCACGCGTGTAGCTTGCGGACCCTGAAGAGCGAGAAGCCCGCGCGAAAACATCGGCTCGATCTCGCACGATGCCGCGAGATGCTTCCGGATGTGCGCAAGGTCGGAATCCTTACATGCGGCGTTCAGCACCAGCAGCAGGTGATCGCCGGTCGACGTCACCATCAGGTCGTCGAGCATGCCGCCCCGTTCGTTGGTGAACTGCGTGTAGCGCTGCTGGCCGGCCTGCAGGCCCGCAATGTCGCCCGGCACCAGCGTCTCCAGCGCCTTGGCCGCGTTGTGGCCGGCCTTCGCTGTCAGCCGCACCTGGCCCATGTGGGAGACATCGAACAGCCCTGCCGCGTTCCGCGTCTGCGCGTGCTCGGCCAGGATGCCGGTCGGATACTGCACGGGCATTTCGTAGCCCGCGAACGGAACGAGGCGCGCGCCGAGCTCCCGATGGAGGTCGTAAAGCGGCGTGCGTTTGAGGGGTTCCGACAAACAGGTCTCCAAGGTCGCGTTGCACGGCGCAAGGATTGCGCCGCACGCGACCCCCTCTGTCCGGAGACCTGAAAGATTCGGCCGTACGGTCCGGCCTTACTTCGTCGGTGGGCGGACGATGAGCATCCGCCACTTTCCAGAGACCCATCCTCCTGCGGTCCAATGTGCCTGAGAGTTTCCGGGGCCGGTTGCTCCTTCGGCGCCACCCTTTCGGATGGTCTCTCCCACAGGAATCGTCTGGGTGACAGACTGTAGCGCCGTTAGGACGCGCGCGCTAGTTCCGTGAATGCCTTGGCGAACGCCGCGCGGCCGCCGTCCAAGCCGGTCTCGTTGAAGATGTCGGCGGTCAGCGAGTCGATCGACGCCTTGTCGACGGCAACGCCGTTGTTGGCGAGGAATTTGCGCGCCGCGGCGAGGGCCTCGTCCATGGCGCCGCCCGCCTTGTACAGCCGGTAGTAATCCGGGTGGCCGCCGCGGCCCATGGCCTCGGCGATCACGTCGGTGAAATTCACCACCCTGAGCGACGGATAGACCGCCTCGGCGCCGGCCAGTGCGCGGTGGCAGGAATGGTACATGGTGACGATGGTGTCG
>DATGMK010000031.1:0-4364 GCA_035293665.1 Reyranella sp. | reverse complement strand
GCCCACGACCTGCTCGAGCGGCGGCGTCGCGCCCTTCGGCTTGCCGACCAGAAGCCGCGACACCTCGCCCGGCTTGTGCAGCAGCGCCTGCGCGATGCCGATGTCGACCACCAGCACGTCGCCCACCAGTTCGCGCTGTGCATGCAGCGGGGGGAGTCTTTCGCCGCCGGCGATGTCGGGCGTGGCCCCTTCGGTCAGCGAAAGATCGGCCAGCGTGTCCGGCGCGACCAGTGTCTGCCCGGGCGGCAGCATGAATTTCTGCAGGTCGTCGCTGCCGAGCGAAGGCGCATTGCCGACATCGACCGGCAGCGTCACCGGCTCGATGCCGAGCAGCCGAAGGCTGCGTCCGCCGATCTGCACGCGGCCCTCCACGACCGGCGAGACCTGCCAGCCGGCGCGGCGCAGCCTGATGAACAGGTCTTGCGAAACCATGCCGCCCGCGCGCGCCACCAGCGCCGCGGTGCGCGCGCCGCCGAATACGGCGGCAGCGCGGTCGTAGGATTCGCGCGCCTCCTGGTTCAGCGCCTGCACCCCGCTCCAGAGCGCGGTCGCCGAGATCAGGCCGATGAGCAAAGTCGCCAGCTGCATCTTGTGCCGGCGCCAATGGCTGAGCAGCACGGCGAGGATCCACAGCGCGCGCCTCATGCGATGACCCCGGCATGCAGGGTGACATGGCGGTCGAGCGTTGCGGCGAGCCGTGCGCTGTGGGTGACCATCAGGAAGGCGCAGCCGGTGCGCGCAACGAGATCGCGGGTCAGCGCCAGCACGTCGTCGGCGGTTGCCTCGTCGAGATTGCCGGTCGGCTCGTCCGCCAGCAGCAGCAGCGGTTTGACGGCAAGCGCGCGCCCGATCGCCACCCGCTGCTGCTGGCCGCCGGACAATTGCTCGGGGTAGCGCTTCAGGAGCTGGCCCAGGCCGAGCCGCTCGATCAGCTCCGCCTGCCAGGCGGGATCGTGGCGGGAGGCCAGCCGGGCCTGGAAGGCGAGATTGTCGGCGACGCTCAGGCTCGGCACCAGGTTGAACTGCTGGAACACCAGTCCCAGCCGGTCGCGCCGCAGCGCCGCGCGCGCGGCATCCGAGAGCTTGGTGAT
The DNA here is from genome assembly GCA_035293665.1 of Reyranella sp. Lineage (GTDB taxonomy): Bacteria > Pseudomonadota > Alphaproteobacteria > Reyranellales > Reyranellaceae > Reyranella. Next base: position 3,273 of record DATGMK010000031.1, on the reverse strand, counting down.
GCAGGCATCGCCGATGAAGATCTCGCCGCCATCGGCGGCGTCGAGCCCCGCGATCAGATGCAGCAGCGTGCTCTTGCCAGAGCCGGATTCCCCCGTCAGCGCCACGCGCTCGCCGGCGGCCACGCTGAGGTCGACCCCGCGCAGCACGGCGATCTTCTCGCCGGCGGAGGAATAGGATTTTTCAAGATCGTGAATGCTCAGCACGGTTCCTTGCCCGTTGGCATGATCCGGAAATTGCGCCGCGGCGTTCCGAAAACATATGCCCGATTGGAGAGCGGGTGCATGCAGCACCCGTTTGTGATGGATGATGGCCCGACGATGGCCGTCGCGTACCGTTGGATGGAATGTTAACGAAAGGCCGGGGTTGCGTTGCCGCCGGTCTGGTCTGTAGCATGGAACCGTCCATTCAAGGGACCACCAAAGCAAGCATAAGACGGGGAAGGATTCACATGGCTGCGCAGCCGACGCCAAGAGGCGCCTGGAAGATCACGTTTCTGCTATTTTTGCTGATGGTGGTGAATTTCGCGGACAAGATCGTGGTCGGTCTCGCGGGCGTGCCGATCATGACCGAGCTGAAGCTCTCGCCGGAGCAGTTCGGGCTGCTCGGATCCTCCTTCTTCCTGCTGTTCTCGATCTCGGCCATCGTGGTCGGTTTCATCGTCAACCGTGTCCAAGCGCGCTGGGTGCTGCTGGCGCTGGCCGCGGTCTGGGCGCTGGCGCAGTTCCCGATGGTCGGCAGCGTCAGCTTTGCAACGCTCATCGTCTGCCGCGTGATTCTCGGCGCCGGTGAGGGGCCGGCGGCGTCGGTCGCGGTCCATGCCATGTTCAAGTGGTTTCCCGACGAGAAGCGGACGCTGCCCACCGCGGTCCTGCTGCAGGGCTCGGCCTTCGGCGTGATCCTCGCGGTGCCCGCGCTCAACTGGGTGATCGTCAATTACGACTGGCATTACGCCTTCGGCGCGCTCGGCGTAGTCGGGCTCCTGTGGGTGGTCGCATGGCTGTTCATGGGCCGGGAGGGGCCGCTGACGCAGAGCGCCGCGGCCGCGGCAGCCGAGCCGAAAACTCCCTATCTTCGCCTGCTCACCTCGCGCACCTTCATCGGCTGCGTGGCCGCGACCTTCGGGGCCTATTGGGCGCTGTCGCTGGGGCTCACCTGGTTCACATCGTTCATCGTCAACGGGCTCGGCTATTCGCAGCAGCAGGCGGGCTTCGTCTCCATCCTGCCCTGGATTTTCGGGGCGACCATCGTGTTGCTCACGGGCTGGGTCTCGCAGGTCCTGATGGCGCGCGGCATGTCGACCCGCGGCGCCCGCGGCGTGCTCGGCGCGGCACCGCTCGTGATCGGCGGCGGTATCCTGGCGATGCTGCCCTATGTCCAGGGATCGACAGCGGTGACGATCGTGCTGCTCGTGATTGGCTCCGGCCTCTGCAGCTCGATCTATGTGGTCTGTCCTCCGATGCTCGGCGAGTTCACGCCGACCTCGCAGCGCGGCGCCGTGATCGCGATCTACGGCGCGCTCTACACGCTGGCCGGCATCATCGCGCCCGCCGTGATGGGCAGCGTGATCCAGCATGCGGAGACGCCGATGCAGGGCTATCTGCACGGCTTCACCATCAACGCGGTTATCATGGTGATGTCGGGGCTGCTCGGGCTGCTCCTGCTCTGGCCCGATTCGGAGCGCGCACGGCTGCGGGGCCAGACGCCGGTGCGCTTTGCGCCGTCGTCGCGGGCAAGCGGACGGGCGCGGGCGTAGGCATCAACGCCGACGCCCCGGCGAAAAGCCGGGACGACAGCGGAGTATGTTGACGCCGCGCTTTCCTAATTCAGCGTGCCTTGCACGCCGCGCACCAGTTTCCCCGGCCGCGCGCCGGTGGGCGTGCCCTGTCGCTGCGTGACCACGCCCGAAACGATGGTGGCGTCGTAGCCGTCGACCTGCTGCAGCAGGCGGCGGCCGCCGACGGGCAGGTCGTAGTGCACCTTCGGCGGGTGCAGGTGCAGGCGGCCGTAATCGATCACGTTGATGTCGGCCTTGTAGCCGGGCGCGATCAGGCCGCGATCGGCGAGACCGACCGAGAGTGCGGTCTTGCGCGCCTGGGCCGCCACCACGAAGGGGATCGAGAGCTTCTCGCCGCGCGAGCGGTCGCGGGTCCAGTGCGTCAGCAGGTAAGTCGGGAAACTCGCATCGCAGATGATGCCGCAATGCGCGCCGCCGTCGCTCAGGCCCGGCACCGAGCGCGGGTCGCTCAGCATCTCGCGCGTGGCGTCGAGATTGCCATCGGCATAATTGAGGAACGGCACGTAGAGCATGCCGCGGCCGTCATCCGACAGCATCGCCTCATAGGCGAGCTCTTCCGGCTTGCGGCCGAGCTTCCGCGCCTTTGGCCCCAGTGCATTCTCGGGCGGCTGCTCATAATCGGGGGGATCGCCGAGCAGGTACATCTTGTCGTAATTGGGCCGGAAGAACAGCGGATCGTCGGTCGCGGTGGCGCTCTCCTCGAGGATCGCCGCGCGCACCGCCGGCTGGCGCAACCGTGCAAGCCGCTCGGCGAGCGGCAGGTGGGCGATCGCCTTGTAGCTCGGATGGGTCTGGAACGGGTTGCGCGACAATTCGAGCCCGAGCAGCAGGCCGACCGGGCGCGCCGCGATCTGCGCCGTGATCGAAAGTCCCCGCGCGGCTGCCGCGTTGATCTCTGCCAGCGTCCGGCGCCAGCGCTGCGGTTCGCGGTCGTTCTGCGTCACCGAAAACGAGATCGGGCATTTTGTCTTCTCGGCCACCCGCAGCATCATCGGCAGGTCTTCATGCAGGGTGGAGAGATCGAGCACGAATTGCAGCACGCTCCGTCCTTCGCCATGCATCGCGGCCGCAATCGCGGTCAATTCGTCCTCGCCGGCCTTGAGCGTCGGGGTGAAGTCGCCGGTCGAGGTGCGATGGTTGAGCGTGCGCGAGGTGGAGAAGCCGAGTGCGCCCGCATGCACGGCTTCGCCCGCGAGCTTTGCCATCCTGGCATTGTCTTCCGCCGAGGAGGGATCGCGGCGGGCGCCGCGCTCGCCCATGACATAGACGCGAAGCGCGGCATGCGGCAGTTGCGCGCCGATGTCGATGTCGAAATCGCGTTTGCCGAGCCAGTTCATGTAGTCGGGAAAGCTTTCCCATTCCCAGGGAATGCCGGCGCTCAGCACCGGCTCCGGGATGTCCTCGACGCCTTCCATCAGCTGGATCAGCCGCTGATGATCGGCCGGCCTGCACGGCGCGAAGCCGACGCCGCAATTGC
>DATGMK010000030.1:0-3215 GCA_035293665.1 Reyranella sp. | reverse complement strand
TATTTTGCTTGGCGATGCAAAGGCGCGTCAGCGCCGGCGGAAAATAGCCGGCCGCAGCCATTGCCGGGCCGGGCCGCTTGCCGTCCCGTTCGCCCTTTCAGGAAGGCCGCGGGCGCGGCTCTGTCCCGGCCCGAGGAGCATCGGCCGCCGGCGCGACGGCGGAGCCCCATCATCCGTTCCGGCCGCGCGTCCACATTCACCGGAGCTACGCGGCCTCGGCCATGAAGCGGGCTGCGTCCCGGGACGCGATCTGCGCCCGAAGGGCGACCCGCAGCGCGTCGGGGCCTAGGATCCGGAGATCCTCGTTGAAGTCGGCGAGCCTCGGCGACAGCACGATCGCCTCGATCCCGTCGTGGGACGCGCGCTCGATCAGCGCGGCCATCGCGCCATCGCCGGCCGGATCGTCGTCGCGCGCGATGTAGAGCCGGCGCAGCGTGTCCGCGAAGAGGATGGCCGAGAGATGGGCTGCCGACAGAGCGGCGACCATCGGCATGTCGGGCAGCGCCGTCCTTAGCGACAGCATCGTCTCGATGCCTTCGCCTGCGGCCATGACCTCGCCGGCCACGCCGAAGCGGACGGCATGACCGAGAAGATCGCCCATCGCGCGGCGCGGCGTGTCGATCGGCGCCTTGCCGAGACGGACGGGGTCGAAGCCGTCGGGATCGAGCCAGGTCCGGTGCGCGCCGGTGAGGCGGCCGTCGAGATCGGTGACGGCGGCGATCATGGCGGGCCAAGTCTCGGTCGCGGCATGCTCATCGGACCGGTAGTAGCAGCGCGGGTGGAAGCGCAGCGATCCGGTTCCGTGCAAAGACGTAATGCCGCGCCGGCGGAGATACGTCTCGGCGAGCGTGCCGTGGATTGGCCGCGACATGGCGAACAGCCGCCGCGCGGCTTCCGGCGAACCCGTTGGGGCTGGCTGAATGGCGCGACGATGTTCGGGCGCTTGCGGTTCGGGCTGCGGCAGGCTGAGGAAGGCGCGTGCCTCCCTCGCGACATCCGCGAAATCCACAAGGCCGCAGGTCTCGCGGATGACATCGAGCAGGTCGCCATGCTCGCCGGTGGCGGCGTCGGTCCACTTGCCGGCCGCGCCCTTGCCGCTCTCCGGGCCGGTGAGGCGCACGAACATCGAGCGGCCGGGCGTGTTGCGCACGTCGCCGACCATCCAGTAGCGGCCTTCGCGATGACCGTTGGACAGATAGTGGCGGCACACCGCTTCGGCATTGCGCGCAAGCCTGCGTGCCAGTTCGGAAGCGTCGAGCCGGGACATCACACCGCCTCCCGCTCGCCGACGCGCGCGACCGGATAGCGATCCATCACCTTGGCGAGGATCGTGGGACCGCTGGCGTCGGTGGGCACGAACAGGCGCAGCTTCCACGAGATGATCTCGTGGAAGAGGCCGTAGGCGGTGAGCCGCTCGCGCGTGGTGTCGGTGAAGCCCGACAGCTCGATGCGATGGCTGCCCATCACCCGGACGCGGCGAAGCTGAAGCCCCTCGGCGAGGTCGATGACGGTGTTGCCTTCGATCAAGGCGGCGAAGGCCTCGTCCGGCGTCAGCGACGGCAGGCCGGTCGACGTTGCCGTAGCGGCCCAGGCTGGGGAGACCTTGCGGCCGATGATGCGCTCGCCGTCGTCGGTCTGCAGGCGATAGACGCGCGTGGATTCGTTGGGGAGCCGCTTCCAGATCGGCAGCAGCAGGCCCGAGACCATGTGCAGGGTGGAGTCGGTGAACGCGGGCACCTCGGTCAGCTCGGCCGTCCAGGCGGCCGCGAAGGTCGCTTCGTCGGCATTCTCCCAGTGGCCTTCCGCCATCGTGCGGACGGGCACGTTCGGCGCTTCCATCGGCCGGATCAGGCGGACGCGGTACTCGACCTCGCCGTCGTCGAGCATGACGGACGGGGCATGCACCTGTACGGCGGCGCGGCCGGATCGCGCGTTGACAAGAAGCCGCGCCCCGCGTTCGCGCAGCCGGCTCAGTGCTTCGTCGAGCGTGACGGGCCGGTTGCGCTGGCGCTGCATGATGGTGAGGAGCCGCGTCTCGGCGCCCGTGCCGGGATGGGTATAGATCGTCTGCCGGCCGGTGACGACGAAGCTCTCGGCGCGCAGCGTCTCCAGCCCGACATCGTAGGTGCCGGCGGCGATGGCGCCCTCGATGCGTGCGTTGAGAAGCTGCTCGAACGCGGTGAAGAGCACCTCCTGAAGTTCGATGGTCAGCGCGAGCATGCGGTTGAGGAACGTGCTGATGCCCGGCAACTGGTCCTTGAGACCGTTCGCGTCGGTGAGCGTGAGGCCGGTGGCCGCCTCGAAGCGCTTGAGCGAACAGCCCTCGATCCTGCCGCGGGCGAGCAGATGATAGAGCTGACGCAGGGCGTCCCGCGCATAGTGAGACTCCAGATTGTCCTCCGGCCGGAACAGGCCCTGGCCGGCGGTCTCCCGCTGGCCGCGCGTGATCGCGCCGAGCGTGTCGAGCCGGCGCGCGATGGTGCTGAGGAAGCGCTTCTCGGCCTTGACGTTCGTCGCGACCGGCCTGAACAGCGGCGGCTGCTTCTGGTTGGTCCGGTGCGTGCGGCCGAGGCCCTGGATGGCTGTATCCGCCTTCCAGCCGGGCTCGAGGAGATAATGCGCGCGCAGCCGCGTGTTCCTCGCGGAAAGCTCGGCGTGGTAGCTGCGCCCGGTGCCGCCTGCGTCGGAGAAGACCAGGATGCGCTTGTGGTCATCCATGAAGGCCTGCGCCTCTGCGAGGTTGGCGGACGCGGCGCGGGTCTCGACCACGAGACGGTCGCTTCGGCCGGCGCCGCCCGGCTTGCGGACGATGCGGCGGGAGCGCCCCGTCACTTCGGCCACCATGTCGGCGCCGAAGTGCTGGACGATCTGGTCGAGCGCGCCGGGAACGGGCGGCAGGCTCGCGAGCCTGGCGATCAGAGCGTCACGACGTGCAACCGCTTCGCGGCTCTCGACCGGCTGTCCGTCGCGATAGACCGGACGCGACGACAGCTTGCCTTCCGAATCCGTGAACGGCTCGTAGAGCTGGACCGGAAAGGAGTGGGCGAGATAGTCGAGGACGTATTCGCGCGGGATGATGTCGACGCGGACGTCGCTCCATTCCTCGGTCGGCAGCTCCGCGAGGCGCCGCTCCATCAGGGCTTCGCCCGTCGAGACGATCTGGACGACGGCGGCATGGCCTTGCTCGAGATCGCGCTCGATGGAGCGGATCAGCG
>DATGMK010000029.1:0-73685 GCA_035293665.1 Reyranella sp. | reverse complement strand
TGAGCTTCGGCCACGCCGCCTATTTCGGCCTCGGCGCCTACGGCGCCGGCCTCACCCTGAAGTACGTCGCCGCCTCGACGCCGCTCGCGATCCTGGCCGGCACCCTGCTGGGCGGCATCGCCGGCACGCTGTTCGGCCTGCTGCTGGTGCGCCGGCGTGGCGTCTACTTCGCCATGGTGACCATCGCCTTCGGCCAGGTCTGCTTCTACATCGCCTACAAGTGGGACGACTTCACCGGCGGTTATGACGGGCTGCGCGGCTTCGTGCGGGCCCCACTCGACTTCGGCTTGTTCAAGCTGGACATCGCCGGCAACGGCACACTGTTCTACTACTTCGTGCTGTTCGTCTTCGGCGTCGCCGTCGGCCTGCAGGCGCTGATTCTGAAGTCGCCGTTCGGCCGCACCATGCTGGCGATCCGCGAAAACGAGCGGCGGGCGCGCTTTCTCGGCCTGCCGGTCGAGAAGCACATCTGGCTCAGCTTCTCGATCTCCTGCTTCTTCACCGCGCTCGCCGGCACGCTCTATGCGCTGCTCAACAACTTTGCCGATCCGCTCGGCCTCAACTACGTGATGTCAGGCAACATCGTGATGATCGCCGTGATGGGCGGCATGCGGACCTTCTGGGGGCCGCTGCTCGGCGCCGTTCTGTTCGTCATGCTGCAGGACTATGTCTCGTCGATGACGACCAACTGGATGTTCTTCGTCGGCACCGCCTTCGTGCTGGTCGTGCTGCTGTTCCCGCGCGGACTGATGGGCCTGCTACAGCGCAAGGGAGCCGGCTCGTGAGCGTCGACTCCCCCAAGCTCGAGGCGCGCGCCGTCGGCAAGAACTTCGGCAGCCTGCGCGCGGTATCGGGCGTGTCGATGAAGGTGGCGCAGGGCGAGCTGCGCGCCATCATCGGCCCCAACGGCGCCGGCAAGACGACCTTCTTCAACCTGATCACCGGATTCTTCCCGCCGTCCTCGGGCGAAATCCTGCTGGACGGCCAGAACATCAACCGTGTGCCGGCCGCCCAGCGCGTGAAGATGGGGATGGGCCGCACCTTCCAGATCACCGAGATCTTCCCCGAGCTTACGGTGTGGGAGAACGCCCGCATCGCCGTCGAGACCGGCCTCGGTTTCAGCCTGCGCGCCTGGCTGTCGGCGGCCGAGAAGCGGCAGGTCGCCGACGCGGTCGACGAAGTGCTCACCATGGCCAATCTCACCAACCAGGCGGACCGGCTGGTCGGCGAGCTCAGCCACGGCGACCAGCGCGCCGCCGAGATCGCCATGGCGCTGGCGTTGAAGCCGTCGCTGCTGCTGCTCGACGAGCCGACCGCCGGCATGGGCGACGAGGAGACCTACAAGGTGACCGGCCTGATCCGCCGGCTGCACCGCGATTCGAAGTACACGATCGTGCTGATCGAGCACGACATGCGCGTGGTGTTCCATCTCGCCGACCGCATCTCCGTGCTGGCTGAGGGCCAGCTGCTGGCCGAGGGCACGCCCGACGAGATCAGCAAGGACGTCCACGTCCAGAACGCCTATCTGGGGAAGGCCGAATGAACGCGGCGAAAAATGCTATCGAGATCAGCGGGCTCAACACCTTCTACGGCAAGAGTCACATCCTCCATGACGTCGGGCTGGCGGTGAAGGAGGGCACCGTGACCACGCTGCTGGGCCGCAACGGCGCCGGCAAGACCACGACCATGCGCAGCATCATGGGGCTGACCCCGCCGCGCTCCGGCTCGATCAAGGTGTTCGGAACCGAGGTGATGCGCCAGCCGCCGCATCGCGTGGCGCGCCAGCGCGTCGGCTACGTGCCCGAGGGCCGCCGCGTCTTCCCGAACCTCACGGTCGAGGACAATCTCAAGGTGCCGCAGGGCAGCAGCGAGGGCCCATTCGACATCCCGCGCATCTACCAGCTCTTCCCGCGGCTGGAGGAACGCAAGATGAATCGCGGCCGCCAGCTGTCCGGGGGCGAGCAGGAGATGCTGTCGATCGCCCGCGCGCTGCTGCTCAATCCCAAGGTGCTGATCCTCGACGAGCCCTCGCAGGGCCTGGCGCCCCTGATCGTCAGGGACGTCTTCCGGATCGTGACGACGATGAAGCAGGAGGGCATGACCGTCCTGCTGGTCGAGCAGAACGTGCGCATGGCGCTCGAGGTCGCCGACACGGCCTATGTCCTGGATCACGGCGTCGTCGTCCACGAAGGCCCGGCCGCAGCACTCGCGGGAGACGAGGCGCTGATCCAGTCGCTGGCCGGCGCGTCTGCCGAGGAATGGGACCTCGACAAGGCGTGAGGGATCGTGCGGCAGTTGCGAAATCTGCAGCCAGCCTGCTGAAGCTGCGTTTTGCCCAGCGTGTTCAGCTACCCGTCAGGCAACCAGTGATATGGTAGCGCTGACGGAGTGAGCGGGCATGCCGATCTACATGGAGATTTCGAGGCTGCATCGCTGCGTGACCATCGTGGCGCGCGGCAAGATCGCGCCCGATGAGATCATGGGCACGGCCCAGCAATTGTTCGATGCCAAGGTTCCAGAATTTGCCAAGATCGTCGATCTGCTCGACGCCAGCACCAACGTGAACCCCGAGCAGATCGATCGCATCGCCGCCCTGCTGCGCGGCGGATCCGACGTGAAGCGTGGACCGGTCGCCTTCATGGTCGACCCCAAGCGCGGCGAGTTCGCCCGCGCCTTTGCCGCCACGGAGCATGGCGAACGGCCAATCCAACTCGTCAGGAACCTGCGCGAGGCGCGGGAGTGGCTGGCGCAGCTTGAGGCCGCGCGCGACCAGTGGCTGCCCGCCGACAGCACGCCATGGTCGGATCCCGACCGCCAGGCCGTGATGTTCCGCCGAGGCGAGCGCCGCGACGTGCCGGTCCGTCGGCGTGCCGCCTACGCTGCGGCCTGAGGCTTCAGTCGGCCGCCCGCTGCTGGGCGGCTACCGCCACCGCCGGCCGGTTGGACTCGAGGAACATGCGGATGTGGCGCACCGCGAGCGGCACCTTCTCCGGCGTGTCCTTCCACGGATAGAGGCTGACCTGGCTGTTGGGCGCCAGCATCGCCACCTCCATCGCCACCTTGAAGGGATGCGGCGGGATATCGTCGGGCAGCACCAGGATCGGTGTCTGGCAGTTCTTCACGAAGTCGCGCGTCACGGTGAACACGAAGTCCGGGTTCTCGAGATACATCTTCTTCAGGAAGGCGCTCACCTGTCCCATGTTGTACTCGGGCCGCTTTTTCACGAACTCCGGTCCCCAGCCCTCCATGTTGCGGTCGTAGAACTGGGTCGGCATCTCCTCGCGATGGCCCGATGGCTGGGTCAGCACGGCGGCGACCACGCGTTCGCCGGCGCGCTTGATCAGGTTCCAGATGAACGGCTGGCCGATGCAATAGCCCAGCACCATGAAGCGCTTGATGCCGAGATGATCCATCAGGCCGATATGGTCGTCGGTGAAGGAATCCCACGGCCGGTCGATCTCGAGCGGTCCGGTCGACTGGCCGGGAGGCGCGTTGCGCAGATCGGCGACGACGGTGCGGAAGGCGTTGCTGAACTCCTTCGCCGCGTTGAACGGATGGGTGGCGTCGAGCCCGGCGATGGTCGAGTTGAGGCCGCCGCCCGGGATCACCAGCAGCGGGAAGCCGGAACCCCGCTCTTCATAGTGAATGCGAACCGGACCTCTTTCATAGAACGGCATCGTTTCCTCCCGGTGGTTTTGCGGAGGACGAAGCGTGCCACGCGGCGTGAGCCGCCTCAACTGCGGCACCAGCAACTCAACCGACGTGTGTAATTGCACCGACTCTGTGTCCGTCTACGCGGCCTCTGCCGGGTGTGACCTCCGTCGTGATAAAGTTTGTGCCGGTGGGGGACACGCGAATTGCCGATCTATATCGAGATTTCGAAGCTCTATCGCTGCGCGACGCTGGTCGCCCGCGGCAAGATCAGCTCGGCCGAGATCATGGCGGCGGCGAGGGAACTGATCGACGCGGACATTCCGCTGTTCGCCAAGCTGGTCGATGTCGCCGGAGCGACGTCCGACGTCACGGCCGGCGACGTGCGCCGGCTCGCCGCGGTGCTGCGCACGGTGGGCAAGATCAAGCGCGGCCCGGTCGCCTTCCTGATCAATCCGACGCGCGCCGATTTCGCCCGCGCCTTCGCCGTGACCCAGACGGAACGGCCGGTCCGCCTGTTCACCAGCATCCATCAGGCGCGCGAGTGGCTGGCGAACGGTGCTCTCATGGAGGCCGAGCAGGGGGCGCCGGCCTCACCGGAGGGCGGCACACCCTGGTCCGATCCCGCTCGGGAGGCGGTGCTGATCCGCCGCCGCCAACGCCGGGCATTGCCGACGCCCGCCGGCCGATCGGTCTACGGGCCCTAGCCCGGCACGGCATCTGCTAGGCTGCGGGTCATGGATGACGCGCGGCCCGAGAGCGGCGAGATGCCGGAGAAGGACGTTCCCCTGCGTTACGACACGCGCCTGCTCGGCCGCATCCTCGGCGAGACGGTGCGGGCGCAGGAAGGCGAGGCCGTGTTCGACCTGGTCGAGCGCATCCGGCGCACCGGCGTCCAGTTCCATCGCAACGCCGACGAGGCGGCGCGCCGCGAGCTGCAGGCGATCATGAGCGGCCTGCCGACCGCCACGGCGATCAAGATCATCCGCGCCTTCGGCTATTTCTCGCACCTTGCCAATCTTGCCGAGGACCAGCATCACATCAGACGTACCCGCGACTACGCGATGAGGAACGCGCCACCGCGCCGCGGCACCATGGCCTATGCGTTGGCGCGCGCGAACGATTCAGGCATTTCGCGCCGCCAGCTCGAAGAATTCTTCGCCACGGCACTCTGTGTGCCGGTGCTGACGGCCCATCCGACGGAAGTGCGCCGCCAAAGCTTGATCGATCGCGAGATGGAGATCGCCCGCCTGCTCGACGAGCGCGACCGCGTGCAGTTCACGCCCGAGGAGCTGGCGGCCAACCGCAGAGCCCTGCGCCGCAACGTGCTGACGCTGTGGCAGACCAGCCTGGTGCGTCACTCGCGGCTGCGCGTGCTCGACGAGGTCGCCAACGGGCTGGCTTACTACGACCATACCTTCCTCGCTGCGCTGCCCGAGTTCTATGCCGAGCTCGAGGACCGGCTCGGCTGGCCGGTGCCATCCTTCTTCCGCATGGGCAGCTGGATCGGCGGCGACCGCGACGGCAATCCCTTCGTCACGGCCGAGGTGACCCGGCAGACGCTGGCGATGCAAAGCCAGCGTGCGTTGCGCTTCCATCTCGAGCAGATCCATCTTCTGGGCGCCGAGTTGCCGGTCGACGGCCGCATGGTCGGGGTGTCGGCCGCGCTGAAGACACTCGCCGACGCATCGCCCGACAAGGCACCGGAGCGCCAGGACGAGCCCTACCGCCGTGCGCTCACCGGCATCTATGCGCGCCTGGCGGCGACCGCATGGGCCCTCGACCGGCTCGAGCCGCCGCATCCGCCGGTCGGGCCGGCGCCGGCCTACGCCTCTGCGGCCGAGCTGAAGGCCGATCTCGAGGTCGTCCACGACTCGCTGACGGCCAGCAATCTCGGCGGTCTTGCGCGCGGCCGGTTGCGGGCGCTGCGTCGCGCCGTCGACGTGTTCGGCTTTCATCTCGCCTCGCTCGACATCCGCCAGAACTCCGACGTGCACGAGCGGGTGATGACCGAGCTGCTGGAGACGGCCGGCGCGGCACAGGACTACGCCGGGATGGACGAGGCCACGCGCAGCAGGCTGCTGGCGGCCGAGCTCGAGAACCCGAGACCGCTGGCCACGCCGCATCACGATTATTCGGAGGAGACCGCCAACGAGCTCGCGATGCTGCGGATCGTGGCCGACGCGCACCGGCGCTACGGCGTCCAGTCGGTGCCGCATTACGTGATCTCCAAGGCCGACAGCGTCTCGGACATCCTCGAAGTGGCGGTGCTGCTGAAGGAGGTCGGCCTGCTGCGCCCGCGCGACGGCCAGCTCGACGTCGACATCGCGCCCTTGTTCGAGACCATCGCCGACCTCCAGCACTGCGGACCGATCATGGAAGCGCTGTTCGCCGTGCCAGCCTATCGCCGCCTGGTCGCGGCCCGCGGCGTGCAGGAGGTGATGCTGGGCTACTCCGACAGCAACAAGGACGGCGGCTACCTCACCTCGGTATGGGAGCTCTACAAGGCCGAGCGCGTGCTGATCGAGGTCTTTCGCCGGCACGGCGTGCCCTTGCGGCTGTTCCATGGCCGCGGCGGGTCGGTCGGCCGCGGCGGCGGCCCGAGCTACGAGGCGATCCTGGCCCAGCCACCCGGCGCGCTGCAGGGCGCGATCCGCGTCACCGAGCAGGGCGAGGTGATCGCCGGCAAGTACTCCAACGCCGATGTCGGCCGGCGCAACCTCGAGACCATCGCCGCCGCTACGCTCGAAGCGACGCTGCTCGAAGCCGAGCGTCCGCCGCCGCCGACCGAGTATCTCGAGATCATGGAGCAGCTCTCGGCCCGCGCCTTCCGCGCCTATCGCGAGCTGGTCTACGAGACGCCCGACTTCGACCGCTACTTCCGCGAATCGACCGTGCTGGAGGAGATCGCGACGCTGAACATCGGCAGCCGGCCGGCCTCGCGGTCCAGGCGCCGCGGCATCGACGACCTGCGGGCCATCCCGTGGGTGTTCAGCTGGGCGCAGTGTCGGCTGATGCTGCCCGGCTGGTACGGCTTCGGTGCGGCGGTGGCGCGGTGGCTGTCCGCCCATCCAGATGACGGGTTGCAGCGCCTTCAACGCATGCACGACGAGTGGGACTTCTTCCGCACCACGCTCTCCAACATGGACATGGTGCTGTCCAAGAGCGACATCGCGCTCGCATCACGCTATGCCGAGCTGGTGGGGGACGAGGCGCTGCGCGTCTCGATCTTCGAGCGCCTGCGCGCCGAATGGCAGGCGTCGATCGACGCCGTGCGATCGATCCTGCGCGAGGACGAGCTGCTGACGTCCAACCCGCTGCTCGCCCGCTCGATCCGCAACCGCTTCCCCTACATCGATCCCTTGAACCACGTGCAGATCGAGCTGCTGCGCCGCCATCGCGCCGGCGACAGCGATCCGGGCGTGGTGCAGGGTATCCACCTCACCATCAACGGCATCGCCGCCGGATTGCGCAACAGCGGTTAGCTAATCTAGCCGCGCAGTGCCGCCGTCTTTGCGGCGTCGATCGTGCGGCCATCCGGCTTTATGGCCACGCCGTACTCGCGCTCGGCCGCCTCGCGGCTGACGATGCCATCGCGTACGTCGCGCAGCACGCGGTCGGGATCGCGCGTCTTCGGATCGCCGAAGCCGCCGCCGCCGGGCGTCAGGCTGCGATAGGTGGCCGGGCCGAAGCGGTGCACGCCGTACTTCCAGCCCTCGACATGCTTGCCTTCCGCCAGGGTCAGCATGACCTCGCCGCCGACGCCGGCCTTGCCGCCCTGGGCGCCGAAGCTCGACGGCGCACCGACGCCTTCGCCGCGGTAGGCATAGTCGGCCGGCGTCGTCACCTCGACCTCGTAGTCCGCTCCGGCCCCGCCGCGGTAGCGTCCGGGGCCGGCCGAATCGCAGCGCAACTCCTGGCGGCGGAAGCGCACGGGATAGAGTTGCTCGTAGACCTCGAGATTGGGCAGCGTCAGGCCACCGAGCGTGATCAGGTGGCCGACCAGGTGGAAGCCGTCGCGGCCCTCGACGCCGCCGCCCGCCGGCGCGCCGGCCCATTGGAACATCACGTAACGGCTACCGTCTTCCTTGAGGCCCGCGGTGACCGCGTGGACTGCCTTCGACCAGCCGGCCGAGGCGCGGTCGGGCAGGGCTTGGCCCAGCGCCTTCCACATCACGTGGACGATCTCGTGCGCCACGAACACCGTGTTCATGGTCATCGGCGCCGGCGGCCGCGGATTGACGATGCTGCCTTCGGGCAGGCGAATCTCGACGTGGCGGAAGGTGCCCTCGTTGCGCGGCAGGTCCGGCTCGAAGAACGAGGCGAGCGCCATGTAGACCGCCGAGTAGGAGTTGGCGATCGAGCTGTTCTTGAAGCCGCGCACCTGGGCCGTGGTGCCGGCGAAGTCGACGATCAGCTTGCCGTTCTCGACGGTGAGGGCGACGGCGATCCTGCCGTCGATCGGTTCGAAGCAGTCATTGTCGATCGACTCCTCTGCCCGCCACGTGCCGTGGGAGAGGCGGTCGATGCAGCCCCTGAAGCGGCGGTCGGTGTGGTCGAGAACGGCTTCGAAGAAGTCGTTCGCCCGGTCTGCGCCCAGCTCCTCGACCAGCAGCGCCAGCCGCTCGGCGCCGATGCGGGTCGAGCCCAGCATCGCGTGCAGGTCGCCGTCGAGCGCCTCGGGCAGGCGCGTGTTGAGCAGCAGGAGCTTCCACAGGTCGGCGCGAACGGTGCCGCGCTCGATCAGCTTCAGGACGGGGAGGCGAATGCCCTCGTGGAATATCTCGGTGGCGGCGGAATTGTAGGTGCCGGCTGCCCCGCCGCCGATATCGGCCTGATGGGCGCGGTTGCAGGCGAAGGCGACCAGCGCGCCGCCGACGAACACCGGCCGCGCGATCACCCAGTCGGGCAGATGGTTGCCGCCCGCTTCGTAGGGGTCGTTGAGCAGGAACACATCCTCTGGCTCGATCCTTCCGGCGAAGTCGCGCAGGATCGCGCGCACGGCGAAGCCGCCGCCGCCGGTGTGGATCGGGATGCCGTCGGCCTGGCTGATCAGGGTGCCGTGGGCGTCGGCGATGAAGCAGGAGAAGTCGTGACTCTGACTGAAGATCGGCGAGCGCGCAGTGCGCGTCATCACCCAGCCCATCTGGTGGGAGATGTGGTCGAGCCGGTTCTGCACCAGCGCGAGCGTGACCGGATCGGGCGTCATGGATTGGCTCCGATATGAACCAGGAAGTCGTCGCATTCATCGACCTCGAGCAGATCGCGCGGGGCGATGAAGGCGGTGGTGGTGCGCTCCTCGATCAGCAGGGGGCCGGGAAGCTTGCAGCCGGGACGGAGGGAGTCACCGTCATAGACCGGCACGTCGTGCCAGCCGTGCGCGGCATCGATCCACACCTTCCGTGTTTCGAGCGGCACGGGCAATGCGGTCTGCGGCGAGCGCGCGGCGGGCGGTGTCCAATCGAGCGGCGTGCGGCCGATCACGCGCAGCGCGGTGATGTCGATGCGGCCGTGCGGCTGGATGTGGCCGTAGAGGCGCTGGTGCTCGGCTTCGAACTTGGCGCGCACGCCTTTGGTATCGAGGCCATCGAGCGCGACGCGTACCGGCCATTGCTGGCCCTCGTAGCGCAGGTCGAACTCGCGCTCCTTGAGGCGGGCATCGCCGGCGCGCGCCTCCAACTCGGCGAAGGCCGTGTCGAGGGCGGCGGTTTCGACTTTGTCGAGATCGGCGAGGAAGACCTTGAGATAGTCCTGGCGCACGTCGGACTGCAGCATGCCCATGGCGCAGAACGCGCCCGAGGCGCGCGGCAGCAGGGCGCGTTTGCAGCCCAGCGCCCGGGCCACGTTGGCCCCGTGCATCGGCCCTGCGCCGCCGGCGGCGACCAGCGTGAAGGTCGCGGGATTGTGGCCGCGCTCGATGCTGAGCCGCTCGACGGCGTGCAGCAGGTTCTGCTCGAGCAGCCGGATCACGCCCGCGGCCGCCTCCTCGACCGCGAGGCCGAGCGGCTTGGCGAGCTTCGTCTCGATCGCCTTGCGCGCCAGCGTGCCGTCGAGCGTCACCGCGCCGCCGGCGAGCGGGCCCGGCCGCAGCCGGCCGAGCACGAGCTGGGCGTCGGTCACGGTCGGCTGCTCGCCGCCGAGCCCGTAGGCGGCGGGACCGGGTCGCGCGCCAGCGCCTTGCGGGCCCACATGCAACAGCCCCGCGCTGTCGATCCAGGCGACCGTGCCGCCACCCGCGCCGACGGTGTGGATCTCGACCGACGGCGTCGTGAGGTGATAGCCGTCGATGATGAGCGAATCGGCGATCGGCACGTCGCCCTGCGCCATCACCATGACGTCGCAGCTCGTGCCGCCGATCTCCATCGAGATGAAGTTGGCTGGCTCGCCAGGACAGGCGCAACCCTTGAGCGCGCCGACGCCGGCCGCCGGCCCCGAGAGCACCAGCATCACCGGCCGCGCTGCGACCTGATCGACCGAGACAGCGCCGCCGTTGCTCTGCAGCAGGAGCAGGGAATTGGGCAGGCCGAGCTGCCGCAGCTGGCTGTCGAGCGCCTGCAGGTAGCCGGTGACCTTGGGCGCGATGTAGGCGTTCACCACGGCCGTCGAGCCGCGCTCATACTCGCCCATGGTCGGCATGACCTCGCTCGACAGCGAGACCCATTGGCCCATGCCGTGCTTCTTGAGCTCGGCGCCGGCCGCGTGCTCGTGGCGGCCGTCGAGGAAACTGTTGAACAGGCAGACCGCCACGGACTCCACGCCCTCGGCTGCAAAAATCCGCGAAGCCGCGGCGACGTCCGCCGGCTCGAAGGGTGCGGTCTCGCTGCCGTCGGAGGCGATGCGGCCGCGTACCGGCAGGCGCAGGTAGCGCGGCACCAGGACCTCGGGGAAGGGCGCGCGATGATCCCACTGGTTCTCTCGGATGCCGCGGCGGATCTCGAGCGAATCGCGAAAGCCCTCGGTGGTCAGCATCCCGACCTTGGCGCCCTTCTTCTCGAGGATGGTGTTGGTGGCGACGGTCGAGCCGTGGACGAACAGCGCGCAGGAGCGCAGCAGCTGGGTCAGCGGCAGGTCGAGCTGCTGCACGGCGAGCCGCAGCACGCCCAGCACGCCTTCGCTGGGATCGGCCGGAACCGACGGCGCCTTGAAGATTCGCACCGAGCCGGCCGAATCGCGCAGCACCATGTCAGTGAAGGTGCCGCCGACGTCGACGCCGATGCGCCACGGCGGGATGAGGGTAGGGGAGATCGAGTCCATGCGAGCGGAAGCTTAGCGGCCGGTCCGCCGACGTGCTAGGAATCAGGGACGGCGAACCGGGGAGAGTGCCGCATGGCGCAGCCACAAGCTCTTCTCTGCAAGGGATGCTGGCAGAATCTTCACGTTCCGATGGTCCTGCGCGCCGCCGCGGTCTGGGACCATGACGGCCTGCTCAACAAGACGATCGGCGACGCGGTGATGGCGGTCTTCAATTTCCCGATCAAGCAGGACGACCATGCGCGTCAGGCGCTGCTGGCGGCGCGGGAGATCCAGCAGCGCCTTGCCGTGCGCAAGAAGGAGGCCGGCCTCGAGTTCGGTGTCGGCGTCGGCTTGCAAACCGGCGAAGTGAGCTTCGGCGAGTTCGGTCGCTCGCACCGCGACCTGACGGCCATCGGCACGGTGGTGAACACCGCCGCCCGCGTCCAGGCCGCCGCCAAGCCGGGCGAGATCCTGGTGACCGACGCCATCCGCGCCGAGCTCAAGGGCTTCGACAAGCCGGTCATGCTCTACCAGGCGTGAGCGGTCCGGCCGGAGGAAGATGCGCGCCTTCCGTCGCGCGCTCCCAGCAGATACGCTCGACACAACAACATCGGGAGCGAGACGATGACGGACGACGTGAAGATCCTGGCGACGGGGCTGGGCTTTCCCGAGGGGCCGGTGGCGATGCCGGACGGCTCGGTGATCCTGACCGAGATCCGCAACCGGCGCTGCGCGCGCGTGACGGCGGACGGCAAGGTGTCGGTGTTCTCCGACAATGGTGGCGGGCCGAACGGACTCGCGGTCGGGCCCGACGGCGCGCTCTATTGCTGCAACAACGGCGGCAGCCGCTACGTCGAGGGCAAGTCGATCGGCCAGGGGCCGCATCCCGATTACAAGCACGGCTCGATCCAGCGGCTCGATCGCAACACAGGCGAGGCCAAACTGCTCTACACCGAGTGCGACGGCCACAAGCTCTCCGCGCCCAACGACCTGGTGTTCGACACCAGCGGCGGCTTCTACTTCACCGATCTCGGCAAGCGCTATGCCCGCCATCGCGACCATGGCGGCATCTACTACGCGCGGCCGGACGGCTCGAAGATCACCTGTCTCGTCTATCCGTTCCTCAGCCCCAACGGCTGCGGCCTGTCGCCGGACGGCAAGGTGCTCTACGTCGCCGACACCGCGAGCGCGCGGCTCTACGCCTTCGACATAGAGGCGCCGGGCGTGCTCGCCAAGATGAAGGCCGACTTCGCCCATACCGGCCGCGTGGTCGGCGGTGCGCCGGCCGGTCCCGCCGGCTTCGACAGCCTGGCCGTGCTAGCCAACGGCAACATCTGCGTGGCGACGCTCAGCACCGGCAAGATCACCGAGTTCTCGCCGCACGGCGCGATCGTGCGCGAGGTGAAGATGCCCGACGTCTATCCGACCAACATCTGCTTCGGCGGACCGGACATGCGCACGGCGTACATCACGCTGTCCGACAAGGGACAGCTCGGCGTGATGCAGTGGCCCACGCCCGGTCTCAAGCTGAACTACAACTGAGCCTGCATCCATGGCGACGATCGATACCGCGCTGACCCGGTTGCTCGGGATCCAGCATCCGATCCTGCTGGCGCCGATGGGCTCGGCGGCGGGCGGCAGGCTCGCGGCGGCGGTGACCCATGCCGGCGGGCTCGGCATGGTGGGCTCGGGCTACGCCAGCACGACCGCGATCAAGCAGGAGCTGGGCGAGGCGGGCAACGCCCGCGTCGGCGTCGGCTTCATCCTGTGGGCGCTGGACCGCAATCCGAAGGCGCTCGATGTGGCGCTCGATGCGAAGCCCGCGGCGATCATGCTGTCGTTCGGCGATCCGAGGCCCTACACCCGACGAATCAAGGAGGCCGGCTCGAGGATCATCTGCCAGGTGCAGACACTCGAGCAGGCGAAGCAGGCCGCCGGCGCCGGCGCCGACGTCATCATCGCCCAGGGTCGCGACGCCGGCGGGCATTCGGGCACCACCCGCGGCACGATCGGCCTGGTGCCCGCGGTGGTCGATGCGGTCGGCCCGTCGATCCCGGTCGTTGCGGCCGGTGGCATCGCGGACGGCCGCGGGCTGGCGGCGGCGCTGGCACTGGGCGCGGCGGGCGTGTCGATGGGCACGCGCTTCACCGCCACCCAGGAATCGCTGTGGGACCAGGCGATGAAGGAGAAGGCCGTCGCCTCGGGCGGCGACGACACCGCGCAGACCCGCGTGTTCGACATCGTCCGCGGCGCAGCGTGGCCCGCGATCTATCCCGGCCGCGCCCTGCGCAACGACTTCTTCGCCCAGTGGCACGGCAAGGAGGAAGCGCTGGCCGAGCAGCAGAAGACCATCGAGCCCGCCTACGTCACCACTCCCGCCGACGACTTCGCGCAGCGCGTGGTGTGGGCGGGCGAGAGCGTCGACCTCGTGCGCGACATCCCCTCGGCACGCGACGTGATCGAACGGATCGTCGACGAGGCCGCTGCGGTGCTGCGCGGTCGTGCGGCGATGGTGCGCGCTTGATCGGGACCCTGCGCTAGTTTGGAAGGGCGCGCGCCGCGGTCAGGATCTCGTCACGCGACGGGAATTTGCCCAGGCCGGCCAGTCCCTCGCTGGCTTCGATGTTTGCCCAGCGCACAACGCCCTGGCGATCGATCAGGAACTGGCCCTTGAGCTGCGGCCACTGCCGCTGCAGGTCCGCCTGGTCGGTCTCGTTGGCGACGTAGCCGTCGAGCTTGGAGATGGCCTCGGCGGCCTGCATCACCGGCAGCGGTTCGGGCAGGATGCCGTTCGGGTTGATGCGCGTGGTCTCGAGCGCGTTCATCAGCTCCGGTGTCGCTTCAGGCTTCGGCAAGCCATAGGCGCGGTGCGTCGTCATCCCGGGATCGGCGGCAAGCCGCAGGCGTGTCGGGCGGTACTTGAAATAGAGCTTCGCATTCTCGGGCGGCGTCGCCACCACGCATAGCGTCTCGACGCCCTGCTCCTTCAGGGCCGGCTCGGTACCCGCCATCTCCGCGATCGAGCGGCGACAGAACGGGCACCACAGGCCGATGAACAGGGCCAGGAACAGCGGACTCCTGCCGCGGAAGTCCTGCAGCGCAATGGTGCCGCTGCCGTCGATGGCTGGAAGCACGAATTCAGGAGCCGGCGTGCCGGCCGCCACAGGTGACAGCATCTCGTTCGTCGCGTTCATGTGAAGCCTCCGTTCCCAACACCACTTAGTAGAGAAACGGCAGGACCAGCAGCGCGTCGGGCTCTACGCCGGCCCGTTCACAGACTTCCTGGGCCTTCGCCAGGTAGAGTTCCGCCTTCGCTCCATCCCCGGCATCCAGATAAAGCGTAGCAAGTCCGTCGTAGCAGGGGAATAGCAGCTGCGGTTCGCCAACCTGCTCCGCAAGCGCAAGCGCCTCCTGATAGGCCGCCAGCGCAGGCGCCCGGTCGCCATGGCACTGGCGGATCTGGCCGAGGACGATCAGCGGAACGGCGAGATGGTCGATCAAGCCGAGCCGCCGGTCGAGGTCGACGGCGATCTCTGCCGCGGCGATGCCTTCGGCTTCGCAGCGGTCGGTCAGGGCGCAATAAGCCACGGCGAGGTTGGCCTGCAGCCGCGACTGGAAGGCGAGGTCGCCGACCTGGTGCGCGACCGCCAGACCGCGCTGGCAGGTCTGGATGCTGCGCGGCGGGTCGAGGGAGCTCTGCAGCACACCAAGGTTTGTGTACCCCCGGCACGTCGCCTGCAGCAGGTCGTGGCGCTCGGCCAGCGCGATGCTCTGCTCGATGCGCTCCATTGCCTGCGTGAGCTGGCCCATGCGGGCCAATGCGACACCCAGCGTGTTGTAGGCCTGCACCTTGGTGGTTGCGATGTCGTGCTCGCGCCCGGTGTCGGGTGAGCCCTCGATCGCCGCCAATTGGGCGAGCGCCCGCTCCGCCCAGTGTATTGCATTCGCGTTGTCGCCGGCGCGAAAGGCGAGCCGCCCGAGTTCCTGATAGAGCTGGGCACGTTCGACTGCATCGCCGTCAGGGCCCAGGCTTGCGAGGCCGGAGTCGAAGCAGGCCCGGGCGCGCTCGCGATCACCTGCTTCCCAGTGGAGCAGACCGATCTTGCGGTGCAGGCGCGCGGCGGCGGGACCGTCACCCGCCGCCGCGAGCTCGGCGCGCACCGCCTCGTGATGCGCCAGCGCATCGGCGCGCCGCCCGGTCAGGGCCACCAGGTCGGCGAGCCGTTCGCGCACCAGGCGCACCTGGTCCTCGCACGCCAGGCAGCTTGCCAGCGTGGCGAGCGCGCGCTCATAGAGCCGGATGGCGTCGTCATTGGCGTACACGGCGCGGGCGCGGTCACCCGCCGCCGTCAGGTAACCAGCCGCCCGGGCCTTGTCCGGGGTGAAGCTCCAGTGGTGGCCGAGCGCCTCGAGGTCGCTGATCCGGGCCGGCGACGGTCCGACCGCCTGCTCGAGCGCGCGGGCGGTGCGCTCGTGCAGCTCGCCGCGCCGCGCCATCAGCTGGTTGTCGTAGACCACCGCGTGCAGCAGCGCGTGGCTGAAGCGATAGTGCCGGCCGTCAACGCCCCCCTCTGCCGGGCGCACCAGGTCGGCCTCGACCAGGTGCTGCAAGGCCACCCGTACCTCGCCCGCGACGGCCTGCAGCAGCGCCTCGTCGAAGCTCACGCCGAGCACGGCGGCCGCCTGCAGCACGCGGCGGGTATCGGCGGAAAGCTTGTCGACCCGCGACAGCAGCAGGCCGTGCAGCGTCGGCGGCAGGCTCACCGTCTCGACGGTCGCGTTGACGGTCCAGCGGTCTCCCTCACGCACCAGCACGCCGCCGCTTACCAGGCCACGCACGATCTCCTCGACGAACAGCGGGTTGCCGCCGGCGCGCGTGAGGATGAGGTCACGCAAACGCGTGAAGGCCGGCTGCTGCGGCGCGCCGAACAGCCCGTCGACGAACCGCTTGGTCTCCTCCGGCGACAGCGCGGTGAGGCGGATCGCTGTCGACTCGCCGCCCGCGAGTGCTGCCGCACTGCCCTCCGGCCGGTGCGCCAGCAGGATCATCAGGCGGCTGTCGGCGAGATGGATGGCGAGGTCGCGCAACAGGTCGATCGAGGCCGCATCCGCCCAATGGAAGTCGTCGACGATGACGAGCAACGGCCCCTGGGCGAGCCGGCGCTCGACCAGCAGGCGAGCGGCCAGCACGATCTGTCGCTTGAGCTGCTCGGGATCGAGGTCGACCGGCCGCGCTTCCGCGACGCCCAGCAGATAGCTCAGCATCGGCGCGACCGCCTGTGCGATCGCCGGATCGGCGCCGAGCGCGCTCAGCCCGTGCGCAAGCTTCTCGCGCGCCACCGTGAGCGTATCGCCTGCTGCGACGCCGTAGCCTTCGCGGAACAGCGCGGCGAACACGCCATAGATCGGCTCGCCGAGGGACGAGCAGGTAGCGCGGCGTACCGCCGTGCTGGCGAGCTGGCCGCCGTCCTCCAGCCGGCCCAGGAACTCGGCGATCAGCCGCGATTTGCCGCTTCCTGCATCGCCCGCAAGGTCGACGAGCTGCGCGCGGCCCTCCTGCATGCGGGCGAAGGCGGCCAGCAGCCGATCGAGCTCGCCGTCGCGCCCGACCATCGGTGCGGTGAGTCCGAACGCAGCCAGCCCACGGGCGGAACGTGGCTCGGCCAGTCTGCCCACCAGGCGATGCACCGCCATCGGTTCGGCCTTGCCGCGCAGCGCCACGTTGGCGGCGGGCTCGAAGGCGAAGCGATGGCTGACCAGAGACTGGGTCGAGGCGGCGACCAGGATGGTGCCGGGCGCCGCCGCCCCGAGCAGGCGGGAGGCGGTGTTCACGGTGTCGCCGGTCACGTCGTAGGTCCCGCCGGCGCCGTCGCCCAGGCTGCCGGCCACCACCGGACCGGTATGCACGGCGATGTGCAGGGTGACGTGCTGGCCGAGCCGCGCCGACCACTCGCCGCTCAGAACCTTGGCTCGACGCAGCATGTCGAGGGCTGCATCGAGCGCACGTTCGGGATCATCTTCATGAGCTACCGGCGCGCCGAACAGGGCGAGCACGGCATCACCCAGATACTTGGCGACGAAGCCGCCGCGCCGGACGACGGCCTGACCGAGCGAATCGAACAGCACGCCCTGGAAGGCGCGTACCTCCTCCGGGTCGAGACGTTCCGACAGCGAGGTAAAGCCGGAAAGATCGGCGAACAGCACGGTGACCGGGCGGCGATCGGCCTCGTCCGGCCGATCCTTGGGCGCAGCCGACCTCTGCGCCGCGCCGCAGCGCGGACAGAAGGCGAAGTCCGCCTGGATCTCGAAACCGCATGCGGCACAAGGCATCGGCAGGCTCTTCGACCGGCCGAAGCCGGAACCCAGCTGCATCTTAGCCGATCCACCCGGGACCGGCCACGCTCGGCCGGCTACACGCCGGCCAGTCGTGTCAGATCCTGCATCCGCTCGAGCATATAGGTCTCGCCCTTGGCCAGATGCGCAAGGCTGCAGTAGAGGCGCTCGGAGTTCCTGCCCCAATGAGATGGACGCGCGTCGGAGAGGTCCTCGCCGCAGAAATAGCAGGAGTGCGCCGCCAGCGGCGTCGGCGCAGGTCGGTCGAGGAGCATCGTCGCCTTCATGCCCGACCCATGAACTGGGAATGCTCGAAGGCCAGCAGGCAGAGCGGCTGGCAGACCCACACCAGGGAGTATTTCAGCTCGTCCTTGACCTGGTAGTGGAGCAGGCCCACGGCCCCCTCGGATACGGCGCATTCGACGCCGCAGTGAGGGCATTGCGCGATGCCGTGCAGCTGGTCGGACGCAAGGAACGCTCTGGGCTCGATCGAGTGAAGCATGCCAACCCTTCCCCGGTTGCTCTTCATCATGCGGTTCAGCAGAACACGAGCCCTCTGCCAGCGCGATGGCGCACGGAGGTAGGTCTCGAAATAGTCAAGTTCGTCCATCGTCGACAGCGGAATGAAGCCATGCAGAATGGCGATCATGACCAAAGCCGAGGCGATTGCCCGCGACGACTGGCGTCGGGCGCATGTGCCGCTCTACAACGACCAGACGCTGAAGCTCGGCGTGTTCAGCATCAACTGCAGCAACGGCGTCAATATCAGCCACGCGCCGACCACGCACAAGATCACCTGGGAGCACCAGCTCGAGATCGCGCGGCGGGCCGACGCGATGGGCTTCGAGCTCCTGCTGCCGGTGGCGCGCTGGCGCGGCTTCGGCGGCACGACCGATTTCAACGGGGAGTCGTTCGAGACCTACACGTGGGCGGCTGGGCTCGCGCAGGCGACGAAGAGCATCATGGTCGCGGCGACCAGCCACGTCCCGACCATCCATCCGATCGTCGCCGCCAAGCAGGCGACCACCATCGACCATATCTCCAACGGCCGCTTCGCGCTCAACCTGGTGATGGGCTGGTTCACGCCCGAGATGCAGATGTTCGACGGCACGCAGCGGCCGCACGACGACCGCTACCGCTACGGCGCCGAATGGCTCACCGTGGTGAAGCGGCTGTGGACCGAGGAGGAGCCCTTCGACTTCGAGACGGCGGACTTCCACATTCGCCAGGCGCAGGCCCATCCCAAGCCGATCCAGCGGCCGCATCCGGTGCTGATCAACGCCGGCCATTCGCCGGCCGCGACCGAGTTCTCCGCCCGCGAGGTCGACTTTTCGTTCGTCGGCAACGACAGCCTCGACCAGGTCCGCGCCGTGGCGAAGCGCATGCGCGACAAGGCGCGCACCGAGTACGACAGGGACATCGGCATCTGCACCTCGGCGCTGGTCGTATGCCGCGAGACCGAGGCCGAGGCGCGCGCCGCCTATCGCTCGATCATCGAGCACGGCGACCGCGTGGCGGCAGACAACCTCATGAAGGTGCTGGGCATCGAGAGCCAATCCTTCAACGAACGGATCGAGAAGTACCGCGAGCGCGTCGTCGCCGGCTGGGGCACCAACCCGATCCTTGGCTCGCCCGAACAGGTGACCGAGCAATTCGGCGCGATGTCGGCGGCGGGCATCGACGGCGTGGTGCTGGGCTTCCTCGACTACAACGAGGAGCTCAAGCACTTCGATCGTGCGGTGATGCCGCTGCTGAAGCAGGCTGGCCTGCGTCGTTAGGCGAGCTGCGTGCGGAACGGCACGAACGGTGGATAGAGTCGACTGACATCATCCTGTCGCCACACTGGCGCAGGATCGTCGCTGCCGGGTCAACGGGAGGAGTCTCATGAGCCAGCAATCGATGCAGGTCGAGTTGTTCGAAGGGACCAACGCCCTGATCACCGCCTGGATGAAGCGCCGCCAGGAGGCGGTCGAGACCGGCCTTGCAGCCCTGCAGAAGATTTCCGCCAGCCAGGATCCCGCGCTGGCGGCGCGCATCTGCGCCGACTGGATGGGCGGCAGCCTGAACCGCGTGCTCGCCGACTTCACCGATGCGCGCGACCACAGCGTGCGGCTGGTCGAGATGAGCCAGAAGACCGTGCAGACCGTGCTGCAGGCCCAGGCGCAGACCGTCGCCGGCGAGGTCGCGAAGGCGGCCACCACCACCGAGAGCACGCTGCGGGCGGCGGCGTAAGAGCAACCCTCCCCATTCAGATGGCATCTGAATGGGGAGGGTCCTTCGCCCGCGCCTCGATCGCCTGGGCGACGCTCAGGAACACACGGTCGGCGCCGAGCAGCTCGAGCACGCCGAAGCGCTCGAGCGACTGGCGGGCACGGGCCGATTCCAGCCGGGCGATCGCGAAGTCGATGCCGCGGTTGCGGCAGTCCTCGATCACCGCGCGCAGCGCCTGCGCGGCGGTGAAGTCGACCGCCGCGATGCCGAGCGCCTCGAGCACCACCAGCTTCAGCGGCGTCCCGGCCGGCTGCCGGGCGATCGCGTGCTGCATGCCGTGGCGGAAGACGTCGGCGTTGGAGAACAGCAGGGGCGCCGCAAAGCTCACCACCAGCACGCCGGGCTGGCTGTCGCCGCTCTCGCGCAAGGTGACCGGCCACCAGATCGTGGTGCCCGGGACCGGCGTGAGCTCCACCACCTGCGTGCGGGTGACGATCCACACGCCGTGCACCAGCGACAGGCCGACGCCGATCGCCACGCCGGTCGGCACCGGCAGGAAGATGACCGCCGCCGCCGTCGCCACGATCAGGGCGAACTCGGCCGGCGCCTGACGCGCGACCGCGGCGATGACGCCGAAGCGCACGATGCGCAGCGCCACGAACAGCAGCAGCCCGGCCAGCGCCGCGTAGGGCACGTGGGTCAGCAGCCCGCCGCCCATCAGCGCCAGCGCTGCGACGACGAACGCCGCCAGCAGCGCCGCCGCCTGCGAGGTGCCGCCGGCCTCGTGCACGATCGCGCTGCGCGGCGGGCTGGCATTGACCGGGAAGCTGCCGAGCAGCGCGGCGGCGATGTTGGCCGCGCCCAACCCGACGAAGTCGCGGTTGACGTTGGCGCCGGTGCGTCCCGGGAAGGAGCGGCTCACGGTCGCCGTCTGCATCATCACGATCAGCGCGATCAGCAGCGCCAGCGGCAGCAGGTCGCGCAGCGCCTCCATCGTCACGGCCGGGCGCACCAGCTCGGGTCCGCCGCTCGGCAGCTTGCCCAGCACCTCGACGCCGTTGCTTTCGAGCCCGAGTGCCCCGACCAGCACCGTCGCCAGCACGACCGCGGCCAGCGCGCCGGGCAGGCGCGGGCTCAGCCACTCGGTCACCAGGGTGAGCGCCAGCACGCCCAGCCCGATCGCGACCGGCCAGAGCCGGGCTTGCGGCGCCGCGTGCACCAGCGCCACGATCTGCTGCGGCGTGTTGCCATGAGGCTTGGCGACGCCCATCACGTCGGGCAGCTGCGACACCACGATGTGCACGGCGATGCCGGCCAGGAAGCCGGTGATGATCGGCGTCGACAGCAGGTCGGCGATCCAGCCGAGCCGCAGCAGGCCGGCCGCCAGCAGCAGCGCGCCGACCAGCGCGGCCAGCGTCACCGCCGAGCCCTCCAGGCCGGCGCCGGCCGCGGCCAGCGTGCCCAGCATGGCGGAGAAGATCGGCGTGATGGTCGAATCGGCGCCGACGGTCAGGATGCGGCTCGCGCCGAACAGCGCGAAGCCCAGGGTAGCGGCGATGAAGGCATAGAGCCCGATGTTGGGCGCGAATCCGCCCAGCTTGGCGGTCGCCATCTGCTCGGGGATGGTGATCGCCGCCAGCGTCAGCCCGGCGACCAGGTTGCGCAGCAGGGAGCCTTTGGGGGAGGGCATCGTTGCGCAACGATGATGCGCTCAAGGCCGGAGGGTGTCATCCCGAGCGCAGCGAGGACGACGCGCTAGGACGCCTGGCGGATCGGCTCGTGCTCGATCGCCGACAGCGGCTCGTCGGCCAGCGTCGCCTCGAAGGCGCGCAGGCGCTTGTAGATCGACAGCAGCGACACGATGGTCGTCCACGACCGCACCAGGAACTGGAACGATTCCTCGACCCGGCCGAAGGCGCGGGTGGTCTGGGTCAGCACGCCGAGGGTCAGCCCGCCGGCGACAATGGTCGGCGCCAGCGCGATGTAGGGCACCAGCACGCCGGCCTGCAGGTAGCCGTAGCGCACGACGTTGAAATAGAGGTAGTTCGCGTACAGCCGGAAATAGTTCCGCCGCACGTCGGAGAACAGCTCGCGCAGGGTCGGCGGGTCGGCGCGCCGCGCATCGTCCTCGCCCAGCACCAGCTCCTTGCGGTAGGCCGCCTCGACCCGCTGGTTGCGGAAGGTAAGCCCGGGCAGCCGCACGCCCGCCGCCGCCAGAGCGCCGGTGCCGAGCGCGGCCCATACGACGGCGACGAACACCAGCGCCTGCGGCAGCGGGCCGACCACCGGCAGCTCCTTCACGTAGGACGACAGGCCCCACAGGATCGGCAGGAAGGCGATCAGGGTCATCACCGCCTGGACCAGGCTGGTGCCCAGCCCCTCGACGGTGTCGGCGAAGCGCTGGGTGTCGTCCTGGACGCGCTGCGAGGCGCCCTCGATGTGGCGCAGGCGCTGCCAGTGCTCGACGTAGAACTCGTTCATCGCCGTGCGCCAGCGGAACACGTAGTGGCTGGTGAAGAAGGCGGTCAGCACGGCGGTGAAGATGTAGACCATGGCGATCCAGCCGAAGGTCCAGAGCTGGCCGAAGAACGCCTCCAGGGTGACGGTGCCAGGCTTGCCGAGCGCCTGCTGCACCATGTTGTAGAAGGTGCCGAACCAGCCGTTGATCATCACGTCGAGCTGCACCTGGAACCACAGCAGGAAGACGATCAGGAAGGAGCCCCAGACCGACCAGCGGGCCCAGCGGTGCGGCAGCGCCCAGGCGACGCCGACGCAGAACACGACGCCGAACACGATCATGTATTGGTAGAGCCAGATGTCCTGCGCGGTCAGGTAGGCGACGCCCCCGGCCGCGGCCGGCGCCGCGCCGGCCGGCGGGTAGGGGAAGCCGGCCAGGCCGCCGAGGCTGAGCTCCGGCCCGAGGTCGCGGGCGAGGCCGTACCACAGGGCCATGGCGAGCGCGGTCCAGAACAGCGCGGCCGGGAAGAACAGGCGCGGGGTCGGGAAGAAGGAGGAGAACATTCCCCTCCTTAGCGTGCCTGTTTCTTCCGGGCCACGGATCGGGCCCTTTCTCCAGGCCATGATTGGGCATGCGGGCCACACGGGCCGTGCATGAAAATACGGTCGGGGGCAGTACAATTCCGTACGGAAGCAAGGGGGTAGCCGCGGCAAAATTGTGACAATTGCTTCTACGGTAGGCGCCCGGGGCGACGGCCCCTGCGGCGTCTGGTAGCAGTATCGGGTGGGATTGGCGCCAACCCGGCGCAGGCTCGGGGGGTACGTGCAGCGTTTCAATGCGGTCGGCTCGGTCGGCCAGAACGACGGTATTGCGTCGCCGTATCCTGTTGCGGTGATTTCCCTTCTGGACCGCAAGTTCAGGAGCCTGGGGGTCGAGGTTCCGGACCTCGGCCAGCTCGCGAGCGCCGTCCGACATGGCGGTCGGATTGCCGCTCACGCCGACATCATCCGCGCCGGCGAGACCTCGAAGCGCTCGACCCTTCTCCTGGAGGGCACGGCATGCCTGTACAAGAGGCTTGAGAACGGCACGCGGCAGATCTACGCCTTCAAGTATCCCGGCGACTTCTGTGACCTGTTGCCGGAACCCGACGACGCCGTGGGCGTCCAGGCGCTGAGCGAATGCTCCCTGGCTGCGTTCGACCACAGCGACATAGAACGTGCCATCGCCGCCAGCCCTGCGCTGGGCCTGGCGCTCTGGCGGTCGACGATGCTGGACACGTTCGTCTTTCGCGAGCGGATCGCCCACGTCAGCCGGCTGACCGCGATGGCACGCGTTGCCCACCTCCTCTGCGAGCAGCTGGCCCGGCTGGAGGCCGTCGGGTTGAACGGCACGGTCCTGCCCTTTACCCAGGTCGACCTGGCGGATGCCGCAGGTCTTTCCGTCGTTCACGTGAACCGGACGGTCCAGGCGCTTCGCAGGCTCAACGTCCTGTCGAGCGTCAACAGCGCGATCGAGATCGTCGACAGGAAGCAGCTTGCCGCCATCGGCCACTTCGACGGCCACTACCTGAACATGCCGCGCCGTTTGTCCCATTGGACGATCAGCGTGGCTCCCTAGCCCGGCGTGCAGCTGAACGTGATGAGGCGCGCGGCCGCCCGGAAGGCGGGATGGACGTCCGGCATGTCCGGCACGGGCGCCGGCCAGGCGCCGCTCGCCAGCCGGCTCTCCAGGATCGGCACCAGCTGCTGAAGGACGATCCACGCCCGCAGACGGACGCCAAAGGGCGTGCCGTGGGTGGCATCCGTGAACAGGTCCGGGTCGTACGGCATGGGGCGCGCGACGTCGATGAAGGGGAGGCCGTGAAGCGCGGCGTATTCGGCGAACACGCGGTTCTCGAAGGCGGTCGCGCGCTCCAGATCGGCATAGCGATAGGGAAACCAGTGGACGTTGAGCTCGTCGAGCGCGGCGGCGTTCCGGAAGCCGTTGAGGACCAGCCCCTCCTTCGCCAGCCAGTGGAAGGAGGACAGCGCCAGCTCGCCGTGGACCGAAGCGAGGCCCTCCCGCATCGCGTCGAAGTCGCGGACGACGGAAGCGAGCTTCAGCGGCAAGTCCGGCCGCGAGACATCCGGGTCGCGCTCGTCCGCCGGCCAGTGGATCCGGTACGCGGGCTTGGGCCACTCGCCTTCGTCGAGAAGGGCCTGCGCGCGGTTGGCCGTCCGCAGATAGGGCGCGAGGTCGAGCAGCCCGTTGGCGAGCAGACCGGCCGGCCGCGCGGCGCCGGGCGCCACGTCGCTCACGATGGTCGACAGATCGAGGTCGAGATTGCCCTCGTAGTAGAAGACGAGGTCGGGATGCAGCGGGACCACCTCCTGCCGGACGACGGCCGCGATGTCGGAGGCGCGCAGGCTCTCCCGGCCGGCATTGAGGACCTCGAACGTCACGCCGAGCTTGCGGTCGGCGGCCCACCGGTCGAGCCAGGCGCCGACGAGCTCCGCACCGGACCAGGGATAGCTCTGCGGTTCTGCCGTCGTCGAGGCGCCGACGAAGACGATGCGCACCGTGTTCGGCCGGCGGCGGAAGGCGACCGGCGGCCCGCGCCATCCGAACGCGTTGGTGGTGAGGCCCATCGGTGTCGTGGCGTTCGGAAGATAGCGGAAGGGCGGCCGCGCGCTGCCGTCGGGCGGATCGTAGACGAACAGGCGGCCGGGCGCGCTGCGGAAGTAGCTGTTGCGGCACGGGTCGCCGACGAACGCGGCGTTCCACGCCTTCCACATGTCCCACGCCTTGAACCGGTCGGGCGGACTGTCGGCGCCGGCCGTCTTCTGGAGCTGGCGATCGAGGTCGATCCAGTCCTGCGGCGGCGCGGTGCGGTTGGGCAACGGCGCGGGGTCGACGAAGAACAGATCGCGCGAGACCCCGTCGGCCCGCGGGATCTCGTCGAGATGAGCGCTCGTGATGCGCGTTCCGCTGGTGTCGAGCATCCACGGCGGATGGAACCAGTCGATCGCGGCCAGCGTGGCTTCCGCCAGCCCGAGGCTCACGCCCAGCGACAGCACGACCAGCGCCGCATTGGCGAGCGACCTTCGAACGCGCGTCCCCGGGGGCCCGCGTTCCGGATCAGCAGTGGTCCGGGATGGGCGATCGACAGGCTCGCCGCGTCCCGGCGTGTCGCGCTCGACCGGTGCGGACGCAGAGTGATCCGGGCTCAGCTGTCGCCCAGCCAACCGCGGTCAGCTCGGCGTGATGTAGTGGAGCGCGTAGGCGGTGCTGTAGACGGCCGTCAGGAACGCCGCGATGGCGGCCGAAAGCGCGAGGACGAGGCTAAATTCCAGCCTTGGCATTTTCCCCTCCTGAGTGCAGTTCGACACCGATCCTGAGCCGAACCTGCACGAGAGTCCGGGGCCATGCTGTGACTACGGCGGGGTACTCCAAGGTCCCTGCGGATCCAGTGCGGACAGCCCGCCGGCTCCCGGTTTCGCGACGGCTCAGCGACGGCGCATTCAGGGCAGTGTGTCGCGCCGGCCGCGCATGTGCATGACCAGAGATATGACGAGCAGCACGAGGAAGACGACGAAAAGAATCTTGGCAATGCCGGCGGCTGCAATCGCGATTCCGCCGAAGCCCAGGACCGCGGCGATTACGGCAAGGATGAAAAAGAGGATGGCCAATCCCAGCATGGCGTCTCTCCATTCGGTTGAGAACCAGGCGCAGTCCCTTGTTAAACTCACCGCGATGGAATGGTTGCCATTGCGGCGGGCACCGCAGGCAGATAGCGCTGTCACTGAGCGAAGCCGTACCGGAGGGCCATGGTAATAGCGGTCCAGATCAGCGCGGCGGGAAGAAGCGATAGCGTCGGGGAGCGAGGGGGCTCGGACGAGAGAAGGGAGGCAGAGGCATGCATATACCCGTCTCCACCCGCCGCCGCGTCCTGGCCGGCGCCGCCTCGACCCTGCTCCTGCCGGCTGCGGCGCACGCCCAAACCGCGCAACAGACCGCAAAGGAGCAGGCCCTCAGCAGGGCGACGGTCGCCGCCGTGCTGCCGAAGCTTCGGGCGCTCGCAAGAGACATCGTCGACAAGAAGATGGTGCCCGGCCTGTCGATCGCCGTCGTCCAGGGCGACGAGGTCGTCTTCCTCGAGGGCTTCGGCCTGCGCCAGGTCGGCAAACCCGAGCCGGTCGACGCCGACACGGTCTTCCAGCTCGCCTCGGTGTCCAAGCCGCTGTCGGCGACTGTCGTTGCCGCGCTGGTCGGCGACGGCAAGGTCTCGTGGGACAGCAGGATCCGCGACATCGATCCCGGCTTCGCGCTGCACGACGCGCTTGCCTCGGCCGAGGTCACGGTGCGCGACCTGTTCGCCCATCGCAGCGGCCTGCCCGGCCATGTCGGCGACGACATCGAGGAGCTGGGCTTCTCCCAGGGCGAGATCCTGCACAAGCTGCGCCTCGCCAGGCCGGCCTATCCCTTCCGCAGCGGCTACGACTACAGCAACTTCGGCCTGACCGAGGCGGCCGTCGCCGCGGCGCGCGTCGCCGGCAAGGGGTGGGCCGAGACGGCCGAGGAGCGGCTGTACAGGCCGCTCGGCATGGCAGCGACCAGCTCGCGCTACCGCGACTTCATGGGCCGGGCCAACCGCGCCGCCTTGCACGTGCGGCGCGGCGGCCAAGGGGATGGCCAAAGGGATGGCCAGTGGGCCGCCTTCACCCGGCGCAACCCTGACGCCCAGTCGCCGGCGGGCGGCGCTGTTTCGACGGCGCGCGACATGGCGCAATGGCTGCGGCTGCTGCTGAACGACGGCAAGCACGACGGCCAGCCGGTGGTCGACAAGGCGGCGCTCGACCAGACGCACGCGCCGCAGATCGTGCGCGGCGTCGACCCGCAGACCGGCAACCCGGCCTTCTACGGCCTCGGCTGGAACGTCGACTATCGCGCGCACGGCGTCGAATGGAGCCATGCCGGCGCCTTCTCCGCGGGCGCGCGGACGACGGTGCACTTGGTGCCGGGCAAGCGGCTCGGCATCGTCGTGCTGGCGAACGCCTTCCCGAGCGGCGTGCCCGAGGGCATCGCCCAGACCTTCTTCGACGACGTCTTAGCCGGCGGCCCGACGCGCGACTGGGTGGCGTTCGCCAACGGGGTGTTCGACGCGGCCTACAAGGAGATGCTGAAGCCGAGCGAGGCTTATGCGACTCCGCCGGCTTCGCCCGCCCCGCCGCTGCCCAACGCCGCCTATGCCGGCACCTACCGCAACGGCTATGTCGGCGACGCCACGGTCGAGGACACCGGGGGCGGGCTGTTCCTGATCCTCGGTCCCTCGGGCAACCGGCGCCTCCCGCTCACCCATTTCAACCGCGACCTGTTCGTCTACAGCCCGGCGGCCGAGACGCCGCAGGCGCGCATGGGCGTGACCCTCCTGATCGGCGCCGACGGCAAGGCGAGCGCCGTCACGATCGAGGACCTCGACGACTACGGGCTGGGGACGCTGGTGCGGGTCGCCACGCGATGATCCGATCCAGCCTTCTGGCGACGGTTGCCGCCGCCCTTGCGGTCGCGATCGCCACGGCGTCTCGCGCCCAGCCATCCGCCGACGAAGCGGCCGTTCGACAGCGACTGGAGCGCTGGACGGCCGCGTTCAACGCGAAGGACGTGGCCGGTTCGTGCGATCTGTTTGCGCCCGATCTGGCCTATTCGATCCAGGACGTGGTGAACGGCACGTACCAGACGATGTGCGGGAATCTGACGAAGATCCTGGGCCGGTCGGATATCCGGCTGCACTACGACGTGCCCGCGATAAAGGAGATCATCGTTTCGGGCGACATCGCTGCCGTTCGCCTGACCTGGACCCTGACCGTGGAACGCGGCGGCGCCAGGGATACGACGACCGAGGAAGGCATGGACCTGTTCCGCCGCCAACCTGACGGCCGCTGGTCGATCGCCCGATACGTCGCGTTCACGACGCGGCCGAATAAGCTGCTTCCGTAACCAGCGGACAGACTCACCTTTCTTTTGCCTATTCGGTCTTTGCCTCAACAAAGGGTAGGAGTCTCCCTTCCACAAACGTATTGGGTCGCCATCCTCGTACGATCTTATCTAATACAAAAGTGTCAAAGCCACCGAGTGTCAAACCAGCGGCTGTTCCAAGTCCAGTAGGTGCTAAGGCATCAATCGCCGCGCCGGCAACAGCGAACAAGCCGAACCGCATAGTCTTGGGGCCGAGGCGATCCAGCCAAATATCACGCTTTACCTCACTAATATAACTTTCGAACAGGCCAACGTCGGGGTTGGCACCCACAAGCATCTCTTTGAATCGCCGAGCTTTGTCCATCAGATCGAGAAACTCCGAGAAAGTCTTCGCTTTATTGTTAATGGCATCCCTCACAGCAAAGGCATCACCCAAGACTCGTTGATTGAAGTTGGCGATTTCATTTTCGCTCTTAAGTCGCGTCTGCATTATCTGCTTTGCGCGGGAGGTCACCTGTTCCTCTGGCAGCTCGGCAGTCAGTAGTTCAGATCCAAAGCGCGCAGCCAGACCGAGATCGATGAAGCCATCGTGTATGTGACCCAATATCCATGCGGGTGTGAATGTCGCGTCTGGGCCATTGATACGAATGCAATCAGCGTGGGCGGCTTTCCAGTTAAGGTCAGTGTCGATCACAAAAGAGTTAGGCCCTTCCTCATGCAGGCGAAAACGAGTCAAATAGGCGCTAGTCTGTTGCGGAAGGAAATGATCAACGACTAAGCGGGCCTGAGAAAGCTGATCGGGATTCGCTCGCATCTCTTCTGAGAATTCGGCACTAAAGTCCGGGCCGCCGGGTGTGCCGTTGTTTAGTTTTCCAACTGGCATTGCGGTCAGAAATTGACGGGCCAGCCTCTTCGCCTGTTGCTTACTGAAGCCCGTTTCAACCAGCATATTTTTCAGTTCGTCTTCAGGACCCCACTGCTTTTTTCCGTCTTTGCCTCCGACCTGAATCTGTAGCGGGCTGTGCATCTCCCAGCGGGCCCGATTCGTCATGATAACCGGCATTTCCCGAATGTACGTCGCCCTGACGTAACCGGCTCGGAGCATTCGCAAGAGGTTTGCCGCACCTACTGTTCTGAGTAGTCCGCCAAACATTCCTCGATCAAGAAGCAGGTGCACTTGGCCATAAAATAGCAGGACCTCAGCTAGGAGGCCCGGGTCCATCTCGTTATTCCTATTGCTTACGCGCCGAACGACGATCTTCTCGAACATTGCAGTTCTACCGGGGGAAACCGCAGAAACTCTACCATGCCTGGCGATTAGCGCCCGCGATTTCGTCGGCCGCGTGGGCAAGCGAACGCTACGAAAGCCTCATCTCCCGATACCCATCCTTCGCCACCGCATCGCACCTTGCCCGATACGGCGGCGCTGAGCCCGAGTACCGGGCGATGATCCGCTCCGTCTTGCCCTCGACGTTGCGGTTGATGCCGGTCATCCAGCTGTCGACCCCCCTTGGAGCCATAGGATTGTCGCGACTAAATTGGTAGAGTGTTCGCTTTCGACATCCAAGATGGCAGCGTGCCGCGTTGAGCATAAAAACGCTCGAGACGCATTCGCGCACCGCCTCCGGGTGCGAGTCCGAGATACGAGGCAGCGTTGACACCGAAAAAACGATTGGCGAGGTGCCCGCTTGGATCAAGGTCCGCAATGACTTGCTCGAAGTCCGCCAAGTAATCAGTCGTGCCACCTTCAACGATGACCATCTCCCAATCCGTGCCGTACATTAGACGCCGTGATAGCGCCGCATCACTTCTGCCGCCGGAATACTGAAGGAGATCTCTAATTCGCCGCTCGACATTGAGTTTATCGGTCAAAATTTCCTCGAAGTAAGCAGAATCGGCGTAGTAGTTCTCACCTCCGGCAACAGCCATGAAGTCGACCAGAATCTTCGCGTTCTGGTTTCCGTCTTTGACAATGTCCGTGTCGCCGAAGTGACCGAAATTAACTCGGAGCCCTTTGAACCGTGGCTCTTCAAGTACCGCTTGCCAATAGAGCGGATTCATAATGAACGTCTGATACTTCTTAACAGGATAGTTGCTTGGCGATGTGTGGGCCATGATAGGAACACCCCTACTGGCGCACCATGAATAAAGATCGGCCAAGGCCTTATCTACCAGTTCACCGAGATTGGATTGGGCCAGAAGACGCGAAGGAAGCATCGAGTCCCGCCAGAACTCCGTTTGCAATTCACAATTGCCGTACGGTCGAAAGCCCATCGGGGGATACAGTTTCACACCCAAGTGTCCTTGGCTTTCTATCGCAGTATGGACCAGTTGCAGCGGATCGGTGACAGGGAGTCCAAGCGTGAACGCGATGCGCTTAAATGGGCAATAGGGAGCAAAGGCATGCACCCGTCCATTGGTGAGATGAGAAATTCTCTCCATAACTGCTATCTGCTCAGCCAATGGGGTTCGCGTACTAGTTTCCCCAAGAGGAACATCGTAATCGACCAAATGGCAGACCATCAAGTCGACCTTTCGAGGTCCGTTCCCATATTCCTTTAGATAGTCGGTCGCGTTAACGTATCGGTATTGAAGGTTACGCATGATGAAGTCCAAGCCGGCCGCGACGGACGAAAAGAGATCGCGTGTCGGCCGGAGGTTTCGTAGCCGTGCCTTGTATGCATCATAGGTGTTATCGAGTTGCAGTTGTCGAATCTGTCGCTCAAGCTCCGCGCCTTCTTCGTTTTGGACACGTACGTCGGTCCGTCGCAGACGCAAGTATTCATCGAGCAGGCCGGTTCGGGCTCTTTGAAATTGCGCGTCACTTTCTCTGCTGACTAATGCTTCAGCTACGGTGTTGCCGCCACGATCGAATTGCACAGTGACGTGGCCGAGGAAAGCAAGTTCCTGATCGCCCTTTGGAGCGAGATGCCCTACCGCCTGCATTACCGGCCCCAGCAGCTTCAATATCGGCTTGTCAAGGAAGTACACCTGTTCCAAGAACTTGCCGACCTGAAGGTCGCTCGCATTGAAGACGTGGGTGTGAATATCAATTGTGAGCGGGTCGTTTGGCACAGATTGTACCGGTTGACCAAAGGCCGAGTGTGCCGGCATCAGGAGCGCGCCACCGAGCGCCACCAGGGCATTTCGCCGAGTCAAGTTGGTCATTGTCCCCCCAAACGATCAGCATCAGCCAGCGTCGACACCCTAATGCCAGCGTCCGATCATCGTCAGGAGGGGGATACTACGCTAGGTTGTGTAGGATTAGGAAGTACGAATGCTCCGCCATGGCCGTGGATAATCAAGAACGGCAAGCAGAATCTAAACCAACCTCATCTCCCGATACCCACCCTTCGCCACCGCATCGCACCGCGCCCGGTACGCCGGTGCGCTGCCCGAATACCGGGCGATGATCCGCTCCGTCTTGCCCTCGACGTTTCGGTTGATGCCGGTCATCCAGCTGTCGATCTCGTTGCTGAGCAGGCCTTCGCCCAGGCTCTTCACGTGGTCGGTCCAGTCCTTCACGCCCGCCGGGGTGCATTCGGCGCGGGTCAGGCCGTGGTCGCGCATGTGCCGGATCACGCCGGTGACCCATTCGACGTTGTATTCGATCGAGCGCGGGATATTGCCCAGCGCGGTGTGCGGGCCCACCACCATGAACATGTTGGGGAAGCCCTCGACCTGCACGCCGAGCCAGGTCTTGGGACCGCCCTTCCACTTGTCCTTCAGGCGCACCCCGTCGACGCCGCGCAGGTCGATGCGGTCGAAGCTGCCGGTGATCGCGTCGAAGCCCGTGGCGTAGATGATGATGTCGAACTCGAAGCGCTCGGCCGTGGTGTCGAGGCCCGCCGGCGTGATGCGCTGGATCGGCGTCCCGGTTGCGCTGATGTCGACCAGCCGCACGTTCGGCTGGTTGTAGACCTCGTAGTACTTGGTCTCGAGCGGCACCCGGCGCGTGCCGAAGCCGTGGTTCTTCGGCGTCAGCAGGTCGGCCGTCGCCGGATCCTTCACCCGCTCGCGGATCTTCTTGGCCACGAACTCCGACAGCAGGGCATTGGCCTTGCGGTCGGTGAGTATGTCGCGGAAGTTGCCCTGCCACATGCCGAAGCCCTTGGAGCCGTAGAGCTGCTCCCACTTGGCCTCGCGCTCCTCCGGCGTGACCTCGAAGGTGCCGCGCGGGTCGGGCGTGTGCAGGAAGCAGGAGAAGGTCTCCTGGCAGCGCTGGAAGATCTCCGGGTAGCGCGGGCGGATCTCCGCCATCTCCGCCTTGGTGATCGGCGCATTGTGCAAGGGCGCCGTCCAGTTGGCGGTGCGCTGGAAGACCGTCAGCGTCTTCGCCGTCTTCGCCACCTCCTGGATGGTCTGCACGCCGGTCGCCCCGGTGCCGATCA
Organism: Reyranella sp.; assembly: GCA_035293665.1. Classification (GTDB taxonomy): domain Bacteria; phylum Pseudomonadota; class Alphaproteobacteria; order Reyranellales; family Reyranellaceae; genus Reyranella. The sequence continues at coordinate 41,453 of DATGMK010000029.1, read as the reverse complement.
CCGCGACCCGCTTGCCGGTGAAGTCGATCGGCTCCTTGGGGAAGCGGGCGGTGTGGCAGGAGAGGCCCTTGAAGCTGTCGAGGCCCTCGATCCTGGGCCAGGTCGGGGCGGAGAGGGGGCCGATGGCGGTGATCAGGAAGCGGGCGCTGTGCGTGCTGCCGTCCTCCAGCGTGAGGTGCCAGTCGCGCGTCTCTTCTTTCCAATGGGCGGCGGTCACGCGCGCGCTGAAGGAGATGTCGCGGCGCAGGTCGAGCTTGTCGGCGACGAAGTTCAGGTATTCGAGCGTCTTGGGCTGCGGCGAGAAATGCTCGGTCCAGTCCCACTCGTCGAGCAGCTCCTGGCTGAACGAGTAGCCGTAGGAATAGCTCTCCGAATCGAACCGCGCGCCGGGATAGCGGTTCCAGTACCACGTCCCGCCGACGCCGGTGCCGGTCTCGAAGACGTGGACCTTCATGCCGAGCTTGCGCAAGCAATGGAGCTGGTAGAGGCCGGAAATGCCGGCGCCAATGATGATCGCGTCGTACTGCATGTCTCAAAGATAGTCGCTCCCTCCCCCGAAGGGGGAGGGCCGGGGAGGGGGAATTGCCGCAGTACGGATATGGCTCGTGCCTTCCCCCGTCAAAGCGCCTTCTGAGGCGCGTGCGGGGGAAGGTGGCCCGAAGGGCCGGAAGGGGGTCATGGGCCTCGCCATCGAGCCCCCATCCGGCGCTGCGCGCCACCTTCCCCCGCAGACGGGGGAAGGCTGTTCTTTCTTCGTCACAATTGAAACGGTTGAAACCTATCGGCCAGCCCGGCCCGGGCGGACACTCCTCCCGGCGCAATTACCGCGCTGTCGCCGTCCCAGCGGCGACGCTCCCCGTATGTGAGGAGATTGCCGTGCTGTCGATTTTTTATCGCTTGATGAAATGCGAAGGGGGCGCGACCGCCTTCGAGTACATGCTGATCGCCGCCCTGATCGGGCTCGCCGCGTTCCAGGTCACCGAGAAGATGGCCGGGTCGCCCGCGACGACGACGATGTGAGGAGCGCGATCAGGCGAAGACGAAGTCCGAGGGCCGAAGGGCCTGGGGATTGGTGAAGCCCACCAGCGTCACGCTGTCGTTCGCGTCGAAGGCGATCCTGGTGTCGCCGTTGAATTCGGTGATCATCATCTGGCTGAGGCCGTGGAAGCCGTAGGCGCTCACGTCGATCTTGTCGCCGTCGCTCTGGCGGAAGTCGAAGATGAGGTCGTTGCCGTTGTTGGGCGCGAAGACGAAGGTGTCGGCACCGGTGACCACGTTGCCGGTGGGGGCCGTGGGCGAGGCGGGGACGCCATTGATGTACTCGGCGTCGCCCCACATGTAGTCGGTGCCCGTGCCGCTGATCAGCCGGTCGTTGCCGCCATGGGCGTTGCCGTCCATTTCGAAGGCGTCGCCGAACATATAGTTGATGCGCGCCCCATCGCCGGCGATCAGCGTGTCGTTGCCGCCCCGGGCGTTGCCAAACATGAAGTCCGCATCGCCAAACAGGGAGTTGAAGGTGGTGGGCCCGGCCGCCCCGATCAGCGTGTCATTGCCGCCGATGGCGTTGTCCGAGATCGATTCGCCATCGCCGTACAGGGTGTTGGTCGCCCCGACGCCGGCGATCAACCGGTCGTCGCCGCCGCGGGCGTTGCCGGACAGGCTGCCGTCGCCATAAAGCGCGTTGCTGCCCCCCGCGCCGCCGATCAACGTGTCGTTGCCGCCGCGGGCGTTGCCCTGCAGGAAGTCGGCGTCGCCGAAGAGGCCGTTGTTCGCCCCGTCGGCGCCGGTCAGCGTGTCGTTGCCGCCCCGGCTGTCGTCGCCCATGAACAGGCTGGCGTCGCCAAAGAGCTGGTTGAAGTGCGCCCCGGCCGCGATCAGCGTGTCGTTGCCGCCGACGGCGTGGCCGAACATCTGGGCGGCGTCGCCGACCAAGGTGTTGACGTTGGCGTACTGTCCGCCGATCAGCGTGTCGTCCCCGCCGCGCGCGTTGGCGGTCATGTAGGCGGCGTCGCCATAGAGGGTATTGCTGTTCGAGTAGGCCCCGCCGGTGAGGGTGTCGTTGCCGCCGCGGCTGTTGCCGTCCATCAGGCTGGCGTCGCCGAACAGCTCGTTCTGGGGCGAGTAGTCGGCGCCGGCCAGGGTGTCGTTGCCGCCCCGGCTGTGGTCGTGCAGCGCGAAGGCGTCACCAAAGAGGTAGGTGAAGCCGACGAAGGTGTCGTTGGTGCCGCGCTGATGGTCGGTGAGGGATCCGGTCTGCGTGTTGGCGACTAGCCTGGCCATGACACCCTCCTTGCCTCGAAGCGCCCGCGGGCGCTTCAGCTCAGCGTGCAGGTCTCAAGTCCGCTCGCGATCGGCCGTCAAGCGGCGGTCAGCAGGTGGGCGGCCACGAAGCAGACCACCATCGCGATCAGGAGCTGATCGAACTGGATCATGGGCGCGAGCTTGGCACCGGCCGATGGGGTCGGGGTGTGACCAAGCAGGGTCCGCGCGAGCACCCGGGCACACGATTGAAACAATCGAAACGATGACTCGCTCACCCGAAGCCCCTGTTGAGTTCCGCGTCTGTTCCAGATATGATTTACGTTAATTAACGTCAAGGCAGTGGTGAGGGCAGCGGATGGAGGGGAAAGAGGGGTGTTTCTCGTTTGGGACAGAATGGCTGGATTCGTGGACTCCGGGCCGAAAATGCCGATTCCATCGGCATCCAACCAGTCCACACCGGAGTGGACTCCGGTGGACTCCGGCCGGCGAGGGCGTCCCCGTCCGCCTCATTTTCCTCTCCCCCGCGAGGGGGAGAGGTTAGGTGAGGGGGTTACAGGCATCGTGCGCGACCCCCTCACCCGCCCTCTCCCCCTCGCGGGGGAGAGGAGGAAGAGATCAGAACAGCAGGCGCCGCACCACGTCGAGCTGGATCTCCGCCGCCTCGACCATCTCGGCGATCGGCACGCTTTCGTTGGCGGCGTGGCCCTGCGCGCCCGAGCCGGGGCCGAAGTTGATGATCTCGATGCCGTCGTCGGCGTAGTAGCGGCCATCGGAGACGCCGGTCGCGTTGAGGAACTTCACCTTGCGGCCGGCCTTGGCCTTCACCGCAGCCTCGAACGCCGCGACCGCCTGGCCGTTCTCGGGGGCGAAGAAGCCGTTGGTGCCGGTCAGGAACTCGACCGTGTACTGGCTCCTGGGCTCGCCGACGCCGTCGACCACCTTCTTCAGCTCGACGAAGGCGTCCTTCACCTTCTCGTCGGGCAGCAGGCGCCGGTCGATCTCGACTGCGCAGGCCGACGGCACGACGTTGGTGTTGTGGCCGCCATGGAACATGCCGATGTTGACGGTCGAGCGCATGGCGCCGGACGTCCGCTTGGCGAGCGCCTTGTCGTAATAGGACTGCAGCGCGCCGACCAGCCGCATCATGCGCAGGATGGCGTTGTCGCCGGCCGCCGGGTTGCCGGCATGAGCCGCCTTGCCCCTGGTGGTGATCCTGGCCCACATCACGCCGCGCTCGGCCACGATCAGGTTGTTCTCGGTCTGCGCGCCCAGGATCAGAGCGTCCGGCCGCACCTTGCCCGACTTGCGCAGGTACTCCATGCCGTCGGGCCCGAGATTCTCTTCATCGGCAACGAAGGTGAAGATCAGCTCGCCCTTGGCCGGGCCGCCGCGCCGGGCGATCTCCTCGGCCAGCCAGAGCTGCACCGCCATGCTGCCCTTGCAGTTGCCGGCGCCCAGGCCATAGACGAGGCCGCCCTTTACAACGGCCTTGTAGGGATCGCTCTTCCAGTTGGCCCGCTCGCCGACGCCCACCGTGTCGACATGGGCGTTGAAGGCGATGACCGGGCCTTTCGCCTTGCCCTTTCGCCGGGCGACGACGTTGTCGACCCCTTTCTTGTGGGTGGCGATCTCGACCTTGTAGCCCGCCTTCCGGAGCCGCTTCGCCGCATAGGCGCAAATCTCGACCGAGGTCCCCGGCGGGTACGGGCTCGGGATCGCGATCAGGTCGGAGAGGATGGCGACGAGGTCTTTTTTCATGAGCAGCTTTCCTGTGGCGGCCCCCCTCCGGCGCTACGCGCCACCTCCCCCCGCAGACGGGGGGAGACAAGAGCGTCATGCCTTCCCCCGTCTGCGGGGGAAGGTGCCCCGAAGGGGCGGAAGGGGGTCAAGGTCTTACCGATTCGCCAACGCCTCCAGCACCTCGACCAGCACCTTGGTGCCGGCGGCGAGGTCCTCGGGGGTCGCGTTCTCGATCTCGTTGTGGCTGATGCCGCGCTCGCAGGGCACGAAGATCATGCCGGCCGGGCAGAGCCGGGCGATGTGCATGGCGTCGTGCCCGGCGCCCGAGGGCATGTCCATGTGGGAGAGGCCGAGCGCCTGCGCCTTGTCCCGCACCAGGCCGATCACCTTGGGGTCGAAGTCGGTCGGCGCCACGTTGGTCACCCGCTCGATCGCCGCCGGGCAGGGCGAAGCCTTGGCCGCAACGATGCGCCGGAGCGTCGCCTCCTGCACCTCGAGGACGTCGTTGCTGGGATGGCGCATGTCGATGGTGAAGACGACCTTGCCCGGGACGGTGTTGGGCGAGCCGGGCGCGACCTCGACCCGCCCGATCGTGAAGCGCAGCGTGTCGTCGGCGTCGGTCGTCGCCTCGTACATCGCGGCGGCGAGGCGGGTCGCGGCGGCGTAGGCGTCCTTGCGCGCCGCGCGCGGCGTCGTGCCGGCATGCGCCTCCTCGCCGTCGATCGTGACGATGTAGCGCCGGCTGCCCTGGATTGCGGTCACGACGCCGATCGTCTTGCGCTCGTTCTCCAGCCGCGGCCCCTGCTCGATATGCGCCTCGACATAGGAGTCGAGCGGGAAGCCCAGGCCGACCGCCGGCGCGGGGGCGGCCCTCAGGGTCTCGGCCAGGGCGTCCTTCAGGAGGACGCCCTTCCAGTCCTTCTGGGCCAGCATGTCGTCCAGCCGGTACTGGCCGGCGAACACTGCCGAGCCCATGGCGCCCGGCTGGAAGCGCGAGCCCTCCTCGTTGGTCCAGGCGACGGCCATGACCGGGCGCTTGGTCTTCACCCCGGCATCCTCGAGCGCCTCCAGCGCCTCGAAGGCCGCCAGCACGCCGTACATGCCGTCGAACCGTCCGCCGGTCGGCTGGCTGTCCATGTGGCTGCCGCTCACGACCGGCAGGGCGGCCGGGTCGGTCCCGTCGCGGCGCACGAACAGATTGCCGATCGGGTCGGTGGAGATCGCGAAGCCGCGCGCCCTGGCCCAGCCGGCGAGCTGATTGCGGGCGGCGGCGTCCTCGGGCGACAGCGCCTGGCGATTGACGCCGCCCTTCGGCGTGCCGCCGAGCTTCGCCATGTCGGCGTGGCGCTGCCACAGACGCTGCTGGTTGACGGATTTGGCCCCGCTCATGCTAGCCCTATAGCAGCATCAAAGACCGGCCCAAAGGCTGGGGGAGTGAGCGCCATGCATGACTATCCCGAGCGGAACCTGATCGGCTATGGGGCGAACCCGCCCGATCCGCAGTGGCCGGGCGAGGCGCGGATCGCCGTGAGCTTCGTGCTGAACTACGAGGAGGGCGGCGAGAACACGATCCTGAACGGCGACCCGGCCTCGGAGGTATTCCTGACCGAGACGCCGGGCGGCGCGCCGTGGGTGGGGGAGCGCGATCTCTCGACCGAGTCGATGTACGAGTACGGCAGCCGGGCCGGCTTCTGGCGGATCCTGCGGCTGTTCGACGAGCGCGGGCTGAAGTTCACCTCCTGGGCGGTCGGCCGGGCGCTGGAGCTGAACCCCGCCGCCGGCAAGGCGATGGTCCAGTCGGGCCATGAGGTGGCCAGCCACGGCTATCGCTGGATCAACTACAAGGACTTCACCCTCGAGCAGGAGCTCGACCATATGGACAAGGCGGTGAAGGCGATCACCGCCGCGACCGGGGTGGCGCCGGTCGGCTGGTACACCGGCCGCTTCGGCAAGCACACCTTTGCCGCTGTCATGCGGCACGGGGGATTCCTCTATTCGAGCGATTCGTACAGCGACGACCTGCCTTACTGGGTCAGGGTCGAGGGACAACCGCTCCTCGTCATCCCCTACACCCTGGAAGTGAACGACATGAAGTTCGCCGTGCCGCCGGGCTTCGGCATGGCCGACGGCTGGCTGCAGGCGATGAAGGATTCCTTCGACCTGCTCTACGCCGAAGGCGCCCGGCACCCGAAGATGATGTCGGTCGGCATCCATTGCCGGCTGGGCGGACGGCCCAGTCGCGCGATGACCCTCGCGCGCTTCCTCGACTACGTGCTGTCCAAGCCCAAAGTGTGGGTGGCGACCCGCCGGCAGATTGCCGAGCACTGGAAGAAGGTTCATCCGGCACACGCTTAAGGCGCAATCCCGTCCCCAAAAGTCCTCACGCAGCGTGCGGAACCTCACAGACACCTGTGGATAACTAGGGTTTACAGCCCCCCGAAAGGTCCGTTAGGGGACTGTTGCATGAAAGCAACAGTCCTCGCCTTCGGGCTTTCGTCGCTGGCCTTGGGGGCCTGCGTCCAGCAAACCGCCTCGCCGAAGACCATGCCGGGCCCGGTCATGTCCGTGGTCGAAGCGAAGCAGGCCGCGCTCAACGAGCGCAAGGACGAGCTGATGCGCGAGCTCGCGACCTGCGAGAGCGGCGGCAGCGGCATCTCCGACGAGCGCATCTATGGCGGCCGCGGCGCCTTCGTCGGCCGCTTCCAGTTCATGCCGCGCACGGTGATGACCTACGTGCAGCAGCGCGACGGCCGGGTGCTGAGCTTCAGCGAGGCCCGTGAGCTGGCGCACGACTACGAGCAGGCCAAGGAGCTGGCCAAGTACATGATCTTCGAGCAGGGCCGCGCAAGCGACTGGCCGGTGTGCGCCCGCAAGATCGGCCTCGCCCAGCAGGTCGCGGAGATCCAGTCGCTCCAATAGGCTCTGGCAGGAAACAATGCGCAGGCGGCATGGTTATTGGACGATGCCGCACCGACTGCCTCTCCTCCTCGTTCCGCTCCTCCTGCTGGCCGGCTGCCACAGGCCGCCGGCCCCGTCCCAGCCCGACCGGGCGCTGCTGATCGAGCAGCGCAAGGACGCCGCCGTCGCCCAGCTCGCCGACTGCGAGAGCGGGCAGGGCACCGGCTCCGGCCGCTATGTCGGCCGCTTCCAGTTCGAGCCGGGCACGGTGATCGCCTTCGTCCGCCAGCGCGACGGCCGTACGATCTCGCGCCAGGAGGCGGTGATCATCGCCAGCGACTACGCGCAGGCCTCGGCGCTGGCCAAGTACATCATCTTCGAGCGTGACGGTGCCTCGCACTGGCCGGCCTGCAGCCGCAAGATCGGCCTGGCCCGGCAGGTCGCCGACATCAGGGCGCTGTAGCCGGCGGCCGCTCGGCCGGCCGGTAGGCGACCAGGGCCAGGCCGAAGCCGACCCGCAGTTCCTGGGCGACCGGCGCGCCGACCGAGGCCATGGTCTGGAACTGGAAACCGAGCCCGACGCGGGTTAGGGAACAGCAGGGCGAGGATCGCCCAGCGTCGGTCTGCGTTACCTGTCATCGATCTCCCCGCGCGGAGGCAGAATGAGCGGCAGGCTTCTTCGGTGCCACTTCTTTCTAGCGGCGATGCTGCTCGCACCGGTGTCGGCCATTGCCGAGGAACTCGACACCTGGACGCCGGTCGTCGAGCACCGCAAGGACGTGGTGGTCGCCCGGCTCGGCGTCTGCGAAAGCGGCGCCTCCGCCCATCCCGATCGCAGCGGCTATATCGGCCCCTACCAGTTCTCGACCCGGACGGTGATCGACTATGTCCGCGAGCGCGACGGCCGGACGCTCACCGTCGCCCAGGCGCAGGCCCTTGCCCGGGACGAAGGCCAGGCTGCCGAGCTCGTCAAATACGTCATCTTCGAGCGCGACGGGCATCACAATTGGCCCGCCTGCAGCCGCAAGCTCGGGCTCGCCCGGCAGGTCAGGGCGATCAGGGTGCCGTAGGCGACGTCAGCCCGCACTCGGCGGCGACTTTCTCGATGTCGCGGATCGTGTCCGGCGGCAGCACCAGCCCGTCGCGCCGGTTGCGCGCGTCGTTCCGGGCCTCGATCTCGCCGGGATAGAAGATCTCCTGGTGGCCTTGGGCGAGCGGCACGGCCTTCAGCTCCTCGATCATCCGCTCCATCCGCGCCTCGAAGTCGGTGAGCGGCTGGAACGCCTCGATGTTGAGCACGATCATCATCTGGCCGGCGCCGCTCTTGCGCTCGGTCTGATAGGGGCCGGCCACGCCGGTGCCGAAGGCGCTGCCCGTCAGCACCCCCGACAGCATGTCCATCATGGCGGCGATCGCGTAGCCCTTATGGCCGGCCATCGGCAGGATGATGCCGTCGATCGCCGCGGCGGCATCGGTGGTCGGCGCACCTTCGGCGTCGATCGCCCAGCCCTCGGGGATCGGCTGGCCCTTCTGCTTGGCCAGGTAGATCTTGCCGCGCGCCACGCCGGTGTTGGCGATGTCAAGCACCATGGGTGCGTATTTCCCCGCCGGCGCCGCCCACGACCAGGGATTGGTGCCGACCGTCTTCTGCCGGCCGCCCCACGGCGCCATCGCCGGGCTCGCATTGGTCGACAGAAAGGCGACGCAGCCCGCCCGTGCCGCCATCAGGGTGAAGTAGAGCGCCGTGCCGAAATGGTTAGAATTGCGCAGCGCCACCGCCGCGATCCCATGTGTCTTGGCGCGCCGGATCGCGTCGCGCATGGCATGGGCCGTCAGCACCTGGCCCATCGCATCGCCGCCGTCGATGACCGCGACGGCGCCGGCATCGACCACGAACGTCGGTGTGGCGACCGCGGTGCAGACGCCGGCCTTCAGCCGCGCGAGGTACCAGGGCAGGCGCAGCACGCCGTGCGACTGGTGACCCCACAGGTCGGCCTGCACCAGCGTGTCGGCGACCAGCCGTGCATCGGCCAGCGGCATGCCGGCCGTCCGGTAGACGGCCGCCGCGAAGTCGATCAGGCGTTCGGGTCGAAGAGGCTTGGTCAGTTGCCCAGCCGGTAGAGCTTCATCGCGTTGTCGCGGGTGATCTTGCGCCGGGCCTCGGGCGAGATCGCGGCCAGCTCAGCGTTCAGGAACTCCTGGCTGTCCGGCCAGATGCCGTCGGGATGCGGGAAGTCCGAGCCCCACATGACGTTGTCCTCGCCCAGGTGGTGGAGCAGTTCGATGCCGACCGGGTCGGTCTGGTAGGTGGCATAGAACTGCCGGTGCCAGTACTCGCTGGGCTTCATCTTGAGGTCGAGGTCCTGGAACTGGTCGCCCCATTCGAGGTCCATGTGCTGCAGCACGTAGGGGATCCAGCCCAGCCCGGCCTCGCCGATCACGATCTTGAGGTTCGGGTAGCGTGCCGGGGCGCCCGAGAAGATCAGGCCCATCAGCATGGTGCTCATGTGCATCTGGAAGCCGGTGATGTGCACGGCGAAGATCCTGCGCTGCACATGCGGCGGGAACTTGGTCACGTCCGGCGATCGGCCGCCGATCGTGTGGAAATGCAGCGGGATGCCCGTCTCGTGGCCGAACTTCCACAGCGGCTCCCAGTGCTCGTCCCACAGCGGCACCATGTCGGGCCGGTTGGCGATGTCGAAGCCGCGACAGCCGCGCTTGGCGTTGCGCATCGCCTCGGCGACCGAGTCCTCCATGTTGTAGTTCGGGATGTTGGCCAGGCCGATCAGCCGGTCAGGCGCCTGCTTGCAGAAGTCGTGGAGCCAGTCGTTGTAGATGCGCAGCATCTCCAGCGCGGCTTCCGGATCGTTGAGCCGGCCGCTCGAGCCCAGCACGCCGTACAGGACCTCGGCCTGTACGCCGTCGCGCTCCTGATCCTTCAGCCGCAGGTCGACCTCGGTCAGGCGGCGGATGCCCTTCTTGCCGTCCTCGTATAGGCCGGTCGAGGCCATGCGGTCGGAGCGATGGATGATGCCCGGTACGTATTCGCGGCCGGCCGAGCCCATGCCGTTGACGAGGCCGAACTTGGCACCCTTGGCGCTTACCCACTCGGGGCCCTTGGGACCGTCGACGACGTAGGGCATGCGGTCCTTGAACTGGGCCGAGGCGTTCTTGGTGAAAAGGTCAGGGGGCAGCCAGATCAGGTCGACATGGCCGTCGGCGGAAATGACGTCGTATTTCATGACCGTTCCTCCAAGGGAACGATCATCGGCCCGTCAGGCGCGCGGGCGCAAGATCGTCAACGCGATACCACCCATGATCGTAGCGGATGCAATCGCAAGGCGGCTCGACAGGGGCTCGGCGAGCAGGACCACGCCGCCGAGCGCCGCGATCGCCGGCACGCTGAGCTGAATGACTGCCGCCGATGTCGCCGTCAGGGCCGGCAATGCCGCGTACCACAAGACGTAGCCGAGACCCGATGTGATCGCGCCGGAGATCACCGCATAGAGGGCTCCGGTATGGTCGATGGATGTGCCTCCGTGCTGGGTGAGGAACAGCACGGCCGCGAACGGTACCGTGCGCAGGAAGTTGCCCGCGGTGGCCTTGACCGGGTCCGCGGCGCCGCGGCCGAGCATCGAATAGCCGGTCCAGGACAGGCCGGCGGCGATCATGAAGACGGCAGGCAGCAGAGGCGGCGCGCTGAGGCCCGGCAGCAGCATGTAGATCAGTCCGGCGAGCGCGACGAGCAGGCCTGCGATCTGCAGGCGGCGCATTCGCTCGCCAATGAGGAAGCCCCACGACAGCATCGAGGTCTGCACCGCGCCGAACAGCAGGATCGCGCCGGTCGCTGCCGAGAGCTGGGTATAGGCGACGGAGAAGAAGCCGGCATAGCCGAACAGGCAGGCCGCGGCGGCCCAACTTCCCGCCTCCATCGGCCGGCCATGACGGGCGCGCACGATCAGGGCGAGCACGGCGGCGCCCGAGGCCAGCCGGATCGCCGTGAAGCTCGCCGCATCGATCACCGTGTCGCGCAGCGCCACGCGGCACAGCAGGGAGTTGGCGGCGAAGGCGAGCATCGCCAGCGTGGTGACCAGGATCAGGCGGGGCATTTCGTCCGGTGGTCCTATCACGTTCCTGGCACGTTGCGACCGGGATTGCCGCGCGTTACCAAACAGGCGTGAGCGAGTATCAAACCTGGCTGGCGCAGTTCGCGCCGGCAATCGAGCGTGGCGACGCCGGCCAAGTCGGTGCGCTCTTCACTGACAAGAGCTACTGGCGCGACCTGGTCGCCTTCACCTGGAACATCGTCACCTTCGAAGGCCGGCCGGCGATCGAGGGCATGCTGAAGGCCCGACTGGCCGACGTGAAGCCGTCTTTCTTCCTGCCGGAGGACGACGAGGGCTGGTTCACCTTCGAGACCGCGGTCGGCCGCGGCCGCGGCCATGTCCGCCTGAAGGACGGCAAGGCCTCGACCTTGTTCACCGCGCTGATGGAACTGAAGGGGTTCGAGGAGCAGGCCGGCCCGACCCGGCCGTTCGGGACCGAGCATGGCGCGCTCCGGGATCGCGTGACTTGGGGCGACCGCCGCCGTGCCGATGCCGAGGAGCTGGGCGTCACGCGTCAGCCGTTCGTGCTGATCGTCGGCGGCGGTCAGGGTGGCATCGGACTGGCCGCACGTCTCAAGCGGATCGGCGTGCCGGCGCTGGTGGTCGATGCGCACGAGCGGCCGGGCGATGCCTGGCGCAAGCGCTACAAGTCGCTCTGCCTGCACGATCCGGTCTGGTACGACCATCTGCCGTACCTGCCGTTCCCCGACCATTGGCCGATCTACACGCCCAAGGACAAGATGGGCGACTGGCTCGAGTCGTACACCAAGATCATGGAGCTCGATTACTGGTCGTCCGCTCCTTGCAAGCGCGCAACCTGGGACGAGCGGAAGAAGGAGTGGTTGGTCGAGGTCGAGCGCAACGGCAAGGCGCTGACCGTGCGGCCCAAGCATCTCGTGCTCGCCACCGGCATGTCGGGCTTCCCGGAGATCCCGACGTTTCCGGGCGCGGACACATTCAAGGGCAAGCAGCACCATTCGAGCCAGCACGCGGGCGGCGAGGGCTGGGCCGGCAAGCGCTGCATCGTCGTGGGCTCGAACAACTCCGCGCACGACATCGCCGCGGACCTGTGGGAGCACGGCGCCGACGTCACCATGCTGCAGCGTTCGCCGACCCTGGTGATGCGATCCGACTCGCTGGCGCGCAACCGGCCGCTTTACTCGGAGGAGGCGCTGGCCAAGGGCATCACCACGGAGAAGGCGGACTTCACCGTCGCCTCGCTGCCCTACGCGCTGCAACCCGCGGCATCGCAGCCGATGACGGCGCGCATCCGGCAGGAGGATGCGGACTTCTATGCGCGGCTCGAGAAGGCGGGCTTCAAGCTCACCTTCGGCGAGGACGAGAGCGGCATCGGCACCATGTATATGCGCCGCGGCTCGGGCTACTACATCGACGTCGGTGCGTCCGACCTGATCGCCGCGGGCGAGATCAAGCTCCGGACGGCGGAGATCGATCGGCTCACCGAGACCGGCGTCGTGCTGAAGGACGGCACCGAGCTGCCGGCCGACCTCATCGTCTATGCGACGGGCTACGGGTCGATGAACCAGTGGGCGGCGGCGCTGATCTCGCCCGAGGTCGCCCACAAGGTCGGCAAGGTATGGGGGCTGGGCTCAGGCACCGCGAAGGATCCCGGCCCGTGGGAAGGCGAATTGCGCAACATGTGGAAGCCGACGGCGCAGGAAGGATTGTGGTTCCACGGCGGCAATCTTGCGCAGTCCCGGCACTATTCGCGTTTCCTCGCGCTTCAGCTCAAGGCGCGGCTGGAGGGGATTGCGACTCCGGTCTACGCTCGCGCCGAGGTGCATCACAAGGCTTGAGCGCATGAGAGTCGTTTCGCTTCTGGTCGCGTCGCTGCTGCTGGCGGGCTGCGGCAACTTCTATCCGGGCGATCCGGTCGAGAAGAAGCCGCGCTTCACCGCCGCGCTGCAGGGCGACAGTCCCGGCTGGGCCAACCTCACCGCGAGCTACTCGCCGTCGCGCCGCATGCTCCACTGGAGCCTCGACTATCGCGGCCTGTCGGGTCCGATCACCTGGGCCGAGTTCCGCGGTCCCGACATCGAGGGCACCGATTCGTCGATCGTCCCCATCAACTTGCCGCTCGAAGGCAATCCGCATCCCGGCGAGGCGACGATCACCGACCAGCAAGCCGCCGACCTCGAAGCCGGCCGCTGGCACGTCGTGCTGAAGACGGAGAAATTCCCCGCCGGCGAGGTGCGCGGCCCGGTGGTGATGAGTCGTTGATTCTTTTTCCTCCCCATTCATATGGGGAGGTTGCGGCGTCTTACGCCGACGGAGGGTCATGGGCCATGAATTGCGGCTCATGACCCTCCGCCCGCGAAGACGCGGGCACCTCCCCTTCGCGGCCTCCGCGTAGGGGAGGAAGTTTGATCAGAACTTGAAGTCCCAGCCGATCCACTTTGCGAGGCCGCGGCCCATCACCTTCTCGAGGTCCTGCCCCTTCAACCACGACAGCTCCTCGGTGAAGAAGGTCACGCACTGCCGGTAGCTGCAGGGCATGCGGGTGATGTCGGTGCCCCAGAAGAAGCGATCCGGACCGAACGCGTCGAACAGACGGTGCAGCGGGTCGCTGAGGTTGCGGAACGGATAGGACTCGGTCGAGTAGCCCGGCGCGCCGGTCGCCTTCAGCGCCACGTTGGGCAGCTTGGCCAGCGCCACCACGGTGTCGAGATGCTCCAGCGCTGCGGCGTCCTTGTGGCCCGACTTCAGCCCGCAATGGTCGAGGATCATCGTGAGCCGCGGATGCGTCTCGGCGATCCAGCGGAACCTGTCGAGATAGTTGCCGCCCAGCAGGGCGACGGGCAGGCCGGCCTTCTCCAGCGCGGGCCAGATCCAGTCGAAGACGCCTTCGCGGAACTGGCGGGGCTGCTCGCCGTACATCATCACCCAGCGCATGCCCATCATGCCGGGTTGCTGGCGCCAGCCGGAGATCAGCTTATCGTTGGCCCGGTCGCCCGGCGGGAACTGCCCCATGATGGCGAAACGGTCCGGGTATTTCTTTGCAGCTTCGACCGCGATCGCGTTGGAGCTCGGGTCCCAGCTGAAGGGCGGATGGATCAGGGCGCCATCGACGCCGGCTTCCGCCATCTCGGCGAGCAGCTCCTCGGCGCCGAAGCGCTGGACCTGACGATGTCCGCTGCCCGGCGGAATGACGGTCTGAGACCAGAGGTGGACCTGGGCGTCGATGATCTTCATGAGAACTTGTAATCCCAGCCGATCCAGCGGCAGAGGCTGCGCCCCATCACCTTCTCGAGGTCCTGGCCCTTGAGCCACGGCAGCTCCTCGGTGAAGAACGTCACGCACTGCCGATAGGTGCAGGGCATGCGGGTGATGTCGGTGCCCCAGAACAGCCGGTCGGGCCCGTAGGCGTCGAAGATGCGGTGCAGCCCGTCCTGGATGTTCTTGAACGGATACGGTTGCGTCGAATAGTGCGGCGCGCCGGTCATCTTGACCGCGACGTTGGGCAGCTTGGCGAGCGCCGTCATCTCGTCGAGATGGATGAAGGCCTCTTCGTCCTGGCCGAGCCGGTTGAGGCCGCAATGGTCGAGGATCAGCTTGAGGCCGGGGTAGCGCTCGGCGATGCCGCGGAACTCCTTGAGGAAGATGCCGCCCATCATGCCGACCGCGAGGCCCGCCTTCTCGGCTTCCGGCCAGATCCAGTCGAGCGCGCCTTCGTGCAGCAGCTTCTGCTCCGGCGGATGCAACAATGCCCAGCGCAGGCCCATCATGCCGGGCTGCTTGCGCCAGGTCGGGATCAGCGCCTTGTTGGCCGGATCCTTGGGATCGAAGCTGCCCATCACGGCGAAGCGGTCGGGGTACTTCTGAGCCGCCTCCAGCGCCATCTCCTGCGAGGTCGGGTCCCAGCTCATCGGCGGATGGATCAGCGCGGCATCGACGCCCGCCTCGTCCATCTCCTTCAGCATCTGCTCGGCAGTGACCTGGCTCACCTTGCGGTGCTTGCCGGTCGGCGGCGAGATGGTCTGGCGCCAGATATGGACTTGCGCGTCGATGATCTTCACGGACGGTACTCCTCTATTCTTGTCTTGTCTTTTCTGCACCGTGCGGGCTCTCGCGCCTCGGAAGGCGCTGCCGCCCGCCATCGCGTCTGAACGCGCTCAATTCGGCGTCGGCGCGTTCGGATCGAGCAGCTTCTCGCGCTTCAGCTCGCTCCACAGCTCGGTCGGGATCTTCGCCGACAGGCGCTCGACATTCTGCCTCACCTCGTGGGCGGCGAGCGCGCCGGGAATCACAGCGCACAGCGCCGGATGGAACAGGGGGAACTGCATGGCCGCCGCGCCGAGCTCGACGCCGTGGCGCTGGCACACCGCCTCGATCTTCCGCGCCTTCTCGATCAGGTGCGCCGGCGCCTGGACGTAGTCGTGCGTGGTGTCGTCTTTCACGCCGCCGGTCAGGATGCCGGAGTTGTACGGTCCGCCCAGGATCACCGACACGCCGCGCTTCACGCATTCGGGCAGGAATGCCTTGAGCGCGCCCTGCTCGAGCAGGGTGTAGCGGCCGGCCAGCAGCATGCAGTCGAAGTCGCCGGCCTGGATGAAGCGCAGCGACGTGTCGCTCTCGTTGATGCCTACGCCGATCGCGCTGATCACGCCGGCGCGGCGCAGCTCGTCGAGCGCCTTGAACCCTGAGTCCATCACCGTCTTGAAGCGCTGGTCGAGGATGGCGCGGTCCTTGATCGTCCAGAAGTCGACGTCGTGGACCAACGCGATGTCGACGCGCGAGATGCCGAGCCGGAAGTACGAATGCTCCAGCGAGCGCATCACGCCGTCGTAGGTGTAGTCGAACACCGGCGCGAAGCCCGGCAGGCCGTTCTCGCGGAAGTCGGCCGGCGGTTTCTCGCCCGGCTTCATGGCGTGCATGATCCGGCCGACCTTGGTCGACAGCACGTAGTCGTCGCGCGGCTTCTCGCGCAGCCCCGCGCCCATGCGCAGCTCGCTGCGGCCGTAGCCGTAGAACGGCGAGGTGTCGAAGTAGCGGACGCCCAGCTCGTAGGCTGTCTCGGTCAGCCCGACCGCCTCGGCGTCCGAGATGGTCGCCCGGAAGCCGCCCATCGGCGCGCCGCCCAGGCCGAGCGTGGTGACTTCGAGCCGCGTCTTGCCGACGCGGCGGCGGGGAAGGGTCATGGCGTTTCCTCGGGATGCTTTGTCGCAAGTCTACGCTCGGCATTGCCTCGCGCAATTGGCTCGTCGACACTCGCGGAATTGAGGGGCGCGAAATCGAGGGAATGTAAATCGAGGGGGAGAATGAGGGTCAGGGGGCTCGTCGGCTTTCTTCTTGTTGTCTTGTGTCCAGGATTCGCGCGGGCGGCCGACTGCATCGCGGTCCGGCAGGGCGAGGTGACGATCAGCCAGGAAGCCGGGTGCGGCGATCTCAAGCTGATGTCGCGGACCGATGGCGCGCCGCCGGCCACCTGGGCCGAATTCGCCCGGCCGGTTGGTCCGGCCGAATGGCGCTACAACGACTGGGTCCGCCGCGAGGTCGCGGAGCGGACCGACAAGTTCGCCATCGAATCGCTGTACCGCTCCGACCGCCTGATCTCGGCGCGCTTTTCCTCGCATGACTCGGTCAACGTCGACGCCATGCGCTGGACGCTGCTCTCGCCCGACGACCTGGTGAGCCTGGGCGCCGCGGCCAATGCCTGCTGGCGGCAGTTCGCCGACGACAAGATGCGCGGCGCGGCCTTCGCGAAGGATTGGATGACCGCGCGGCCGTGGGTCGATCGCGACTTCCACTACAGCCGGTGGCCCGAGGTGATGCGGGAGATCATCGGGCCGGAGGTGCTGGACCCGGTGCCCTCGACCGGTCGCACGCTGCGCGTCTTCGTCTGGGTGCTGCGCGATCAGGCCCGCTGGACCTTCAGCGATGCCGGCGCCCGGGTCGACTTCGGCGACCTGCTGGGCAGGGAGAGCGGGCGTTTCTCCTGCTCCTTCGCCAACGCCGACCTGAAGGCGATCGCCAAGCCCGGCGCGGCCGTTCCGCCCTGAGCTAGGCGGGGTTGTCGAGGCTGAAGACGCCGGTGTCCTCGTCGTAGGCGAAGACCTCGCCGTAGCGGCCCCACGATGTCACGGTCTTGAGGGTCTGCTCGGCGAACTGCACCGACATGTGGTCCTCGAGCTCGTCGCGGAAGCGGCTGGCCGGCGCGGCATGGTTCTCGCGCTCGTCGAGCACCCGCCTGATGTGCGCGACCAGCGGCACGTAGGCCAGCACGTGCTGGGCAAACAGCTTCTTGCGGCCGTCGGGCTCGAGGCCGACGAAGCGGCGGCCGGCGTCGGTCAGCCTGATGTCGCCTTCGGCCACCTCGGCAAAGCGCAGCAGCTGCAGCGTCTCCGCCACCGGAAAGAGGTCGTCGATCTCCATCTGCAGCGGACCGGCGAGGGCCGGCAGGTCGGCCTTGCCGTGATAGGGCTCGCCCGCCACCTGCTCCATGAGGCCCGACATCAGGTTGGGCCCGACGCGCGGCAGGTTGAGCGAGATGCCGGTGCCCGGGAACAGGCCCTGCACCGTCTTGCCCGGCGTACGCGCGGTCATGCGGGCATAGATGTCGTCGACCAGCGCGCGGAAGGCGGGGTCTAGGCGGTTGCGCGGCTGCGGCAGGTTGACGGTGATTTCTGACGAGATGCGGCCGGGATTGGAGGCCAGCACCAGGATGCGGTCCGACATCAGCACCGCCTCCTCGATATTGTGCGTCACCAGCAGGATCGACGAGATCGGCATGCGGCCCTCGCACCACAGGTCGAGCAGGTCGGTGCGCAGCGTCTCGGCCGTCAGCACGTCGAGCGCCGAGAAGGCCTCGTCCATCAGCAGCAGGCGCGGATGCACGACCAGCGCGCGCGCGAGGCCGACGCGCTGGCGCATGCCGCCCGACAGCTCCTTCGGATAGGCGCTCTCGTAGCCGTCGAGGCCGATCAGGTCGATCGCCGCCAGCGCGCGCTTGTGGCGCTCGGCCGACGGCACGCGCTGCGCCTCCAGGCCGATCTCGACATTCTCCAGCACGGTGAGCCAGGGAAAGAGGGCGAAGGTCTGGAACACCATCGCGACTTCCGGCGCGGGGCCCTGCACCGGCCGGCCGGCGATCGACACCGTGCCGCTGCTGGGCGGCATCAGGCCGGCGATGATGCGCAGCAGCGACGACTTGCCGGAGCCCGAGCGGCCGAGCAGCGAGACGATCTCGTTGGTGCGCAGCCGCAAGGTGACGTCCTCGAGCACCAGCAGGTCCTCGCCGCTGCCCTTGGGATAGAGCTTGCGGACATGGTCGGCGACCAGCAGGTCGTCGGTGGTCGAGGGCAGGACGGTGTCCATGGCGATCCTCTCAATCCAGACGGTAGCGCCGCTCGGCCAGGCGGTAGAGCGGCCGCCAGAGCAGGCGGTTGCACGAGACGACCATGACCGACATCACGCCGATGCCGAGCACGACGCGAGCATAATCGCCGGCCGCTGTCGCATCGGCGATATAGGAACCGAGTCCGGCCGCGCGTAGCCGCGTGTCGCCCCAGCTCGCCACCTCGGCGACGATCGAGGCGTTCCACGAGCCGCCGGCCGCGGTCAGCGCGCCGGTGACGTAGTAGGGCAGGATCCCCGGGATGATCACCCGGCGCCACCACTGGCCCTGCCGCAGCCGGAACAGGGTCGAGGCTTCGCGCAGGTCGGTCGGGAAGGCCGAGGCACCGGCGATCACGTTGAACAGGATGTACCACTGGGTGCCCAGCACCATCAGCGGGCTGAGCCAAACGTCCGCATTGAGATGCCAGTGGACGATGACGACCACGGCGATCGGGAACAGCACGTTGGCCGGGAAGGCGGCGAGGAACTGCGCCACCGGCTGGACCTTCGAGGCGGCCCACGGCCGCAGCCCGATCCACACGCCGGCCGGCACCCAGATCACGCTGGCGAGCGCGATCAGCACGACCACGCGGGCGAAGGTCAGGAAACCCATCTCGACGGCGATCACCACGTCGTGCCAATCGAGCGACTGGCGGGTGAAGACGACGATGCGCCACAGCGCGTAGGCGACGATCGCCAGCACCAGCGCGATCCAGACGATGTCGAACGGGCGCGCGGTGGAGGAGCGCATGACTATCGGCCTCGCGCGCGGGCGGGGTAGCAGGCGCTCGACCCCCGCGCCCAGCCAGCCCACGGCCTGCGCCGTGCGTCGCGTCAGCCGGGCGCGGCGCCACAGGTCGTAGACCCAGGAGCGCGGCCGCTGGCTGGCGGCGGTCTGCTCGAAGCGGAACTTGTCGGCCCAGGCGACGATCGGCCGGAAGACCAGCTGGTCGTACAGCAGGATCACGACCGCCATCGTCGCCACCGCCAGGACGACGGCGCCGATGTCCTGCTCGTCGATCGCCACGGCGAGCCACGAGCCGATGCCCGGCAGCTTGATCGTCGTGTCGCCCACGGTGATCGCCTCGGATGCGACCACGAAGAACCAGCCGCCCGACATCGACATCATGGTGTTCCAGATCAGCCCGGGCGCGGCAAACGGCGCCTCGAGCCGCCAGAAAGTGAGCCAGGGCGAGAGTTGGAAATGCTCGCTGACCTCGACCAGGTCGCGCGGCACGGTGCGCAGCGACTGGTAGAAGCTGAAGGCCATGTTCCAGGCCTGGCTGGTGAAGATGGCGAAGATCGCCGCGCATTCCGCGCCCAGCTCGCTGCCGGGAAACAGGTGCAGGAAGTAGGTGACGGTGAAGGTGAGGAAGCCCAGCACCGGGACCGACTGCAGGATGTCGAGCGCCGGCAGGATCACCAGCTCGGCCTTGCGGCTCTTGGCGGCCAGGGTGGCGACCACGAAGGTGAAGACCAGCGAGGCGACGATCGCCGCGAACATGCGGAGCGTCGTGCGCAGCGCGTATTCGGGCAGGTTAATCGGGTCGAGGACGATCGGCTGGCCGACCAGCCGTTCGGCCGGGGCGGCGATCTGGCGCGCGCCGTGCGCGAGAATCGCGAAGGCTGCCGCGATCAGGATGAAGATGGCGAGATCGTAGAGGTTGGGGCTCAGCCTCTCGCCGGCCAATCCCAGCGGCGGCTGACCCGAGCGAGTCGGATCGGTGCGGCGCATAATGGGTGGCTATCCATCTTGTGTTTCATCCTCGCGTCGGCGGCGGCAGGAGCGCTGCGCCGATACGCCTCGGCCCGAGAATGGTCAAGCGATTTGCGCCAATTCAGTGCGGCTGCTGCACCGTCGGCCCTTCGCTGCGCGTCGTGGTGCGGCGCATGTCGCGCACGACGTGGAGATCGTCGAAGCGGCGTACGCGATGCATGGTCGTGCGGTTGTCCCACATCACCAGGTCGTGCCGCGTCCAGCGATGGACATAGACGAACTGCGGCTGGGTGGCGTGCTCCATCAGGTCGCGGATGAAGGCCATCGCCTCGGGCCGCGGCCACCCGACGATCGTGCCGATGTGCGCGGCGAGGAACAGCGACTTGCGGCCGGTCACCGGATGGGTCCGCACCAGCCGCTGGCGCACCGGCGCCATCGCCACGCGCTCGTTCGGCAGAAACTCGCTGAAGCCGAGCTGGCCGCGCGAGTAGATCAGCGAGTGCTCGCACACCAGGTCCTCGATCTCGGCCTTGGTCGCGGAATCGAGCGCGTCGTAGGCCGCGCGCATGTCGGCGAACTCGGTATTGCCGCCGTCGGTGGTCACGACCCGGCCGCTCAGGATCGAGTAGCGGGCCGGCGTCGCGCGGAACGACGCATCGGAGTGCCACAGCCGGTTGCCCAGCGCCGCCATACGCTTCTTGTTGTCGCGCGAAGCGATGCGGCCCTCCTTGTCGAGGTTCGAGACATCGGCGAACACCACGGGCAGGCGCAGCTCCGCGTCCCGCGCGCCGGAGTTGGCGCCTTCCTCGAGCGGGCCGAAGTTGCGCGTGAAGGCGAGCTGCTGCTCGTCCGTGATGTCCTGGCCGGGCATCACCACCACGGCGTATCGGTCCATCGCCCGCTCGATCGCGGCGACCTCGTCCGGCGTGAGGGGCTTGCGGACATCGATGCCGGTCAGGCGGGCCCCGATATGGTCGGTCAGCGGCTGGACCTCGAACGATGTCATCGACGCTTCCTCAATCCGTCTGGCGCAGCCGCGACGGCAGCAGCTCGCCCTTGTTCTCGAGCACCGGATAGGCCGCCGCCGCCACGATGTGGTTGTTGACGATCTTCAGGTCGCGCAGGGCATCGAGATGCAGCGCGCTGGTCTCGGTCGTGTCGGGCCGGCGCGACCGCAGCCGGTCGAAATGGGCGTCCATCGAGGCGGCCTGCAGGGAGCGGAACACCTCCTTCTCGCTCGCCAGCAGGCGGGCGGCGCGCTCGTCGCCCGACATGAACAGCGAGGCGGCGGTGCGGATGTTGGCGATCAGCCGGTCGATCATCGACAGGAGCTCGGTCCGGCCGGACTCCGAGAAGGCGAGCCCGCGCTTGTCCAGCCGGTTGGCGATGCCCAGCAGGTTGCGGGCGACGATGTCGCCGGCCTGCTCGATGTTGGTGGCGAAGGCCAGGATCTCGCGGGCGCGGCGGATGTCGGCGTCGCTCAGCGCATCGCCGTCGAGCGCGGTGACATAGGCCTTGATTGCCGTGTTGAGCTGGTCGAGCACGTCGTCGATGCGCCTGGTCTGGCCGATCTGGCGGCGGTCGGTGCGCTCGAACGTGTCGCGCAGCCCGCTCAGCATGCTCTCCAGCACGTCGGCCATGCGCAACGCCTCGCGCGCCGCGCCGCCCAGCGCCAGCACCGGCGTCTCGCGCGCCGCGGGGTCGAGATAGATCGGCCGGCCGGGATCGTTCTGGTCGAGCTTCGCCGGCAGCCAGCGCTTCAGGAGCCGGGCGTAGGGGTTGAGCAGCGGGAAGAAGACCAGCGCCACTGCGAGGTTGAAGGCGGTGTGGAAGTCGGCGACGGCGCGCGCATTGTCGGGCTCGGCAATCACCATCAGGCGGCTGAGCCACGGCAGCGCGGCGAGGGCGATGACGACGCCGATCAGCCGGTTCACGAGATTGCCGACCGGCAGGCGCCGCGCCGCCGGATCGTCGCCCGCCCCGCCTTCGAGCAGCGGGTTGATGGCGGTGCCCAGATTGGCCCCCAGCACCAGGGCGAAGGCCGCGATCGGCGGCACCAGCCCCTGGGCCGCGAACGACATCACGACCAGCACGACCGCGACGCTCGAATGGGCCGCCCAAGTCACCGCCGCGGCCAGCAGCACGTCGAGCAGCGGCTGGGTGGCGATGGCGCCCAGCAGCAGGCGCAGGCTGGGCACGTCCTCGTAAGGCCGGATCAGCGCGATGAACTGCTCCAGCGCCATCAGCATCAGGCCGAGGCCGATCAGCACCCGCCCGAAGTCGCGCGGCCCGGCCGAGGCGCGGCGGAACAGCAGCACGCCGACCAGGATGAAGGCCGGCGCGATCTCGGCGACGTCGAACGACAGGACCTGCACGATCAGGGTGGTCCCGACATTGGCGCCCAGCATGACGGCAAGCGCCGGAGCGAGGTCGATCAGGCCGCTGGCGGTGAAGCCCGTCACCATGAGCCCGGTCGCGGTGCTGCTCTGCAGCGCCGCCGTCACGCCCAGGCCCGCGAGGAAGGCCTTGAACCGGTTGCGCAGGGCGGCGCCCAGGAAGCTGCGCAGCCGCGCGCCGAAAGCGCGCTGCACGCCGGTGCCGACCATATGCACGCCCCACAGCAGGAGCGCCACCGAGCCGGCAAGCTTTACGAGGGTGACGGGGAAGTCCATCGGTTGCCTACAATGACACTAACGCCGGATCGGGCCAAAGGAGTCCCAAACCGTCCCAAGGCATGGGACGGGTCGATGCCGATGACAGCGGCATCGGACGCTGCGAATCCCGGAATCCCACCACACCCCCACCCCGCTTTCCATCTTCTTTCTTTCCGTCTTCTTCGACGGGGACAAACGTCATCATGGCGCCACTCTGCACCATGCGGCACCGGAGTCCTATTATGGGCAATGGCCGTGTGAATTTGCCCCGCACGTCACGCCGCGAGGGCCGGTCCATTGCCCAAGAGGGACCTTTGCCGGGAGCCCTTATGCACAGGGTTCAGCGCAGCGCGGCCGCGATGTTGCCACCGTCCACCGTCAGCACCGCGCCCGTGGTCTTCGGCGCCTTGGCGAGCGACACGAAGCACTGCGCCACATCCTCGGCCGTCACCTCGAGGCCGAGCAGATTGCCGCCCATATAGTCCGCCTCGCTGAGGCCGCGCGCCTTGGAGCGCTGGGCGATCATGGCGTCGGTCAGCAGGCCCGAGCGGATGCGGTCGGCGTTGACCGCGTTCGAGCGGATGCCGTCGGCGCCATGGTCGAGCGCGTACTGGCGCATCAGGAACAGGGTCGCGGCCTTCGGCAGGCCGTAGGGACCGAAGTCGGGGCCCGGGTTCACCGCCTGCTTGGAGGCGTTGAACAAGAGGCAGCCGCCCAGCCCCTGCGCGCGCATGATCCGCACGGCATTCTGCGCCACGCTTTGATGCGCCCAGAAATTGAGCTCGAAGCTCTGGCGCAAGGTCGCGTCGTCGACATCGCCGATCTTGCCCTGCCAGGCCGCGCCCGCGTTGGAGACCACGATGTCGACGCCGCCGAACGTCGCTGCGATTTTGTCGAACGCCGCGCGCACCTGCGCCGGATCGGTGACGTCGCAAGCGAGGGCGAAGCTCTTCACCTTGGAGACGTCGCGGTCGATCACCACGACCTCGGCCCCTTCCTTGGCGAACGCCGCCGCCGTCGCCGCGCCGATGCCCGAGGCGCCGCCGGTCACGACGGCGATGCGCCGTGCCAGCGGTTTCTCGGCGGCGCTGCTGAGCTTTGCCTGCTCGAGCGACCAGTATTCGATGTCGAAGATGTCCGGCTCGGGGATGCACTGGTAGGAGCCGAGCCGCTCGGCATCGGCGATCACCGCGACGGTGGTCTCCGCGAGATCGGCGGCGATCCTGGCGTCCTTCGCGCTGTTGCCCACGCCGAACAGGCCGACGCCCGGCACCAGCACCACGCGCGGCACCGGATCGAGCTCCTTCTTCGCCACGATCTGCTTGCCGTTGTAGCGCGTGAAATAGGCGTGATAGTCGGCGGCGAATTTCTCGAGCGCGGCCTTGGCGTCCTTGCGGAACGCGTCGAGCTTGCCGGCCTCCGGCGCCGGCGCGATGAACGGCAGGTTCTTGGTGCGGATCGCGTGGTCGGGCGTCACCGGTCCCTGCTGGCTGTAGCGCGCGATCTCCTTGCCGTTCACGAAGGCCAGGATCTCCGGATTGCTGCGGAACTCGAACACGAAGCGCTGCGCCGCCTCGCGGCCGCCGGTCTTGCTCGGGATCGACATCAGGCCGCGCAGGATCGGCGCGATCTCTGCGACGGTCGCGGGCTTCGCCGGCAGGTCGGCACCGGGGAAGATCTTGCGCGTGGCCTTGGCGAGCCGCTGCTCGGCCAGCGTGACGAGGTCGATCATGCGGACGTAGGCCTCTTCGGCCGTCGCGCCCATGGTGAAGATGCCGTGCTTCAGCAGGATCAGGCCTTCGACGTCCGGATTGGCCTGGCCGACCTCGCTGCACTTCTTGGCGAGCGCGAAGCCCGGCATGACGTAGGGCACCAGCGCGGCGCGCCTGCCGTAGAGATCGGCCGCCAGCGCGTCGCCGTCGGGCTGGTCCGTCAGCGCCAGCACGGCGTTGGAATGCGTGTGGTCGATGAACTTGTGCGGCAGGAAGGCGTGCAGCAGCGTCTCGACCGACGGGTTCGGCGACTTCGAATCGAGCAGGTTGCTGCGCTGGACGTTGACCATGTCCTCGTCGCTGAGCGCCTGCAGCCCGTGCAGCTCCCTGAGCGGCGCCAGCCGAACGGCCGGCAGGCCGGGCGACTCGATCGTCCCCATGTCCCAGCCGCTGCCCTTGACGCACAGGACGTCGATCGTCTGGCCGGTGATGTCCGCCATGCGCGTCTTCACCGAGGTGTTGCCGCCGCCATGCAGCACCAGCTTCGGCTCCCCGCCCAGCAGCCGCGTGGTGTAGACGCGCAGCGCGAGATCCTCGCCGATGCCCTTCTTGGCATGGGCGTCGATCGCAGCCTTGGCGTCGGAGTTGGACCAGAGGTTCTTCATCTAAAGCTTCCTTCGCACCCTGTCGTCCTGAGCGTAGCGAAGGACCTCATGGCGCTTCAACGAGCACGCCGCTCGCAATCGGCATGCGATCCTTCGCTGCGCTCAGGATGACAGGAAAGTATTACTGCCCGGCTTTGAGTTCCGCGATCGTCTTGGCCATCACCGCCTCCTGGTCCCAAGGGAAGAGGATCCAGGTGTCCTGGCTCACCTCGGTGATATAGGTATCGACGGCGGGCCGGCCAGCGGGTTTCGCATAGACCGTGGCGAAATGGGCTTGCGGCAGCAACGCCCGGACCGCCTTGGCGGTGACGCCGGTATCCACCAGGTCGTCGACGATCAGCCAGCCTGCGCCTTTCTCCTGCTCGGCCGCGGTGCCCTTCAGGATCTCGACCCTGGCGCCGCGCGCCATGCGGTCGTAGGTCGAGCTGCACACGGTGTCGATCAGGCGCAGGTTCAGCTCGCGGGCGATGATCGCCGCAGGCACCAGCCCGCCGCGGGTGATCGCCACCAGCCCCTTGAAGGGCCCGAGCTCGACGAGCCGCCACGCGAGCGCGCGCGCGTCGCGGTGCAATTCCGTCCACGAGACCGGGAACATCTTGTTGTAGCCGCTGCTGCTCGCCATTTCGCGTCTCGTGTGTCCGTTCCGTCGCCGCCCAAATCGCGGTGTACAGTCCAAGTGATTCCGATATGGTGCCCGCCAACGAAGGGCGATGGAAGCCCGGAGAAGGGGTAATGCATTTTTCGGTTCCGGATCTGAGCTCCGCGGCCTTCTGGGTCGCGCTGTGGAAGATCATGATCGCCAACGTCATCCTGTCGGGTGACAACGCTGTCGTCATTGCGCTGGCGAGCCACGGCCTGCCCGAGCATCAGCGCCGCCCGGCCATCATGTACGGCAGCCTGGGCGCCATCGTGATGCTGATCATCTTCTGCGGCATCGTGAACTTCCTGCTCACCATCCCGTACCTGAAGCTGGTCGGCGGCGCGATGCTGCTGTGGATCGGCATCAAGCTGATGACCCAGGAGGAGGAAGACTCCGAGGGCAAGATCAAGCAGCACGGCACGCTGCTCGCCGCGGTCGGGACGATCACGCTCGCCAACACCATCATGAGCCTCGACAACGCCATCGCCATGGCCGCCGCCGCCAAGGGCGACATGACGCTGATCACGATCGGCCTGTTCGTCAGCGTGCCGATCATCATGCTGGGGGCGACGCTGATCGCGAGCGTCCTCAACCGCTTCCCATGGGTCGGCATGGTCGGCGCCGGCCTGATCGGCTGGATCGCCGGCGGCGTGATCGCCGACGACGGACGCATGGAGCAGCTCGACGCCAACGGCCACTTCATCGAGGTCGTGAAGCCCGGCTCGACCGCCGCCTGGCTCGATTCGTTCCTGCCGCAGGCCGAGACCGTCATGGCGGCGCTCGGTGCGGCGGTCGTGCTGCTGGTCGGCCTCTATCTCTCCAAGCGCAATGCCGCGCGCGCCGACAGGGAGAGCGGACACGAGGCACAAAAGGCGCACAGCGCGCAGAAGTAGGGAGACCCTTAGGGAGATTGGCAGATGGAAGCAGTCGAGCTCGAGGACGGCCTGTTCGGTCTGATGCCCATCATCGAGATGATCCTGGGCGACTTCGCGGCGATCGAGCTGTGGTCCGCCGCCTTCTGGGCATCGGTCGGCAAGATCGTGCTCTCCAATATCGTGCTGTCAGGCGACAACGCGGTGGTCATCGCCATGGCCTCGCGCAACCTGCCGGACCGGCTGCGCCAGCGTGCCATCTTCTTCGGCAGCCTGGGCGCGGTGCTGCTGCGCGTGGTGTTCTGCGCCGTGATCGGCCTGCTGCTCGGCGTGCCCTATCTCAAGCTGGCGGGCGGCACGCTGCTGCTGTGGATCGGCATCAAGCTCGTGATCGAGGACAAGGGTTCGGCCGAGGTGCGCGCCCACGCCACGTTGTGGGCCGCGATCTCGACCATCGTGATTGCCGACGCGGTGATGAGCCTCGACAACGCGATCGCCATTGCCGCCGCGGCGCACGGCAACTTCGCGCTGATCACCATCGGCCTGCTGCTGTCGGTGCCGATCATCATGCTGGGCGCCGGCCTGATCTCGCACCTGTTGGACCGCTACGCCTGGATCGGCCTCGCCGGCGCGGCGCTGATCGGCTGGATCGCGGGCGAGGTCATCGCGGGCGACGGCCGCTTCGAGAAGGCCGACGCCGGCGGCAATCTCGTGCAGTTCGTGCGGCCCGGCTCGATCGCCTCCTTCCTCGACGGCGCGCTGCCGCATGCCGAGCGCAGCCTGGCCGCCTTCAGCGCCGG
Source organism: Reyranella sp. (assembly GCA_035293665.1). Lineage (GTDB taxonomy): Bacteria > Pseudomonadota > Alphaproteobacteria > Reyranellales > Reyranellaceae > Reyranella. Next base: position 14,031 of record DATGMK010000029.1, on the reverse strand, counting down.
CCTGGTGGTCGTGATCGGCCTGTACCTGGTCGCCCGGCGCGAACGGTCCGACCGGGCCTGACGATCGGCCTCCAGGATTGAGATGATGGAGGCGCTCGGTCTCGACTTCGGCGCGGCCCAGCTCAGCGCGCTGCTCCAGGTCGTCCTGATCGACCTGGTGATGTCGGGCGACAACGCCATCATCATCGGCATGGCGGTCGCCGGTCTTCCGGCCGAGAACCGGACGAAGATCATCTTCTGGGGCGTGGCCGGCGCGACCGTGCTGCGCATCGGCTTCGCCGCGATCACCACGCAGCTGCTGCAGATCATCGGCCTGACCCTGGCCGGCGGGCTCCTCCTGCTGTGGGTGGCCTGGCGCATGTACCGCGAGCTGCGCGGCCGGCCGCGGCACAGCGCGGACGGAACGGCGGATGCCAAGGCGCCGCCCAAGACGATGCGCCAGGCGATGGTCCAGATCATCGCCGCCGACGTCTCGATGTCGCTCGACAACGTGCTCGCCGTTGCGGGTGCGGCGCGCGATCATCTGGCGGTGCTGTGGTTCGGCCTGATCCTGTCGGTGATCCTGATGGCGGTGGCGTCGAACTTCATCGCCCGCATCCTCGACCGCTACCATTGGGTGGCGTGGATCGGCTTCCTGATCATCGTCTATGTGGCGGGCGACATGATCTGGGACGGCATGCACGAGGTTGTTGAGGCGACGGGGACGGGCTAGACAAACGGCCGATGGCCGACGAGTCCTGGCGTCCGCAACCGCTTGCGCCCTACGCGACGCTCCCCTGGGAGACACGCGGCCGCCTGCATGCCGAGCCCGAGGCTCCGACACGCAGCCCGTTCCAGCGCGACCGCGACCGCATCATCCATTCGACCGCGTTCCGACGGCTGAAGCACAAGACCCAGGTCTTCGTCTATCACGAGGGCGATCACTACCGGACGCGTCTGACCCATTCGCTCGAGGTGGCGCAGATCGCCCGCACCATCTGCCGGACCTTGCGGCTCGACGAGGATCTGGGCGAGGCGGTGGCCCTGGCCCACGATCTCGGCCACACGCCGTTCGGCCATGCCGGCGAGGAGGCGCTGCACGCGGCAATGAAGCCGTTCGGCGGCTTCGACCACAACGCCCAGACCTTGCGCATCCTGACCAAGCTCGAGGAGCGTTACGCCGAGTTCAACGGGCTGAACCTCACCTGGGAGACGCTCGAGGGCGCGGTGAAGCACAACGGCCCCTTGCTCAAGGACGGCCGCGTGCTGACCGACCTGCCGGCCGCGATCGTCGAATACTGCCGCGATCACGATCTCGAGCTCGAGGGCTATGCCGGGCCGGAGGCGCAGGTCGCGGCGCTCAGCGACGACATCGCCTACAACAACCACGACATCGACGACGGCCTGCGCGCGGGCCTGTTCGAGATCGCCGACCTGCGCGACCTGCCGCTGGTCGGCGAGATGTTCGTCAAGGTCGAGCGGCAGTATCCCGGCATCTCCGAGCCGCGCCTGATCCACGAGGCGATCCGGCGCATGATCAACGCCATGGTCGAGGATGTGCTGGCCGAGACCCGCCGCCGCCTCGCCGAGGCGAAGCCGAAGTCGGTGGCGGAGATCCGCGCGCTCGGCCGGCCGGTCGTCGCTTTTTCCGAAGCGATGACGGCGACCGACCGCACGGTGAAGAAGTTCCTCTACACCCGCATGTACGAGCACTGGCTGCTCAACCGCTCGCACTCCAAGGCGCGCCGCGTGGTGATGGACCTGTTCGGCCTGCTGTTCGCCGAACCCAACTGCCTGCCGCCGCCGTGGCGCGAGCGCGCCGAGGCGGCCGAGCGCGCCGCCCGCGCCCGCATCGTCGCCGACTACATCGCCGGCATGACCGACCGCTTCGCCCTCGACGAGCACAAGCGGCTGTTCGATTTGTGGACGTAGCCGCTTTGCAAGCTACTCCTCTCTCGCAAAGGCAAAGACCTCCTTGGCGGTGCCCAAGCGCTCCAGGGCGTCCGAAAGCATGGCTCTCCGTTTCTCAGGCTCCTCCTCGACCATCTTCGCAAAGTCCAAGAGCAACTTTGAAAAAGCCACGGCGGCAGGCCAACGTTACGCCTTGCCGTAGACCGGGATCAGCGCGCCGGAGTTGATGGTCTCGCTGAGGCCGAGATGGGCGACGATCAGCTCGGCGATCGCGGCGGGTTTCACCCAGCTCGCATGGTCGGCCTTGGGCATGTCGCGGCGGTTGGTCGGCGTGTCGATGGTCGAGGGGGCGAGTGCGATCACCGAGATATTGTCGCCCTTGAGCTCCTCGGCGAGCGCCACCGTGAAGGCGGCGACCGCGGCCTTCGACGCGGTGTAGGCCGTCATGCTGGCGCCCTGGCGCGGATTGAGCGCCGGCCGCGCCGTGATGTTGACGATGTGGCCGCCGGTTCCGGCCTTGCGGAAGTTGGCGACCGCGGCGCGGCAGCTCAACGCGCACGACACGAAGTTCATCGAGAGCTGCTGTTGCAGGACTTTAAGCGGACTGTCGGCGATCGGCGCCCAGGCGAAGCCACCGGCGATGTTCACCACGCCATGCAGCGGCGGCAGCTTGGCATAGAAGTTCTCGACAGCCGATTCGTCGGAGAGATCGATGTGCGTCGCGACCGACACGCCGTTCTTCGGGAAACGATCGGCCGGTACGCTGGTCTCGATCGCCGGCACATGACAGAGCGCGCCAGCCTCGACCAGGGCCTTTGCGACCGCCGAGCCGAGCGCACCCGTCCCGCCGGTGATGACAACGTGCTTGTCCTTCAAATTGCCCATGGTGGTGCCTCGCTCGTATGCCCGATGCTACAAGACATCCCGACGACGGACCATCGCTCGCGCGCCTCGATCGAGGGTGTTGCGGGCCGCGCTCGAAGGGAACAGCATCCGCGAAGCGAGAGGGGAACTCGGACGGGCGCTACGAGATCAGGTCCTTCGCGACCGACGCGGGCGCACTGTGGTGACGGCTATGCGATCTTCAGCGGCACGCACACCGGTGCGGGTGGCCCGCCGCCGACCGGCAAGAGCACGCGCTCCGACTACGTCTCCGCGATGGAATTCGACGGGCCCAAGATCCGGCACATGACCAAGGTCTCGAATGCGGGTTGGGCGATGAAGGAGTTCGGCTGGGCCTGATCTCCAGGATTCGGAGGCAAGCGGCTCACAGAAGCGGCGGCCAGGTCTCCCAGCGCGGCCGGTCCGAGCGACGGAACCGTCGGAGCGAGAGGGGCCGAACGACGGCGCCGAGGACGCCGCCCGTGGCGCGCAGGAGAATGTGAAGGCGGTCCGACATACGTGAACAACGACCTCCGCAGCGGTCCCGTTGCAGCCGTGGGCACCCACCACAGCGAGGCCACGCGGTCGATTTGATCGCCAACCGCCAACTGCGGCACGAAAAGGCCGCCCTTGCGGACGGCCTTTCGTCGGTATCGGACAATCGCGCGCTCAGCGCTTGGTCGCGTCCTTGACGGCGTCCTTCACATCGCCGGCGGCCTTGTGCATGTCGCCCTTGGCCTTGTCGATCTTGCCTTCCGCCTCCAGGCCCTTGTCGTTGGTGACCTTGCCGGCGGCTTCCTTGACGGCGCCCTTGGCCTTGTCGGCGGCGCCCTTCACATGTTCCTTGTCCATGGTTTGCCTCCTGCGTGGTGGAGCAGGGGAAACGGTCCGGGACGGCAGGAGGTTTCGCCGCCCAGATGACAAACCCCGCGGATTGGGCAATACCCGCGCCCCATGAATCCCTATCGCCATTTCATCGGGGTGATCGAGGCCGCGCTGGGCGCGATGCAGGCGGCCGGCGAATTGCCGGCCGGGCTCGATTTCTCCGCCATCACCGCCGAGCCGCCGCGCGATGCCGCGCATGGCGACATTGCGACCAACGCCGCCATGGTGCTGGCCAAGGCCGCGAAGAAGAAGCCGCGCGAGATTGCCGACGCGCTGCTGCCGCGACTCAAGGCCGATCCCGACGTGGTCGATGGCGCGGTTGCAGGGCCGGGCTTCATCAACCTCAAGCTCACCGACTCCTTCTGGCTCGAGCGGCTGCGCGAGTGCCTGAAACAGGGCATCGCCTATGGCGATTCGTCGATGGGCGGCGGCAAGAAGGTGAACGTCGAATACGTCTCGGCCAATCCGACCGGCCCGCTGCACGTGGCGCACGCGCGCGGGGCGGTGGTGGGCGATGCGCTCGCGAACCTGCTCGCGAAGGCGGGCTACGCCGTCACCAAGGAGTACTACATCAACGATGCCGGCGCGCAGGTCGACACGCTCGGGCGCTCGACCTTCCTGCGCTACAGGGAGGCGCTGGGCGAGCATATCGGCACGATCCCCGAGGGCCTCTATCCCGGCGAGTACCTGAAAGAGGTCGGGGCGGCGATCGCCCGGCGCGACGGCGCGCGCTGGATCGACAAGCCGGAAGCCGACTGGCTGCCGCCCATGCGCGCCTTCGCCATCGAGTTCCTGATGGCCGAGATCAAGGCCGACCTCGAGACGATGGGCGTCGACATCGCGGTCTACTCGTCCGAGCGCGCGCTGGTGGAGAGTGGCGCGGTCGATAGAGCCTTCCAGGAGCTGTCGCGGCAGGGGCTGATCTATACCGGCCGGCTCGAGCCGCCCAAGGACAAGAAGCCCGACGACTGGGAGGATCGCGAGCAGACCTTGTTCAAGGCCACCAAGTTCGGCGACGACATCGACCGGCCGCTCAAGAAGTCGGATGGGTCGTGGACCTACTTCGCCAACGACATCGCCTACCACCACGACAAGTTCCGCCGCGGCTTCGCCGACATGATCGACATCTGGGGCGCCGACCATGGCGGCTACGTGAAGCGCATGAAGGCGGCGGTCAGCGCCATCACCAAGGGGAAGGGCGAGCTCGATGTGAAGCTCTGCCAGCTGGTGCGCGTGATGCGCAACGGCGAGCTGGTGCGCATGTCCAAGCGGGCCGGAACCTTCGTGACCCTGCGCGACCTGCTCGACGAGGTCGGTCCCGATGTCGTGCGGTTCACCATGCTGACCCGCAAGAACGACGCCCCGTTCGACTTCGACCTGGCAAAGGCCACAGAACAGTCACGCGATAATCCCGTCTGGTACGTGCAATATGGCCATGCACGCAGCCGCAGCGTCATGCGGCAGGCGAGCGCCGCCGGCATCGGGGTCGATGGGTTGGACAGCACCCCTCTCGACCATCTGGACGATGCCGGCGAACGCGCGTTGGTGCGCCTGATTGCCCAATGGCCGCGCCAGGTCGAGGCTGCGGCCGCCGCGCATGAGCCTCATCGCATTGCTTTCTATCTGTACGACCTCGCCGCCGCCTTCCATGCCCATTGGAACCGCGGCCGGGACGAGCCGTCGCTGCGCTTCATCGTCGAGAGCAATGCCGAGCTCACGCGGGCGCGCCTTGCGTTGGTACAGGCCGTGGGAATTGTGATAGGATCGGGTCTAAAGGTCTTCGGCGTCACGCCCGTCGAAGAAATGAGATAAGGACACGATGCACATCCGCCGGCCCCCCTCCGGCGACGGTCCAAAGATCTACCGACCGAACGAGTCGGTGGCGACCATGCGGCTGGAGCCGCAGGCGCGGCCCGTCGCGTATGAACCCGATTCGATCCCGCCGCCGCCGCGGGACTCGCTCCTGACCAAGGTCAACCGTCGCCGCGGCGCCATCCTGACATTCATGGTGTCGTTCGCCGCCATCGCCAGCTTCGGCGGGGTGGTGTGGTGGGCGCACAACCAGGACGTCCGGGCGGGCGGCAAGGGGCTGGAGCCCCTGGTCGTCCAGGCGCCGACCACGCCGACCCGGGTGAAGCCCGATAACGCCGGCGGCCTGATCCCGCCGGACCAGGACAAGGAGGTCTACAACCGGATCGCTCCCGGCGCCGTGCCGGTCCAGCCCGAGAAGCTGCTGCCCGGGCCGGTCACCCCCAAGCTGCCCCCGGGCGGCATGCCATTGCCGACCGCGCCCAAGGAGCCGGAGGCCAGCAAGACCCCGACGCCGATCCAGTCGGCCAACGGCAGCGCACCGGCGACGACCCCACCGGCAGCGGCTGCGACTCCGGCGACACCGACGCCGACTCCGCCGCCCAACGCCCCGACCGTGACCCAGGCGCCGACCACCACCCCGCCGGCCAATGACGGCGGCACGACCATCGCCAGCCTGATCGAGGGCATCTCCGGCCCGACCGGCGGCTGGCGCGTGCAGCTCGCCTCGGCCAAGAGCGAGGAGGTCGCCAAGTCGACCTGGGCCAAGCTGCAGGCGGCGCACGGCGACGTGCTCGCCAACCTGCGCATGCAGCCGACCAAGGTCGATCTCGGCGACAAGGGCACCTGGTACCGTGTGCAGGCCGGCCCGCTCGACGAGAAGCAGGCGCAGAGCATTTGCGGCACCCTCAAGAGCCGCCGGACGGACTGCGTCGTCGTCCCGCCGGCACGGTAATGTTCTCATCGGACCACGCTACTCCAGTGGCGCATCATGCGCATGAGCGCCACTGGAGTGGCGCGGTCCAATGAAGGCAGTCATCTTCGGTTGCGCCGGCACGGTGCTCACCGCGGAGGAGCGCGCGTTCTTTCGGGACGCCGATCCGCTGGGCTTCATCCTCTTCGCGCGCAACATCGACACGCCGGAGCAGACGCTGCGGCTGACCGACGAGCTGCGCTCGTGCGTCGCCCGCGCCGAGGCGCCGGTGCTGATCGATCAGGAAGGCGGCCGCGTCGCCCGCTTGAAGCCGCCGCACTGGCGCAAAGCACCGCCAGGCCGCGTGCTGGGCGATCTCTATGCGCGCAATCCGGAAGCCGGCCTCGAAGCAGCGCGACTGAACGCGCGGCTGTTGGCGTTCGACGTCGCGTCGGTCGGCTGTGACGTCGACTGCCTGCCGGTGCTCGACATCGCTCTGCCGGGCGCGCACTCGGTGATCGGCGATCGCGCCTATGCCGAGCAGCCCGAGGCGGTCGCCGCGATCGGTCGCGCCGCCGCCGAGGGTCTGATGGCCGAGGGCGTGATGCCGGTCATCAAGCACATCCCAGGCCACGGCCGCGCAATGGTCGATTCGCACCATGCTGCGCCGACGGTGACCGAGCCGCGCGACACGCTGGAGCGCACCGACTTCCTGCCCTTCAAGCTGCTGAGCGACCTGCCGTGGGCGATGACCGCGCACGTGATCTACGAGGCGGTCGATCCAAATGCGGTCCTGACCGTTTCGGCACAGGGCGTGAAGGAGGTGGTGCGCGGCCATATCGGCTTCGACGGCCTGCTGCTGTCGGACGACCTTTCCATGCAGGCCCTGGGCGGGACGCTCGGCGAGCGGGCGGCGAAGGTGCTGGCCGCCGGCTGCGACATCGCCCTTCACTGCAACGGCGACCCGGCCGAGATGATCGAGGTCGCGAGCAACGCCGGCGCCATGACCCGGGAGGCCGTTCGGCGGTTCGAGGAGGGCCGCCGGTATCTCGCTCGCCACCGCTCCCCGCAGGCCGCGCGCGACACCCGGAAAAGGCTCACAGAACTGCTGCCCGAATGGGGATAAGGCAGCCGGGAATCCAGTGGCGACAGGCGGACCCGCTGGATTAAACCGGTGCTCGTATGAGCGATCAAAACGCGTCACCGCCTGCTGACGGATTTGCCGCCGCCGGACCCGACGTGATCGCGCCGGGCGAGGGCGAGCTGATCGTCAATCTCGAGGGCTTCGAAGGTCCGCTCGACCTGCTGCTGACGCTCGCCCGCGACCAGAAGGTCGATTTGCGGCGCATCTCGATGGTGGCGCTGGTCGACCAGTATCTCGCCCACGTCGCGCAGGCCAAGCGCCTGCGGCTCGAGCTGGCCGCAGACTACCTCGTGATGGCGGCGTGGCTGGCCTACCTCAAGTCCCGCCTGCTGCTGCCCGAGCCGCCGGCCGGGGAGGAGCCGTCGGGTCAGGAGATGGCCGACGCCCTGCAATGGCAGCTGCGCCGCCTCGAGGCGATGCAGGAGGCGGGCGTTCGACTGATGGCGCGGCCGCAGCTCGGCAAGGACATCTTCTCGCGCGGCATGCCGGAAGGCGTGGTGGTCGTGCGCCGCGCCATCTGGGACGTGAAGCTCTACGACCTGCTGCAGGCCTACGGTCATCAGGTCCGGCCCAAGGATGCCGACACCTACCAGATCGCCCCGATGCAGTTCTTCTCGGTCGAGGAGGCGGCGGAGCGGCTCGGCCGCATGCTGGGCATCGCCATCGACTGGCAGACGCTGGAGGCCTTCCTGCCGGCCGGGCTGACCGATCCGACGCGCCGGCGCTCGGCGATCGCCTCGACCTTCGTCGCGGGCCTCCAGCTTGCCAAGGACGGGCAGATCGAGCTGCGCCAGACCGAGCGATTTGGCCCCATCCAACTGCGTAAACGCACCGAACCGCGGTGACCTCCATCATGTCAGCACCTGAAACCATTCCCGTCGAAGACCTCGAGGCGCTCGTCGCGCTTCTGGCGGCGGCTGGCCTCTCGGCCGCGAAGGAGAAAGCCGAGGTCGAGGAATCGGACGACGAGGACTCCCATGACGAGATGTCGGATGACGACGACGATTCCGATGACGACGATGACGACGATGACGATGACGATGACGACGATTCGGACGACGATGACGACGACGAAGATGACGACGACGAAGAGGAGTCCGAGGAGGATCTCGAGGAAGGCGAGGTCGAGGAGCTGACGGCCGAGCCGGTCGAGGCTCCTGTCGAGGTGGCTGCCGCGGCGCCGGCAGCGCCCGTCACCGACGTCGTATCGCCCGACCATGCCCAGCACCTCCGTCTTCTGGAGGCCTTGGTCTTCGCCGGGACCCAGGCGCTGGACGAGAAGGAGCTGGCCGACCGCCTGCCCAACGACGCCGACGTGGCGCGCCTGCTGGCCGACCTGGCCGAGATGTACGCCAACCGCGGCGTGAACCTGGTGAAGGTCGCAGGCGGCTACGCTTTCCGCACGGCGCCTGACCTTTCCGAGAAGCTCAAGATCGAGCGACCGGTGACGCGCAAACTGTCGCGGGCGGCGATCGAGACCCTGGCGATCATCGCCTACCACCAGCCCGTGACCCGCGCCGAGATCGAGCAGGTGCGCGGCGTGGGCCTCAGCAAGGGCACCCTGGACCTGCTGTTCGAGCAGAACTGGATCAAGCCGATGGGCCGTCGCCGGGCGCCCGGAAAGCCGGTCACCTGGGGCACCACGGACTTCTTCCTGGAGCATTTCGGCCTGCCGTCGCTCGACGACCTGCCGGGCCACGAAGAAATGAAGGCCGCCGGCCTCTTGGACCCGCGGGCCCAGCCTCCCATATTCAGGCCGGAGGAGCCTGATCTGCCGCTCGAGCCCACCGAGGACGAGGCCGACGAACCGCTGGCGGTCGAAGAGCAGAAGAGCTGACTCGGGCGGTGCTGATCGTGCGCTGCTGACCTTGGCGCCATAGGCCGCAATAAGGCCTTGATTCGACAGGTTGCCGGGGCTTCAGCGCGGATGCCATAATTGGGCAAGGGCGAACCACTACGGTTTTCGGGAGCATTCACATGGGTTCAATGAGTCCGCTGCATTGGCTGATCGTGTTGGCAGTCGTGCTGCTGCTGTTCGGCGGTCGCGGCAAGATTTCGTCGCTGATGGGCGACTTCGGCAAGGGACTGTCGGCCTTCAAGAAGGGCGTTTCGGGCGACAATGCCGAGCAGAACACGGCGCAGGGCCAGCCGGGCGATTCGGCCAAGCCGATCGAGGCCCAGACTTCGACCGCGTCGCCCAATCAGGCGCGCCAGGACAGCACCGCCAAGGTCTGATCGGCGCTGCCGTAGCGTCGCCTTTCCATGTTCGGTATCGACAGTCCTGAGCTGCTGGTCATTGCGATCGTCGCGCTCGTCGTCATCGGCCCCAAGGAGCTGCCCGGCCTGTTGCGCACCTGGGGCAAGTGGATGGCCCAGATGCGCGGCATGGCTTCCGAGTTCCGCGGCCATGTCGACGAGATGATCCGCCAGACCGAGCTCGAGGACGTGAAGAAGCAGCTCGCGGGAACCAGCGACGGCCTCGACCTGAAGTCGCTCGACCCGACGCAGCAGATTCGCCAGCACATCCAGGAAGGCATGGCCGAGGGCGAGAAGGCCTTCAACGAGGCCAAGGCGAGCTTCGACAATCCGCTGGCCGAGCCCGAGTCGGCGCCGCAGATCGCCGCCGAGCCCGCGGCCGGGACGACGGCGGCGGATACGGCAACGGAAACGACGACGGTCGCCCAGGCGACGCCTTCCGAGCCTGCAGCGCCGGAGGCCGTATCCCCTGTGTCCGAAGCGCCGCAGACGGGGGAAAAACCCGCCAAGGCGGCGGCGGAATAGGCAATTAGCGCTTTGAATTGCCGGCCAAAGGGCGGCATAACCCGCGCCTGACCGAGACGACCCTTCCCTTGACCGGCCTTTGACCCAAGCGCACGACGGACCCGAAGACGACAAGCCGATGCCGCTGCTCGATCATTTGATCGAGCTGCGCAAACGGCTGATCTATGCGCTGCTGAGCTTCGCGGCGGTCTTCGTCGTCACCTTCTACTTCGCGAAGCCGATCTTCTCGTTCCTGATCCAGCCCGCCCTGCAGGACGGCTACAAGCTGCAGGTGCTCGACATCTTCGAGTTCTTCTTCGTCACGGTGAAGCTCTCGGCGTTCGTGTCGCTGATCGTCGGCTTCCCGCTGATCGCCACCCAGATCTGGATGTTCGTGGCACCGGGCCTGTACCGGCAGGAGAAGCGCGCGTTTCTGCCGTTCCTGATCGCCACGCCATTCATGTTCTACGCCGGCTGCGTGGTCATGTACTACATAGTGATGCCGTACGTGATCAACTTCATGCTGACACAGTACGCGCCGGCCGACATCGAGAAGAACCTGCGCGCCTCCGACTACCTCGAGCGCGTGCTGCAGCTCGTCTTCGCGTTCGGCTTCGCCTTCGAGATGCCGGTGCTGCTGATCCTGCTGGTGCGGGTCGGCATCGTCACCGCCGACGGGCTGCGTTCCAAGCGCCGCTACGCCATCGTCATCTGCTTCGTGGTCGCGGCCGTCCTGGCGCCGCCCGACGTGATCAGCCAGATCGCGTTGGCCCTGCCGCTGCTCGGCTTCTACGAGATCAGCATCCTGGTCGGCTCCTGGATCGAGAAGAAGCGCGCGGAAGAGGACAAGAAGGCCGAAGAAGTGTCCTCGGGCGGCTAGCCATGCATGACATCCGCTTCATCCGCGAGAATCCAGCCGCGTTCGACGCCGGCCTGAAGAAGCGCAACCTGGCGCCGCTGTCGGCCGAGATCCTCGAGGTCGACAAGCGCCGCCGGGCTGCCATTACCGAGGCCGAAAGCATCCAGGCCCGGCGTAAGCAGCTCAGCCAGCAGATCGGCATCGCCAAGCGCAAGGGCGAGAATGCCGACGCCGCCATGGCCGAGGTCGCGGCGCTGGAAGAGACCTTGAAGAAGAGCGAGGCGCTCGCCGCCGAGCTCGATGCCGAGCTGACGCGCCGCCTCGAGGTCCTGCCCAACCTGCCGTTCGACGACGTGCCGGACGGCACCGACGAGACCGGCAATGTCGAGATCCGCCGCCATGGCAGCCAGCGCAACTTCGCCTTCGCGCCCAAGGACCACGTGGCGCTGGGCGAGGCGAACGGCGAGATGGACTTCGCCTCCGCCGCCAAGATCTCCGGCGCGCGCTTCGTCTTCATGAAGGGCAGGCTGGCGCGGCTGGAGCGGGCGATCGCGCAGTTCATGCTCGACCTGCACACCTCCGAGGAGGGCGGCTACACCGAGGTCAATCCGCCGCTGCTGGTGCGCGACAACGCCGCCTACGGGGTCGGCCAGCTGCCGCGCTTCGCCGAGGACATGTTCCACACCGACAACGGCTTCTGGCTGGTGCCGACGGCAGAAGTGCCGCTGACCAATCTGGCCAACGACACGGTGCTGGACGAGAAGGTGCTGCCGCTGCGCTACACCGCCTTCACGCCGTGCTTCCGCTCCGAGGCGGGCGCTGCCGGCAAGGACACGCGCGGCATGATCCGCATGCACCAGTTCCCCAAGGTCGAGCTGGTCTCCATCACCACGCCAGAGCAGTCCGTCGCCGAGCACGAGCGCATGACCGCGCGCGCCGAGGAGGTGCTGAAGCAGCTGGAGATCCCCTACCGCACCATCATCCTGTGCGGCGGCGACATGGGCCCGGCCTCGCGCAAGACCTTCGACATCGAGGTCTGGCTGCCGGGGCAGGGGCGCTATCGCGAGATCTCGAGCTGCTCCAACTGCGGCGACTACCAGGCGCGCCGCATGAATGCGCGCTACCGGCCGAAGGAGGGCAAGGGCACGCGCTTCGTGCACACGCTGAACGGGTCGGGCCTCGCCGTTGGCCGCACGCTGATCGCTATCCTGGAGAACTACCAGAACGAGGACGGCTCGGTGACGATCCCCGAGGCGCTGCGTTCCTACATGGGCGGGCTCGCGACGATCCCGGGTCCGCAGAAGTGAAGATCAAAGACCTCGCCCGCGCACGCATCCTGGTCACCAACGATGACGGCATCAACGCTCCCGGGCTGGAGGCGCTGATCGAGATCGCGACCCAGCTCTCGAGCGACGTCTGGGTGGTCGCGCCGGAGTTCAACCAGAGCGGCGCCGGTCATTCGCTGTCGATCATCAACCCGATCCGCGCCCGCGACGTCAGCAAGACCAAGTACGCGATCGAGGGCACGCCGACCGACTGTGTACTGTTTGCCGTCAAGCACCTGCTGAAGGACCGCAAGCCCGACATCGTCCTGTCGGGCGTCAACCGCGGCACCAACATGGCTGACGACGTGACCTACTCCGGCACCATTGCCGGCGCAATGGAAGGCTGCATGCTCGGTATTCCGTCGATCGCCTTCAGCCAGGCCTTCAGCCATCCCCATGCGGTTAAATGGGGCACCGCGGTGCACCACGGCGCCGACGTGGCGCGCCGGATCCTGGACATGGACTTTCCGCGCAACGTGTTCGTGAACGTGAACTTCCCCGATGTCGTGGCGGCCTCGGTCAAGGGCATCAGGGTCACGCGCCAGGGCGTGCGGGCCTTCGGCGGCACGGTCATAGAGCGCACCGATCCGCGCGGCGGCGCCTACTACTGGATCGGCTATTCGCCGGGCGAGCACCAGGTCGACGAGGAGTCCGACCTCCATGCCGTGCGTAACGGCTATATCTCGGTGACCCCGCTGCATCTCGACCTCACGCATGAGGCCACGCGGCGGAAGCTCGCCGCGCATTTCGCCCACGCTTAGGGCAGGATGCGGGTGCGATGAACGTCCCCGCCATGCAGCGCCTGATCGCCGAGCTCCGGCAGTCAGGCATCACGGATGAGAAGGTGCTGGAAGCGATCTCTGCGGTCGACCGCGAGCGCTTCGTGGCGGCACCGTTCGCCGAGCGCGCGTGGGAGAACACCGCGTTGCCCATTTCCTTTGGCCAGACCATCAGCCAGCCCCTGGTGGTGGCGTCGATGACCGAGGCGCTGCGCGTCGGCCCCCGCATGAAGGTGCTCGAGATCGGCACCGGCTCGGGCTACCAGGCTGCGGTGTTGGCCAAGATCGCGCGCCGGGTCTACTCGATCGAGCGCTTCAAGCCGCTCTCCAAGGAAGCGGAGCGGCTGCTGATCGATTTGGGAATCTACAACGTGGTGTGCGACGTCGGCGACGGGAGCAAGGGCTGGCCCGGCCAGGCGCCGTTCGACCGCATCATCGTCACCGCCGCGGCCGAGGAGCGGCCGCAGGCGCTGATCGACCAGCTTGCGGTCGGCGGCATCCTGGTCGTGCCGGTCGGCCGCGATCCGACCTCGCAGGTGGTCGAGCGCATCATCAAGAGCGAGAACGGCCTGCAGCGCGACACCCTGATGCCGGTGCGCTTCGTGCCGCTCGTCACCGGCGCGCTGCCGGTGCTGGGGCAGGGTTAGTACATATTCCGTCCGGCCGGAATCGGCCGGACGGAATATGCCTGCTGCAACAGGCATCGTCCGTGCGCGCATTTCCGTTCAGATGGAACCGCGCCGTTGGTCGATGGGACAAGCGATGATCGTGCGGGCGCGGTTCCA
>DATGMK010000028.1:0-76381 GCA_035293665.1 Reyranella sp. | reverse complement strand
CGATTCCGGCCGGACGGAATATGTTCCAAAGGAGGATTTCGATGACCGACATCGCTTCACACCGCGGCGGCGCGCTCCTGTGGCCGGAGAACAGCCGCATCGCCTTCGAGAACACCGCCCGGCTGCCGGTTGAGCAGGTCGAGTTCGACGTCCATCCGACGCGCGACGGCAAGCTGGTGGTGATCCACGACGACACGCTCGACCGCACGACCGACGGGAAGGGGCCGGTCGCGGCACGCGACTGGCCGGAGCTCTCGAAGCTCGTGCTCAAGGGCACCGGCGGCCAGCGCATGCTCCTGCTCGACGAGGTGATCGAGATCTTTCGCCCGACGCCGATCGTGCTGCGCATCGAGATCAAGTGCGGCGCCGACCGCGTACCGTATCCCGGCGGTCATGCGGCGCGCGTCGCCGAGTCGATCCGTCAGGCGAAGATGCTCGACCGCGCGGCCTTCACCAGCTTCCAGCTCGCCACCGTGCTCGAGGCGGTCGCGGCCGCGCGGCCGGCCCATCACGTCTGGCTGGTGACGCCCAACGTGCAGATCGACATCGGCCTGGCCAACGTCATCGCGACGGCGAAGGCGGCGACTGTGCCGACGCTCGGCCTGCGCCAGAACATGCTGAGCGCCGATATCGTCACCGCCGTCCGCACCGCCGGCCTCGGCATCGGCGGCTGGGCCTGCAACGACGCCGAGGCGATCGCCCGCCTGCTGGCGCTGCAGGTCGACGTCTTCACCACCGATCGGCCGGATCTCGCGATCGCCGCACGGTCCCGCCTCAGTTCTGCGGCATGAACTCGATCATCAGCCCGTCGGTCTGCTCGGCGGGCACGATCACGCGATCGCCCTCGGTCAGGGCGAACGGCACGTTGTTGGCGCGCAGCAGCGCCTGGAGCGGCCGGGCGCGCTCGACGGCGATGGCGATGCCGACGACCGCCGGCTTCTGCTCCGGCGCGATCGCCTCGACGTCCTTGTATTCGGCCTGGTAGGCCGCCGGCGACCAGATCATCAGCTCGACCGCGCCGGTCTGCACCATGACGCAGCCGTCGAACAGATCCTCGGTGATCGCGCCCCAGGCCGAGCCGAGCTCCTTGGCGGTGGCCTGCGGATCGTCCGACACGGCGTGCACCGCCATCATGCCCAGCGCGCCGTTGGGATGGACGATCCATTCCGGCTCCATGAAGGCGTCGGGAGTCACCTGCTGCACCGGCCGCCAGGGCAGGGGGCCCTCCGATTCGCCCACCGTCATCTCGGCCTCGACCTCGAAACCGTCCTCGGTCTCCCAGCTGTGCGTCCGCTGCTCGCCCTTGAGCTCGGCGACGTTGACCGCGAGCTCGATGACCGGCTCGCCCTCGAGCAGCTCGAGATAGTTCGGCACATCGTCCTCGGCCGGCTGGAAGCAGATGCAGCGCGGCTCGACGCCTTCCGGCGTGAGGGTGAAGCCGAGCTGCTGCAGCTTGTTGGCCAGATCGTCCGGAGAACCCACGCTCAGGGTCAGGTGGTCGATGTCACGCGCTTCGATTTTCATGGCGGGGTCTTTAAGGCCCCGCCGCTGGACGCTCAAGCGGCCAGGAGCGGTTCAGACGGTTTCGAGCGCCTTCTTCATGAAACCGGTGGCATGATCCATCATCCCGCCGATCGCCGGTGCCAATTCGTTGGGCAGGAGATCGATCGTCCAGACCAGCCGGCTGCCGTTCCCCTCGGGGAAGACCTGGACGGCCGCGTTGTAGTGGCTCGCCCGGCCCTCGACGACCGAATAGACCAGCCGGCACTCATGATCGTCCGCCGTGACCAGCCGCTCGCGCGCCACCATGCCGTTGAAGAAGGTGACGATGCGGTCGCTGCCGTTGGACTGGGGATCCATCTCGAGCTTGATGAGGAAGCCCGGCGCCACGCGGGTATGCACCGCGCCGAAGTCGCGCAGCGCTGACCAGACCTTGGCTGCGGGGGCGCTGAGGGCGATCTGCCGTCGAAGAGTGGCCATCGAATGCTCCGTCGTTCGGCGGATGATCTAGGCGGCCGCGCAGCGCCCGGCTGGCGGTTTTCGGACATGATCGCTCGAGCGACGGCGGAGATGGCGCTAGGACATATTCCGTCCGGCCGGAATCGGCAGGACGGAATATGCCTGCTGTGCAATCCGACGGGCTTGACGAAGCCGGTCGCGCGCAGGACGATTTGTCGCATAACGGCAGTAGGAGGAGCACCCATGGATTTCCGTGT
Source organism: Reyranella sp. (assembly GCA_035293665.1). Taxonomy (GTDB): domain Bacteria; phylum Pseudomonadota; class Alphaproteobacteria; order Reyranellales; family Reyranellaceae; genus Reyranella. The sequence goes on along the minus strand of DATGMK010000028.1, from coordinate 74,165 downwards.
CCTGCGTCCCCTGCGTAGTTTGGCGTGCATTGCGGCTCTGTTCGGGTTCGCACTGCCCGCGGCGGCCCAGGAAGGCCCCAAGCTCTACGTCTTCACTTCGGGCTCGCTCGGCGGCTTCCCCAAGGCGGCCCTGCAGATCGGCGCCACCGGCAACGTCGATTGGGCGCCGGTGAGCTTCTATGTCATCAAGCACCCCAAGGGCGTGGTGATGTTCGACACCGGCAACAACGACAAGACCATCACCGACGCCGACGGCTGGTGGGGTCCGCTCGCCAAGGGCTTCGGCCTGAAGATGACCAAGGACGATGCCATCCCGGTCCAGCTGCAGAAGATCGGGCTGAAGCCGGACGACGTTAAGTACGTCGCGGTCGGCCATCTGCATCTCGATCACGGCGGCAATGTCGGCCAGTTCAAGAACTCGACGCTGATCGCGCAGGACGACGAGTTCAAGGCGGCGTGGTGGCCCGACGTCGGCTACTCGCTCTACTACATTCCCGGCGACTTCGCCGAGACCAAGAACATGAAGACGATCCGCCTCAACGGTGATCTCGACCTGTTCGACGACGGCACGGTGCGGCTGTTCAAGGGCGTCGGCCACACCCAGGGCAGCCAGTTCATGGTCGTCAAGCTCAAGAACACCGGCACGGCGATCCTGACCAGCGATTGCGTCTACCTGACCGAGAGCCTGGAGAAGAACCTGTTGCCGCCGATCCCGGGCACCTACAGCCCGAGCGACGCCTACAAGACCTACGCGCACATCCGGCAGATCCGCGACGTCGACAACGCCAAGCTCTTCATCGGCCACGATGCCGAGCTCTTCAAGGCGGCCAAGAAGGCGCCCGAGTTCTACGACTAAAGCGAGAGTCCCTGCGGTCGAACAAAGCCAACCCTGCCCATTCTGATGCTACGGGACGGACAGATCTGATCGGAGGCCCTCTCCGCGCGCGTCATACGCGTGGGGAGAGGGAGGGGACCCGCGCTTGCGCGGGGAGGGAGAGGTGTCGGGATTCTTTTCTTTCGTTACGCCACGACCGTTTTTGTGACGCCGACCACCTCACCCTCCCATTGCTTCGCAATGGGCCCCATCCTCGCCCCCACGTTCGTGGCGGAGAGGGACCATGAGCAGATGTGTCCATCCCGTATTCCCCATATGAATGGGGAGGGGTTCGCCGCACACTTCGAACGAAGCCAACTTCGCTCCAGGAGGCGATCCTGACCGCGGCCGTCATCGCGCGCGGCTTGAGCAAGAGCTACGGGTCCACCGTGGCGCTTGCTTCGCTTGACCTGGAGATCGAGCGCGGCGAGGTGTTCGGCCTGCTCGGGCCCAACGGTTCGGGCAAGACGACCTTCATCCGCCTGCTCGCGGGCTACCTGCTGCCGACCGACGGGCAGCTCGAAGTGTGCGGCTGCGATGCGGTGGAGCAGTCGCTCGAGGCGCGCCGCCGCATCGGTTACGTGCCCGAGGCGGCGCCGGTCTATGGTTACATGCGGGTGCGCGAGTTCCTGTCCTTCATGGCGCGGCTGCGCGGTGTCGGGGACCGCGCGGTGCGTGATGCCGTCGAGCGCGTGATTGCGGCGCTGGCGCTCGAACCGGTCGCCGACCGCCTCACGCGCACGCTATCGCGCGGCTTCCGCCAGCGCACGGCGATCGCCCAGGCGCTGGTGCACGATCCCGAGCTGCTGATCCTCGACGAGCCGGCCAACGGCCTCGACCCGCGCCAGATCATAGAGATCCGCGCGCTGATCCGTGGGCTGGCCGGCCGGCACACCGTGCTGATGAGCAGCCATGTGCTGGGCGAGGTCGCGAAGACGGCCGATCGGGTCGGCATCCTGCTCGACGGCCGGCTGCGCGGTGTGCGGGCGATGGCCGACACGCCCGATCTCGAAGAGTGGTTCCTGTCGCTGGCATGAGGTCGCTGGGCATTCTGTTGCGCAAGGAGCTGCTGGCGACCTTCGGCTCGCCGATCGGCTACACCGTGGCCGCGGTGTTCCTGCTGGTGCTGGGCTACACCTTCAGCCTGACCCTGTTCGCGACCAAGGTCGCCAACCTGATCTACATCTTCCACCAGATGTACGTGCTCACCATCCTGCTGGTGCCGGCGCTTACCATGCGCGCCTTCGCCGAGGAGCGGCGCAACGACACACTGGAGCTGCTGCTGACCGCGCCGGTCGGCGAGATCTGGATCGTGCTGGCGAAGTTCTTCGCGGTCTACGGGCTGGTGCTGGCGATGTATTGCGGCGCCTTCGTCTATGCCGGCCTGCTCGAAGCCTATGGCTCGCCTGACTGGGGACCGATCGGAAGCGGCTATCTTGCCCTGGTCTGCCATGCCGCGCTGATCGTCGCGATCGGCCTCCTGATGTCGAGCCTGACCGAGAACCAGGTCGTGGCGGCGGCGCTGACGCTCGGGGCGAGCCTGATGCTGTGGTTCGCCGATTCCGTCGCCTACCTGCTGCCGTCGCCGATCGACAGCGTGGTGCTGAACCTGTCGCTGATCGGGCACTTCCGGCCGATGGTGACGGGCTCGGTGTTCGTCTCCGACATCGGCTACTTCGTGAGCGGCGCCCTGCTGGCGCTGTTCCTGACCACGCGCCGGCTGGCCGAAAGATGAGCGCGCTCTGGTCGCTCGCCTGCCTGGCCGCGTTGTTGGTGCTGTTCGCCGCGGGACTGCGTATCCGGGTCTATGGCGCGGGCTGGCGGCGCTGGGCTCTGCGGCTGGGCGTGGTCGGCGGCGCGCTGGCGGCGACGCTCGCGGCCAATGTCGCCGTCTATCGCCATGATGCCCATCTCGACTTCACCCGGGAGGAGGCGTTCACTCCGTCGCGCGAAGCGAGCGACATCGTGCGCGGCCTCACGGAGCCCGTGCAGGTCGTCTACTTCTTCCAGAAGGAGAACGCCGCGGGCCGGGGGCTGGCGACGATGCTGGAGCTGCTCGCGCGTCTCAATCCGCGGCTGGCGGTCGAGGCGGTCGACATCGACCGCAATCCCGCGCGCGCCTCCTCGTTCGGCGTGCAGCTCTACAACACGGCGGTGATCGTCACGTCGAGCCACCGCCTGCAGGTCCTGACGACCGATGACCGCGAGGTCGCGCTCGGCATCCTGCGCGCGCTGCGGCGCCAGCAGCCGGTCGTGTGCTTCATCACCGGCCACGGCGAGTACGACATCGACAACTTCGAGTTCCACACCCACTTCGAGGGCAGCCACAGCCATAGCCACAACAGCGAGGGCATGGGGCTGGTGCAGATGGAGCAGCACGGCCTCGGCCGGATGCGGCGCGCGCTCGAGAAGCTCGGCCTGGAACCGCGCAAGGTCGAGCTGCGGCCTGGGCGGCCGTTGCCGCAGGATTGCGCGGCGCTGGTCGATGCCAATCCGCGCACGCCCCACCTGCCCGTGGAGGCCGATCTGCTGCGAACGTACCTCTTGGACGGGGGCAGCTACATGCTGCTGATCGAGCCCGACTTCGCGATCGAGGAACGGCTCGCGGCGGTGATCGCCGATGCCGGCGCACGGGTCGGCAACGGCGTGATCGTCGATCCGGTCGACCACTATTTCACCGACGAGCAGATGATCGCGATCACGAAATACGCCAGCCATCCGGTGACGCGCTCGCAGGCGCTGTCCTTCTATCCGGGCGCGCGCCCGGTCGAGCCTGCCGCCCACGAGGGCGTCCGTGCCGTCGCCCTGTTCGCGAGCAGCCCGCAGAGCTACGTCGTGCAGGATCGCGCCCGCTACCGCGAGGAGGCGGAAAGCGCGCAGCGCCGCCCGTATCCGCTGGCGGTCGCGGCCGAGGGCAAGCTGGCAGCCGACGCGCGGCCGTTCCGCATGATCGTGGTCGGCGATGCCGACTTTGCCAGCAACTCCTTCTTCCCCTACCTCGCCAACGCCGACATCGTGCTGGCCGGCGTGTCGTGGCTGCTGCGCGAGGAGCGGCTGCCGAACCTCAAGCCGCCGGTCGAGGTGCTGCCGATGGTGACGCTGACCAGCGCGCAGGTGCGCTGGATCTTCATCCTGACGGTGATCCTGCTGCCGGGTGCGGTGGCGTCCGCCGGTCTGGGCGTGTGGCTATGGCGCCGGCGCTGACTCGCTGGGCATGGCCGGCCGCGGCGGCGCTGGCTTTCGCGTTCCTGGTGGGGCTCGCGCTGCAGGGCGGCCGGCCCGACATCGCGGTCGAGTTCAAGCCGGGCGGGCTGATGGCTTTCGCGCCGGAGCAGGTCCGTGAGATCGAGATCAGGCGAGGCGCCGATCGCAGGCGCTTCGTCCGCAATGGCGAGCGTTGGGAGGCGCCGGTCGAGACGGCGGAGCGCCTCGAAGCCGGCCTGCGCCTGCTGCGCAACGCCGCGCCTATGCGCGTGCTGGCGGCCGAGGAGGTGGCGCGCGTGCCGCCGTCGGAATACGCGCTCGGCGCCGACAGTTTGCGCGTCACCGTTCGGCCGGCGAGCGGCGCGGCCTTCGTCATCCAGTTTGGCGGCACCAATCCGCTCGGCGCGGCGCGCTACGCCAAGGTCGACGGCGAAGCGGGCGTCGTCTTGCTGCCGACCTACCTCGCCGAGGCGTGGGAGCAGGTGCGATGAAGCGTTTGCTTACGGCGCTCTTGGTCCTGCTGGCAATTCCCGCGAGCGCCCACGTGACCAGCACGGGACTGGCGACGCTCGAGGTCGACGGTAGCCGGCTCACTTACCGGCTGACGCTGGTCACGGCCGAGCAGGAGGAGGAGAACGTCCGGCTGCTCGATGGCGCGGCCAGTGGCGACACGATGGCGGCCGAGCGCGTGGCGGCGGCGATGAGCCAGGCAGCGCGCTTCGACCGGGAGGGCGAGGCCTGCACGCCCGGCCGCATCCGCTTTCAGGGCTCGCGGACCGGCGACGGCAAGATGATGCTGGAGATGGCATTGTCGTGCGCCAGGTCTGGCGGTCCCCTGCGCATCCGTGACGACTGGAGCGATGTGCTGGGCAGCCACTTCCAGACCCTGATGAGCGTGCGCATGCCGGAGCGGCCCTCCGTCGAGCTGGTGTTCAATGCAGAGCGCCGTGAGGCGACGATCGATCCCGGCACCGCCAAGACCGGCTGGCTCGACTTCATCGCCATGGGTGCCGGGCACATCCTGAGCGGCCCCGATCATCTCTTGTTCCTGCTGGCGCTGCTGGCGCTGGCGAAAGGCTTCTGGCCGATCGTGCGCATCGTCACCGGCTTCACGATCGCCCACAGCATCACGCTCAGCCTGGCCGCGCTGGGCGTCGTCGACATACCGGCCTCGATCGTCGAGCCATTGATCGCCGCGACCATCATCTGGGTCGCGCTCGAGAACCTGCTGGCGCCGGCACAATCGCGCTGGCGCTGGCTGATCGCGGCCGTGTTCGGATTGATCCACGGATTGGGCTTCGCCTCGGGCCTGACCGAGCTCGGCCTGCCGCGTGCGGCGATGGTGCGGGCGCTGATCGGCTTCAATGTCGGCGTGGAGCTGGGCCAGCTTGCCTTCGTCGCGATCGTCATGCCGCCGCTGATGTGGCTGGCCCGGCCGCGCCGACTCGCGCGGCTGCCGCAAATTCTCTCGGTGCTGGTTGCGATCATGGGCGGCGTTTGGCTTGTCGAGCGGGTTTTGCTTTAACCGCCCCATGAAGAAGGTCCTCATCATCGGCATCGGTGCCGGCGATCCCGATTTCGTCACTCGGCAGGCTGCCAAGGCACTCAACTCGGCCGACGTGTTCTTCATGCTGGAGAAGGGCAGCCCCAAGGACGCCATGGTCGAGCTGCGGCGCGAGATCTGCCGGCGCTACTGCACGGACAAGGCCTATCGCGTCGTCGAGGAGCCGAGCCCGCCCCGCGATACGAGGCCGGCCGACTACACCGCCTGCGTCGACGACCTCAACCGCGCCAAGCAGGAGCGGTTCGAGAAGATGATCGCCGACAATCTGGCGGACGGGCAGGTGGGGGCGGTCCTGGCGTGGGGCGATCCGTCGATCTACGACAGCACGATCCGCAACATCGAGGCGATCGCCGCGCGTCAGGGACTGGAATACGAGGTCATTCCCGGCATCAGCGCGGTACAGGCGTTGGCCGCGCGCCACCGGATCACGCTCAATACCGTCGGGCAGCCGGTCGAGATCACCACTGGCCGGCGCTTGTCGGAAGGCTGGCCCGCCGGCGTCGACAGCGTCGTGGTGATGCTCGACGGCGTCGAGGCTTACCGTCGCTTCGCCGACCAGGACATCGACATCTACTGGGGCGCCTATCTCGGAACCGAGAACGAGATCCTCATTGCGGGCGACCTGAAGGATGTTTCCGACGAGATCCACCGGGTTCGCAGCGCGGCGCGCGAGCGCCACGGCTGGATCATGGACACCTATCTGATGAGGCGCCGCTAAATGAGTCCTGTGGATAAGGGCTCGGCGCACGTCTCACGATGGGCATTGGACCCGGATTCTCGCGCCGGTTCCTTGGAGAATTGTCGAGGCCATTGTCCATATTAGGTGTTGAGCGCCGCGATCGTGCATGGTGGCGTCGATGACGATGCCCGCCGCCCAGCGAATTAGCGGTATTTCCGGTATTTCCGGTACTCAGCCGTGGCTGCGGGTGGGTTTGCGCAGTTTGCGAGGTTTCCGCTACCCCCTGGACGTCGAGATCGCTTCGAAAAATCGTGCCAAATTTTGCGGCGCGACGATGCGCAAATGCGACTCAGGCCAGCCCGCCGTGCTTTGATGCCGGCCATCGAGTTTGGGAGGAGATACATGCTGGTCCGGACGATTGCTGCCCTGTTGGCGCTGGGCATTGCGCTGCCCGCGGCGGCGCAGGGCATTCCCAAGGCGCAGTCGCCCGAGGAGGTCGGCTTCGTGGCCACGCGCCTGAAGCGGCTCAGCGATCGCATCGAGGAAGGCGTCAAGAACAACGAGCTGCCCGGGGCGGTCGTGCTGATCGCCCGCAACGGCAAGATCGCGATGTTCGATGCCTTCGGCTACCGCGACAGGGAAAACAAGGCGCCGATGAAGACCGACACGATCTTCCGCATCGCCTCGATGACCAAGCCGTTCACCTCGGTCGCGGCGATGATCCTGGTCGAGGAAGGCAAGCTCACCCTGGCCGACCCGGTCTCCAAGTACATTCCCGCCTTCGCCGACACCAAGGTCTCGACCCGGAAGAAGAGCCCCGACGGCACGGTCGAGCTCGGGCTCGAGCCGCAGTTCCGGCCGATGACGGTCCAGGACCTGATGCGCCACACCTCGGGCCTGACCTACGGCCTCGCCGGCAGCAATCCGGTCAAGCAGTCCTACATCGACATGAAGGTGATGGACGCCAACCAGACCAACGCGCAGATGGCCGAGAAGCTCTCCAAGCTGGCGCTGCTCTACCAGCCGGGCACGCACTGGGAATATTCGATGTCGACCGACGTGCTGGGCCGCGTCATCGAGGTCGCCTCGGGGATGCCGCTCGACAAGTTCATCGAGGAGCGCATCACCAAGCCGCTCCGGCTCGGCGATACCGGCTTCGAGGTCTCGCCGGACAAGAAGGACCGCGGCGCCCATCCGCAGAAGGAAGGCCCGAACAATGTCGCGCCCAACATTCCGGACGTCACGCTGAAGACGACGTGGAAGTCGGGCGGCGGCGGCATGGTCTCGACCGCGGCCGACTACGCCCGCTTCCTGCAGATGTTCGCCAACGGCGGCCAGCTCGATGGCGCGCGGATCATATCGCGCAAGACCATCGACCTGATGACTGCCGACCAGCTGCCGCCCGACATCAAGATGGGCGACGACATGTGGCGCTTCGAGGCGCTGGAGCCCAGCGCCCGCATGGGCCAGGGCTTCGGCCTGGGCTTCGCGGTGCGCAACGAGCAGGGCCGCAATCCGTTGCCCGGCTCGCCCAACGATTACTATTGGGGCGGTGCCTGGGGCACCTATTTCTGGCACGATCCGCGGGAGCACATGTACGTGGTCTTCATGATGCAGTCGCAGACGGCGCGGCTGCCCTATCGCTATCTGATGCGCGACCTCGTCTACCAGGCCCTCATCGGCAACTAACTGATCGGTAACTGACCATCCGGCTGACTGGCGCGTGCAAAACTAAACCCACACCCCATATAGGGCGCCATGAGTGGAGATCCCCGTAACTGGATGTGGTCCGAGGCGCTGCAGATGCTGGCACGCGCCGAACGGCTGCACCGCGAAGTTTTTACGGTTCCCGGGCCAAGCCGCAGTGCGGCCCCGTCCTGGGAGCCTCCGGTCGACGTGCTCGAGACCGAAGATGCCGTCCTCGTCCTGGTGGCCCTGCCGGGCGTGGACCCGCAGCGGGTGCAGCTTGTCATCCGTGACGGCATCCTGCTGATCGGGGGCGAGCGTGTTTTGCCGCGCGAGCTGCGCACCGCTGTCATCCATCGCATCGAGCTGCCACAGGGCCGCTTCGAGCGGCAGATCCGGCTGCCCGCCGGCACCTATGAACAGCCGATCAGCGGCGTCGCGGACGGCTGCCTGATCGTCAAGCTGCCGAAGGTCGGCAGGAAGGGGGCCCAATGAGCCCTGACATGAATCCAACGTCGCCGCAGCCGCGGCCCAACAACGGCGCGTCGCCGCCCGACGTCATGATCGTCGTGCCGACGCGCAACATGGTGCTGTATCCCGAGATGGTCCTGCCGCTCACCGTCGGCCGGCCGTCGACTGTGGCTGCCATCCAGCAGGCCGTGCGCGAGCAGCGCCAGATCGTCCTGTTGCTGCAGCAGGATGCGGAGAACAACGATCCCAAGCCGACCGACCTCTATCGCGTCGGCACGGTCGCCAACATTCTGCGCTACATGACCAGCCCCGAGGGCGGCCATCACCTGGTCGTCCAGGGCGTGCAGCGTTTCCGGGTCACCGACTTCATCGAGGGCCAGCCGTTTCTGGTGGCGCGCGGCGTGCACATCGCCGAGCCGACCGCGACCAGCCCCGAGCTCGAGGCGCGGTTCATGGTCCTGAAGGACCAGGTGCGGCAGGTCTTCGACCTGCTGCCGCAGGTGCCGGCCGAGTTCCGGCAGACCGTGGAGGCGGCGACGTCACCCAGCCTGCTGGCCGACCTGGCGGCGACCTATCTCGACGTCACCCCGGCCGAGAAGCAGGACCTGCTCGAGACGGTCGAGCTGCAACAGCGGCTCGACAAGGTGTCGAAGCTGCTGGCGCACCGGCTCGAGGTGCTGAAGCTGTCGGCCGAGATCGGCAGCAAGACCAAGGCGTCGCTGGACACGCGCCAGCGCGAGGCGCTGCTGCGCGAGCAGATGGCCGCCATCCAGCGCGAGCTGGGCGAGGGCGAGGGTTCCAACAAGCAGGAGCTCGCCGACCTGGAGAAGGCGATCGGCGAGGCGAAGATGCCGCCGGAGGTGGAGCAGGCAGCCCGCAAGGAGCTGCGGCGGCTGCAGCGCACGCCGGAGGCGGCGGGCGAGTACAGCATGATCCGCACCTACCTCGACACGCTGCTCGAGCTGCCCTGGGCGCCGCCGGCGCCGAAGGACATCGACATCACCCAGGCGCGCAAGGTGCTCGACGCCGACCATTTCGGCCTCGACAAGATCAAGAAGCGGATCGTCGAGTTCCTCGCCGTGCGCAAGCTGGCGCCGGAAGGCAAGGCGCCGATCCTGTGCTTCGTCGGGCCGCCGGGTGTCGGCAAGACCTCGCTCGGCCAGTCGATCGCCAAGGCGATGGACCGCAAGTTCGCGCGGGTCAGTCTCGGCGGCGTGCATGACGAGGCGGAGATCCGCGGCCACCGGCGCACCTATATCGGCGCGCTGCCGGGCAACATCATCCAGGCGATCCGCAAGGCCGGCGCGCGCGACTGCGTCATGATGCTGGACGAGATCGACAAGATGGGCGCCGGCATCCACGGCGATCCGTCGGCGGCGCTGCTCGAGGTGCTCGATCCGGAGCAGAACAGCACGTTCCGGGACAACTACCTCGACGTGCCGTTCGATTTGAGCCGCGTGGTGTTCATCACCACGGCCAACATGCTCGACACCATCCCGGGCCCGTTGCGCGACCGCATGGAGATCATCTCGCTGTCCGGCTACACCGCCGGCGAGAAGATGGAGATCGCCAAGCGCTATCTCGTGCGGCGCCAGCTCGAGGCCAATGGGCTCAAGCCCGAGCAGGTCGAGATCGAGGATGCCGCCATGCGGCGGATCATCGACGGCTACACCCGCGAGGCGGGCGTCCGTAACCTCGAGCGCGAGGTCGGCCGCGTGCTGCGGTCGGTCGCGGTCGAGTTTGCCGAGGGCAAGAGCGACAAGCGCCACATCGGCGTCGAGGACATCGAGAAGATCCTGGGGCCGGTGCGGTTCGAGAACGAGGTGGCGATGCGCTCCAGCGTGCCGGGCGTGGCGACCGGCCTGGCCTGGACGCCGGTCGGCGGCGACATCCTGTTCATCGAGGCGACCCGCACGCCGGGCAGCGGGCGGCTGCAGCTCACCGGCCAGCTCGGCGACGTGATGAAGGAGAGCGCGCAGGCCGCCTACAGCCTGGTCAAGAGCATGGCGACCACGCTCAAGATCGAGGCCGCGGTGCTGGAGAAGAGCGACATCCATGTCCACGTGCCGGCCGGTGCCACGCCCAAGGACGGGCCGAGCGCCGGCGTGGCGATGTTCATGGCGCTGACCTCGCTGCTGACCGGCAAGGTGATCCGCAACGACACGGCGATGACCGGCGAGATCAGCCTGCGCGGCCTGGTCTTGCCGGTCGGCGGGATCAAGGAGAAGGTCGTGGCCGCGGCGGCCGCCGGCATCAAGCGGGTGATGCTGCCGGCCCGCAACAAGCGCGACTACGACGACATCCCGGAGGAGGTCCGAAAGTCGCTGGAGTTCATCTGGCTCGAGCGGGTCGACGACGCGGTCGCGGCCGCGCTGCAAATCGAGGCGGCCTAAAAAGGGCTCTCTAGAAAAGACTAGGCAACCCCGTTTCCTCCCGGCAGACTGACGGGCGACGGCGAACCGATAATCGCCGCGCGCGTGCGGGAGGAAGACGATGCCATGGATGCCGACGCCGGTCTGCTGATCAACGCCGTGGTCTCCGGGCTGCTGATCGGCGGCTTCTATGCGACGGTCTCGATCGGCGTGGCGATTTCCTTCGGCATGCTGGACATCGTGAACATCGCCCATCCGGCGTTCATCCTGCTGGGCTCGTACGCCGCGTTCATCGGCAACACCGTGTTCGGGATCGACCCGATCCTCGCGACCGTGATCACGCTGCCGGCCTTTTATGTACTGGGCCTGCTCGCCTACCAGGTCTACTACGTCGCCTTCGAGCGACGGGACGACCAGTCGCTGCGCGGCCTGTCGTTCTTCTTCGGCATCCTGTTCATCGCCGAGGTCGGGCTGATCCTCGCCTTCGGCGTCGACTACCGGTCGGTGCAGGCCTGGTACACGACCGGGAACCTCAATCTCGGCCTCATCGAGCTGCCCTGGCGCCTGCTGGTGCCGTTCCTGCTCGGGCTGGCGATGGTGGCGGGCCTGCAGCTCTTCCTGTCGCGCACCTTCATCGGCCGCGCCATCCAGGCGGTGGCGCAGGACCAGCAGGCGCTCCGGCTCATGGCCGCCAATCCGGCCAAGATCAAGCGCATCGCCTTCGGCCTCAGCTTCGCCACGGCGGCGCTGGGCGGCGCGGCGCTGATCATCATCCAGCCGGTCGAGCCGTCGCTCGGCCGCGAATATATCGGCCGCATCTTCGCGATCTGCGTGCTGGGCGGGCTCGGCAGCTTCCCCGGCATGGTGATCGCGGCGGTGACCCTGGGCGTCGTCGAGAACATCACGGCGACCTTCTTCGGGCCGTCCTGGGCGCCGGCGGTGTCGTTCGGCGTGCTGCTCATCACCCTCGCAGTGAGGCCCAGTGGTATCCTCGGTCGTTAAAGCGGAAGAGGAGCGCGAGGGCCTGCGCGGCCTGAGCAATCTCGCCTTCATCGGAGCGCTCATCCTCGCTGCGGTGGCGATCTTCGGCATCACGCGCTGGATCGGCCAGAGCTTTGCCTTCTTCGCGGCATATGTCGTCGCGCAGTACATCGTGCTCGGGACGGCCTGGAACATCCTGGGCGGGTATACCGGCTACGTGAATTTCGGCATCGCCGCCTTCTTTGCGCTGGGCGCCTATTCGAGCGTCGTGATGCACAAGCTCACACCATGGATGCCGCTGCCCGTGATGGTGCTGGTCGGCGGCGTCATGGCGGGATTGGTCGGGCTCGGAATGGGCTATCTCACCTTGCGCCTGCGCGGCGTGTTCTTCTCCATCGCCACCCTCGCGCTGGCGGTCGTCGTCCAGACCTTGTTCACCAATTGGGACTTCGTCGGCGGGGCGCGCGGTGCCTACGTGGTGCCGCCGCGCTTCGCCCCTTTGATCGGCGGCGCCTACGTCGAGTACCTGTTCATCGTGATGCTCGGCCTGTGCGTCGCCGCGCTGGGCACGGCGCGGGCGATCGAGCGCTCGGCGCTGGGCTACGGCTTCGCCGCGATCCGCGACGACGAGGCGGCTGCCGAGGCGTCGGGCGTGCCCACCCTGCGGCTGAAGCTGATCGCCACGATGCTGTCCGGCGCCTTCATGGGCATGGCCGGCGCGCCGCTGCCGTATTACGTCTCGTATCTCGATCCGGCGTCCGGCTTCAACCTGAACTACGCGGTCAACGCCATTGCCATGCCGTTGATCGGCGGCACGTCCAGCTGGCTGGGCCCGGTCGTGGGCGCGGTCCTAGTCGGCGGGCTTCAGCAATATGTCAGCGTCACCATCTCCTCGGCGGTCAATGTGCTGATCACGGGCCTCCTGCTGGTGGGTTTCGTGGTCCTGGCGCCGCAGGGTATCGTCGGTCTGTTCCAGCGGAGAAGGCGATGACCGCGCTGTTGCACGTCGAGGGCCTCGGCAAGCGCTTCGGCGGCTTCACTGCGCTGCAGGAGGTCGATCTCGAGGTCCAGCCGGGCGAGCGGCTCGGCCTGATCGGCCCCAACGGCTCGGGCAAGTCGACCTTGGTGAACTGCATCTGCGGCACCCTGCACAACGAGCAGGGCAGCGTGCGCTTCGACGGCGCGCCGGTGAACGGGCTGACGGCGCACCAGCGCACCCGGCTCGGCCTCGCCCGCAGCTTCCAGCTGCCGCGGCCGTTCGGCAGCCTGACCCTGGCCGAGAACCTGCGCATCCCGATCCTCTACGCGGTGAACGCCCGCGGACGGCATTCGCTGTCGGGCCCGGCGATCCTCACGCGCTGCGTCGAGCTGTTGGGCCAGGTCGGGCTGGGCGACAAGGCGCACCGCCTGCCGCGCGACCTGACGCAGATCGAGATGCGCAAGCTCGAGCTCGCCCGCGCCATGGCGGCCGAGCCCAAGCTGCTGATCGCCGACGAGGCGATGGCGGGCCTGAGCCACGCCGAGGTCGACGAGATCCTGGCGCTGCTGATCCGGCTGAACGGGCAGGGCGTCACGGTCATCATGATCGAGCACATCATGCGCGCGGTGATGGCGTTCTCGCAGCGCCTCGCCGTGCTGGTTGCCGGCCGCAAGATCGCCGACGGCGATCCCAAGGAGGTCGTGCGTGATCCGGAAGTCGTGAGGGCTTACCTTGGCGAGTAGCCTCGCTCTTGCCAACGTGGTTGCGGGCTACGGAGCCGTGCGCGTGCTCGACGACGTGTCGCTGTCGGTCGGCGCCGGCGAGACGGTGGCGCTGCTCGGCACCAACGGCAACGGCAAATCGACCCTGATGAAGTCGGTCATGGGCATGGTGCGGCCCGCCTCGGGAACCATCACCGCCACGATCGACGGCACCACGCACGAGCTGGTCGGGCGCTCGACCGAGGAGATCGTCGATCTCGGCATCGGCTTCGTGCCGGAGGGCCGGCGGCTGTTCCCCAAGCTCACCGTGACCGAGAATCTGCTGCTCGGCGCCTTCCGCCCGACCGCACGCTCGGCGATCGCCAAGAATCTCGATTTCTGCTTCGAGACCTTCCCGCGGCTGAAGGAGCGCGCGAAGCAGCTTGCCGGCTCGATGTCGGGCGGCGAGCAGCAGATGCTGGCGCTGGCGCGGGCGCTGATGTCGGCGCCGCGAATCCTGCTGATCGACGAGCCGTCGGTCGGCCTGGCACCGCTGCTGGTGCAGCGCACGATCGACAAGATCAAGGAGCTGAAGGACGGCTTCAACCTGACCGTCCTGATGGCCGAGCAGAACTTCACCCAGGCGGTGCGGATCGCCGACCGCGGCTACGTCATCGTGCACGGCAAGATCGCCTTCACTGGCGAATCGGCCGAGGCGCTGAACAACAACGACCTGATCCGGGAATTCTACCTGGGAGCGTAGGCCCGGGAGCGCAAGGAGGAACGCAAAAGCGAGGGGCGCATCGCTTGCGCGATGCGCCCCGCCCCGCCTGTAAAGTATGGCGGCGTGCCGCCATACTTCCATCAGCCCGGATTGTACGGGTAGATGATGTTACCAGTCTTGTACTTGGTCGGCCACAGGATCACTTCGCTCTCGGGCTTGGTGAACTGCGCCACGTCGTTGCCCTTGATGCCCTGGAACTGCACCGCCATCACCTGCGCCGTCGCCCATTCGCCCTGATCGTTGAAGGCGACGTCGCCCACCACGGTCTTGAAGGTGGTCTTGCTGCAGTAGTCGGCGAGCTTGTCGTCGTTGGTGCCGCCGGTCGCCTTGACCGCCTGCTCGATCACCTGCATGCGCGCGTAGGCGTAGGGCGGCAGGTAGTAGCCCAGCGTGTCGACGCCGGCCGCCTCCGACTTGGCCTGATACTTCTTCAGGAAGGAGCGGCCCTCGTCGGACGCGAAGCCCGCCCACGGCAGCCAGAAGTCGTAGACCACGATGCCGTTCAGGAGCGGCCCGAGCTGCGTCTTGATGGCGGTCGCCTGCAGGCCGACCATGCCGCCGCCGTAGATCTTCGGCTTGAAGCCGACCTCGTGGCTGGCGCGGATCAGGCCGACCGTGTCGGCGGGATACGAGCAGGCGAGGAAGATGTCGGGGTTGGTCGCCTGCATGGCGCGCACCACCGGCGTGTAGTCGGCGGTGTTCGGCGGATAGGTCTTGTCGTAGACCAGCTTCAGGCCGAGCCGCTTGATCACGTTGCGCGCACCGTCCATCGCGTTGCGCGGGAACTCGGCATCGGCGCCGCACATCGCCACGGTCATCGGCTTGGGAGTCTGCGCCGCCGCAACCTCGAAGAAGCCCTCGGCGAACGATTCCTTGGGCCGTGGGCCGCCGGTCGGCGTCATCGAGAAGTAGCGCTTGTAGTGGAACTCGCTGTTCACCGCGAGGCCGAGCAGGGAGAAGAACGTCCGCTCGTGCTGCATCACGATCGGCATTGCCGGGGCGATGATGTTGGTGGCGTAGCTCGAGCCGATGATGTCGACCTTGTCGACGTCGAGCAGCTTGGTGTAGAGGCCTGGCACCGTCGAGGGGTTCGACTGGTCGTCGTAGTAGACCAGCTTCACCGGCCGGCCGAGCAGGCCGCCCTTCGCGTTGATGTCCTCTTCCCAGATCTGCGAAGCCAGCAGGGCCGCCTTGCCATTGGGGGCCAGCGGGCCGGTCAGATTCATGCTGAAGCCGATGGTGAGCGGCTTGTTCTGCGCAATCGCCGGAGCGGCGATGCCGACTGCGGCGCCGGCGGCCAGCTTGCCAAAAGTACGACGTTGGATGCGCATTCGATCGTTCCTCCCAACTTTTATGTGGTTGATTGATCCTAACCCGCCTTGCAGAGCGCCGCCAAGCGCCGATGATCGGTCAGCCAGGCCCATTCCTCGTAGCGCCGCGCCGCTTCCAGGCAGTTCATGAACTCGATGGCGCCGAACGGCCGGCCGAACACGTGGGCATGCACGGTGATATCGAGGCAGCCTGCGGGCCGGCCGAGCCGCGGCCAGTTGCCGACGATCCGCTGCAGGATGCGCGTGAAGGCTTCGGGCTCGGCGCCGTAGCGGACATAGAGCGGCATGTCGTTCACCTCCATGGTGAAGGGCACGGCGGCGATAGCCCCATTCGGCGTCTGGTAGCGGTAGGGCAGGTCGGAATCGAAGAAGTCCGCGTGCCAGTCGAAGCCCCATTTCGCCAGCAATGCCGAGGTGCGGGCGCTCGGCGTGCAGCGCGGGCTGAGCCAGCCCATCGGCCGCTGCGCGGTGGCCGCGCTGATCGCCTTCAGGCAGCGCTCGAGGTCGCGCGTCTCTTCGTCGTCGGTCTGGTACGACGGGATGATGTTCTGGCCCCAGCCGTGCGCCGCCACGGCATGGCCGGCCGCCACGATCGCCTTCATCAGCTCCGGGTAGCGCTCGGCCAGCAGGCCACTGACATAGAACACCGCGCGCACGTCGAGCTTCTGCAGGATGTCGAGCAGCCGCCACGCGCCGACCTTGGGCCCGTACTCGGCCCACGAGCGTGCCTGCAGGTCGAGCACGCCCGCCTTCAGCGGATTGCCCATCGGGCCAATGCCCGGCGCCGAATCCTCGGTCCAGCCTTCGAGCATCACGCTGACGGAGATCGCCAGCGGTCTGGTCCAGCCTGACGGAGGAAGGAGGCTTGGTGACATTTCATACTCCCGTCGTCCCGACCGAAGCCTCGCGTGGCGAGGCGCAGTGGAGGGACCTTGTTTCGACGATTTGTCAGCTATTGGTTGAGAAAAGGTCCCTCTACTGCGCTTCGCTCCGCTCGGGACGACGAGACTATTCCGCCGCCGCCGTGCGTTGGGCGGTGAAGGCCGGCATCACCTCGCGGGCGAAGGCGCGGAGGTTAGCGACCGAGGCGTTGGGATCGACCAGCAGGATGTTGGTCGCGCCGCCCGCCTCGAGCTCCTTGAGCTTGGCGATCACTTCGTCGGGGGTGCCGAGCAGCGGGGCGGTGTCATCCTCGACCCGGTCGGGCAGCTTGTCGCGGGCGAGGTCGCCGATCACGCTCAGCACGCGCTTGCGCGTGGCGTAGGCGGCGGCGCGCTCGCTCTCGTGATGGATCATCTGCAAGGGCCGCGCGGTGGCGACCATCAGCGGATCGTAGCGGCGGCCGACTTTCTCGCATTCGGCGCGGAAGATCGCGATGCGTTGGATGATCTGGTCGGTCTGCGCGAGCTGGTCGAGCAGCAGGTTGTAGCCCTCGCGGGCGGCGCGGCGGATGCTGTCGTGGCTGCCGGCGGCGGGCCACAGTGGCGGGTGAGGACGCTGCAGGGGCTCGGGCTCGACGACGATGCTCTCGTACTGCCAGCGCTTGCCGCGATGGCTGAAACGACCTTCGGTGGTCCACGCCTTGCGGATGATCTCCATCGCCTCGTCGAAGCGTTCGGTGGCTTCGTCGATCGGGATGCAGAAACCGTCGAACTCGGCCTGGCGGTACCCCTTGCCGACGCCGAAGTCGACCCTGCCACCACTCAGCAGATCGAGAGTTGCGGCTTGTTCCGCAATAAGCACCGGATTGTGCCAGGGCAGCACGACCACCGCGGTGCCGAGCCGGATGTGGCGCGTGCGCGCGGCGAGATAGGCGAGCACCGTCATCGACGCCGAGACCTGGCCCTGGCCGGTGAAATGGTGCTCGACCATGAAGAGCTGCCTGAGGCCCAGCCGATCGGCCTCGGTGACGTAGTCGATGAAGCTCTCGTAACCCTGGCTGTCCTCCAGGCCGACGCTGCGCTTGGTGCGCGCGCCGCCGAACAGGCCGAATTGCATGGGACATTCCCGAATGGATGGTCGACGCGACATGCTGCGCGGGCCTACCCTGCACGCGCAACCTTTTTCGCGACGAGGACGTTGCAGGCCGTGGCCTACGTGAACTCCGTTCTGCAGCCCGGCGAGACCGTCAAGGTGATCGGCCGGCTGCACTGGATCAACTACCTCAAGGCATTCCTGCTGCTGGCGATCGCCGTGATCCTGCTGGTCTACGGCCTGCAGGACGCGACCAAGGTCCAGCGTACGGCGACCTATGTCGGCTGGCTTGTCTTGGCCGTCGCCGTTGTGCTGCTGCTCAGCGCCTGGTTCACGCGGCAGATGACCGAGCTTTCGGTCACCAACCATCGCGTCATCTACAAGACCGGCTTCCTGCGCCGCCACACGGTCGAGATGAACATGGACAAGGTCGAGACGGTGAATGTCGACCAGTCGGTCCTCGGCCGCTTGCTGGGCTACGGCACCATCCACGTCCTGGGCACCGGCCAGGGCATCGAAGGCCTGAGCCGGATCGCGCGGCCGATCGAGGTGCGCAACGCAATCACCGCGCGCTGACTCATCGGACCGCGCCACTCCGCTGGCGCATCATGATCATGAGCGCCACTAGAGTGGCGCGGTCCAATGATCCTACTTCGCCAGTTTCATGCGGCCCATGTAGTCGCGCTTGCCGAGCGGTACGCCCTTGGAGCGCAGGATGTCGTAGGCCGTCGTGGCGTGGAAGTGGAAGTTCGGCATCGAGAAGGTCATCAGGAAGCCTTCTGCCTTGAACGGCAGCTTGAGCTCGCCGACCGAGAACAGCACGTCCTTGCCCTCGAGCGCGTTGACCTCCTCGGGCTTGACCTGCTCCAGCGTCGCTTTGGCATCGCTCACCAGCTTCTGCAAGCCCGCGTAGTCGGCGGTCGACGGGCCCGGCGGCCCGAACTTGCCGGCCTTGGCGCCGGCGAGCGCGCCGGCCGAATGGTGCGCCACCGCCACGACCTGGAACCGGAAGGGCAGCATGTCCGGGAACAGCCGCGTCTCGACGATCTCGTTGGGATCGACGTTTTTCTCCTTGCAGTGCGCAAGCCCCTTGGCAAGGAAGCCCTCGACGGCGCCGAGGGTCTGCAGGAACGAGCCAACCGTCGAATCATAAAGTGTGATGGCCATGGTGTTTCCCCTCCAGGTGAACAAGCCTAGCCGTACGACGATTTCAGGCTAAAGTCCCGCCCCAAACCCTGGCCCTACGCGGGAGCGTCCCATGATCGACCTTTATTATTGGCCAACGCCGAATGGCTGGAAGATCTCCATCATGCTCGAGGAGTGCGGCCTGCCGTACAAGCTCATCCCGGTGAACATCGGCACGGGCGAGCAGTTCAAGCCGGACTTCCTCAGGATCAGCCCGAACAACCGCATGCCCGCGATCGTCGATCATGAGCCGGCGGGCGGAGCTGCGCCGATCTCGGTGTTCGAATCGGGGGCGATCCTCCAATACCTCGCGGAGAAGACCGGCAAGTTCCTGCCGAAGGATCTGCGCGGCAAGTACGAGACCTTGCAGTGGGTTTACTGGCAGATGGGCGGGTTGGGGCCGATGGCGGGCCAGGCCAACCACTTCAACGTCTACGCGCCGCAGTTCAATCCGGTCGACAAGCTGGAATACGGCCAGCAGCGCTACAGCAACGAGGTCAACCGGCTGTTCGGCGTGATGAACAAGCGGCTGGCCGATCGCGAGTTCCTCGCCGGCGCCTTCTCGATCGCCGACATGGCGAGCTGGCCGTGGGTGGTCGGCTTCAAGAACTTCGGCCAGAAGCTTAAGGACTTCCCGAACCTGCAGCGCTGGTTCGAGAAATCGGTCGGCGAGCGGCCGGCGGTGGTGAAGGGAAAGGCGGTCGGCGCCGAGCTGCGCAAGCAGCCCGGCATCAACACCGACGAGCAGCGCAAGATCCTGTTCGGCCAGACGGCGCAGGTCGTGCGCTAAAGCGTTGGGACGGCGACGCTCATATTTTTGTCGTCCTGAGCGAAGCGAAGGATCTCGTGCCGATTGCCAATCGCATGCTCGTCGCACCGCCGTGAGGTCCTTCGCTCCGCTCGGACGACAGACTCATGAGCGCCAGGCGGGCTCGCTCTTGCGCTGGTAGTCCTCGAAGGTCTTGGCCAAGGCGCCCATCACCTCGGCCGATTCCTCGAACAGGGCCTTGAGCTGCGGCTCGTCGACCTTGTCGACGTCTTCGCGAAGTTGATCCTGCAGGCCTGCAAAGGCATGCCGCATCTTCTCGGTCAGATGTTGGGCATCGTTGGGTACGGCCATAAGTCCCTCCTTGGTGCCTTTTCGTGAACGACCGGGGGAGCTTTTGGGTTCCTCACTCGTTCAATTTGGCCATGCTCCGTGCTGCAGCTGCGATGCGGCGGCGCAACTCCCGCGGCTTCAGAATCTCGGCCTCGGTCCCCAGCATGAGCAGGTCGATGGCCGCCTGGTCGATCGATTCGATCGGGATCGTCACCCGGACCCAGCCGTCATCATCCGGCGCTTCTGCCGACTCGCGTACCGCGTCCGTCACCGCGGCGCCGAGCCGCTCGAGCCGCATCATCGCGCGCGGCGAGGCGCGCAGCACGGCCTGCTCGCGATAGAGTCCGACCTCGAAGGCACGCGAGGACTCGGTCCAGAACCGCACGAGGTCGAAGTCCTTCGGACGGGTGAAGTGGTCGCCGCTCGGCGTCAGCGCTTCGATGTTGGAGACGCGATAGGTGCGGCGCTCGCCGCTGCGTTCGGCCACGACGTACCAGGTGCCGGCCTTGAGCACGAGACCGAGCGGATGGATGCGGCGCGTGACGATGCTCTGTGCGCGACGATAGCCGATCTCGACCACCGTCTCGGTCCATACGGCGTGCGCCAGGGTCGGCAGCAATCGCGCCTGGTCGGAGCTCCTGAACCAGCCGACCGGATCGAGATGGAAACGTTGCGCCATCTTCTGCGCGCTGGTGCGGCTGCGCTCGGGCAGCGCCGCGGAGAGCTTGAGCTGGGCCGACAGCAGCTGGTCGGCGAGGCCGAGCTGCGTCGCCGGGCCGGGCAGGCCGGAGAGGAACAGGGTCTCGGCCTCATTCTCGGTCAGGCCGGTCAACTTCGTGCGAAAGCCGTCGAGCAGCTGGAAGCCGCCGCCTGGGCCGCGATCGGCATAGACCGGCACACCGGCGGCGCTGAGCTGCTCGATGTCTCGATAGACCGTGCGGACCGAGACCTCGAACGTCTCCGCCAGCGCCTCGGCAGTCAGCCGGCCGCGCGTCTGCAGCATCAGGAGGATCGACAGCAATCGGCTCGCGCGCATGGCGCGATCCTAGCAGGCAAACCTGACATCTTCTGTCAGCTTTCCGTCGTCCCGAGCGAAGTCGAGGGACCTCTTTTGCGGATGCGTCTCCCAAAAGGGGGCCCTCGGCTCCGCGCTTCGCGCTCCGGTCGGGACGACGGGGGTCAGACCCGCAGCAGCCAGGCCTCGACTTCGCCTTTGCCCTTGATGTCGAGGGTGCCCCGGGCCTCGAAAACGTAGCGGTCCTTGAGCTGGTCGTAGACCGAGCGGGTCACCTGGATGGAATCGGCAACACCAGCCGATTCCATGCGGCTCGCCAGGTTCACCGTGTCGCCCCACAGGTCGTAGATGTACTTGCTGCGGCCGATCACGCCCGCCACCACCGGGCCGCTGTTGATGCCGATGCGCAGCCGGAAGGGGACGCGGTTCTCCAGCCCATGCTCGCGGCAGATGTGCACCATGCGGATCGCCATGCGCACCATCCGGTCGGCATGATCGGGCACGGGAGTCGGCAGGCCGCACACCGCCATGTAGGCGTCGCCCACCGTCTTGATCTTCTCGATGCCCAGTTCCTGCGCCGCCTGGTCGAACCGGGTGAACAGGCCGTTCAGCAGCGCCACCACGTTCTGCGGCGGCATCTCCGACGAGAGCGCGGTGAAGCCGACCAGGTCGGCAAACGCCACCGTCACCTCGGCGAACCCGTCGGCGATGCTGTGCTCGCCGCCGCGCAACCGATTGGCGATCGGCGCCGGGAGGACATTGAGCAGCAGCTCCTCGTTCTCGCGGTTCTTCGCCTCGATCACATCGTTCTTGGCGTGGATCTCGTCAACCATGCTGTTGAACGCAGTGCAGAGCTGGCCGATCTCGTCGCTGCTGCGGGCGGAGACCTTGACGTCGTAGTTGCCGGCGGCAAAGCGACGGACGCCGGCGGTCAATTCGACCAGCGGGCTCGCGAGCGAGTGCGACAGCCACGCGCCGATGATCAGCACCGCCACGAGCGCCAGCCCACCGACCAGCAGCAGGTCACGCTGCAGCCGATCGACCGGCGCAAACGCCTCCGCCGTGTCCTTCTTGGCGACCAGCGCCCACTTCACGCCGGGGATCGCGAGGGGCCCCCATGACGCGAGCACGGGCGTGCCGTCGAAGTCGGTGATCTGCCCGGTGGCCTCGGCACCGGCGAGGGCGGCACTGGTCGCCTGGCTCTGGATCTTCTGGTGCAGGATCGGGCTGCCGTAACGGCGGATGGCATCGATCTCGTCGGGCGGGGTCCCGGTCTTCGCGAGCAGGGCGAAATACTCGTCCGGCGTTTCGTAGAACTCCCGCGTGCCGGAGCGCAGATAGTGACTGGGCCCGACGATGTACGCCTCGCCCGTATTGCCGAAGCCCTCGCGCCGCCATTGCCGGTTGCTGGTTACCGCCTTGTCGATCTCCTCGATCGACAGCTGGGCGATCAGCACCCCGCCGACGCTTCCGTTGTCGAAGATCGGTGCGGCCATGAAGGCGATGGGCGCGCCTCCCGATGGGACATAGGGCGCGAAATCCTCGAAGCAGACGGTCGATGGGTCGGTCGCCGCCAGGCAGCGAGCCACCGCCGCGGCGACGTTGGTTTGCCGATAGGGCCCGTCGCGCAGCGAGGTCGCGAAGTCGATCTCCTTCAGCATGCCGTAGAGCAAGCGGCTGTCGCGGGCATCGGCGATCATGAAATCCCAGAAGCCGGTGGTGCGCGCGGCGGCGCGCAGCAGCGGATGGTAGATCGCATGGACGGCGCTGTATTTGCTGCCGTCGCCGGCGTCGTCGAGCAGGGCGCGCCGATCGCCTTGCTGCGGATTGTTGGCGATGTAGTGGTATTGCAGGTAGGTCCCGCTGCGCTGCCCGGGAAGGTAGTTCTTCAGCACGGCGTCCTTGCCATACATGCGCTGCAGGTCGGGCAGCACGTGTTCGGCGTACCAGGCTTCGACCTTCTTGCGCATCTCCTCCGGCGGACGCGCCTTGTCGAGCTCGTCGACGCCCTCGCGCATGCCACGCAGCGCATCGACCACCATCTTGGAGCTCGCAAGCAGCCGCAGGTCGTCGCGCGTGGTCTTGAAATAGGTCTCGACCTGGCGGGCCTTGGCGAGCCGTGCGGCAGTGAGCTGATTGTAGATCGCCTCTTCGAGCGCATCGCGCGAGCGCACATAGCCCAGCGAGGCCGTCACGACGACCGCGATGGCACCGAGCAACAAAAGCGTAGCGAAGAGCTTGGCTCCAAGCCCCCGACGAACCCCCATCATCGCCGCAGTGTAACCGACGCGAAGCGGGAAAAATATCCTGACACAAGTTGGCAGGTAGACGGGCCTAGAACGAGGACGACCAAAGGAGCCCGCCATGCTCAAGATCCTTGCCCGTCCCGTTCTCCGGCCCGCCGCGACGACCTCAGCGGATTTCGATTTCCTGATGGGAATCTGGCGTGTCCAGCATCGCTACCGTGTGCGCCGGCTCGCCGGCTGCAACGACTGGATCGAGTTCGAAGGCACCTGCGCCGCCCGCAAGATCCTGGGCGGCCTCGGCAACAGCGACGAGTACGACATCGCCATGCCGGGCGGCCGTTATACCGGCATGAGCCTGCGCCTGTGGGATCCCGACAGCGGGCGCTGGACGATCCAATGGCTCGATAGCCGCCGGCCCGGCGCGATCGGTGCGCCAGTCCACGGCAGCTTCTCGCTGCGTCCCGACGGGCCGTTCGGCGTGTTCTACGGCGATGACGTGCATAACGGCCGCGATATCCGCGTCCGCTACATCTGGTCGCGCATCGCTGCAGGCGGCGCCCGTTGGGAGCAGGCCTTCTCCGCCGACGAGGGCAACAGCTGGGAGACCAACTGGTACATGGACTTCATGAGGCTGTAACCGTGACGCAACTGTTCGCGGTGATGCGCACGCGCGGGCCAGCCTGGAACGATAGCGTGCCGATGGACCAGCAGGTCGACTGGCGGCGGCATGCCGACTTCATGAACGAACTGGAAGTCCGCGACATTGCGGTGCTGGCCGGACCGCTCGACGGCACCCGCGACGTGCTGCTGGTCTTCCGCGCGGAGGATGAAGCCGAGGTCGAGGCGCGGCTGGCCGAGGACTGCTGGAGCGCCGAGGGCCTGCTGCGGACGCTCTGGATCAGGCCCTGGTGGTTGCGCCTCGGAACCCTTGTCGGAACCCCGGCCTATAACTGGGACCCTTGACGCTCCCCTTGACGCTCTGGGGGCCGACAACCACGTTCACGGTGCCCTTTCCTGGGAGGGAGGCACCGTCATGCAACAGCAGGAACGCGACCTGATCGCCGATTTGTTCGGCCGTCTGCAGCAATATGAGAACCAGCAACGCGATCCCGAGGCCGAGCGCCTGATTGCGAGCTATGTCGCCCGCCAGCCGGCCTCGCCCTATCTCCTCGTGCAGACTGCCTTGGTGCAGGAGGAGGCGCTGAAGCAGGCGCGGGCCCGCATCGCCGAACTCGAAAACCGGGTGAGCAGCCAGGCCTCGGGGCAGGGCAGCTTCCTCGGCAACGCGCCGCGCCCCGGGCCATGGGGCTCGGCCCCCGTCCAGCAGCCGGCACCCACGCCGGCTTCACCGTGGGGCCAGGCGCCACAGGCGCCGGCCGGCGGCGGTTTCCTGCGATCGGCGCTCGCCACCGCGGCAGGTGTTGCCGGTGGCGCATTGTTGTTCGAAGGCATCCGCGACATGTTCGGCCACAGCACGCAGGCCTTTGCCTCGCCCCTGTCCGGCGTGCAGCCCTTCTCCGATGTACAGCCCCTGTCCGACAACTCGCCGCTGATGCCGCCCGACCAGCTCTCGTCGGCCGATCTCGCGCAGGACGACGGCGCGGCCGACGACTACGACATGTCGGACGATTCGGGCGACGATTCAGGCTTCGACAGTTCGAGCGACGACATCTAGAAATCAAGCCGACAAGCTTAGGGGGAGAAACATTGGCGACGATCGAACTCCACACCTGGGGCACGCCCAACGGCCGCAAGATCTCGATCATGCTCGAGGAGTGCGGGCTGCCGTACAGCGTGCACAAGGTCGACATCTCCAAGGGCGAGCAGCACAAGCCCGAGTTCCTGAAGATCAGCCCGAACAACCGCATCCCGGCGATCGTCGATCCCGACGGTCCCGGCGGCAGGCCGATCAGCCTGTTCGAATCGGGCGCGATCCTGATCTATCTCGCCGACAAGACCGGCAGGTTCCTGTCCAAGGATCCGGTGCAGAAGTACAAGACCTATGAATGGCTGATGTGGCAGATGGGCGGCGTCGGGCCGATGTTCGGCCAGGCGCATCACTTCCTGCGCGCCGCGCCGACCAAGATCGAGTACGGGATCAAGCGTTACGTCGATGAGGCCAAGCGGCTGTACGGCGTGCTCGACAAGCAGCTGGCGGGCAACGCCTATGCTGCCGGTGCCGAATACACTATCGCCGACATGGCGATCTTTCCGTGGACGGCGCGTCACGAATGGCACCAGGTGAACCTCGCCGACTTCCCGAACGTGAAGCGCTGGTACGACACGATCAACGCGCGGCCAGCCGTCACCAAGGGCATGGCGGTCCCGTACCTGAACTAGCCGGATGAAGCGGACAGTGATCGCGGCGTTGCTGGCGCTCGGCGCCTGCACGCCGGCGGCTGTCCAGACGGCGGCGCCGACGTCCACCTGCGCCGCATCGCTGAAGCCGGCCGTGGAGGTCGATCTCTACTTCGGCGAGGTCGGTCCGGCGGACTGGAGGGCGTTCCTCGACGAGGAAGTGACGCCGCGTTTTCCCAATGGGCTCAGCGTGATCGACATCTACGGCCAATATCGCAACCGGCAAGGGACGATCGAGCGCGAACGGTCCAAGCTGCTGGTCATCGTGCTGTTCGACGCGCCGGCGCATGCGTCGCGCGTGCAGGCCATCGTCGACAGCTTCCGGCGGCGCTACAAGCAGGAGAGCGTACTGCGCGTCGAGCAGCCGATCTGCGCCAGCCTTTAGACTTGTGGTGTCTGACTTGGAACCTATCTAAAGTAGGACCGCTACTCGAGGAGTCTCAGCCATGAGCAAGAACGTCAAAAGCCGTCAGTCCGCAAATCTCGCGACGCCCACCGATCTCGGCGCCAACGCGACCAAGGACATCACCGGCGGGCTCGCCATCCTGGCGGCCGACGTTGTCGCGCTCTGGATGAAGACCAAGAACTTCCACTGGCACGTATCGGGGCCGCACTTCCGCGATTATCACCTGCTGCTCGACGATCAATCCGACCAGATCTACGCGATGATCGATCCGATCGCCGAGCGCGCGCGCAAGCTCGGCGGCAAGGCGCTGCATTCGATCGGCCAGGTCAAGAAGCTGCAGCGCGTGCTCGACAACGACGCCGACTATGTGACGCCGCAGGACATGCTCGCCGAACTGCGCGAGGACAACAAGCAGCTCGCCAAGAACATGCGGGTGCTCCATGAGGTGTGCGACGAGCACAACGACATCGCCACCGCCAGCCTGATCGAGAACTGGGTCGACGAGACCGAGCAGCGCACCTGGTTCCTGTTCGAGGCGGCACGCAACGCCTGATCTTGCCGGACCGCGGGCGTCTCGCCCGCCTCATGAACACGAGAAGAGCGGGCGGGACGCCCGCGGTCCGGCAAGAGCTACGCCTGTGCTTCGGCCCACCGGATGAGTTTGCCCAGGAAGGCGTCGCAGGCGTCCATTTGCGACTTCGCGACGAACTCGTTGGGCTGGTGCGCCTGGCTGATGTCGCCGGGCCCGCAGATCACGGTCGGGATGCCATGCCCGCGGAAGATGCCGGCTTCGGTGCCGTAGGGCACGGCATAGGTGCGGTTGCCACCGGTCCATTGCAGCGCGAGCTTGGCCGCCTCTTCGTTCTCCTGCGGCAGGAGGCCGGGCACGAACGAGCGGCGCTTGAGCGTGATGTTGGCATCGGGATGCTTGGCCTTCATCTTGGGCAGCAGCAGCTCGGCGATGTAGGCCTCGGCGCGGCGCTGCACCTCGGTATAGTCGTCGCCGGGCAGGGTGCGGTAGCCCCAGTTGAGCGTGCACTCGCGCGCCAGGATGTTGCCCGCGGTGCCGCCGTTGATGATGCCGACATTGATCGTGGTGTGGTTCGGCACGGTGTCGAGATGCGGATGCTTGCGTTGCGCGAGCTCCTCCTGCAGCTCGTTGAGGAAGTGAATGAACTCGCCGGCGAAGTGGATGGCGTTGACGCCGAGATGGGTCATCGACGAATGCGCCTCGAAGCCGGTGAATGTGGCGTAGAGGCCGCCGCCGGCATTCTGCGCATTGACCACGCCCATCATGGTCGGCTCGCCGACGATCACCGCGCGCGGCCGCGGCACGCTGCCGACCAGCCGCTCGGCGAGCGAATGGGCGCCGAGGCAGCCGATCTCCTCGTCGTAGCTGAAGGCGAAGTGCATCGGCACCTTGAGCTCGGCCTTCTGGAACGCCGGCACGTGGCTCAGTGCAGCGGCGATGAAGCCCTTCATGTCGCAGGTGCCGCGGGCGTAGAGGTTGCCGTCGGGCTTCTCGGTGAGCGTCCAGGGATCGGTCTCCCATGGCTGGCCGTCGACCGGCACCACGTCGGTGTGGCCCGACAGCACGATGCCGCCTTCGGCCTCGGGCCCGATGGTCGCGAACAGGTTGGCCTTGGTCCCCTCGGCGTTGGGCACCAGAGTGCTTCGGACGCCGAACTCGTGGAGATAGCCCTGGATGTACTGGATCAGCTCGAGGTTGGAGTTGCGCGAGGTGGTGTCGAACGCCACGAGATGCTTCAGCATCTCGATCGAGGAAGGGGACTGGGTACTCATCCGGGTACCGTCGCATGCCCTCCGCGGAGCGCCAAGGGCCTGATTTTACGAGGAAATTTGCAATCGTGTTTGACTCGCCCGACCCCCGCCGCTAGAACCGCGGCGCATCCGTCGTGGAAATCGATCGCCGGGGTCTTAACGGGCTCGCGGAGAGGTGGCCGAGCGGTCGAAGGCGGCGGTTTGCTAAACCGTTATACGGGGTAAACCCGTATCGAGGGTTCGAATCCCTTCCTCTCCGCCATTACCCCCGCCGCACACCGTTTTCCCGGCTCCGGCGGGGCAAAACGGCATAACGCTACCGCGCGACTATTCCGCCGCCGTCTGTACTCGAGCAGGCGGGGCTCCGCGGCTGATCTCGTCATCCCAAGGGCCAGGGAAGCGGCCGCTCCCGGTCTTCTCGCGCGTGAATACGTTGTAGTCGACCGGCCACTCGGCGCGCGGCATCTCGTAGAACACTTCCACACCGTTGCCGTCGGGGTCGCGCAGGTAGATGCCGAGCGAGATGCCGTGATCGGAGATGTGGTCTATCGGTTGTCCTGCAGCCTTGATCCTTCTGTAGAACTCCTTGAGGTCGTCGAGACTCTCGAGGCGCCAGGCCATGTGGTTCAGGCCCACCTGACCCTTTGGCTGCAGGGGCGCATCGTCGCCCAACTGCATAAGTGCCACTTCGTGCGACTGCTCCTCGTCGGCGGTCAGGAAGGCGGCCCAGCCCGGCCGATATTCGTAGACATGAAGGCCGAGCAGATCCTCGTACCACTTCTTCGACCGTTCGACGTTGCGGACGTAAACATTGACGTGCTGCAGATACATCGGGCGCTTTGTCATGTTGTCCTCCCGTTGCCGGCAGGAATGGTACGGAGCGGGATCGATCGCGGCAATCAAATGAAGAGGGCCAAACGATCGATTTCCGGGTGTCGTGGATCGTGCGGACCGGCAGCCCTTGGCGCGACCTGCCGGCCTCGTTGGCAGGTGGAATACGGTCTTCAAGCGCTACCGCGACTGGGCCACGGCCGATGTCTTCAAGCGGCTGTTCGAGTCCGTCTCTGACGATCCGGACATGGAATACGCCATGGTCGGCGCCACCATCGTCAAGGTCCACCGCCATGGACAAGGCGCAAAAGGGGGGACTCAGAGCCAGGCCATAGACTACAGTGGATTGGGGGTATTGGCCTGACCGCAAGGCACGTGGAGAAACCATGTCGCAACTACGATACGAAGAGCTGCATCCCGAGTTCGGCGCCAGCGTCCGCGGTGTCGACCTCGGCATGCCGCTCGCGCCCGATCTGGTCCAGGAGATCGCCGCAGCGATCGATCGGTATTCGTTCGTCTGCTTCCCCGATCAGTCGATGGATGACGATCGCCAGCTCGCCCTCACGCGGCAATTCGGCAATCCCGAGCCGAGTCACACAAGTGTCGGCAAGGTCGAATATTTCGGCACCATCGGCAACGTCCAGAAGGACGGCACGGTGCTCGGTAACGCGCACAAGAAGACCATCTTCCTCACCGGGAACAACATGTGGCACTCCGATGCCTCGTTCAAACCGGTGCCGGCGTTCCTCTCGATCATGTGCGCCTACGAGACGCCGTCCGAAGGCGGCACGACGATGTTCGTCTCCCTGCGCGCCGCCTACGATCGCCTTTCGCCGGAGCGCAAGGCCGAGGTCGATCCCCTGATCGCCATCCACGACTACGTGTTTTCGCGCTCGAAGGTGGCGCCCGATGCCGTATCGCCCGAAATGGCGGCCACGCTGCCGCCCGTGCGCCAGCGGCTCGTGCGGGCCAATCCGGCGACGGGTGCCAGGAACCTGTTTCTCGGCTCCCATGTCCGCGAGATCGAAGGCATGAGCTACGCTGCCGGCCGTGCCTTGATCGACGAACTGACCGAAGCCGCGATCCAGCCAGAGCACGTTTACGACCACGCCTGGCGACCGGGCGACGTCGTTTTCTGGGACAACCGCTGCCTGATCCATGCCGGGAGCGGCTACGACGCAGACCGCCACCGCCGCTACATGCGCCAGACCCGCGTCAGCGGAACGTGCTCGTCTTTGGAGGAGGCCGCTTAGTCCAGCGAGCGGATGCGGTGCGCGCGAGTGCCGTTCACGCCGGTCGCGGGGACGGATAGGGCTTGAAGTCCGATCGAGCGATCTGCAGCCGATCGAGAGCGTCTTGCAGGGTGTCGACCACCGCGGGCGGCTGCCAACCCTTCGAAACCTGGTAAGCCGCATAGAGCCGCACCAGTAGTTTGAGGTCATGCTGGGGGACGACGTAAAGGCGCTGCTTGCCGGGATTGGCCTGGGGAAGCGCACCCCGCTTGGACACGAAATCGATCGCGAGATGCGCGTGATCGATGCCGCTCATGTCATAGATGACATCGTAGGCTGGCCCATCCTTGACCGCCCGTGCCGCCGCGTCGAGCGCATCAAAGTCCGCTTCGGTCAGTTCGCCGTGGAAGCGGACGAGCCCGACCTTGCGCTCCTCGCAGATTTCGATATCGAACATGGCTTAGACAGTGACTTCCTCTGTGCTGAGAACGAAGACCAGTGCGACTATCGCCAGGAGCGCCAGGGCGGCCACTTCTCACCGGGTCCAATGCGTGCGGAACTTGCCGAAGCGGCCATGCGTTCTGGTGTGGACGAAGGCGTCGAGAGAATCCCGGCGATGGTGAAGACATTCAAGGTCGGCGACCATGTCAGTTGGAATTCGGAAGCCGGACGCGTCAGCGGCCGGATAATTCGCGTGCATTCGAGCGATGTGACCTACAAGGGATACGTCCATCACGCGAGCGAGGACGATCCGCAGTACGAGATCCGCAGCGACAAGACTGATCACATTGCAATGCACAAGGGTGGGGCGCTGCGCCGTCTTCGCCGCTAACCGGCGCCTGTCGACGCATCGCGCGGGCCTTCAGTACACGGACTCGAGGATCGGCATGACCTCCTGCGCGGCGTGGATCGGGCGCGGGTTGCTGAAGGTCCAGTCGTCGAGCATGCAGTTGGTGGCGATGCGCTGCAGGTCCTCGCGCTTGACGCCCACGTCGCGCAGCCGACGCGGCAGGCCGAGACCCGAGATGAAGTGATCGAGCACTTCGCTCGCGGGCTTGCCGGGCGCACCCAGCGCGGCGCTGATCTCAGCCTGGCGGTCGCCGTTCACCTCGGCATTGTAGGCCAGCACGGCCGGCATCATCACGCAGGACGTGTAACCGTGCGGCACGCCGGCGCTGCCGCCCAGCACATGGCCGATCGCATGGCTTGCGCCCATGCGCGTGCCGCCGACGATGCCGATCATCGAGATCCACGCGCCGATCTGGCAGTCGAGGCGCGCCGCGAGGTCGGACGGATCGCGCTTCACCGCCGGCAGCCCGCGCCCGAGCAGGCGCAGCGCCTGCAGCGACGTGCTGTCGGTGTAGGCGTTGCCGTCGATCGAGCAGTAGGTCTCGACCGCATGGTCGACCGCACGGATGCCGGTCGAGAGCCACAGCCATTCGGGAGTGTGCACGGTGATCGCCGGATCGAAGATCACCTGCAGCGGGATCAGGCCGGGATGGATATAGGCCTGCTTCAGCCGCAGTCGCGGCTCGGTGACGCCGGCGCGGGCGTTGAACTCGCCGCCGCTCAAGGTGGTCGGCACGCAGATCTGCCGGACGCGCGGCGCGCGATACTCCGGGAAGGTCCGCTTGCCGGTGATCTCGTCGACCACGGTGCGAAAGGGCTCGAGGCCGTCCGGCTCGCGGACGTCGTGTTCGAGACACAGGGTGACCGCCTTGCCGCCGTCGGTCGTCGAGCCCCCGCCGACGCTCAGCAGCAGGTCGCAGCCGGCGTCGCGCGCCGTGTTGGCGCAGGCGACCACGGCGTCGCGCGGGCTGTGGCCGGGCATGTCGTCGTGTACGCCGGCGTAGCGCGACCCCAGCGCCTCGGCGATCCGGCGGACCACATCGGTCTTCCGGTTGAGCGTCGCGCTGCCGAGGATGAACACCCGCCGGGCGCCGAGCCGGTCCGCTGCTTCCGCGACCGCGTCGGCGGCCGGTCGGCCGAACACCACGCGATCCATTCCGGTGAAGACGATCTCGCCAGCACGCATGGGTGCAAAGGCTATATACTGGACGCGTGCAGGGAAAGGGCGGAGGGGAGGGGATGAACCCATCCAGGCTCTTGCGACAGCAGATTCGTGCCGGCCGACACACGACGGTGACGACCGGACTGGCGCCCGGTCATCTGCAGGCGAATCTGGTGATTCTGCCGGCCGACTGGGCCGACGAGTTCGCCGCGTTCTGCGCGGCAAACCCCAAGCCCTGTCCATTGATCGCGCAAAGCGCGCTGGGCGATCCGAGCTTGCCCGAGCTCGGCCCCGACATCGACGTGCGGTGCGATCTGCCGCGCTATCGGGTGTTCCGCGACGGCGAGGCCGTGTCGGAGGAGACCGACATCAGCGCCTTGTGGCGCGACGACCTCGTCGCTTTTGCGCTCGGCTGCTCCTATTCGTTCGAATCGGCGCTGCTCGAGGCGGGCGTGCCGATCCGGCACATCGAGCAGGGCAAGAAGGTCTGCACCTATCGCACCAAGCTCGATACCGTGCCGGCCGGACGCCTGCATGGCCGCATGGTGGTGTCGATGCGCAACTTCACCGTCCCCAACGCCATCCGCGCCATCGAGATCACCTCGCGGTTCCCGCGCGTGCACGGCGCGCCGATTCATTTCGGCGATCCCGAGGCGATCGGCATCGCCGACATCGACCGGCCCGAATATGGCGGCGAACCGGACATCCGGGCCGGCGAGGTACCGTTGTTCTGGGCCTGCGGCGTGACCCCACAGACGGTGATCGAGGCCGCCCGTCCGCCGTTCTGCATCACCCACAAGGCGGGCCACATGCTGGTCACCGACCGATTGAACGAGGAGTTCCGCGAGGCTTGAGGCTCTGATGGCCTGCCACGCTGGAGGCTTTAGGTGGCGAAGGTGATGCCGAGGTTGGGCATTTCCTTGAGCATCTGGCGTAGCGTGCGATCCTGAATGGTCGCGATGTTGCCGGGACGGGTCTTGAGCTTGAAGCGTACGACCAGTGCGTTGTCTGAGACCTCGGCGACGCTGTGGATCTTGATCGGTTCGAGGATGTCGGCCTTGAGCTCCGGCTCGGTCATCATGTCCGCGCCGACCTTCGTGGTGGCCTCGCGCAGCTTCTCGAGGTCGGTGTCTCGGGCGAATCGAAGGTTGAATTTCACGGCCGCCCAGTCTCGGCTGTAGTTGGATATCTGGCCGAGTTCGCCGAACGGGATGACCTGGATCTGGCCGTTGGGGTGCCGCAACCGAATCGAGCGCAGGGTGAAACCCTCGACCGTTCCCTCCGCTTGCCCGCAACGGATGTACTCGCCGACCCGGAATGCGTCATCGGCCAGGTAGAAGATGCCCGAGACGATGTCCTTCACCAGGGCCTGGCTGCCGAAGGAGATCGCCAACCCCAGCACAGAGGCGCCTGCCAGCAGTGGCGCCGTGTTGACGCCGAGCTGGTCGAGGGCGATCAGTGCTGCAATGACTGCAATGATCGTCGCCACCGTGACCCTGATCATCGGCATCAGGGTGTCGAAGCGCTCGGCAATCGAGCCGGCGGTCCGTTTGTCGCCGCGGCCCGCGAGGTTCTTCTGGGAGATCCGATACATGTAGGCTTCGGTCGCGTACTTGAAGAGCTCCCACAGCACGAACGCGGTGAAGAGGGTGAGCCCTATGGATCGGCCGACGGCGGCCAATCGATCCCATGCTCGTGCGTCGATCAGACCGAGCACATTGACGACCCAGCTCTCGGCAAGCACCACGATCGCCAGAATCAGGACGAAGACCCGTGCGCAGCGGGCGAGAACGTCGGGCAACCTTTGCCGGTCGTCGGCCGGCGTGAACCCCTCCAACTGGCTGTCGAGCCGCCGCACGACCGCCTGCAACAGCGTCTCGAACACCAGGAGGCCGATGATGAGGTTCAGGGTCAACAGGACGGCGTTCGGTGCATTGAGGTGTTCGGTGAGCGCGCCGTAGATCTGGGTCGCAACCAGGGCCACGAACACCACGCTGGCGATGGGTACCCAGTGCCGGCCCAGGAACCCGTTCCACGGTGCTACGCGGGCCAGGCCCACCAGCCACTGCTTTGCCCCATCGCGCACGCGCACGACGAACATCAACAGGATCAGGAGCACGACTGGAGCCGTGAAGATCCGCCAGGCCGCAATGGCGTCGGTTGGCGCCTGCGCGGCCGCCAGCCCGAAGTTGAGTGCCCGCGACACGACGGCGATCAGAACGAGGAGGGATACCAGGCGCAACATGCGCCCCGCTTCTTCATCTCCTATGTCGCACAGCCGGGCTGCCGGTAGGGCCGGTCGGACGATGCATCGGATGCCGAACACGTAGAGGCGCCAGTAGACAATGGCGAGTAACAAGGCAGCGCCAAATGTGTTCTGGGCGGTGGTACCGCCGAACCACAGATGGACCGCGACGCGATAGACCAGCCAGACGAGCAGCACCCCCGCGCCATCGATCGATGCCAGGGCACCGAGGGCGGCCAGCGAGCGAACGCCCAAGGCGGGAGCGGATTGCGCAGCCAGACGGGCATGCGCCGGCGACGTCAGCCTGCGCAGCACAGCCTCGAGCGCCACGGCCACGGCCGCTGTCGCCAGGACCAGCAGGAAGAATCGCGAGCGGCTCAAACCGCCGCGCTGATCTCTGTCGAGTGCCTCGCCGAAGTCGGCGAACGCGGTGCTCAGGGCAGGGATGCCGACGCTCATTACATGGCCGGCCTGTTGGACGAACAATGTGACATCGTCCGGTTCGTCCTTGGCTTCCACCTCGAATCGACTGCGCTTCTCTTCTACGGGCTTCTGCGTGGCCGCGCCCTCGGCTTTAAGCCTTTCGAAGAGAGATTGGGTGATCGCCTTGACCAGTGCGTCGAACTGATCCTGCGGGAGGGGCGTTGGCGGTGCCGAAGTCTGCGCACTGGCGCCCCCGATGGCCGCGACGAGAGTCAGGGCCAGAACTGCCGCAAGTCTTCCGAGCGTCCTGGGCACAGCCACATCATGTGCCTGGATAGAAGGTCTGCCAAGCGAGAAGAAAGAGGCTGGCTTCGCCGGCCTCATCGCTTGAGCATGCGAATCTCGGTTGAGATGACAATTGTCATTTCGGAACAGGAGGAGCCTGCAATACTTCAGCAAACGCAAAGTCAGGGGCAGCTCGCGCTGGACTTCTTCAATCGTCTTGCAGCCCAAGAGGAGGAAGCCACCATGTTCAAGAGAAGATCCCTGATCGTCGGTGCTCTCGCGGGTTCGGCGCTGGCGAGCAGCCATTCCTTCGCGCAGCCCGATCAGGCCACTGCCGGCATACAGACGAAGACTCACTACGCACTCGAAGGGAGAATAGCGGCAGTCGATACCGGCGCTCGCACCGTGACCGTCATATCTGCTGACGGCACTCGGCGCGTGCTGAACGTCAGCCCACTGGCCGCCAACATCAGCAGCACGAGGGTCGGCGACTACGTTGTGCTGGGCATCGAGGATACCCGCACCTTCGTGCTTTCCAGCCCCGGCGTGCAGACGCCGGCCTCCCGCGCCGGGTCCGTGGCCGTCGCCGTGGAAACCAACCAGGCCGCAGCCGGCGGCAGGCTGTCGGAATTGATCGCCAACTGGACCATCGTGGGCGTCGATCCTGGCGCCAACACCATCACGCTGGTGAATCCCGGCGGAGGCGAAGTGCGCACCTTTGACGTGACCTCCGATGTTGGCCGCCAGCAGCTGCCACGGGTAAAGCGCGGCGACAGCCTGACGGCGATCAACAGTCAACTGGTGGTGGCTTCGATCACGCCCAAGGCATAGGGCGCCCTTAGCCCAAGAGAGGGAGGGCAGGACCCACAGAGGCGAGGCAGTCCCGTCGGATTTCGCGAGCTGCCTCTCGCCCCAACGGCCGGACGAGCCCTTGGTAGGAATCTGCGCTAAAGTGCGGCCGCGGAAAACCGGACGCCCAGGGAGGCATGCCATGTCCACTGCAGCCGCAGCCGTCGACGTCAAGCCCGCCACCTACGACGTCGAGGACGTCGAATATCTGCGCCACGGCGACAAGCCATTGCTCGCAACGATCTACAAGCCGCGCGGCGCTGGACCGTTCCCGGCGATGGTCGAATGCCATGGCGGTGCGTGGTGCCAGAGCGATCGGATGACCGAGAAGCTGCGCCACCAGCACATGGCCTCGCATGGCGTCGTGTCGATCGCGCTCGACTTCCGCTCCGGGAACGAGGATCCGTATCCGGCCTCGGTGCAGGACATCAACTATGCGGTGCGCTGGGCCAAGGCGAACGCGCCGGCGCTCAAGACCCGGCCCGACCTGATCGGCCTTTCGGGCCAGTCGAGCGGCGGGCATCTCGCGATGCTGGTCGCGATGCGGCCCGACGACCCGCGTTATGCCGCGATCCCATTGCCGGCCGGCACGCCGCCGCAGGATGCCAGCGTGCGCTGCGTGATCATGTCATGGCCGGTGATCAACCCGTTCAGCCGCTACCGCATGGCCAAGCGCGAGAAGCTGGAGTCGATCATCGCGCGCCACGATTCGTACTGGCGCACCGAGGAAGCCATGGCGGAAGGCAACCCGACGATGGCGCTGGAGCGCGGCGAGAACGTGCTCACCCCGCCCGCCGTTTGGTATCAGAGCCGCGGCGACGCCGTGCACGACTACCGGGACCCGGAATCGCCGTTCGACGGCAACGAGCCACAGCGCTTCTGCGCCGATTACCGGAAGGCCGGCGGCTCGATCGCGCTCGAATATATCGACATGGTCCGCCAGGGCGGGTCGCCCGATCTGTCAAAGGCCGGCGACCTGTTCGACCGCATGGTGGCGTTCATCGGGGCGCACGTCCGCGTGTAGCCAGCCGCCACACCTCTCCGCACGCTTGCGCGGCGGAGTGGACCACTGAGCAAGTCGCTCTTTCGTAACGCCAAGCCGGCCTTCATTTTGCTAGCTTCGTCCCCAGCAAAAGGAGTAGCCGGCATGGACAGCGAGATCGACGCCAAGACCTTCTGGAAGGCCATCGGCTGCCGCGCCATCGGCGTGGCGATCGTCACGGCCAGGGGAACGGAAGGACCGGCGGGCTTTCTGGCCCTGTCGGCCACCCATCTGACGGCCAGCCCGCCGATGATGATGGTGTCCATCGGGCTGACCACCTCGGCGCTTGCGGCGGTCCGGCAGGGCAACCATTTCGCGATCAACTACGTGCCCAAGGGCAGCGACGCCCTGGTCAAGGAATTCGGCGGCGGCGGCCAGCTCAAGGGCGCCGACCGCTTCCTGCCGGGCGCCTGGAGCACGCTCAAGACCGGCGCGCCGACGCTGGTCGACTCCGTCGGCGTGATCGACTGCGCTCTGGACGAGCTGATCGAGCGCCATGGCACGGTGATCGCGCTGGGCAAGGTGATCGCCTACAGCGCCTCGGACCGCCCGCCGATGATCAGCTTCCGCGGCGGCTATCTCTAGTCGAAGCTTTTGCAGTCTCACGTCCACCCGGTGTCCGACCGGAGTCCAGCCCGAGTCCAGCCGGCGTCCTGCCGGGGGGATGGTGCTGGATTCCTGGACTCTGGCCCAAAACCCTTATGGAATGGGCATCGGAGGCGTCCACCCGTCGAGTGGACGCGGCCGGACGTCCGGACGGTCAGATTCGGCGCCACATCGGCCAGGTGGCGGCGAGCGCCAGCAGCCCCAGCCCGCCGGTGAGCCCGGTCGCCCCGGGGGCGCCGATCCAGTCGGCCAGCCAGCCCAGCAGCAGGAAGCCGAGCGGACCCGTGCCGATGCACACCGACAGCACGCCCAGCATGCGCGAGCGCATCTCGGTCGGGGCGGCGAGATAGACGATGGTCGCCTGCAGGGTGGCGAAGGCTGCGCCGCTGAGCCCGGTCACCAGCAGCGAGGCGGCGGCCAGCGCCGAAGTCGGCGCGAAGGCAAAGCCGATCACGCCGAGGAGGTAGACCGCCACGCCACCGGTATAGGTGCGGGCGTGCCAGCCGGGCGTCAACCACATCGCCAACGCCAGCGCCCCAACGAAGGCGCCGATGCCGTCGAAGCTGGTCAGGATGCCCACGCCTTCCGGCCCCAGCGCGAGGCGGTCGCGGGCGATCACCGGGATCATGCTGGTGAAGGGCCAGGCGAAGACGTTGTAGATCACCGTCACCACCATGGTCGCGGCGAGCCGCTTGTCGGAGAAGACGATCACGATCGCTTCCCAGGTCCGGCCGAGCACCGCGCCGGCGCCGGGCACCGAGGCGAGCTTGGTGCGCACGGCCAGGGTGGCGGCGATGGCCGCGAGGTAGAGCGCGGCGTTCAGCAGGAACGCGCCCTCGATGCCGATGCCGGCCAGCAGCAGGCCGCCGACGGTCGGGCCGACCATGCGGCTGGCGTTGCTGGCGCCGACATCGAACGCCATGGCGGTGGCCATGCGCTCGCGGCCGACCGCCTCGCCCATCATCATGCGGCGCAGCGGATTGTCGGTCGCCCAGCCGCAGCCGTTCACGAAGGCCCCGGCCGCAAGCTGCCAGATCGCGAGCGGGCCGTGCCAGGCCAGGATGCCGAGCGCGGCCGAGGTGGCAGCCATCAGGCCGATCAGGAAGGCAAGGGTGAGGCGGCGGTCGAACCGTTCCGCGAACGCGCCGAGGAAGGCGCCGAACAGGGCCATCGGCAGCAGCCGCAGCATGGTGATCACGGCCACCAGGAACGCCGAGTCGGTCTGCTGGTAGACCACGATGCCCACGGCCACCGTCTCCAGCCAGCGCACGGTCGAGACGACCATGCCGACGAACCAAAGACGCCAGAAATCTGCCGGGAGCACGTTCATCTATTCTACAGAGCGGGTGTCACCCTAGCTCGTTTCGCTGTCCATAGGGTGGTTTCGCTCCGTGCTGGCGCGCGCGGGCGGATGCGGTACCTTTGCGCCCCATGAGCAAGCCTGTAGTGGGCGTGATCGGCAACGCCCACGTCATCAACGAGCGTCACCACGTCCAGATCGTCGGCCAGAAGAACATGCGCGCCGTCGCCGAGGTGGCCGGCGCCGTGCCGCTGATGTTCGCGGCCACTCCCGAAATCACCGACGTCGACGCCTTGCTGGACGCGGTGGACGGCATCCTTCTGACCGGCGGCCGCGCCAACGTCCATCCCAGATTCTTCGGCGTCGAACCCACCCCCAAGCACGAGCCCTACGACCAGGAGCGCGACGCCACCGCGCTGGCGGTGGCCCGGGCCTGCGTCGAGCGCGGCGTGCCGCTGTTCGGCATCTGCCGCGGCCTGCAGGAGATGAACGTCGCCTTCGGCGGCACCCTGCATCCCGAGATCCGCGAGATCCCGGGCCGTATGAACCATCGCGCGCCGCGGCTGGAGAACGGCGAGATCGTTCCCGATCCCAACGTCGTGTTCGCCGACCGGCACGAGGTGAAGCTGGCCGAGAACGGCTGGTTCGCGCAGGTGCTGGGCTGTCCAGCGATCCGCGTGAACTCGCTGCACGGCCAGGGAATCCTCCAGCCGGGCAAGCGCGTGGTGCTGGAAGGCATCGCCGAGGACGGCACCATCGAGGCGATCCGCATCGCCGACGCGCCGGCGCTGGCGGTGGGCGTGCAATGGCACGCCGAGTACGACCCGCAGACCAATCCGATCAACAAGGCGCTGTTCAAGGCGTTCGGCAAGGCGCTGGCGGAGCACGCGAAGGCGAAGGCCCGATGACCCGCCGGATGCACCTCAACCTGTTCATCCACAGCCGCGGTCACCACGAGGCGTCGTGGCGGCATCCGAAGGCGTCGCGCTTGCCGTTGACCGACATCCGCTACTTCCAGGACGTGGCGCAGCGTGCCGAGGCCGGGCTGTTCGATTCGATCTTCCTGGCCGACCAGCTGGCGCTCGACGGCGACGTCGAACGCGCCAGCCGCAGCTGGCTCGAGCCGATCACGGTGCTCGCGGCGCTCGCCACCGGCACCCGCAAGGTCGGACTGATCGCCACGGCGTCGACGACTTATACCGAGCCGTACAATCTGGCGCGCCAGTTCGCCTCGATCGACCATATGAGCGGCGGCCGCGCCGGCTGGAACATCGTGACGTCGTGGCTTGCCGCCGCGGCGCGCAACTATGGCGGCGACCGCCAGGTGACCCACGCCGACCGCTACGCGCGCGGCGAGGAGTTCGTCGCTGTCGTGAAGGCGCTGTGGGACAGCTGGGCCGACGATGCGGTGCTCGACGATCGCGAGGGCGGGAGATACGCGCGGGCCGATCGTATCCGCCCGATCAACCACGAGGGCGAGCACTACAAGGTTGCCGGGCCGCTCAATCTGCCGCGCAGCCCGCAGGGCCGGCCCGTGTTCGTGCAGGCGGGCTCGTCCGACACCGGCCGCCGGTTCGCCGCGCGCCATGCCGAGGCGGTGTTCACCGCGCAGATGGAGAAGGCGACGGCGCAGGCCTTCTATAAGGACCTGAAGGCGCTCGCGGCGACGGAGGGCCGCGACGTCGACCAGGTGCTGATCCTGCCGGGCCTCAGCCCCCTGATCGCCGGTACCGAGGCCGAGGCGCAGCGCCAAGCGCGCGAGCTGAACGATCTCACCGACCCGGAGGTCGGCCGCAAGCGGCTGTCGGGCCGGTTCGGCGGCCACGACTTCTCGCACCTGCCGCTCGACAAGCCTCTTTCGCCGGAGGACTTCCCGGACCCGAGCACCGTCGAGGCGGCCCGCAGCCGGACCGAGGTGATCGTGGGCCTCGTGAAGCGCGAGAAGCCGACGCTGCGGCAGCTGCTCGCCTACCTCGCCGGCGCGCGCGGCCATTACACGACCGCCGGCACGCCCGAGCAGATCGCCGATCTGATGGAGAGCTGGTTCGAAGGCGGCGCGGCCGACGGCTTCAACGTCATGCCGCCGGTCCTGCCGGCGATGCTCGACGTGTTCGTGTCCGAGGTGATCCCGATCCTGCAGAAGCGCGGCCTGTTCCGCACCGAATACGAAGGCGATACCCTGCGCGACCACTACGGCCTCGACCGGCCGTCGGGCGCCTGGAACTAGACTCATCGGACCGCGGACCTCCAGGTCCGCATCATGAATCTGGGCGGACCTGGAGGTCCGCGGTCCGATGAGCTAGCCGAGATCCTCGGTCGTGGCAGTGATGGTGTAATTCTCCTCGTCGCAGCCCAGCAGCTGGACGAAGACCTGGTCGATCAGCTGCGCCACCTGCTCGGTGTCGAGGCCGTCGATGCCGAGGGTGGCATAGACGCCGGGGTTCCAGTCGACCACCTCGAGCTCGGCCTCGAACCCCTCGATGGCGCCGCAGGCGGCGAGCTGGCTGAGCGGTTCGTCCGTGGAAGGGTAGGGCGAGATGTTGAGCGAGTCCTGCATCACCTGGATGGTGACCGACTCGCCTTGGGCGTTGGTCGCCTCGATGGTGCAGCACAGCCCCTCGGCATCGTCCTCCTCCGCCGACATCACCTCGTCGATCGCCTCGGCAATCGCATCGCGTTGGCTCTGTGCCATCGGTCCTCCTCACGGCCCTTCCGGCCGCCTTTATCCCATGGCAACCTCGCGGGAAAGGGAGGACCTGCGACATGGAGCTCAAGGGAAAGGTCGCCGTCGTCACCGGTGGCAATGGCGGGCTCGGGCAGCGAATCTGTCATGCACTTGCAAAAGAAGGCTGCCAGATCGCCGTGGTCTATGCGCAGAGCAAAGCGCAGGCCGAGGGCGTGGTGAAGGACCTCGAGAAGCACCAGGTCGGCGCCGCCGCCTTCGGCTGCGACGTCACCAAGCGCGACCAGGTCCAGGCGATGGTCGACAACGTGGTGAAGCGCTTCGGTCGGCTCGACATCCTGGTCAACGATGCCGCCTACAACAAATCGATCCGTTTCCAGGATCTCGACGGCCTGACCTACGAGGAATGGACCAAGATCATCGACATCAACCTTACCGGCCCGATGCTCACTACCAAGGCAGCCGGCGCGGTCATGAAGAAGCAGGGCAGCGGGCGGATCGTGAACATCTCGTCGGTGGCGGGCCTGGGACCGACCGGCTCGTCGATCGCCTATGCCGTGTCGAAGGCCGGTCTGATCCATCTCACCAAGTGCATGGCGGTGGCGCTGGCGCCCGAGGTGCTGGTGAATTGCGTGGCGCCGGGCCTGCTCGAGGGCACGCGCGCCACGGCCAACCTGCGGCCGGAAGTGATCGAGACCGGCCGCAAGGCGTCGCTGCTGGGCGTGGCGGCCGACAAGGACGACTGCGCCGACCAGGTCGTCACCATGTGCCGCACCAACACCATGACGGGCCAGACCATCGTCATCGACTCCGGCCGCACCTTCCACTGATTGCGCCACCGACAGCGCCACCGAGGTTCCCATGAGCAACCAGTCCGGCATCGCCTTCACCCACTGCGCCTTCACGGCGGCCGCGGCCGAGCAGGGCCATGGGCACGATCACACCCATGCCAGGCGCCGCGAGGTCGTGATCGCGGGCAAGCGCGTCAAGACCGTCGACATCCACGCCCATTGCTGCGTCCCGCAGGCGATGGCGGTGATCAAGCATCCGCTCGAGGCGCCTGGCCTGCTGATGGAGGACACCAGTACGCGCATCGCCGCGATGGACAGCCAGGGCATCGACGTCGAATGCCTCAGCATCAACCCCTACTGGTACAAGGCCGGCAAGGACGAGGCGGCCGAGGTGATCCGGCTGCAGAACGAGGCGCTGGTCGAGTTCTGCGCCAGGCGGCCCGACCGCTTCGTCGCCTTCGCCACGGCGGCGCTGCAGCATCCCGAGCTGGCGGCCGAGCAGGTCGAGCACGCGGTGAAGAAGCTCGGCTTCCGCGGCGTCTCGGTCGGCGGCAGCGTTGCCGGCCTCGAGCTGGCCGACAAGAAATTCAATCCCTTCTGGGCCAAGTGCGAGGAGCACGGCCTCCTGGTGTTCCTGCATCCGACCGGAACGCGCGAGCTCGAGCCGAGCGGCCGGTTGGGCGGCAGCGGCCTTTTGACCAACACCATCGGCAATCCGCTCGAGACGACGATCGCGCTGTCTCACCTGATCTTCGAGGGCACGCTCGACCGCTTCCCCGGCCTCAAGATCTGTGCGGCCCACGGCGGCGGCTATTTCGGCTCCTACGCCAACCGCTCGGATGCGGTGATCAAGACCTTCCCCAATCGGGTGGGTCCGCTGCCGAAGAAGAAGCCGACCGCCTATCTGCGCGACGGCCAGCTGTTCTTCGACACGATCGTGTTCACGCCCGAGGCACTGCGGCACCTGATCGCCGAGAGCGGCGTCGGCCAGATCATGATCGGCACGGACTATCCGTTCCCGTGGACCAGCACCGAGGTCGACCTCGTCCTGTCGACGCCGGGCCTGAGCGACGACGATCGCATCGCCATCCTGGGCGGCACCGCGCAGAAGCTGATGGGCATCAAGCCCTGACCTCTATCGCGGCGCCGGAGCGAGGTGGGGCGGCAGCTTCTTCGGCGTCGGATCGGGCTTCGCGGCCGTCACGACGATGGTGCGGTCCATGTCGTGCGCCACGTTGTTCACGAGCAGGGTGAAGTGTATGCGCCACGTCCCGGCCGTGGGCATGCTGAAGGCGCCCGAGGCGAACTGCTCGGTCCGGTTCTGCTCCATCATCTCGATGCGGTCGGTGACAAGGCCCTGGCCGGGCGGCGCAGCGGCAAAGGTGAGCGACCGCACCAGCTTGTTGGACGGATCGTATAGGCCAGCGTAGAGCCCGACCTTGGTCTTGTCGCCAGCGCCCGACTGCAGCGTGATGTTCACGGTGACGTCGTTGCCGCTCAGCGCGCGCTCGGGCGAAGCGACGCGCATCGTGACCGTG
Source organism: Reyranella sp. (assembly GCA_035293665.1). Classification (GTDB taxonomy): domain Bacteria; phylum Pseudomonadota; class Alphaproteobacteria; order Reyranellales; family Reyranellaceae; genus Reyranella. The sequence continues at coordinate 30,638 of DATGMK010000028.1, read as the reverse complement.
AGGGGATTCGCAGGGCCGGGGTCGATCACGTGGAACACCCTGGAGCCGCTGTCGACATAGCGTTCACCCTTGGAGTCGCGCGCATACAGCGTGACGATGATCTCCTGGTCGCCCGGCCGGGCGTTGACCACGACCCCCTCCTTAACGGTGAGGTCTTGGGCGACCGGGACGTTGGTCGCGACCTTGGCTTGGCCGACGGCGATCTCTGCCCAGTAAGTCGGCCGATCGAAGGTCCGCAGCCCGGTGTCCTGCTTGAAGTGCGCGATCACGTCGATCGTGGTGCCGCTCAATCCGGTGTCGGGCGAGATCTGGACATCGACCAACCCCGAGGCGAGAGCCGTGCCGGCCAAGATCGCGGCGGCGACGGTGATCACAAGGCAGTATCGCGACAACCTCGCTGGCATTGGCGCCTCCTCCCTGGAAGACGCCCATTGTGTCCGGCCCGGCGGCTCGGCATCAAGCCTCGGGCAGTTCCCTGGCCATTGCGCGGTCCCGGCGACACGATTCTTATTTTGATTCGAACATTAAATTTCCTGCGGGGGATAGCGCGATTTCCCGACAATCCCCGCCCGTGATCGTCAAACGCGGTGAGTCGGGCGCGCGCGGCGAACTCACTATGGGCATTGGCTCACGATTCGAGGCCCGGAAACACCCGATTTTTTCGCCGGCCATTGACCTTAATAGGTGTTCGGCGCGCGATGATGCAGACTCGCGCGCATGATCTTCCGCATCGGACCGCGCCACTGCCGCGCATTCACATGCGCTCTAAGTGGCGCTCATGACCCTGATTGCGCCACCGCAGTGACGCGGTCCGATGAGGGGTGTTTTTCAGTTGGGACAGAATCGGTGGATTCGTGGACTCCTGGCCCAAAACCCTTGTGCCATCGGCATCGAAGCGGTCCACACTCGAGTGGACTCTTGTGGACTCCGTGGACGTCAGGCGGCCATCGCCGGGCGGTTGCTCCGCCACGGCATGGCCGTTTCGTAGGCGTGAGCGGCGCGGAACAGCGTCGGCTCGCTGAACGGCTTTCCGGCGAGCTGGATCGAGACCGGCAGGCCGCCTTCGCCGAAGCCGGTGCAGATGCTGATCGCCGGGAAGCCGGTGACGTTGAAGGGCATGGTGAAGGACGGCTTCTCCATGTTCACCCATTTCGGCAGGTCGGCGATCTTCGGCGCCTCGCCGGGCTGGGAGGCGCTGACGATGATGTCGAGATCCGCCATCGCGCGGGCCATCTCCTGGCACAGCATGCGGCGGCGGCGCGTCGCCTGCACGATGTCGGGGCCGCTGATGGTTGCGGCGAGCGCGACGCGGTCGCGGAACAGCTCGCCGTAGTCGTGGAAGTGCTTGCGCATCCACGGCCCGTGCAGGGTGAAGGCCTCGGTGATCATCAGCAGGTAGCCGACCGCGTGATAATCGGCGGCCGGCGACAGCGTGATGTCCCGGACCTCGGCGCCTTCCGTGCGGAAGAAGTCGAGCGCGTCGTCGATGCCCTTGCGGGTCGCGTCGGAGGCGCGATGGTCGGTCTCGAAGAAGTGGCGCACCACGCCGATGCGCAGGCCTTTCACGCCCTTGGCCAGATCGGCGGTGAAGTTCGGCACCAGCCGGTCGACGCTCGCCGGATCGAGCGGATCGTGGCCGGCCATGCCTTGAAGCAGCAGCGCGCAGTCCTCGGCCGTCCAGGCCATCGGTCCGGCATGATCGAGGGTGAAGGCGAGGGGCAGGATGCCGCGTCGGCTCGACAATCCGTAGGTCGGCTTGATGCCGGCGATGCCGCACAAGGCCGCCGGTCCGCGGATCGAGCCTCCGGTATCCGAGCCCGTGCCGCCCAGGATGAGGCCGGCCGCGACCGCCGCGCCGGTCCCGGAGGACGAGCCCGCGGTGAAGTGCTCGGTGTCCCAGGGATTGCGGGCCGGCGGCCAGGGAAGATCGAAGGAGGGGCCGCCGAAGGCGAACTCGTGCGTCGCGAGCTTGCCCAGCAGGACGGTGCCCGCATCGGTCCATTTCTTCACCGTGTGGGCGTCCTCGGCCGGGACGTTGGTCTCCAGCAGCTTCGAGTGCGCCGTCGTGCGAATGCCGGCGGTGCAATAGATGTCCTTGTGCGCGATCGGGATGCCGTCGAGCGGCCCGCGCAGGCTACCCGACATCTGCCGCGCTTCGGCGGCCTTGGCGTCGGCGATCGCGCGCTCTTCGGTCACGAGCAGGAAAGCGTGGAGCTGCGGATCGAGCCGGCGGATACGCTCGAGCTGCGTCTGGGCCAGTTCCACGGGCGAGAGCTTCCTGGCGGCGATCTGCTTGGCCGCTTCGGCGATGGTCAGGATCGACATCACTTCTGCTCGACGTCGAAGGTGAGAGCCGGCTCGGCCTCGCGGGGTAGGGGCGCGTTCACCCGGGCCAGCATGCGCTGGACGATCTCGGCGCCCGGCAGGATGGCGCGCACCTGCTCGGGCGAATGGGGCAGGCCGGCTCGCGCCAGCAGGACCCTGAGTTCGGTTTCGTCAATTGTCGTGCTCATGCTTTCACCGTTGCAGTTCCTGGGCGGCCGCACGACCGCGAGAGGCGGCGGCGCGGGCCATCTGGGCGCACAGGCCGGTGTAGGCGGTCGGATCGAGCAGCTTGTCGATCGCCTTCCTGTCCATGTGCGCGGTCACGCGCTTGTCGGCAGCGAGCAGCTCGGAGAACGATCTGCCTTCGACGAACGCGGCTTGTGCCGCATCGTAGACGACATCGTGCGCGTGCTGTCGGCCGATCGCCTGGCCGAGATCGAGCATGACTGCTTCGGCCATGATCAGACCGCCGCCGAGATCGAGGTTGGCGCGCATGCGCTTGGGGTCGACCTTCAGCCCGCGCATCACCTCGCCCAGGCGCGCCAGCATATCGCCTGTGGCGATGCAGGCGCGCGCCTCGGCCGAGTCCATCATCAGGCTGGTGGTTCGGTCGGCCTCGTGCTCGGTGGTCATCGCCTCGAGCGCCAGCGGCACCTGCGTGCGCACCTCGGCCGCGGCGGCGATGATGTCCTGGCAGAGCTTGGGATTGCGCTTCTGCGGCATGGTCGAGCTGCCGACCGTGCCGGGCGGCACCGGCTCTTCGACCTCGCCGAACTCGGTCTTCATCAGGGTGTAGACCTCGCGGCCGATCTTGCCGCAGGTCGCGGCCAGCAGCCCGAGGATGCAGATGTTCTCGGCGAGATGGTCGCCCAGCGCGCGCGAGGGCACGGCCATCGAGCCGAAGCCGAGCAGCCGTCCGATCGCGGCCTGCACCGGCGGACCCTGCTCGCCGAGCGAGGCGAAGGTGCCGGCTCCGCCGCCCAGCATGGCGACGAACAGGCGCGGCCGGGCCTCGCGCAGCCGGTCGGCATGGCGCATCAGCTCGTCGATCCAGACCGCGACCTTGTAGCCGAAGGTCGCCGGCACAGCATGCTGGCCGTGCGTGCGGCCGGCCATCGGCATCTCGGCAGTGCGCTCCGCGAGATCGGCCATCGCCGAAAGGACTTCGCCGATCTGCCGGAAGAAGATCGCATGCGCCTGGCGCAGCACGAGGAGATCACCGGTCTGGGTGATGTTCTGCGTGGTGGCGCCCCAATGGACCCAGCCGCCGTGCGGCTCACCGACCACGCGGGAGAGCTCCCACACCAGCGGCACCAGCGTGTGGCCGGTGCGCGCGAAGCCTTCGTCGATGCGCTTGCGGTCCATCAGCTCGAGTCTCGACTTGGCCGCAATCGCCTCGGCCGCGTCGGCGGGAATGATGCCGAGGTGCGCCTGGGCACGCGCCAGCGCCGCCTCGACGTCGAGCCAAGCCTGCCAGCGATTCTCCTGGCGATAGAGCGCCCGCAGGCCCGGATCGGAGACGCGGGTTGCGGTGGGAAGCGTGTCGCCGGACATCAGGCCGTCGCCACCTTGGTCCAGATCGGCCGGACGTCCTTGTCGGGATCGTCGACCGTCCTGGACTCGTCGTCGAAGATCATGGTGGTGCGCTTGTCGTTGGTGTACGGCGCCCAGTCGGCCTTGCCGGTGCGCGCGAAGGCCGCCCAGGTCCTCGACACCTTGTCGGCCAGCGCCTGGTCGCCGGGCTTGTGATGGCGTTCGCCGATCACGCCCAGCGTGTCGAACACGAACGGCACCTCGACCGAGTGGCAGGCCTTGAGCTTGCCGTCGAACGCGGGCGTCTCCCACGCGAACTCGTACATCCAGACCGGCGCCTTGCCGCGCGCCGCCTTGCGCTCGGCCAGCAGGATGCCGCGGATGCCGAAGTTGGAGGCCGTGGTCGCCGTGATGAATCGCTCGGCCGCGTTGGCCGAGGGCTTGCAGCAGGCATAGTAGGCGAGCACCGGATCGGTGGCGGCGCCGGCGATCGGCTCGAGCTTCTTGTGCAGGTCGGCGTCGGCGAGGCTGCGGTTCCAGATCGCGTCGTCGGGCGCGAGGAAGATCGCCGATTCGTCCTTGGTGCCGCCGACCATCACCGGCACGTCGTCGGAGATCGCGGTCGCGGGCTCGAACGGATGGGCCGGCAGCACCTTGCCGTCGATGACCGGGCCGAAGTTATAGCGGTCGAGCAGGGGATAGCGCGGCCGGGGCAGGGTCTTCTGCGCCGGCGCGATCGCTTCGGACAGCTTGGCGACCGGCAGGGACTGGAGCTGCCCGGCCTGGTCGGGCTTGAGGTCGAAGTGCTTCAGCACGGCGTCGGCGAGCTCAGTCGTGCGCTCGCGCTCGGCGAAGCGCACGCTGGAGCCGCTCTGCACGATGGCCTTGTGGAACAGGCCCTTGGCCATCGGCATGGCGAGCAGGGCGCTCACCTTTCCGCCGCCGCCCGACTGGCCGAAGATCGTGACATTGCCGGGATCGCCGCCGAAGCGCGCGGCGTGGGTCCGCACCCATTCCAGCGCCAGAACCAGGTCGAGCACACCGGCATTGCCGGACGAGGCGAAGCGCTCGGCGTACGCCGACAGGTCGAGATGGCCGTAGATGTTGAGGCGGTGATTGATGGCCACGACCACCACGTCGTTGCGCCCGGCCAGCCGCGTGCTGTCGTAGCGCGGCGAGTTGGCCGAGCCATAGGAGAAGGCGCCGCCGTGCAGCCACACCATCACCGGCCGCTTCGCGTTGTCGAGTCCCGGCGTCCAGACGTGCAGCGTCAGGCAATCCTCGCCGACGGCCAGCGTGTCGATCGGGCCCCATACGGTCGCGAGCTCCGGCCGTTGCGCGGCTGCAGCAGCCTGTGGCGAGCGGCCGGCATAGGCGGTGCATTCGCGCACGCCGGTCCAGGCGGCGGCCTTCTTGGGCGGCATGAAGCGATTGGCACCGGCAGTCGATGCGCCGTAGGGAATGCCCTTGAAGACGTGCACGCCATCCGACTCGAGGCCGGAGACCTTGCCGGATTCAGTGTCGACGACCGCCATCGCGCGTTTCTCCCGTATTGTGTCGGGAGGCTGCGCGCGATGGCGATTTGGGTCAACTCGGTTGCGTCAGCGAGGCAGGACCTTTCGGTAGAGGTGCCATGTCGCGTGACCCAGCACCGGGAACACGATCGCCAGGCCCAGCAGCAGCGGGATCGAGCCCAGCACCAGCAGGACCGCGATGATCAGGCCCCACAGCGCCATCGTTCCGGGATTGGCCTCGACCACCTTTATCGAGGTCGCGATCGCCGTGCCCATGCCGACGTCGCGGTCGAGCAGCAGCGGGAAGGAAACGACGCTCAGCACCAGCACCGCCAGCGCGAAGACGAAGCCTACAGCGATGCCGACGATCGCCATCGTCCAGCCCGCCGGCGTGGTGAGGACCTGCTGCGCGAAGGTGCCGAGGTTGGTCGGCGGCTCCGGTCCCAGCGTCAGCATCCAGATGATGTGCGCGGCGCCCATCCACAGAACGAACAGGGCGAGCAGCAACATGCCGAGCGCCATGATGGAGCCCAGGGCCGGGGAACTCGCCACGCCAAAGGCGTCGGCCCAGCCACTATCGCGGCCGGCCTCGCGCCGTCGGCTCATCTCGTACAGCCCGACCGCGAAGAACGGCGCGATCAGGGCGAAGCCCGAGGCGAGCGGGAAGACGAGGGGCACCATGCCGTAGCCCAGGACCATGCGCGACAGCACCAGACCGATGATCGGGTAGAGCAGGCAAAGGAAGATCACGTCGGTGCGATAGGCGCCGAAATCCTCGAAGCCATCGCGCAGCACGTCCCAGAGATCCTCGCGGCGGATGCGCTGGATCGCCGGGATCGTCCGGTCGTGCCCTTCCCAGGCGCCCTCGATCGTCTGGCCGGCCGAGTTCATCGCCCGGCCGGTATTCTTCAGGGAATCCCATCCCCATTCGATCGGATTGCGGATGTGTTGTTGCATGGCCATGGGGGTCTCCTTCAGCACTCGAAGGGGCCGCGGGCCGCGTGGCTCGACTGAGAAGTCCGGTCGCAAACCACCAAGAGCCGCGAACCACCACTGCCGATGACTCTACGCCTGTCCGACCCGGGTGTCCGCCCAAAGATTCACGGGCCTGGAGGCAACCATCCCGAAGCTGCTGCATCCGGTGCTGCAGGCGGCGTGCAGACATGGTATTTTCGTGGTCCGCCTTGGGGGAGGCTCATGCAAGCGGACAGGACCCGCACCGTGATCGTTGCCGGCGCCATCGGCAACGTGCTCGAGTGGTACGACTTCGCGATCTACGGATACTTTGCGGCGTCGATCGGCCGGACGTTCTTTCCTAGGGAAGACCCGGTTGCCCAGGTGCTCTCGGCCTTCGGCATCTTCGCCGTCGGCTTCCTCATGCGGCCGGTCGGGGGCGCGGTGGTCGGCTATATCGGCGACAAGCTCGGGCGCCGCGCCGCGCTCACCTTCTCGGTCACGGCAATGGCGGTCCCGACCTTCCTGGTCGGCATCCTGCCCGGTTACCAGGTGCTGGGCGTCGTCGCACCGGTGGCGCTCACCCTGCTGCGCATGGTCCAGGGCCTGTCGGTCGGCGGCGAATACACGACCTCGATCGTCTTCATGGTAGAGAATGCACCGCCTGGCCGGCGCGGCCTGATCGGCGCGATGGGCTGCTGCGGTGCGGTCGCCGGCATCCTGATCGGCTCGGCGACCGGGGCGCTGCTGAGCGACATATTGCCGGCCGACGCCATGGAGGTGTGGGGCTGGCGCATTCCCTTCCTGCTGGGCTTGCTGGTGGGCGTCGCCGGCTTCTTTATTCGCCGCAACCTCGCCGAGGGCGCGACTCCGCAAGTGTCTGGCCATTCGCCGATCGGCGACACGATCCGCCTGCACGCCAGGCTGCTCGCGAGACTCGCCGGGCTGTCGGTGTTCAACGCCGTCTCGTTCTATCTGCTGTTCGTCTATATCGTGAGCTGGCTGCAGCTGGTCGACGGCATCGCGCCGGCGCACGCGCTGGGCATCAATTCGGTCAGCATGATGGTCCTGCTGCCCTGCATGGTCGTGATGGGCGCCTTGTCGGACCGGGTCGGCCGCAAGTCCTTGCTGCTCGCCGCCACCGTGATTGCCTTCGCCTCGGCAGTGCCTCTGCTGACCCTGATGCACAGCGACCGGCACCTCTATGTGCAGCTCGGCCAGCTCGGTTTCGTGCTGTCGGTCGGCATGTTCCTGGGCGCGCAGCCGACCCTGATGGTCGAGGAGGTGCCGGCCAACGTGCGCTGCACGGCGATCGCCATCGGCTACAACGTGACCCTGGGGGTCGTCGGCGGCCTCAGCCCGCTGGTCGCGACGTGGCTGGTCCAGCGCACCGCCGACCAGCTCGCGCCCGCCTACATGGTGATGGCGGCCGCGCTGGTTTCGTTCCTGTCGGTGCTGACCTTCCGTGCGGGCAGCGCCAGGCTCGAGGCCGCGCCCGCATCGGCTTAGCAATTCCTCTCCGTTCAAACGGGAGGTGGGGCTGCAACCCGCGACGGAGGGCTGTTCTAGATCTTGCCCTGCATCTCCTCGACGACCCACAGCGGAGCCTCGCCGCGCGCCACACGCTGGACGTTGTCGAAGCCGTTGCGCAGACGGGTGATGTTGCTCTCCCAGGTCGGGCCGGCGAGATGCGCGGTCAGGATCACGTTGTTGAGCTTGAGCAGCGGATTGTCCGGCGGCGTCGGCTCCTCGTCGAACACGTCGAGGCCGGCGCCGAACAGCTCGTTCTTCGACAATGCCTCGGTCATCGCCTTCTCGTCGATCACCGGCCCGCGCGAGGTATTCACGATGATCGCCGACTTCTTCATGACGGCAAGCTCCTGCTTGCCGATCATGCCGCGCGTGCTGTCGTTCAGCGGCACGTGCAGCGAGATGATGTCGGAGGTGCGCAGGATCTCGGGCAACAGGCGGAAGCGCACGCCCAAAGCGTCCTCCTGTTCTTCCTTCAGGCGGGCGATGTCGTAGTAGTGCACGTGCATGCCGAACGCCTGGGCGAGGCGGGCGACCTTCTTGCCGATGGTGCCCAACCCGATGATGCCCAGCACCTTTTCGCGCACCTGGTGGACGGTCGGCGGGGAATTGCCGTGCCATCGGCCGGCCGTGACGTTGGTATGCTGCGTGATCAGCCGGCGCGATACCGCCAGCATCAGCAGCATGGCGTGCTCCGACACCGCGACCGAGTTGGCGCCGCCGTTGTTGCACATCGGCACCTTGGCCTTGATGGCGGCCGGGATGTCGGCGCGGTCGTAGCCGGCGCTCAGCAGCTGGATCAGCTTCAGCTTGGGGGCATCCTTGAACAGCTGCGGGTTCACGTATTGCTGCACGAAGCCCACGAAGTAGTCGGCGCCGGGGAGGGCGGCCTTCTGCTCCGGCGAGTTGTGCAGGGCCTTGACGATCTCGAACCCTTTGGGGGCGAGGTCGTCGACCATCGAAATGGTGTCCTTGGGACCGACGACGAGTACGCGTTCAACCATCAGAAAGCCTCCGCAGCGGCACGATGCCCTTTGAGCAGGCCGGGCAACCGGCCCGGCTCGGTACGACCCCAGCCGCACTCGGCCGAAAGCCCGAAATCTGAAATGAATTTCCTGGCGACGGCGACGCGCTTTCTGTCGCCGGCTTCGTCATTGTGATGCAGCAGCCCGAGATAGAGCTCGGTGCCGGCCGGGCGCTTCCAGGCCTTCAGCGGTGCATAGAAGGCGTCGTCGATCCGCTCCTTCGGCACCGGGATATGAAAGAACTCGATCGGGCGCCTGATGGCGGCGGCGATGCCTTCCAGCATCTCGACCAGGATGGCGGCGTCCTTCGGCTGCACGAGATGCTCGTCGGCCGGCGATCCGTAGCAAAGGTGGTAGCCCAGCTCGATTCCCGCGGGCACCGCATCGCCGAGGCGGCCCAGCATCGCGAAGGTCTGCTGCTTGTAGTCGGCGGGCCGGTCCTTGAAGTAGCCCTCGAAGGCGAGGACTTCCTGGCAGACATCCCATTGGACCGCGAGATCCTGTGCCGGGATCGTCGCGACGATGTTGGCCAGCGCTTTCAGCAGCGCGCGCTCGTAGACCCGGAAGTAGGTCTGCCGCGCCGGGCCGCTGACATAGAGGTAGCCGCTCGAGTGGGGCGTCGGCAGCGAGACCTGAAAACGCGTGCCCGCGGCGATCGCCCCTGACTGGCGCAGCCGCTTGAAGACTTCGTAAGAATCGGCCGCCGCCTTGTCGTAGCCGGTCTCGAACGCGACGGTGTCGGGATCGACACAGGGCTTGAAACGCACCTGCGCGATCTCCCGCACCACCTTACCGTCCCACTGCACGAACGGATAGAGCGGCACCGTCGGGTCGATCTCCATGGCGGGGTGGGCGCGCAGCATCTGGCCCTGGAAGTAGACCCAGCGCGAGCGCTCGCCGGTCTCGCCGTCAGGCATGCGGCGGAGGTGGGGACCGAGTTCCTGCGACAGCGTGCGGAAGACCTCCTCGGTCGAGCCGAGCGGGACGCTGCCGATCAGGTGCAGGCGCTCGCCAGCCTGCATCAGTTGACCTTCTCCAGCTTTTGCAGCGAGCGCAGATATTTCGGCACCGGCACGCCGGGATGGGTGCCCGCCCAGTTGGTGTAGCTCACCTCGCCGACATAGATGCTGCCTTTGGAGTCGACGGCCAGGCCGTGCGGCGAGAGGAACTTGCCCGGCTCCTGGCCCGGTCCATGCTCGCCGCCCAGCCGCTGGATCGTCTTGCCCTTCCGGTCGACGATGGTGAGGCGCGGGCCGATGTTGGTGTGCTTGGTGTTCACCGGCATGCCGGGGCCCAGCTCGCCAATGATGAAGTTAGGATCTTTTCCGCCGCAGCAGTAGAGCGCGCAAGGTCGGTGCATGTTGTTCCACTGCGCCTCGTACTTGCCGTTGCCGTCGAAGACCTGGACGCGATGGTTCTCGCGGTCGGCGACATAGACCCAGCCGTCCTCGTCGGTGACGATGTTGTGCACGATGTTGAACTCGCCGGGATCGGTGCCGGTGGTGCCCCAGCACATCAGGTGCTTGCCGTCGGGCGTGTACTTGTGGACGCAGCTGTTGCCGTAGCCGTCCGCCACGTAGATCTCACCCTTGGGCGAGAGCGCCGTATGGGTGCAGCGATTGAACGGCTTGCCGCTCAGGAACGGCGCCGGCTGGTTGGGCACGCCGATGGTCAGCAGCACCTTGCCGTCGGTTGTGATCTTGCGGACGGTGTGGTCGCCGTCGTCGGTGCAGTAGAGCATGTCGTCGCTGTCGATGTGGATGCCGTGCGCGCGCTTGAACAGCCCTTCGCCCCACGAGCGTAGGAAGTTGCCCTCGCGGTCGAACACCATCATCGGATGCTGGCCGCGGTTGAAGACGTAGACGCGGTCCTTGCTGTCGACCGCCACGGCGGCGACGTCCCGGAACTCCCAGCCGTCGGGCAGCTTCGCCCAATTCTCGACCACTCGATAGCGATGGTCGCCGCTTCCGAGGACTACGGACATCAGATACCCCCACACCTCACCCTGAGGAGGCGCGCAGCGCCGTCTCGAAGGGTGGCAACAGAATCGATGTGGCCCACTCTTCGAGACGCGGCCTGCGGTCGCTCCTCAGGGTGAGGCTTACTGTAGAATCGCATCGGAAATCTTCTCCGCCGTCATGAGGGTCGGGAAGTTGGTGTTGGCGCACGGCACGATGGGGAAGATCGAGGCGTCGACCACGCGCAGGCCCTGCACGCCCTTGACGCGGCCCTGGGTGTCGACCACCGACATCGGGTCGTCGGGGCGGCCCATGCGGCAGGTGCACGAGGCATGCCATACGCCGATCGCGGCCTTGCGGATGAAGGCCTCGAGCGCCTCGTCGTCGGTCATCACTTGCTCGAAGGTGAAGCCCTCGATGACGAAGTTGTCGATCATGTACTTGCGAAGCGCCGCCGGCCCGTCGAGGAGCTTCGCGACCACCGAGGTGATGAACTTGTTCTTGTTGTTCACCACGCCGATCTTGCGCACGCGGTCGGAGTAGGAAGCCGGGAAGGGGTTGTCGGTCACCGCCTTCAGCGGCGCGCTCATCTGCAGCGCCGCCATCTTCTTGAAGCCGGTCATCAGCCGGTCGAGGTCGCGCTTGTCCGACAGGAGGTTGAACTCGACCACCGGCTCGGAACGCCAGTCGGTCGTGGCGAGCTTGACCTGGCCCGTCTCGGAATAGGTGCGATTGATGAAGGTCAGCAGCGAGGCGATCTGCTCGCCGACCGCATGCCAGGCCGACTTGCTGACCACCGCCACGAACATGTCGCCCTTGGGGATGCCCGGCATGTTGGACGAGTAGCGGATGCCGACATGGATGTGGCGCCGCGTGTGCTCGTTCATGCGCGCACCGCGGCGGATGAAGGAGCTGAGCGAGATCGACGGATGGTCCATCAGTCGCTGGCCCACGCCCTCCAGGCCGGAGAGCACCGGGATGCCCATCTCTCGAAGATGCCCGACCGGGCCGATGCCGGCGCGCAGCAGGTGCGCCGGTGAATGGATCGCGCCCGATGAGAGAATCACCTCGCGGGCCCGGAACTCCTGCTCCTTGCCGTCGATCACCGCCGTCACGCCGATGCACTGCGTGCCCTCGAACAGCAGCGACTTCACCTGCGTGTTGGTCGAGATGGTGAGGTTGGGGCGCTTGCGCGTCTCGGAGTCGAGGTAGCCCATCGCCGCCGACACACGCGCCTCTTCGGCGTTGGAATGGGTGACCGGGAAGTAGCCGTCGACGAACTCGCCGTTCTGGTCGGGCAGGAACTTCATGCCGGCGAGCTTGCACGCTTCGCCCACGGCCTGGGCATGCTTGGTCCAATGGTCGACCGGAATGCGCCGCACCGGAATGCGGCCGTCCTTGCCGTGCCATTCGTTGCTGAAGTCGAGATCGCGCTCGACCTTCTTGAAATAGGGCAGGACCTTGTCCCATTCCCAGCCCTCGGCGCCGCGCGCCGCCCATTCGGCGTAGTCGGTCGGCGCGCCGCGGTTGGCCATCTGGCCGTTGATCGACGAGCCGCCGCCCAGCACGCGCGCCTGCTCGTATTTGCGCAGCGGCGGGCGGTTCTCGTGCGGATTGTTGTGGCTGACGATCTGGGTGTGGACCTTGAGCTCGGTCCAGTGGAAGCGCGGATCGAAGTAGGCGGTGCCGGAGTAGGAGTCCTTGATCTCCGGCGGCTCCCGGCCGGGCGGCGTGTCCTGGCCCGCTTCACAGACGAGCACCTTGTTGGCGGAGCGTGCCGACAGGCGGTTGGCGAGCACCGAGCCTGCCGAGCCGCCGCCCACGATGATGTAGTCGTACGCCAAGCGTTTCCCCTGATCTTATGTCTGCACGCTACGCCTATGGCAAAAAGCGGGCAAAGCAAGAAATGCAAGGCACGGAACGTACGTTCCGCGCCGCGCGTTGCTGGGGGAGCCTACCAGCACAGGAGGAGGCCCCCATGAAGACCACTCTGCTGACCCTCGCCCTCGTGGCCGCGGCGGGCGTCGCCGGCGCCCAGACGGCGTCGACCCCCTCGGCCGGCGCGGGCGCGACCATGAACAACAGCACCATCACGAACGGCAACACCGGCATGCAGGGCGCCCAGATGGGCGTCGGCACGCAGACTCAGATGAACGGCAACGTCCAGTCGCCGGCCACCGGCCAGATGAACAGCAACATGAATGCGAGCACGAACGCTGGCGGAACGGCCGGCGCGTCGGCCAATCCGAGCGTCGCCAATGCGCCGTCGGAGCAGCCGCTGACCGGCGCGGCCCGCACCGCGCAGAAACGCATCGAGCAGGACGGCTACAAGAGCGTGCAGAACCTGCAGAAGGGCTCTGACGGCCTGTGGCACGGCACCGCGATGCGCGGCAACACGCCGGTGCAGGTGACGGTGGACCGGTCGGGCCGCGTCTCGGCGCAGTAACCAGCGCTGCGCGCCTTCAGCCCGCCTCGCCCTGCGGCGAGGCGGGCTTTCTGTTGCCGGGCCAGTTGCCGGTTCGCGGCAAGCCTGCAATCGTCCTCGGACAAAGTCCCGAGGAGAGCCGTATGCCGGATGCTTCGACCAAGACCGACGCCGATCTCGCCACGCCGGAGCTCATGAAGGCGATCTCTGCCGCCTTCAACAGCCGCGACGTCGATCGCATCGCCGAGTTCTTCACCGACGACGCGACCTTCTGGCTGGCACGCGGACCCGAGCCGGTCGGCCGCACGCTTGCCGGCAAGGAGACGATCCGCAAGGCGCTGGCGGACCGCTTCAAGGTGATCCCCGACATGCGCTGGGACCACAAGGAGTACATCTTCGCCGGCAACCGCGCCGTCTCGGTCTGGACAGTCAAGGGCAAGGGCGCCACCGGCGAGGACCTGAACTACGAAGGCTGCGACATCTACACGTTCCGCGGCGGCAAGATCTGCGCGAAGAATACCTTCTGGAAGATCGTCGAGCACAAGGATCGACTCTGAGCATGACGGGCTGGGTGGCGCTCGTTCTCGCCTCGCTGGTTGCGCTGGCTCAGCCGGCGGCCGCACGCGACGTGAGCGTCACCATCGTCGAGCACGGGCTGTACACGGCCGAGGTGGTCGGCCAGCAGCGCGATCCCTCGGGTGTCGTCACCGACCTGCTTGCCAATCTCTGCCACGTCGGCACCACGGAAACCGTGCCGATGCGCCCGCGCATCCATTTCGGCTTCCGCTATCGTGTCGACGGGCCGGATACCGGCAGCCAGGTCGGCCTCACGCTCGCCGTGACGTTTCCCGAGGCGGTGCATCCCCCGGCAGGCCTTCCCCTCAGGCGCCACCAGCGCAGCTCGATGGTGCAGGTGGGGGCGGTTTCCTACACCGGCTACAGCTTCGATCGCGACTGGGAGTTCGTGCCCGGCGTCTGGACGCTCGAGGTGCTGCAGGGCGAACGCGAGCTTGCGGCGTGAGCTTCACGGTGGTCGACAAGGACCAGCCGGCGCTATCGTCACCCGACCCCTCGAGCTGCTTCAGGGTCTCGAGCCTCTGACAGGAGGAGAGCATGGCATTGGACCTGATCATTCGTGGCGGCACCGTGGTCGACGGTTCCGGCAAGCCGCGCTTCTCGGGCGATATCGGCATCAAGGATGGCCGCATCGTCGAGATCGGCAAGGTGACGACGGCAGCGGCGCGCATGCTCGATGCCGACGGGCTGATCGTCTCGCCGGGCTTCATCGACGGTCACACCCACATGAACGCGCAGGTGGCGTGGGATCCGATCGGCAGCTGCTCGTGCTGGCACGGCGTGACTTCGGTGGTGATGGGCAATTGCGGCTTCGCGCTGGCGCCCTGCAAGCCCGAGGAGCGCGAATGGTATGCGCGCTGCCTGTCGGCGGTGGAAGACATCCCGACCGAGGCGATGGCGGCCGGGATCGACTGGAGCTGGGAGACCTTCCCCGAGTATCTCGCGGCCGTCGAACGCCTGCCCAAGGCGATCAACTACGGCATGTATATCGGTCACTCGGCGCTGCGTATGTATGTCATGGGCAAGCGGGCGCTGACCGAGAAGGCGACCGACGAGGACATGACGCGCATGGCCCGCGCGGTGCAGCAGGCGCTGAAGGTCGGTGCGCTCGGCTTCTCGAGCTCGCGCGCCTCGACGCATCTCACCCCCGACGACACGCCGGTCGCCAGCCGGCTCGCCGAGTGGGAGGAGATCCTCGAGCGGCTGCGCCAGGTCGCGCTGGCGACGAAGCGGCCGATCATGTTCGGCGTGCTGGCCACGAAGCAGGGCGATGACCCGACCTCGTGGGCCTACCAGACGAAGTACATCGACGACACGGTCGCAGCCGGCGGGCGCATGTTCGGCCAGGGCACGACGCGCTCGATCAACGCGATCTTCTCGCTGAAGTCCTACCTGCCGTTCGACGTGCTGCCGGCGTGGAAGCCGGTCCGCGCCCTGCCGCTCGAAGAGCAGAAGAAGCGACTGCGCGATCCCGAGGTGCGCCGCGCGCTGGTCGCGGCCGAGGCGGCGATGAAGCCCCGGGACAAGGTCTTTCAGGGCGGCGGGGCAGCGACCACCGATCCGCGCAAGCCCGACTACGCCAACCTCTTCGCGCTCAAGGGAGTCGACTGGGACGACCCGTCGGTCGAGCAGCTTTCCAAGGCGCGCGGCCAGCATCCGGTCGAGGTGATGATCGATCTGTCGCTCGCCGACGACAACCAGGTCTACGTGCAGCCGCTGGTGAACGAATCGCCGGACGACGTGCTGGGCATCCTGCGCCATCAACGCACGCTCGCGACTTTCTCGGACTCCGGTGCGCATGTCTGCCAGGAGATGGGCTCGTCGCTGCAGACGCACTTCCTGAGCTATTGGGTGCGCAAGCGCCGGGCCTTCACGCTCGAGCAGGCGATCAAGAAGCTGACTCACGACAACGCCGTCGCCTGGGAGATGAGCGGTCGCGGCCTGCTGCGCGAGGGCTACCAGGCCGACATCGTCCTGTTCGAGGAGGAGCGCATCCGTCCGCAGCTGCCGACGGTCGAGAAGGACCTGCCCGGCGGTGCGCGACGGCTGGTCCAAAAGGCGGAGGGCATCCGCGCCACGCTGGTCAACGGGGCCGTCACGTTCGAGAACGGCGAGGCGACCGGCGCGCGGTCGGGCGCCGTCCTGAAAGGAAGGCTGGCATCGTGATTCGAGTCCTCCTGGCCGTCATGATCGTCGTCTTGCCGGCGGCGGCCTTTGCCCAGACCACACGCAACCAGGCCGCTGTCGCGGGCCCGGCCGGCGTCACGTCGCGGCTGCAGTCGCAGGGTTACAAGGACGTGCAAAATCTGCACCGCATGCCTGACGGCAAGTGGGTCGGCACGGCAATGCGCAACGGCCATCCGGTGACGGTCACCTCCGACCAGTCGGGCACGACGATCGCGCGATAGACTTTCGCTTGGGGGCGCGGCCCAGCAAAGCTACGAGAGCTCCCGTCGCACGATCGCCGCGCCGTCGGCCATCGCCTTCAGCTTCCCGAAGGCCGTCGCGCGCGGCAGATACTTCATGCCGCAATCCGGGGCGGGGAGCAGCTTGTCGGGCGGCAGGAACTTCAGCCCGGCCCGGATTCGCTCGGCGACCTTTTGCGGCGTCTCTATATCGGGATCGTTGAGGTCGAGCACGCCCAGCATCACCTTCTTGGGCGCGAGGTCCTTCAGCACGCCGAGGTCGATCTTGGGCTGCGCCGATTCGATCGAGATCTGCTGCGCGATCGTGTCCGCAAGCTGCGGCAGGAAGGAATAGCCGGTCGGCTTGCTGAGGCCCGGCACGACGGCGGCGTAGCCAAAGCAGAGATGCACCACCGTCGGCACGGTGATGCCCTCGAGCGCGCGGTTGATCACCTGCACGGCGTAGCGTTTGGCCTCGTCGGGGTTGTTGCGCAGCCACGGCTCGTCGAGCTGGATCACGTCGGCACCGGCCTTGACCAGCTCGTGCGCCTCCTCGTTCACCGCTGCGGCGTAGTCCAAGCACATCGCGACCGGGTCGCCGTAGAAGTCGTCCTTGACTTGCTGGCCCATGGTGAAGGGGCCGGGCAGGGTGATCTTGGCCTGCCTGTCCGTATTGGCGCGGAGGAACTGCATGTCGCGCACCTCGACCGGCCGCGTGCGCCTGATCTTGCCGACCACGCGCGGGACCTTCGTAACGCCCGAGCGCGCCTTGACTTCGCCCGGATGCTCGAGGTCGATGCCTTCGAGCGCGGTGGCGAAGTGATTGGAGTAGCTTTCGCGGCGCATCTCGCCGTCGGTGATGATGTCGATGCCTGCGCGTTCCATGTCGCGGATGGCGAGCAGGGTGGCGTCGTCCTGCGCCTGCTGCAGGTATTGCTCGGGCACGCGCCACAGCTCCTTCACGCGCGTGCGCGGCACCATCTTCGACAGCATCTCGCGGTTCACCAGCCAGTCGGGTTGCGGGTAGGAACCGACGACGGTGGTCTGCAGCAGGCTATTGGTCATGTCATTGTCCCTTTATGCCGGCGGCCTTCACGAGCTCGCCGTTCTCCTTGAGCTCGCGCACGACCAGGTCGTCGAATTCCCTGGGCGAGGACGGCGACGGATCGGCGCCGATCTTCGACAGCCGCTCCTTCACTTCGGGCATGGCGAGCACCTCGACTACGGCCTTGTTGAGCTTGTCGACCACCGCCGGCGGCGTGCCGGCCGGCGCCAGCAGGCCTGCCCAGTAGTCGTAGCCGCTGCCCCTGTAGCCTGCTTCCTCGGTGGTCGGGACGTCGGGCAGCACCGAGGAGCGGCGGGGGCTGCCGTTCGCCAGCGCGATCACCCGCTTCTCGTGGATGAGCGACAAGGCAGAGACCACCGGCGAGAAGAAGTACTCGACCCGGCCGCCCATCACGTCGTTCAGCGCTTCCGGCGTGCCCTTGTAGGGCACGTGCAGCACGTCGATGCCGGCCGCGACCTTGAACTTCTCGCCATTGAAGTGAGTGGCGCTGCCGACGCCGGCCGATCCGAAGGAGATCTTGCCGGGATGGGCCTTGGCCTCCTTCACGAGGTCGTCGACCGTCTTCCAGCCCTTGTCCGGCGACACCACCAGGATGTTCGGCTGGCGCGCCAGCAGGCTGACACCCGCCAGCTCCTTAGCCGTGTCGTAGCCGAGCTTGTAGATGTACGGACTGACCGTGTGCCCCGAGGAGTTGACCAGCAGCGTGTAGCCGTCGGGCGTCGACTTTGCGACCTGGTTGGCGGCGATCGTGCCGCCCGCACCGGGCTTGTTCTCGACGATCACCGCCTGGCCGAGCTTGGCCGACAGTTCGTTGGACATGGCGCGGGCGATCACATCGGTCGCGCTGCCCGGCGTGAAGGCGACGATGACGTGCACCGGCTTCTCCGGCCAGGACGTCTCGGCCTGGGCCGGCAGCGCGAATGCCAGCGCGAGGGCGGCGATGAGCAGACGCATTCGATCCTCCCCTTACACTTGTTATTCAGCAGCAATCTGCCGGCTGATGCTGGGCACGTTCAAGCGGCCCAGGATGCGTTCGCCGGATGCGGCGAGCTTGTCGCGGAGGGTGGCGAGATCGCGCCGCAGCAGCCTGCCGGCGCGCTTGGCGAAGCGGCCGGCGACCAGCACGTCGCGCACCCGTGCGCCGGTGCCCTGCATGACGACGGTCGCGACGGCATCGTGGACCGGCCACATGGCGAGGGGACCGAGCGACATCACGGCGATGTCGGCCTGCTTGCCGGGCGCCAGGCTGCCGATGCGGTCGCCCAGGCCCAGCATCGCGGCGCCGCGGATCGTCATCCAGTCCAGCGCTTCGCTCGCTGGCACCGTCGAGGTCGGCGGGATGCCGCCGCTTCTTGCCCGCTCGGCAGCATTGTCGAGCGCACGCTGGCTGGCGAGCGCCATGCGCGCCACGGTGAACATGTCCCCGGCAATCGCCGATTCCAGATCGACGCCGATCGACGGCGCCGCGCCCAGGGCGCGCAGACGCCCGGTGATAGGATGGCCATGACCCTGCGCCATCTCGTTCTCGGGCGTGATCGAGAAGGTGACGCCAAGATCGATGAACCCCCGGAGCTGCGCGTCGGTTAGGTTGTTGCCGTGCACGATATTGATGTGCGGGCCGACCAGCCCTTGCGCCATCAGCGCTTCCCAGCCGCCGGGCGTCCTGGCCTTGCCGCCGCCCTGGTGCATCGAGGCGATCAGGCCGAGCTCCTTGGCGAGGGCGAAGTCGTGCGCGCTGACCTCGAGTGTCGAATAGTGCGGTCCCAGCACCGCCATGCCGAGCGTCACGAGGGCATCGCGGTCGGACAACGGGCCTTTCAGCAGGCGCTCGATCTCGGAACGCGGGTGAGGGACCTCGGAGAAGTGCGGCTCGCCCGGCTTGGGATCGGGCTTGGGCGAGCCGTGGAAGAAGGCGGCGCGGATGCCGCTTTGCTGCAGCGCCTCGACGCCGGCATCGGTGTGCGCGGGCGTCGGATTGTTGTGCGCCCAGTCGACCAGGGTCGTGACGCCGTGGTCGAGCTGGTTCAGGGCGCCGGCGAGCGTCGCGATATGGATGTCGTCGGGCACGAACACCGTCGCCAGCCCCGCATGCACGTGACGGAAGTATTCGAGCAGCGTCCAGTTCGCCGCGACCGAGCGCAGCGCGGTCTGCCAGGTGTGCATGTGGGCGTTGATGAGGCCCGGCAGCACGATGTGGCGGCTGCAATCGACGACCTCGGCGTCGGGCGCGTCGAGCCGCGGCGCAATGGCGACGATCCTGTCGCCCTCGATCATCACGTCGCCCGCCGGCAACACGCCATGGGCGGCGTCCTGCGTGACGACGATGCCGGAACGGAGAAGGATCTTGGTCATGCTCTTGCCGGACCGCGGGCGTCCCGCCCGCTCATGATTGAGCGCATTCACATGCGCGGATGAGGCGGGCGAGACGTCCGCGGTCCGGCACGACAAGACTGTTACAGCCCATCGCTTACCTTCACGTTCTCCGGCTCGAGCTTCATGCCGCCGGCGCGCGCCAGTTCGAGCAGCAGCACCGAGAAGTCGATGTCGCCAGGGTACTGGTTGGCGAGCGCCTGGATGCTTTCGCGTGCGACCGACGCGGTCGGCATGGCCACGCCCTGCGCCTTGGCCGCCCCCATACCGAGCTCCATGTCCTTGAGCAACAGCTTGGGCGTGAAGGTCGTGGTGAAATCGAGATTGACCAGCGCCGGCGTCTTGTAGCGGGTGTACATCGAGCCCAGCACGCTGTCGTTGATCGACGCCAGGAAGACGTGGCGCGGAATGCCTGCCTTCTCCGCCATCAACGTGATCTCGCACAGGGAATGGATGATCACGCCGAACATGGTGTTGTGGGCGATCTTCCAGATGCGCGAGAGCTCGCCTTCGCCGACATACATCGCCGAGCGCCCGAGCGCTGCGAGCAGCGGCTGCACCGCGTCGTACTCTTCCTTGGGACCGGAGGCGACGACCAGCAGCTTGCCCGCCTTCGCCACGCGCGCATTGCCGGATACGGGCGCGCTGAGATAGGCGACGCCGACCTGGGTGAGCCCCTTGCGGACCTCGGCGGAGCCGGTGTCGGAGATCGACGACATGTCGACGACGCGCTTGGGGCGCGCGTTGCCTGCCAGGACGCCACCGGAGCCGAACAGGATTTCCTTCAGATCGTCGGTGGTCGATACCATGGTGAAGACCGTGGCGCAGTGCGCCATCGCGGTCTTGTCGGTCACGACCTCGGCACCGATCTGCGCCAGCGGATCGGCCTTCGACGCGGTCCTGTTCCAGACCGAGAGCTTGTGGCCCGCCTTGATCAGGCGCGCCGCCATGGCCTCGCCCATGCGGCCCAGCCCGATCCAGCCGATTTCGTGCGACGCTTTGCTCATTATGATGAAACCTCGAAGGCCGTTGTGCGTTTCCCGTCGCGCCGCAGTTTGGGAGGGGATGTCTCACCTGTCCATGTCTCTTAGGTCCCTGATCTTCGCGGCCCTCGGCTTGTTGGTCGCCTCCTGCAGCGGCAACCTGCCGAACGACGCGATCTCGCGGCATCTTGCCGGTCGCTATGCCGGCGCGCTGAGCGACTCGACCGCGCTGCCGACCGTGATCCATGACCGCGATATCAAGGTGCCGGATCCGGCGTCGCCCGTGCCCTTGCTCGAGCAGCTGCGGGTGCAACTGGCCAAGAGTGACCCCGGCGGCGCCTATGCCGGCATCACCTACGATCTCACCCAGGGCAACACGCTGCCATCCGACTGGATCGTGCAGACGCCGAACGCCTGGGGCCTCAAGGCGAATGCGCTGCCGAAGGGGCATTCCGATTGGCTGGCGCGGCTGGTGCACGACCTAATCGCTTCGGCGCGGCAGCGGGTCGACATCTCGCTGCTGCAGCCCCCACCCGATGGCCTGTTCCTGGAGGCGATCCGGCAGGCGTTGCAAGAGCTGGCGCAGCGCCGTCGCCCGATCCAGGTCCGCATCATCGTCGGCCAGTACCCGCCGGACAATGTCGATGTGCCGGGGTTCTTCAAGGCGCTGACCGACGGCATCGACCTCAATCGGCTCGATGTCAGCGTGGCGGCGTACCGGTCCTGCGTCGCCGTCGAAGATTGCGACAGCTATTCCTGGAACCATTCGAAGGTCATCGCGATCGACGGTGCCGAAGCGCTGGTCGGCGGCCATAACCTGTGGGCGCGGGACTACCTGATGGACGAGCCGGTCAGCGACCTGTCCATGCGCGTCAAAGGACCCGCCGCTGCTAGCGCGGTGCGCTTCCTCGACCGGCTATGGGAATATGTCTGCGCCAATCTGGACCAGAAGAATTCGATCGCGCTGGCGAGCTCGACGGGAAGCTGTCCGGCATCATCGGCGCTGCCGGTCCGGCGACCGGGCAAAGGCGGCCTGCAGATCCTCGGCGTCGGCCGGCTGGCCGCCGGTATCACCAAGGACTTCGCCAACCAGAGCGAGCTCGCGCGCGACTTGGCTCTCGCTTCAGCGCAGCACGAGATCCGCATGGTCCAGCAGGACCTGGGCTTCGGGCTCGGCCGCGCCGACACGCTCTTCCCCGACAGCACGATCGACCGGCTGGTCGATTTCCTGCGCCAGGGACGAGGCGACATCTACATCGTGCTGTCGAACTACGGCGCCAAGGGCAAGAGCGGCAGCACCTATTCCAACGACGTCTCGCTGGTGACGCTTGCCAGGCACCTGCGTCAGGAGGTGCAGCGGCGCTTCGAGCGGCGCGACCCGCTGTTGCGCTACGAGATCCGGCGCGGGCCTGATCCGGTGAACGCCCTGCTGTGCGATCATGTCCATCTCGCGCCGTTCCGCTTCGGGCCGGACGACAGCTGGCAGGGCGGTGATCCGTTCTCGACCCACGCCAAGTTCTGGATGGTCGACGGGCACGTCTTCTACATCGGCTCTGACAACATGTATCCGGTGAACCTGCAGGAGTACGGCTACATCGTCGACGACGCTCGGGCCGCGCAGCAGCTGGCCGACGCCTACTGGGCGCCGGTCTGGCAGTGGTCATCGAAGGCAGCGGTGTCGGGCCCGGAGGTGAAGAACTGCATCTTCCGTGAGGTGTTCAAGTAATCGTGCGCCGGACATCCGCTGGCTGGCGCGGGGAGTATAGTGGGGACAGGAGGCGGCCATGACCCAGTCCCTTCGATGGCTCCCGCTACTCGTCGCGTCGGCCTTGCCGCTTGCCGCCGCAGCGCAATCCGATAACGCGGCCTATTGCAAGGCGCTGATCCAGAGCTATCAGCGCTACGTGATCAAGACCGGAAGCCACAGCCCCAACACCGGCGGTCTCGATGGCCAGGTCGCGATGGAGCATTGCCGCGCCGGCGACACATCCGGCATCCCGGTGCTGGAGCAGAAGCTGCGAGACGCCGGCGTGCAGCTGCCGGCCCGCGGCTAGGTCGAGGGATCGACCGGCGTAACCACGCCTTCACAGGCCTCGATCACCTCGCCGGCGTCGAGGCAGAGGTCCTCGCGATTGCGCATCGCCATGATCTGCACGCCGGTGCGCAGCCGGCCGTGGCGGCCGACCGGCAGGGCGAGGCCGGGCAGGCCGAGCAGGGGGCACATCAGCGCCGGCCGCATCGAATCGAAGATCGCGCGCTGGCCCTCGACTGTCGTGTCGGTGACCTGCTTCGGCGGCAGGTCGGACAGCACCGGCAGGATCACCAGCGGCCACCGCTGGAGGAAGCCCATCCAGCGGAACAGGACGCCCTCGCGCTCCGTCAGCGCCTTCATGTAGGTCGCGAGATCGACCGGCTTGGCGAGCTCCAGCCACGAGCGCATCGCGGCGATGCCGTCGGGGTCGCCCATCTTCTGCATATTGGGCCACAGCATGGCATGCGATTCGGTGGCGATGATCTCGTGCCACAGCTCGACGCCGCGCTCGAGGTCGGGCGGCAGGATCTCCTCGACGACATAACCCGCCGCCTGCAGGTGCTTGCCCGCCTGGCGCACCGCTGCGGCTTGCGCCGGATGGGTGGTGGCGCCGGGGAACTCCGGCACCAGCGCCACCTTGATCGGCCGGGCTGGCGCCGCGCCGCGCATCGGCGCGTCGTTCCAGCGCCAGTCGCGCACGTCGCCGCGCGCCATCACCTCCAGCGCGAGCCGCGCATCGCGAACGCTGCGGGTGTGCGGGCCCTGCACCGCCATCAGCACGCCACCGACCGCGCGGCCGGCGTTGGCCGCCGTCGCGTTGTAGGAGGGGATGCGGCCGAAGCCGGTGCGCAGCCCAACGACGCCATTGCAATGGGCCGGAAAGCGGATCGAGCCGCCGATGTCGTTGCCGTGCGCAATCGGGCCGATGCCGACCGCGGTCGCTGCGCCCGCACCGCCGCTCGAGCCGCCCGGCGTCACCGTGGGATCGAGCGGATTGAGCGTGCGGCCATAGAGGGCGTTGTCGCTGAAGATGCGCATCGAGAAGGCCGGCGCATTGGTGCGGCCGATGACGATCGCGCCGGCATGCCGGAGGTTCGCGACGACCGGACTGTCCTCCCGGGCGATGAGGTCCTTGAGCGGGATGACGCCGTTGTCGGTCGGCGTGCCCGCCACGTCGGTGTTGATCTTGATGGTGACCGGCACGCCGTGCAGCGGCGGCAGCGCATGGCCGCGTGCGCGAGCGGCATCGGCGGTCTCAGCGGCGGCGCGCGCTTCGGCCTCGTATACCGCGACCACCGCATTGATCGCCGGATTGACGGAGTGCAGGCGGCCCAGCACCGACTCGACCGCCTCCGTGGCCGATGCGCGGCCCGTGCGGATCAGGTACGCCAGGTCGGTCGCGTCGTACTGCCAGAGTTCCATGTCCTGTCCTTCAGCCCTTTGCGACGTGCTTTTGGAACGCCACCAATGCACTCGAGCACAGCATATCACGCCGGCGCACGAACAGCGTCTGCACCCGCGCCTCGGCCTTGGGCAGGCGATGGACGGCGATGCGGCCGCCGCGCCAGCTCGGGCCGACCAGCGCACGCGGCATCAGGGTGATGCCGAGGCCGGCCGCGACGGCGCCGAGGATTGCCTCGAGCGTACCGAACTCGAGCCGCCGCAGGCCGACGATGCCCCGCCGCGCCAGCAGCTCCTCCAGACGCTGGCGATAGGAGCAACCGGCCCGCAGGATGATCAGGCGCAGGTCGGGCTGGCGCAGCAGCTCCGCCACGGAGCGCTCCGACGGCGCGGTCAGCAGGGCGAGCTCCTCCTCGAAGACCGGCACGGTCACGAGATCGGCGTGGCTGACGGGGCCACACACGAACGCGCCTTCGAGCTCGCGCGCCAGCACGCGCTCGACCAGCTCCGCGGTGGTGCCGGTGCGCAGCACCAGATCGACGTGCGGATGGTCGGCGGCATAGGAGGCGAGCCGGCTCGACAGGCGCAGCGCCGCGGTCGTCTCCAGCGAGCCGACCACCAGCGTGCCGCGCGGCGAGCCGTCGTCGCGGGCGGCACGGCCTGCTTCCTCCAGCAGGGCGTCGAGGCGGTGGGCATAGGGCATCAACCGCTCGCCGGCGGCGGTCAGGCGGGCGCCCGAGCGGCTGCGCTCGAACAGCGCGACGCCCAGCTGCTCCTCGAGGCGCCGCACCCGCTGGGTGACGTTCGACTGCACCGTGTTGAGCGCGCGGGCGGCGCGGCCCATGCCGCCCAGTCGCGCAACGGTGGCGAAGGTCGCGAGGTCCCGTGTGTCCATGGCATCAAATTTACAGATGGGTACGATCAGAATAAATCGTTATTTGCGATGGTAGCGGACGCTTATGTTTCCCGTGAAACAAGGAGCGTCTCATGAAGTGGCACGACCGCCGTCTGCTCGACCTGTTCGGCATCGAGCATCCGATCATCCAGGCACCGATGGCCGGCGCGGTCTCGCCGCAGATGGCGATCGCGGCATCGGAAGCGGGCGGCATGGGATCCGTCCCGGCGGCGATGCTGACACCCGAGACGCTGCGGACCGAGCTGCAAGTCGTGAAGCAGGGCACCAGCGGGCCGATCAACGTGAACTTCTTCGTGCACCAGGATCCGGCACCGGACGCGGCACGCGAAGCGGCGTGGCGGCGGCGATTGGAAGCCTACTATAAGGAACTCGGCCTGGCCGCCGATGCCGGCAAGAACGCGCCGACCCGGGCGCCATTCTCGGCGGCAATGTGCGACGTGCTGCTCGAGTTCAAGCCGCGGCTCGTCAGCTTCCATTTCGGCCTGCCGGAGGCGGGACTGCTGAAGCGCGTCAAGGATGCCGGCCTGCTGGTCACGAGCTCGGCGACATCGGCCGAGGAGGCGCGCTGGCTGGAGGATCATGGCTGCGACGTGGTGATCGCCCAGGGCAACGAGGCGGGCGGCCATCGCGGCATGTTCCTGAACGACGACATCGCCCGTCAGGCCGGCACGATGGCGCTGGTGCCGCAGGTGGTGGATGCCGTGAAGGTGCCGGTGATCGCCGCCGGCGGCATCGGCGATGGCCGCGGCATCGTGGCGGCGCTGGCGCTGGGCGCGGCCGGCGTGCAGATCGGCACGGCGTTCCTGCTCACGCCCGAGGCCAGGACGTCGGCCTTGCATCGCGCCGCGTTGAAGCAGGCGCACGACAACAGCACGACCCTGACCAACGTCTTCACCGGCCGGCCGGCGCGCGGCATCGTCAACCGCTACGTCCGCGAGGTCGGGCCGATGTCTCCGGACGCACCGCAGTTCCCGCTCGCCGCCGGCGCCAGCCAGCCGATGCGTACCGCCGGCGAGGCCAGGGGCTCGACCGACTTCACGCCGCTCTGGAGCGGCCAGGCGCCGACCTTCGCCCGCGAGATGCCGACCGCCGACCTGATCGCGACCCTGGTGAAGGAGACGGAAGCGGTGATGAAGCGGCTGGGCTGATCAGAAAGTCGAGAAGTACTCGCGCTGCTCCCATTCGCTGACTTCGGCGTGGAAACGGTCGATCTCGGCCTGCTTCAGCTTGATGTAGTAGTCGACGAAGAAGTCGCCGAACGCAGCACGGAAGGTCTTGTCTTCGCCGAGTGCCACGAGCGCTTCGTCGAGCGACTTCGGCAGCAAGGGTGCCTTGGCTTCGTACGGTGCATCGGCCGACAGGCCGGGATCGGCTTGGCGCTTCAGCCCGTCGAGCCCGCTCACCACCTGGCTCGCCATATAAAGGTACGGATTGGCCGCCGGCTCGCCGACCCGGTTCTCGAGATGGCTGGCCGGATCGCCGGGCGTGCCGAGCACGCGCACCATCACGCCGCGATTGTCGCGGCCCCAGATGGCGCGGTCCGGCGCCAGCGAGAAGGGGCGGTAACGCTTGTAGCCGTTGAGCGTCGGCGTCGAGAAGGCGGCGGCCGCGCGCGCATGCTCGAGCAGGCCGGCCATCCACTGCATGCCGACAGGGGACAGCGGCTCCTCCGGATCGGCGAAGGCGTTGGCGCCCGTCCGGTCCCTGAGCGACTGATGCAGGTGCCAGCCGCTCGACATGATGTTGGGCAGCCGTGGCCGGCACATGAAGGTGGCGTGATAGCCGTTGCGTTGCGCGACCTGCTTGGTGGCGCTGCGGAACAGCACCATGGCGTCGGCCGGATGCAGGCCGGTCTCGGCGCGGAAGGTGAACTCGACCTGGCTCGGCCCGAACTCGATCTCCAGCGAGCGCAGGGGCAAAGCGAGGCCGGCGATGTTGGTGCGCAGGATCTCCAGGATCGGGTCGAGCTCGTCGTATCGCGACTCGGTCAGGTACTGGTAGCCCTGGTTGACCAGCGAGACCTCGGGCGTCGGCCCGGGCCGGCCGGGTTGCGCGGCGTTGCCCAAACCGAGATGCGCCTTCTCCGCCTTGAACAGATGGAACTCGACCTCGAGGCCGGCGAAGAACTCGTAGCCCGCCTCCTTCAGGGTCGTGAGCGACCGGCGATAGACCTGACGCGTGCTAAGCGGCATCGGCCGGCCGTCGGAGAAGACGATGTCGCACAGCATCCAGCCCGTATGCGGCGCCCACGGCAGCACGCGGAAGGTCGACGGGTCGGGCAGCATCATGCAATCGGCTGCGCCCTCCCACTCGTGGCTGCCGAATGCGCCGCCTGCGCCCCATACAGGGAACACCGTGCGATGCGAGGTGTCCTTGAGCAGCATCGTGGTGGTGAAGCCGATGCCGTTCTTCATCGCGCCGGCCGCCTCGCCCGCGGCCAGGGTCTTGCCGCGCAGCAGCCCGTGCTGGTCGGCGAAGGAAAAGCGTACGACCGTGAGCTCGCCCGCCTGGATGCGCCGCTCGACCTCGCGCGCCGCCGTCTTGCGGTCGTCGTCCCAGAGGCCGGCCTTTTCCGCGAGATGCATGGCGTCAGCGCTCCACGCACCACCTCATCCAGAGGAGCACCGAAGGCGCGTCTCGAAGGATGGGCAGCAAGCGGGGTGCCGGTTGCCACCCTTCGAGACGCCGTGCTCCGCACGGCTCCTCAGGGTGAGGTGGTGCTGTGGCAATCGGCATCGCGTTAAGCCACCAGCGGCGAGCGCGTGTTGGCCGCCCAGCTCGACTCGCGGCGGCGCTTGGTGTCGAATTCCTTCCAGTAGTCCTGCCAGCCGACCGTCGGGCCCATGCCGTCGACCGTCGCCGGCCCGCGGACCTTGCTCGCGCGCTCGGCGTCGAGCCACATCGGCGGCTTGCCGCCCTCGGCGACCTTGGCGATGGCGGAAAGCAGCAGGCGGCGATAGGCGATGATCGCCCGGTCGCTGTAGCCGAGATGCTCGCGTGTGCGGTCCTGGATGCGGCCCTGGCTCTCGATCGCCCACTGGTCGTGGACGTTGATGTCGAAGCCCATGCCGGTGAAGGTCCTGCTCTTCTGCTCGGCGACGTCGTAGCCGTAGTTGTTGTGCCGGCCGATGCGCGGGCGATAGTCGGGCAACTCGTAGAGCTTGAGCCGCTGCTCGCGCATCTGCTGGTGGTCGACCGGATCGGTGAACGAGGTGAAGATCGCGTACCAGTAGCAGGACGTGTCGTCGATCGGCACGTGCCACTGGGTGATCGTCATCTCCGGGCTCATCGGGATGACGAAAGCGTAGGGGAAGACGAGGTTGGTCACCCGCACGTGCGTGTGCTTCTCGCTGATCTTGCGCAGGGCGAACAGGCGCAGGCCGTAGTCGGTGCCCTCGACGTCGATGGTCGGGCGGTCGTACTCCCGCATCATGCGCGACATCGGGATGTTGGAATCGGCCGAGTTGGCGCGGAACTGCTTGCCGTAGGCCGCGCCCGACGGGTCCTCGTCCTCGTAGAAGCGATGCAGGTAGGAGGCGTGCGCCGGGTCGATGCCGACCTCGAGCGCCTGCAGCCAGTTGCAGTCGATCAGGCCCTTGAACGCGAAGGCATGCGTGCCGGGCGCGAGGAAGCAGTCGAAGTCGGGGAAGGCGGGCGCCTCGCCTTCGCCGAGCCAGGCGAAGATGATGCCGTTCTTCACCACCACCGGATACGACCGCTGCCGCACGCGCTGGCACAGCACGCTGCCCTCGGGCTCAGCCGGCGTTGCCAAGCACTTGCCCTCGACGTCGAACAGCCAGCCATGGAATAGGCAGCGCAGGCCGCCATCCTCCAGTCGTCCATAGGCGAGATCGGCGCCGCGATGCGGGCAGTGCCGGTCGAGCAGGCCATAGCGGCCGCGCTCGTCGCGGAAGAGCACGAAATCCTCGCCCAGCACGCGCACCGCCTTGGCCGGCCGCTCGTCCAGCAGCTCGTCGGTCAGCGCCACCGGATGCCAGTAGTGCCGCATCAGCGCCCCGCACTTGGTTCCGGGTCCGACGCGGGTGATGAGGTCGTTCTGCTCGGGGGTCATGATGGGGTAAACAGTGGCCCAAACGGCGGCCGGACGGAAGGGGCGCAGGGAGTTGGCATGGGCAGGACGTGCAAGATGCGCCTGGTGGCGTTCCTCAAGACCGGACCGACCGCCCATCACCACGGCATGTGGCGGCATCCCGAGACCGACAACGATTTCCTCGATCCCGCCTGGTACGAGCATGTCGCGCGGGTGCTCGAGAAGGGTAAGTTCGACTGCCTGTTCTTCGCCGATACGCTGGGGCTGTTCGACAATTACCGCGGCACGTTCGATGCCATCCTCAAGGGCGGCGGCCAGATGGGCTTCCTCGATCCGCTGCCCGTCCTGGCGGTGATGGCGCGCGTCACGCAGCACATCGGGCTGGGGGCCACGATGTCGACGACCTTCCACAACCCGTACCAGATCGCCCGCACGCTGGGCACCCTGGACGTGCTGAGCAAGGGCCGCATGGCGTGGAACGTCGTCTCGTCGATCAGCAATCTCGAGGCGCGCAACTTCGGCTACGACGAGCTGCCGGCGCGGAACGTCCGGTACGATCGCGCCGACGAGGTCATGGAGGCCTGCTTCAAGCTGTGGGAGAGCTGGGAGCCCGATGCGCTGATCGTCGACAAGGAGAGCGGCGTCTTCGCCGATCCGGCCAAGGTCCACTACGTCGACTATGCCGGCAAATGGATCAAGACGCGTGGGCCGCTCACCGTGCCGCGCAGCCCGCAGGGGCATCCGGTGATCATGCAGGCCGGCGCCTCCGACCGCGGCCGCGACTTCGCCGCGCGCTGGTCGGAGATGATCTTCACGCTCCAGTATTCCAAGGCCGACATGCAGGCCTTCTACGCCGACATCAAGCAGCGCATGGCGAAGTTCGGCCGGCCGCCGGAGGACTGTGCCGTGCTGCCCTCGGTCGATCCGATCATCGGCGAGACCGAATCGATCGCGCGCGAGAAGCAGGCCTATATCAACGAGATGGTCGATCCCGAGGTGGCGCTGGCGCTGGTGTCGACGCATATCGGCGTCGACCTGTCGAAGTACCGGATCGACCAGCCGCTGCAGGACATCGAGATCGAGCAGGGCGCGCGCGGTTCGTTCGAGGTCATCCTGCAGGGCACGAAGGCGCACGGCCTGACCCTGGGCGAGGTGGCCAGGCGGTTCGCCACCAGCGAGCTCTGCCCGCAGATCGTCGGCACGCCGAAGTCGGTGGCCGACCAGCTGCAGGACTATTTCGAGAGCAAGTCCTGCGACGGCTTCATCCTGACGCCGACCGTCTTCCCCGGCACCTGGGAGCAGTTCGTGCGCAGCGTCGTGCCCGAGCTGCAGAGGCGCGGAGTGTTTCGCAATGACTACACCGGCCGCACTCTGCGCGAGCATCTTCACGATTAGGTCGTCTCTCTTTGCTGGGAGCGCGGCACTCCAGAGCCGCTCTTCTCATGCTCTTGCTCTCCTGGACCCGCGAGAGCCTGAGCGGCTCTGGAGAGCCGTTGGGGTGGACGGCCCCCGACGGCATCTGAGTGCCAGAATGCGGTCGTTAGGTCACATTCGAGGGAGCCGTCCATGAGCAA
>DATGMK010000027.1:0-95758 GCA_035293665.1 Reyranella sp. | reverse complement strand
TGCTCTTCGACGTATCGATGCCAAGTCGTGATATCTTGCTCATGGACGGCTCCCTCGAATGTGACCTAACGACCGCATTCTGGCACTCAGATGCCGTCGGGGGCCGTCCACCCCAACGGCTCTCCAGAGCCGCTCAGGCTCACACCCGCACTTTGCCCGGTAATCGCAAGTCGAGCTCGCCGCTGATTTATTTGCCGACCAGAAGAAAAAGAGCGGCACCGGAGTGCCTCCCTCCCAACGAAGATGTTACCCTGCGTTTTCGCTGGCGGTTGCGACCACCGAGTTCGTTGCCAGTCACGCGTAGCTATCAGTCCCGCACACCACAGAAGAGCGTCGCGCAGCGTTCATTTCGCGATCCGCCGGCCAGCGGAGGAGAGCGTCATGATCGAGCTCTTGGAACAGCAGAAGAAGCTGACGGCAAACCAATGGAAGCTGATCTGCACGGCCAACGTGGCGGACCTGCTCGACTTCTTCGATTTCTTCCTGATCGGATACGTCACGGCGGCACTGACCAAGCAATGGTCCCTCACCTATTGGGAGGGCGGCGCGATCCTGCTCGCCTCCGGTCTCGGCGCGGTTCCCGGCGCCTTCTTCTGGGGCTGGCTCGGCGACCGGATTGGCCGTCGCACGGTGTTCATCCTGTCGGCCGTCACCATCTCGCTCGCCACCGGCGTCATGGTCTTCACGCCGGGCCAGGACGGCTTCGTCCCTGGCTGGCTGTTCCTGATGTTCTTCCGGTTCCTCGTCGGTGTCGGCAATTCAGGGATCTTCACGATCGACCTGCCGCTGGTGCAGGAGTTCATCCCCGCCTACAAGCGCGGCTGGGTCAGTGCGCTCATCACCACGCTGCTGCCCGGCGGCAGCATGCTGGCGGGCTTCGCGGCCTGGCAGCTGCTGCCGATCGTCGGCTGGCGCGGCCTGTTCCTGGTCGGCCTGGTGCCGCTGATCCTGGTGCTCATGATCCGCCTCTGGGTGCCGGAGTCGCCGCGCTGGCTGATGCTCCGAGGGCGCCATGAGGAAGCGCGTCGGTCGCTCGCCTGGGCGCTGATGATCGATCCTAAGGAGATCGTGCTGCCGAGGACGGTGCCTGCGGTCCAGACAACGCGCTGGCTCGAGCTCTTCCAGTATCCACGCCTGGTCGCTGCCGGGTGTCTCACCGGCCTGACCCAGACCGGCGGGGCCTCGCTCGGCCTGTGGGGACCGACCCTGCTGGTGCTCGTGCTGGTGCCCCGGATCACGCCGGAGCACGCGGCCTTTCTGATGATCTTCGTCAACATGGCGGGGATCGCGGGGCGGTTCAGCATCACGGCGCTGATCGAGCCCCTGGGGCGACGTGGCTCGGGCACGCTATATTGCGTGCTGGCGGCCGTTCTGATGGTGCTGGCCGGCTATCTGCACGATGTCTACGTCGCCGGTGCTTCGCTGTTCTACATCCTGATCGTGGCGCAAACCTTCTTCAGCAGCGCGGTCTACTCCGTCGTCGGGCCGTACATGGCGGAGATCTGGCCGGGCCGGCTGCGCGCCAGCGGCATGGGGCTCTGCTACGGCATCGGCAATTGCGGCAAGTTCATCGGCCCGCTCGGGCTGGCGGTGATCATGGGCGGCGGCGATCTGATCAAGCCCGCGGCGCCAAACCTCGCCATGCTCGGCCCTGCGCTGACCTACTTCGCCGCGTGGTATCTCCTCGGCGTGATCGGCTTCTGGGTGTTCGGGTTCGAGCCCCAGGGCCGTACCTTCGACGAGATCGACCACAGGCATGACGCGCCGGTCCCGGCCGTCGCCGCAGCCGCGCGCGCTGCGGAGTAGCAACGTCGTGCGCCGGGATCGCGCGCTCCAGTGGTGCGATCTTCTCACGCCTTTTATGGATCGCGCGCGCACCTTACGCGCTCATGATCATGAGGCGCGCTGTTAGCGCGCGGTCCAATGACGCGGACTGAATTGGCCCGGGCCCACAATTCGCGCCTCGTGCGGCTGTGCCGTCAGCCTTTGGAGCCGCGATCGTTGGCGGGCGCAATGATGATCGCGGCGAAACCCTCGGCTTCCTCGAGGGCGTCGGCCTGCGCGTCCAATTCCTCGGCGAAGGCCAACAGGCGGGCCTTGTCGTCGAGCGTCGTCATCATCCGCGCAAGGCGCCGGGCTCGCTCCGCCCCTTCCCGTTTGACCCTCACCTGACCCGCGTTCCGCATCGGAACCACCTCGGTACGTCAACACACTTAGCGATCTTCCGTTGCTGGATGGGACCGTACAAAGAAGCCCCAGGGCGCAACGGGCATTCCAGCGTTGCCATTGCATTCCGCATGCATGGGCTGGTCGATATCGCCTTCGCCCTGGTCGTGGCCGCGGCTCTGGTCGCGGCCGTCTGGCTATGGCTGGCCGCGTCGTCCCCGGGCTAACCGCTACCCGGCCTGCACGGCTCCGCACCGCTGCGGGGCACCCCTTCGAGAAGGGTTCCCGCGCCACCAACGGGCTGCAGCGGCGTTGGGACCGCATGTCGTCGATGCGCCAATACTATATGCGGACGGCGCTGCGCCTGCGCGCCTGGCCGCTGGCCGCGCGATGGGCCGCGACGGCCTTGGCCGTCGGGGCTGCGGCGGCGGTGCGTTTCGCCATATTCGGCTGGACTGCCGATCTTCCCTTCGTCCTGTTCTTTCCGGCAGTGCTCGGCGCGGCAATCCTCTTCAACCACGGTTCCGGAATCTTCGGAACGGCGTTGAGTGCCGTGCTGGCGGTTTGGCTGTTCATGGGCGACGAGCCGCTGTCCTCGAGGCGGAACATCGTCAGGCTCGTCCTGTTCTGCAGCGTCGGTGGTTTCATCGCGGTCGCCGCCGAGAGCCTGCACCAGGCGTATCTCGAGGCGGAGCGCGCCCACTCGCGGGCGATCGAGGCCGAACAGCGCATCGCGACGTTGCTGCGCGAGTTCCGCCACCGCGTGCACAACGATCTGCAACGCATCGTCGCGGTCCTTCGGCTGCAAGCCAGCCGGACCCCTGAAGCCAAGGCTGCGCTCCAGGAGGCCGCGGATCGCGTTCAGGTCATCGCTCGCGTTCACGATCGTCTGGGACGCGATGCGAGCGACGCCATGGTCGATACGCACCGCTTTCTGCATGAGCTGGTCGCTGATTTCAGGAGCAGCGTCGGCGATCTGCGACCGATCGGCTTCTTCGTGCAGGCGGAAGCACATCAGCTCAGCCTGGCCCGGATGGGCGCTGTCGGCCTTGTCGTGAACGAACTGGTGACGAACGCGTTGAAGCACGCCTTTCCGGACGGGACACGGGAGGGTGCGATCAACGTCAAATTCCACCGCGAGGGTCACGATTACATCGTGTGCGTCGCGGACGACGGCGTCGGGTCCGATAGGACAGGGACCGCGCGCGAAGGCATGGGGACGCAATTGGTGAAGGCGTTCGCCGCCCAGCTCGGTGGGCGTATCGAGGTGGAACGGGACGCCACCGGCAGCACGCAGCGCCTCATCTTCCCGGTGGCACCACCGGGAGACACGGAGTGAGCAGGTGCAGCCGGTTAAAGCCGGGATTGCATCGCCACCGGAAGCAATGCCGCCGCGAAGCGCCTGAACACGCGCGCCTGTTGGCCGAGCCAGCCGCGGTCGTTGTCGGCGTCGATCTCGCGGTCGTCCACACCGGTGGGCCGCGGTGCGATGTCGAAACGGGCAGTACCGAACAGCACGTCCCAGATCGGGAACACGGCCGCGAAGTTGTGGTCGTGGATGTGCGGGTCGTGCGCGTCGGACATCGCGTGATGCAAGCGGTGGAAGCGCGGCGCCACCAGCAGGCGGGAGCCCAACCGGCCGAAGCCGAGGTCGAGGCCGATATGGCTGAAGCTCTCGACCAGGCGGCCGACGATCAGGATCAGCACGAAGTCGTCGGGCTGCACGCCTACGAACTGGGCGAACACCGCCAGCACCAGATTGACCAGCAGCTCGTCGAGGATGTGGTTGCGGTCGTCGGTCCAGGCGGTCACGTGCCGCTGGCTGTGATGCAGGCTGTGCAGGGCCCACCACCAGCGGAAGCGGTGCTGCGCGCGATGCACCCAATAGGCGGCGAAGTCGTACAGCACGAAATAGGCGAGGAACGAGAGGAGCGCATTGTCGTGCAGGCCGGGGACCAGCCGCTCCAGCCGCGGCGGCGCCAGGCCCAGCACCCGCACCAGGTAGTCGAGCTCGTTGGTGATCGGATAGGCGGCCACGAACACCAGAAGCGGGATCACCCCGAGCTTATTGAGCGCGGTGTAGACCCGGTCGACCCCGACAAGCGCCGCTTCGTCCCGCTCGATTCCCCAGCGTCGCTCCATCGGCCGCATCACCAGGGCGATCACCGCGATCTGCACGATGCCCAGCATGACGAACTCGACCGCGTTGAAGGCCGGCTCGTACCATTCCATCAGGTCGAGGGCGTACAGCAGCGGGCTGACGAATGTTTCGAAAGCCCAGGCCTGCACGCCGACCCAGAGATCGATCAGCGGGCGCACGAGAGCAAAGTCCATGCAGGGCTAGTCAACCACCTCACCTTGAGGAGCCGCGCGAAGCGCGGCGTCTCGAAGGATGAGGTGATTTGGGTTGCACCGACCAAGCCTTCTAGTCGTTGGCGGCTGCGCGCAACGGCGCGGCCGGCGCCTTGAGGATGAACACGCCGTGCGGCGATTTGCCGACCGGGATGCTGCCGGTGATCTTCAGGGTCGCCAGTTCGACGATGGCGATGCGGCGCAGGAAGCGCTGCGTCACCCACAGCTCCTTGCCGTCCGGCGTGATGTCCATACAGTCGGGTCCGCCCGGCACGCGCACGGTGGCGACCACCTTCATCTCCTGGCTATCGATCAGGGAAATCGTGCCCTCGACGCGATTGCTGAGGAACCAGTGACGGCCGTCGCCCTTCGGCCAGAAGTTGTGGGCGCCCCTGCCGGTCTGCAGCCGGCCCGTCGTCTGGCCTGTGGCGGGATCGAGAGTGACGACTGCGTCCTCGCCGGTCAGCGCCACCAGGAGCCGCTTGTTGTCCGGCAGCATGACCAGGCCGGCCGGCACTTTGCCGACCTCCTTGTTCCACTTGATGGCCTGCGTCGCGAGATCGAAGGCGACCACGCGCGAGGTCTGCTGCAGGCTCACGAACACCGTCTTCGAGTCCGTGTCGAAGGTGAGATGGCTCGGCATGCCGCCGGTGAACGTGCGATTGGCGAGCGTGAAGGTCGTGCCGTCGTAGCGATAGATGTCGACGTGATCGAGCCGGTAGGACGCCGTGACGAACCATTTGCCGTCCGGGCTGAAACCCAGCTGATAGGCGTCGACGATGCCGGGGACGGTGCGCTTGCGTTCGCCGGTCTTCGCATCGAGCGCGACCAGCTCGTTGGTCACCGTCGAGGCGATCAGCACTTCCTTGCCGTCGGGCGTCTGCGTGAGGTGATGCGGCTCGCGGCCGAGCGGCACGCGCTGCAGCTCGGTGCGCTGGCCGCGGCTCAGCACGCTGTAGGATGCTTCCTCGGAATTGAGGACGATGACCTGGTCGGCACGCGCAACCGTGCCCGCCCCCAAAACCAGCGCCAATGCCGCCATAAACGCGCGTTTCATGGAAGAAACCGAGCTCCCCCGCCGGCCGGTACTTCAGCAGGATTCCGGGAGGCGCGCTAGGAACGTTTGAGCGCAGCGGCCTGTGACGCAAGCCGTTCAATGCGTGACCAGTCGCTGGCGGCGACGGCATCCCGCGGCGCCACCCACGAGCCGCCGACGCAGGCGACGTTCGGCAGGGCCAAGTAGTCCGGCGCACTCTCGATCCCTACTCCGCCGGTCGGACAAAACCGTACGCCGGCCAAGGGTGCGGCGACCGCCTTGAGCCAACCGGTCCCGCCGGCCGTGTCGGCCGGAAAGAACTTCAGCAGGGAGAAGCCCTGTTCCCGAGCCGCCAAGGCCTCCGACACCGTCTGCACGCCGGGCAGGAACGGCAGGCCGGATGCCTTCACCGCCCGGGCCAGAGCCGGCGTGCAGCCCGGGCTGACGCCGAAACGAGCGCCTGCGTCGATAGCCTGGCGCAACTGCCGCTCATCCAGCACCGTGCCGGCACCGACGATCGCATCGGGCACCCCCTTGGCGATCGCCGCCAGCGCTTCGACCGCAACGGCCGTCCGGAAGGTGATCTCCAGCACCGGCAGCCCGCCCTTCACTAGCGCCCGCGCTAACGGCAGGGCGTCGGCCAGCCGCTCGATGGTCAGGACCGGAATGACGGGAGCCTTGGCGGCGATGGCGGTGATATCCATCACAGGGTCCTCATGCTCATGGGACCGCGGACCTCCAGGTCTGCTCATGAGCCTGAGCGGACCTGGAGGTCCGCGGTCCCACGACCATGACTAAACGCTCCAGCCACCATCGATCACGTTGACCGTGCCGGTGGTGAAGGCCGATTCGTCGCTGGCGAGGTACACCGCCAGCGCCGCGATCTCGTCGGCCGAGCCGAACCGGCCGGTCGGCTGGCGCTGCAGGAAGAAGCGGCGCGCGTCCGGGCCGCCGCCCAGGCTCGCGATGCGCTCGTCGAGCGACGGCG
Organism: Reyranella sp.; assembly: GCA_035293665.1. Taxonomy (GTDB): domain Bacteria; phylum Pseudomonadota; class Alphaproteobacteria; order Reyranellales; family Reyranellaceae; genus Reyranella. The sequence continues at coordinate 89,216 of DATGMK010000027.1, read as the reverse complement.
TCTGGACCGTGCCGGGGCAGATCGCGTTGCAGCGAATGCCCTTGCCGACATAGTCCACCGCGACCGACTTGGTGAGGCCGACCACGGCAGCCTTGGTCGTCCCGTAGATGAAGCGGAGCGCCGCGCCCTTCACCGAGGACGCGGCCGACGACATGTTGATGATCGAGCCCGCGCCCTTCTCCAGCATGCCCGGCAGGAAGGCCTGGATCGTCCAGAACATGCTGCGGACGTTGAGATCGAAGGCGAAGCTCCATTGCGGATCGGTCGCGTCGAGGATGCTGCCGTGATGGACGTGGCCTGCGCAGTTGAACAGCACGTCGACCGGGCCGGTCTCCTGGGCCAGCGCACCGATTGCCGCCTTGTCCAGCACGTCGAGCTTGCGCGGCCTCAGCCCCTCGCCCTTGAGCTCGGCAAGCTTCGCCTCGTCGACATCGGTCGCCCACACCGTGGCGCCTTCCTTCGCGAAAGCCCGCGCCGTCGCCGCGCCGATCCCCTGCCCCGCCGCCGTGACGACGCACACCTTGCCCTTCAACCGCATGATCCCGCCTCTACTATGAGGCCCTCTTTTTAACCGCTCGCCATCCCTATGGGGAGATGCCCCATGCCGGTTGGGCTATCGCGTCGACCAAATCTCGTCATCCCGAGCGGAGGACGAGATTTTTGAATTGAAAGCGGTTTTTACCGGATCAGGCCCTGTTCCTTATAGAACTTCTCGGCGCCGGGATGGAGCGGGATGCCGAGGCCGCGGGTGGCGGTCTCGAGGCGGATCTCGCGGCCCTTGGCGTGGCCGGAGTCCAGCAGCTTGCGGGTCGAGGGGTTCCACAACGCGGCTGTCACCTTGTAGATCAGCTCGTCGCTCTGCTTGATCGAGGTCGCCCAGATCGCATGGACGCTGACCGTCTGCACGCCCGCCGTCCCCTTGTAGGCGCTGCCCGGAATCTCCTCCTTGCTGAAGAAGCTGAACTGCTCGACCAGCTTGTCGACATCGGGTCCCGCGATCGGCACCAGCTCGATGCCGACCGTGGCCGCGAGGTCGGCGACCGAGCTCTGCGGCCAGCCGCTGACGGTGAAGAAGCCGTCGATCGCGCCCTCGCGCAGGTTGTCGGCCACGCGCTGGGCCGGAAAGTACTGCGCCTGCAGGTCTTTCTCGCTGAGGCCGAAAGCCTGCAGGATCAGCCGCGCATCGACCAGCGTGCCCGAGCCCGGCTCGTCGAGCGAGATCTTGCGGCCGCGCAGGTCGTGCACCGACTTGATGCCCGAGCCCTTGCGCACGACGAGCTGGATGCTTTCCGGATAGAGATTGGCGATCGCCCGCAGCACGTCGACCTTCGGCCGGCCATTGTAGATGCCGGTGCCGTTGAAGGCCCAGTAGGCGACGTCCGACTGGACGAAGCCCGACTGCGCGCTGCCGGCGGCGATTGCCGCGACATTGGCGACGGAGCCGTTGGAAGTGACGGCGCTCGCGATCAGGCCCGGCACGCCGCACGAGCCGCCGTCGGCGCACGGCCGGGAGCCGGGCGGATTGGAGATCGCGTTGGCGATCAGCCCGCCGATCGGGAAGTAGGTGCCGACCGTGCCGCCGGTCAGGATCCGGAAGAAGGTGATGTCCTGCTGCGCCCGTGAAACAGAGGACATCGCCGGCGAAAGCGCAGCCGCGCCGGCCAGGAAACGCCGACGATGCATCAGTTCACGCCGACCACGCCGCTCATCGTGGGGCCGATCTCGCGGTGGAGCACGAGGTCGGCATCGTCGTCCTGGTCGGTCGGATCGCGGTTCAGGATCACAAGCCCGGCGCCGCGCCGCTTGGCGATGCGCGGGAAGCCGGCCGCCGGATATACGACGAGGGAGCTCCCCAGCACGATGAACAGGTCGCACTGCAGCGTCTCGTCCTGGGCGCGCGCCATCTGGATCTCGGGCATCGCCTGGCCGAACGAGATCGTGGCGGTCTTCACGATGCCCTCGCACTTCTCGCAGATCGGCAGCGTGCCGTGCGCCTGGAAGGCTTTCTTGATCGGCTCGAGCTCGTGGCGATGGCCGCAATCGAGGCAGGTCGCGTAGGTCGTGTTGCCGTGCAGCTCGATGATCTTCGACTCCGGCACCCCCGAGCGCTGGTGCAGGCCGTCGACATTCTGGGTGATGATCGCGGTCATCTTGCCCTGCTCGACCAGCTTGGCGAGCGCGCGATGGCCGGCGTTGGGCTCGGCCTTCAGCATGGTCTCGTCGGTCGCGAACTTGCGCCGCCACGCTTCGCGCCGCATCTCCTCCGACGCCATGAAGTCGTCGAAGTAGATCGGCTGGTATTTGGTCCAGATGCCGCCCGGCGAGCGGAAGTCGGGGATTCCCGACTCGGTCGAGATGCCCGCACCCGTGAAGGCGACGATACGCCTGGCGCCATCGATCATCTCGCGCAGCCGGTCGATCTCGGTCATGGCTCCCGCTCCCTCAACTCTTCGTCCTCCCCGTATGACGGGAGGTGGAAGACCTAGGATAGCCAGCGTTTGCGCCGCTTGTAATGCTTCGTGTCGTGATAACTCTTGCGCGCGCCGCCCTCGTTCAGCCCCAGATAGAATTCCTTGATGTCGGAGTTGGCGCGCAGCTTGTCGGCCGGCCCCTCCAGCACGATGCGGCCGTTCTCCATCACGTAGCCGTGGTCGGCCACGGTCAGCGCCATGGTGGCGTTCTGCTCGACCAGCAGGACCGAGAGCTTCTCCTGCTTCACAAGCCGGCTGACGATGCCGAAGATCTCCTCCACCAGCATCGGCGCCAGGCCGAGCGACGGCTCGTCCAGCAACACGACCTTGGGCCGGCTCATCAGCGCGCGGCCGATCGCCAGCATCTGCTGCTCGCCGCCCGACAGATAGCCCGAGACCTGCGTCCGCCGCTCCCTGAGGCGCGGGAAGTAGGAATAGACCATGTCGATGCCCTGCTTCACCCAGGCCGCGTCCATGACGTGGCCGCCGGCGATCAGGTTCTCCTCGGTGGTCAGGTGCTCGAAGACGCGGCGGCCCTCGAACACCTGCACCAGGCCGAGCTTCGTCACCTCGTGCGCCCGCATGCCGTCGATGCGACGGCCGGCGAGCTCGATGGCACCCTTGGTGACCTCGCCGCGCTCCGAGCGGAGCACGCCGGAGATCGCCTTCAAGGTCGTCGTCTTGCCCGCGCCGTTGGCGCCCAGGAGCGTCGTGATCGCGCCCTCGCGGACATCGATCGACACGCCCTTGAGCACCAGGATGACGCGGTCGTAGACGACCTCGATGTTGTTGATCGACAGCAAGGCGTATGACCGGCGTTCAGGACTTCTGCGCGTCCGCCGCCAGGTGCTTCAGGATCACCGAGCGATAGCCCTGGAACCAGTCCTTGGTCTTGTTGAGCTTGCCGCCATGGACCGTCCAGACCTGGACCCAGCCGCCGCCCTCGTGATCGGCCGGCGTCAGCTCCATCGGCGGCAGCAGGCCGTCGAGCGTGAAGCCCTTAATGTGCTCCATGCCGTTCTTGACCTCTTCCGAGGTCGGCGCCGCGCCGCCCTTGGCCTTGATCGCGTTGCGCACCGCCTCGACATGCAGCGCCGCGTTCAGGATGCCGCGGTTGTAGTAGACCGTGGAATCCATCTCCTTGGGCGCGGGCTTGCCGGCCGCCTTGTACATCGCGACGATGTCCTTCAGCACTGGGAAGTCCTTGCCCACGCCCGCGAACTGCAGCGTGTTGTAGCCTTCGGCCAGGCCCATGCCGCCCGCGGCGACGATGTCGGCCTCGGCGCTGCCCCACACGAAGGCGACGACCTTGGAGAGCGGATAGCCCTTGCCCTTCAGCTCCTTGATCGACACCGACGGCGCGCGGCCGAACAGATGGGTGATCACGAAGTCGGGCTTGTAGCGCTGCACGATGTCGGTCACCTGCGAGCCCATCTCGACGCCCGGCGCCGGCACCGCGAAGGTGCGCAGGTCGAAGCCCTCGCTCTTGGCGAGGTCCTCGAGGATCGGCAGCGGCTCCTTGCCGGCCGGGTTGTCGTAGAACAGGTAGGCGATCTTCTTGCCCTTCAGCCCGCCCATCTTCTCTTTGGCGAACTCGACGGCGGCGCCGGCCTGCGACCAGTAGCTCGCCGCGATCGGGAAGGTGTACGGGAAGCGCTTGCCGTCGGCGGCGGCGGCCGTGCCGAAGCCGGGCGACGTGCCGAGGATCTTGTCCTCCTCGAGCTTCTTGTTGAGCGCGGCGGTCTGCGGCGTCCCGTACAGCCCCTCGAGCACGGCGCCCTCCTTCTTGAAGCGCTCGTGCGCCTCGATGGCCGGCGGCACCTTGTACTCGTTGTCGATCTCGTCGACCTTGATCTTGAAGCCCTCGACGCCGCCCTTGCTGTTCAGCAGGTCGATGTAGTCGTGGTAGCCCGGGCACAGCACCGTGCCGACCGTCGCGGTCGGACCGGTCCGGTCGCACTGGAAGCCGAACACCAACTCCTTACTCTGAGCGAACGCACTCGACGCAAACGCCAGGCTGCCAGCCGCAGCCGCCAGGCCCAACCAACGCCTTTCGAACCTCACCATGGGTTCCTCCCTTGCCTTGCTTCGCTTAAGGGACCCTCCGCCTAGTAGGAGAAGGGCCAGACCCGGAAGTAACTCCGGACATTGCGCCACAGCCGATTGAGCCCCTCGGGCTCGATGACCAGGAAGAAGATGATCAGCCCGCCGAACACCGCGAGGCGGGTCCCCGAAACCACGTTCGCCAGCTCCGAATCGCTGAAGAACAGCGAGCCGACATTCTCCATCAGAGTACGGATCGCGATCGGCAGCAAGGTGATGAAGATCGCGCCGAAGATCGAGCCGAGCACCGAGCCCAGGCCGCCGATGATGATCATCGCCAGGAAATCGATCGAGACGCCGAGCTGGAACTGCTCGTAGTTGGCGATCCCGAGATAGTAGGTGTAGAGCACGCCGGTGACGCCGGCGTAGAACGACGAGATCGCGAACGACAGCAGCTTGTAGCGGAAGATGTCGATGCCGATGATCTCGGCGGCGATGTCCTGGTCGCGCACGGCGATGAAGGCCCGGCCGATCCTGCTCCGCATCAGATTGAGGGTCGCGACGATCGCCAAAGCGGCGAAGAACAGCAGGAAATAATAGAGCCGGCCCTGCGTGTTCAGGACGAAGCCGAACAGGTCGGGCCGCGGCACCTGGATCGAGGCCTGCGCGCCACCCGAGATGGCGGGCACGTGGTTGATCGTCCATTCGATGATCAGTTGGCCCGCCAGCGTGGCGATCGCGAGATAGAGCCCCTTGATGCGAAGGCTGGGAATGCCGACCAGCGCGCCGATGAACGCCGCCATCAGCCCGCCCGCCGGCAACGTCAGCCAGAACGGCAGGCCAAGCCGCACCGCCAGGTTGGCGGCGGTATAGGCGCCGACCGACATGAAGGCGCCGTGGCCGAGCGAGATCTGGCCGGTATAGCCGACCAGGATGTTGAGCCCGAGCGCACCGACCACCGCGATGAAGATCAGGTTCAGGATCGAGAGGTAATACTCCTGCAGCGTGATCGGCAGGACGATCGCGAACAGCACCGCCAGCCCGATCATCGTCCATTTGGCGATCGGCAGCGGATACAGCGCCATGTCCGACGCGTAGGTCGTCTTGAACACTCCGGCTTCGCGATGGAACATGGTTAGACTCGCTCGATCTGTCGTTTGCCGAAGATGCCGTACGGGCGGAACATCAGAACCAGGATCATCAGCAGGTAGGGCGCGAAGTCCTTGGTGCCGCCGCCGACATAGGGGTCGAGATAGCCGGAGGCGAGACTCTCGACCAGGCCGACGATCAGGCCGCCGACCATCGCGCCGGCGATCGAATCGAGCCCGCCCAGGATCACCACCGGGAAGACCTTGAGGCCGACCACGGCGATCTGCACGTCGACGCCCAGCATGCTGCCCCAGACGATGCCGCCCAGCGCCGAGACGATGCCGGCCATGGCCCAGGCCAGGGCAAAGTAGCGTTCGACGTTGATGCCCATCGCCTGCGCGACCTGCTGGTTGTCGGCGACGGCGCGCATCGCCACGCCCATGCGGCTCTTCTTGAAGAACCAGTTGAAGCCCAGGAACAGCAGGATCGCCACGCCCGCCCCCAGCACCTGGATCGGCGGCAACGTCGCCGGCCCGATCACTACCGGGTCGTCGGGGATCGGCAGCGGCAGCGCGCGGGTCTCGCCGCCGAAGACGATCGGCGTCAGGCCGCGCAGCACCGAGGCGAGGCCGATGGTCGCCATGATGACGGCCACGATCGGCCGGCCCAGGAGCGGCCGCAGCACGACGCGTTCGAGGGCGAAGCCGAAGCCGATCATCACCGCCAGCACGACCACCACCGCCGCGATCGCGCCCACGATCGGCGACACGTTGAAGGCGACGACCACGGAGCCGATCAGCGCCGCCATCATCACGAACTCGCCCTGGGCGAAGTTGATGGCGTCGGTCGACTTGTAGACCAGCACGAATCCCAGGGCGATCAGCGAGTACATCAGGCCGATCGACACCCCGTTCAAAAGCAGGGCGATGAAGAAGCCGAGATCCTCCGACATCTACGCCGCCTTCCGCACCGGCTCGGGGGAGCCCAGGTCGTGGATGGCGATCTCCGAGGTGAGTGACGACTTGCGGCCGTCCTCGAAGGTGATCTCCATGGTCACCTGCACGCTCTTGGCGCCGCCATAGAAGCCGTCGATCACCTTGGCGTACTTCTCGGCGACAAATCGGCGGCGCACCTTGCGGGTGCGCGTCATCTCGGCATCGTCGGCCTCGAGCTCCTTGTTGAGCAGCAGGAAGCGCTTGACCTGTTGCACGTCGGGCAGCGAGGCATTGGCCTTGGCGATCTCCTCGCCGATCAGCGCCGCGACCTCGGGCTTGCGGCTCAGGTCCATGAAGCTGGTATAGGGCAGTCCCCTCTTTTCCGCCCAGGTGCCGACGGTCTGCATGTCGATCGCGATCATCGCGACCACCATCGGCCGCTCATGGCCGAACGCGACCGCCTCGCGAATGTATGGGCTGAACTTCAGCTTGTTCTCGATGAATTGCGGCGCGAAGGCCGAGCCGTCGCTGAGCTTGCCGACGTCCTTGGCCCGATCGATGATCACGAGCTGGCCCTGCTTGTCGAAGAAGCCCGCGTCGCCGGTCAGCAGCCAGCCGTCGTCGGTCAGGGTCTCGCGCGTGACCTCGTCCTGCTTGAAGTAGCCGCAGAACACGTTGGGGCCCTTCAGCATCACCTCGCCGCGAGCGTCGATCTTGACCTCGATGCGCGGCATCGGCCGGCCGACCGTGTTGGGATTGGCCTCGGCATCCGACTGGCAGGAGATCAGCGCCGATGCCTCGGTCGCACCATAGACCTGCTTGAGGTTGATGCCGAACGAACGGAAGAAACGGTACGTATCCGGACCGAGCGGCGCGCCGCCGGTGTAGCACCAGCGCGCGTTGCGCAGGCCGAGCTGGTCGCGTACCGGGCCGTAGACGAGGAACTCGCCGGCCATCAGGCCAAGCCGCTCGCCGATCGACAAGGACTTGCCATCGGCTCGCTTCAGCTCGCAGCGCTCGGCCAGACCGCGGAAATAGTCGAACACCCGCCGCTTGACCGGCGTCGCATCGCCGCCCTTGACCTGCATCACGGTCAGCATGTTCTCCCAGATGCGCGGCGGGGCGAGCATCGCGTTTGGCCCCAGCTCGCGCAGGTCGCGCTGCACGCTCTCCGGGCTCTCCGGGCAGTTCGCCACCAGCTTGCCGGCCAGTGCCATGCCCAGCGAGAAGGCTGCGTCGCCCACCCAGGCCATCGGCAGATAGCTCAGCCAGTTGTCGCCCGGCTTCGTATGATTGACCTCGATGAAGGCCTCGGACGCCGCAATCATGTTGCGATGGCTGAGCATCGCGCCCTTCGGGTTGCCGGTCGTGCCCGAGGTGTAGGCGATCATGGCGATGTCGTCGGGTCCGCCCTTGGCGAGCTCTTCGGCGTAGAAGCCCGGGTTGGCCTTGCCGAAAGCGGCGCCCGCCTCGAGCACCGAGTCGAACGACTTCAGCATCGGGTCGTCGTACGACCACAGGCCGCGCTTGTCCTCGAACACGATCCAGCGCAGGTTGGGCAGCTTGTCCTTGAGCGAGAGCGCCTTGTCGACCTGCTCCTGGTCCTCGGCGACGATCACCGACGTCTCGGCGTGGTTCAGCACGTAGACCAGCTCGAAGGCGATCGAATCCTGGTAGACCGGCACCGACGTCCCGCCCAGCACCTGGGCCGAAAGCTGCGCCATGTAGAGCTGCGGGCGGTTATCGCCCACCACCGAGAGCTTGTCGCCGCGCTTGAAGCCCATCGACGCGAGGCCGAGCGCCAGGTCACGGACCGTGTCGCGGTAGGCCAGCCAGTCGAAGGTCTGCCACACACCGCGCGTCTTCTCGCGGATGCCAGGCGCATGCGGGCTCTCCTCCGCATTGCGCTGCAGCAGCTTGGGCAGCGTGTCGGTCTTGGCCGAATCGAGCAGGCTCATCTACCGTCCTCCGGACTTGGCGGTGCCGAGATAGGCTTCGATCACCCTGGGGTCCTGCTGGACCTCCTCCGGCGTGCCGCCGGCGATGCGCCGGCCGCGGTCGAGCACGACCACGTAGTCGGAGATGTCCATCACCACGCCCATGTCGTGCTCGATCAGCACGACCGTCATGCCGCGCTCCTGGTTCACGTCCAGGATGTAGCGCGCCATGTCCTCCTTCTCGTCCTGGTTCATGCCGCCCATCGGCTCGTCGAGCAGCAGCACCTTGGGCTCGAGCGCCAGCGCCCGGCCGAGCTCGACGCGCTTGCGCAGGCCGTAGGCGAGCGCCGCGGTCGGCAGCTTCCGCAGATCCTGGAGCTTCAGGAACTCGATGATCTCCTCGATCACCGCGCGGTGGGCGATGTCCTCCTTCTGCGCCATGCCCCAGTAGATGACGCTGGAGAGCACGCCCGCTTTCATGCGCACGTGGCGGCCCAGCATCAGGTTGTCGAGCACCGTCAGGCCCTGGAACAGGGCGATGTTCTGGAACGTGCGCGCCACGCCCATTCGGGCGATGTCGCTCGGCTTCTTCCAGGTGATGTCCTGCCCTTCGAGCAGGATGCGCCCGATGTCCGGCTTGTAGAAGCCCGAGATCATGTTCAGCAGCGACGTCTTGCCGGCGCCGTTGGGGCCGATGATCGACACGATCCGGCCACGGGGTACTTCGAGCGAGATGTCCGACCCGGCGGTTACGCCACCGAACTTCTTCGACACACCCTCGACGACCAGCTGGTTGTCGCCCTTGGCGGCAGATGCACGCTGGGCGGACGCAGCCGCCATGAACCCTCCCTAAAAAGGTTCTTTTCTCTTTTCGTTGCGCGGCATGATGCAGGCTCCGATGGGCGAACGCAACAATTCCACCTAGAATTCGCGCTTTCCAGCGAGGACCTGCGACATGTCGCGCCACATCGTCTGTCTTACCTTCGACCACGACCACATGTCGGGCTTTATCGCCCGCGGCCTCACCACGCCCACTTACATATCGCGTGGCGAGTACGACGTGGTGGTCATTCCCCGGCTGGTGGCACTCCTTCGCCGCTACGACATCAAGGCGACCTTCTTCACGCCCGGCCACACGATCGACAGCAGCCCGCAATCGGTCATGCCCTATGTCGACGCGGGCCACGAGCTTGCCCATCACGGCTGGACGCACCGCCTGCCGGCCAGCTTGTCGAAGGACGAGGAGGAAGAGGAGATCGTCCGCGGCAACAACTCGATCAAGCGGGTCAGCGGCCAGTTCGCGCGGGGTTACCGCTCACCGGCCTGGGACCTGTCGCCCCATTCGATCGAGCTGCTGCTGAAGCATCGCATCAAGTACGACAGCTCGCTGATGGGCCACGACTACGACTGCTACTACGCCCGCCAGGGCGACATGGTCGAGCTCAAGAAGCCGTTTGTGCGGGGCCGCGAGACGTCGCTGCTCGAGATGCCGATCAGCTGGTCGCTCGACGACTACCCGCACTTCGAATACATGCGCAATCCCAACGGCTCGATCCAGGCGGGCCTGATGAACGCCAACAACGTGCTGGAAAACTTCGTCGACGACTTTCACTACATGCGCGAGGTCTGCCCCGAGTTCGGCATCCTCACCTACACCTTCCATCCGCACGTGATCGGCCGCGGCCATCGCATGATGATGCTCGAGCGCCTGATCAAGCAGCTCCAGGCCGGCGGCGCGGTCTTCATGACCATGGAGAACGCGATGAAGGCGTGGCTCGACCGCAAGCAGGCGAAGGCGGCGGAGTGACTACCGGCCCCTGAAGACCGGTTTGCGCTTTTCCATGAAGGCGCGGCGGCCCTCGATGTAGTCCTCGGAGTCGAAGCACTGCTTGACCAGCCCCGAGAGGCGGTCGAAGTCGGGCTTGCCGTCGAGCCGCGTCAGCTCCTCGATCGTGCGCTTGGCGGCGTGCATGGTGAGCGGCGCGTTCTCGCCGATCAGCTTGCAGTAATTGTCGACATAGGAGTCGAGCTCGGCATCGGGAACGACCCGCGTCACCAGGCCCATGCCGGACGCCTCCTGGGCAGAGAAGTGGCGCGCCGTGAAGAAGATCTCCTTGGCGTGGGACGGCCCGACCAGGTCCGTCAGGATCTTGAGGCCGCTGGCGCGATAGCCAAGGCCGAGGCGCGCCGCCGGCACGCCGAACTTGCTCACGTCCGAGGCGATGCGGATGTCGCAGAGCAGCGCCACCGCCAGCCCGCCGCCGATGCAGTAGCCGCGGATGCGGGCGATCGTCGGCTTCGCGAATTTGTTGAGCCGGGCGTTCGCAAGCTCGCCGATCTTGTCGTAGTAGGCGACCTGTTCGGGCGTGTTGCGTGCCTTCTCGAACTCCGAGATGTCGGCGCCCGACACGAAGGCTTTGTCGCCGGCGCCGGTGACGACCACCACGCGGATCTCCGGATCCTTCTCGAACTGGTCGAGGATGACGGGGATCGCCTCCCACATGTCGGTCGAGGTGGCATTGTGCTTCTGCGGCTTGTTGAAGACGAGCCGGCCGACCGGCCCCGCCTTCTCCGCGATCATGTTGGGCGTGGGGCTGAAGTTCGTCATCAAATCACGCCGCGTTGGCGGAAGCCGTCGATCGCGGCGGCGTCGTAGCCGAACTCCTTCAGAACCGACTCCGTGTGCTCGCCCTGCTCCGGCGTCGCGGTCCAGTGGTCGACCTTCGTTCGGCTCATGTTGATCGCCTGGCCGATCACTTCCTGCGGACCGAGCTTCGGATGCTTGACGGGATGCGCCATCTTGAGGTGCTTGACCTGCGGATCCGCGAACATCTCGTCCATCTTGTAGATCGGCCCCGCCGGGACACCGGCCTTGTTCAGCTTTTCGACCAGCTCGGCGCTGGTGAAGGTCGCCAGGCGCTTGTCGATCTCCGCGTTCAGCAGGTCACGGTTCTGCGCGCGCAGCTTGCCCGACGCGAAGCGCGGGTCGGTCAGCAGCTCTGGCGCCTTGATGCTGTCGGCGAAGCGTTTGTAGATGTGGTCGCCCGAGGCCGCGATGTTGATGTAGCCGTCCTTGGTCTTGAACACGCCGGTCGGGATGGAGGTTGGATGATTGTTGCCGGCCTGGCCCGGCACCTCCTTGCCCAGCGTCCAACGCGCGGCCTGGAAGTCGCACATCGAGATCATGGCCTGCAGGAGCGAGCTCGACACCCACTGGCCCTCGCCCGACTTTTCGCGCTCCAGCAGCGCGATCAGGATGCCGATGGCGCAGTGGAGGCCGGCGCCCACGTCGGCCACGGCGATACCGGCGCGCACCGGGCCGCCGCCGGGCATGCCGGTGATCCACATCAGCCCGCCCATGCCCTGCGCGATCTGGTCGAAGCCCGCGCGCTCGGCATAGGGGCCGTCCTGGCCGAAGCCCGAGATCGAGCCCAGGATGATCTTCGGGTTCACCTTCTTCAGGCTCTCGTAGTCGATGCCGAGCCTGAACTTCACGTCGGCGCGGTAATTCTCGACCACCACGTCGGCCTTCTCGACCATCTTCATGAAGATGGCCTTGCCCTCGGGCTCCTTGAGGTTGAGCGTGATCGAGCGCTTGTTGCGGTGCAGGTTCTGGAAATCCGGTCCGTGGCGCGGCCCGCCCATGTCGCCCTCCGCGACATGCGGCGGCATCTCGATCTTGATGCAGTTGGCGCCCCAGTCGGCGAAGTAGCGCACGCAGGTCGGGCCAGCCCGCACCCGTGTCAGATCGAGAACGGTGAAGCGGGAAAGCGGGCCTGCGGTCATGGGTTCACTCTGCTGGGATTACGCCTCGACACGTACCATGGCGGAGGGATCGATCTCCAGCCAGACGCGCTGGCTGAGCTCGAAGATCGCATTCGGGCCGGTCGAGACGCGCAAGGGCTTGGCCTCGCCCAGCGGCTTCACCTGGTAGTCCCAGTGCTCGCCGAGATAGGCGCGGTCGACGATCTCGGCCTCGACGCCGTTGGCCGCCGGCCGCGCGAGCGAGAGCCCGATCGATTGCGGTCGCAGCGAATAGGTGGCGCCGTCCCGCTCGACGAAATTGGTGCGGCCGATGAAGCCCGCGACGAAGCGGCTCCTCGGCTTGCCGTAGAGCACGTGCGGCGGATCGACCTGCTCGATGCGGCCTTTGTTCATCACCACGATGCGGTCGGAGGTGACCATCGCCTCGGACTGGTCGTGCGTAACGTAGACCGTCGTGATCTTGAACTCGTCGTGCAGGCGGCGGATCTCGAAGCGCATCTCCTCGCGCAGGTTGGCGTCGAGGTTGCTGAGCGGCTCGTCGAGCAGCAGCACCTCGGGTTCGACCACGATCGCGCGGGCAAGCGCCACGCGCTGCTGCTGGCCGCCCGACAGCTCCGCCGGATAGCGGCCCTTGAGCGCGCCCATCTGCACGACGTCGAGGATGCGGTCGACGCGGCGCTCGATGTCGGCGCGCGGCAGCTTGCGGACCTCGAGGCCGAAGCCGACATTCTGGCCGACCGTCATGTTGGGCCAGATGGCGTAGCTCTGGAAGATCATCGACATCCGCCGCTTCTCGGGCGGCACCACGCCGGCGGCCGAGGAGATCACCTGTCCATCCATCTCGATCGTCCCGCCGCTGGGCGGCATGAACCCTGCAATCATGCGCAAGGTCGTGGTCTTGCCGCAGCCCGAAGGCCCGAGCAGCGAGACGAACTCGCCCGACTTCAGGTCCAGGGAGAAGCCGTTGACTGCCCGGAAGTCGCCGAAGCTCTTGTCGATGTTGCGGAGGATGAGCTTGCTCATGTCGTCGCCGTGCGCCTCAGCATGAAATCGCGTCCGATCGCGCGCTGGCCGATCCACAGCAGCGGCAGGGTCAGCAGTTGCAGGATCAGCGCGAGCGCTGCGAGATACTCGAAGTTCCCCTCGTCGCTCATGTCGAAGATCATCACCGCGACGACCTTGGTCTTCGGTCCGTAGAGGAAGACCGCCGACGAGAGCTCGCGCGTGGCCGGGATGAACATCAGCAGCCAGGCGCCGAGCAGGCTGCGCTTCAGCAATGGCGTCACGACGCGGCGCAGGGCCGTCATGCGGCTGCCGCCCAGCACCCGCACCGCCTCCTCCATCTCGGGATTGAGGCTGCGGATCGCCGCCGCGGCGTTGACGTAGCCGATCGGCAGGAAGCGCGTGGTGAAGGCCAGGATCATGATCAGCGCCGTGCCGTAGAGCGCGAGCGGCGGCGGGGCATAGGCCGAGTAGAAGCCGATCGCCAGCACCACGCCCGGGATCACGAACGGCGCCACGCACAGGAAGCCCAGCCCATCGGCGAAGCGGATCAGCTTGCGATTGACGATGTACGCCACGCTGATGGCGATCACCGTCGCGATGGTCGCGCTGGCGGCGGCATAGAGGAAGCTGTGCGCCACGGCGCTGGGCGCCGTCGCGTGCTCGAACAGCACGAACCGGAAGTTCCGGATCGTCAGGTTCTCGGGCGAGAAGCCCTTGCCCCACGCCTTGGCGAAGGCCGCCTGAAGCAAAAAGAGATACGGCAGGAAGACCGACATGGCGGCGATCAGCATGGCGTAGCCGAACAGGATCCAGCGGCCGCGGCCCAGCGCGATCGGCCGGCGCTCGCCGCCTTTGCCCGTCAGGGCGACAAAGCCCTTGCGATGCGTCATCAGGCGCTGGATGACGACCAGCAGGATGGTGACGACCAGCAACGGCATGGCGTAGGCCGCGGCCACCTCGACCCGCACCGGATTGCCGAAGAACTGGAAGAGCTGCGTCGTCACCACGTTGAAGCGCGCCGGGATGGCGATCATAGCCGGCGAGGCGAACAGCGCGATCGCCTCGAGGAAGCAGATGATCAGGCCGCCCAGGATCGCCGGTAGCGCGAGGGGCAGCGTGACCCGGCGCATCGTCCGCCAGGTGCCGGCGCCCAGAATGTTCGCGGCGTCCTCCATCTCCGAGGAGACCAGCTCGAGCGCCGCCGTCGTGAAGATGAAGATGTAGGGATAGGAGTACAGCGCCACCACCAGCACCAGGCCGGGGAAGCTGTAGATGTTGAAGGGCCCCGAGTCCGCGCGGGTCAGGGCGACGAAGATCTTGTTCAGCCAGCCGGCATTTGGCCCGGCCAGAAGGATCCACGCGACAGCGCCCGTATAGGGCGGCGTGACGAAGGTCGCGAGCACCAGGGTGCGCACCAGCCCGCGCCCCGGCATGTCGGTCCGCGACACCGCCCAGGCGAGCGGCACGGCGAAGATTCCAGCCAGCAGCGCGGCGCACGCGCCCAGTTGGAGAGAATTGAGCAGCGCCTGGACGTAGCGGTCACGCCCGTAGGCCGCGACGTAGTTGGCGAAGGTGAAGGCGCCGGTCTTCTCCGACCGGAAGCTGGTGACGAGCAGATGGACGAACGGGCTCACCACCAGGAACAGCAGCACGGCGATGATGACGATCCACAGCAGCCATGTCGGATCGAACCCGCGCGAGCGGGTGACTTTGACGGCCGTGCTTCCAGTTTCTGCAATCGCGGTCACAACCACACCTTTGTCATCCCGAGGGCGGCGAGGGATCTATCCTGGTCCCCATGGAGCCCTCGCTTTGCTCGGGATGACACCGTTCGCATTGCGCTCACGGCGTCAGTTTCCGAACGTGTCACGCCAGTCCTCGATCGCCTCGGGGATGCCCTTGTCGATCTGCTCGTTGGTCGGATGGAACTGCTTCACCTGGTCGACCGGCTTCTCGCCCTTGGCCACCTGCACCTCCGGCCGCATCGGCACGGTGAAGTGCTTGACGTCGATCTCCGAGGCCTCGGTCGAATAGAGATACTCCATGAAGAGCTTGGCGGCGTTCGGATGCTTGCTGCCCTTCAGGATCGCGGTCGGCGCGATGATCAGGATGGCGTCGTCCTCGGGATAGACGATCGACAGCGGGTTGCCTCGGTTGGCGCTGAACAGGGTCGAACCGTCGGCACCGGCCGCCACCTGGCGCTCGCCGGCATTGAGCGCCGTCACCGTGTCGTTGATCGAGCGGCCGATCTGCGGCTTGTTCTTCTCGAGCTTCTTGAAGTAGTCCCAGCCGTACTTGAGCTTCATGCTCAGCACCCAGGTGCCGACATAGCCCGAGAAGCCGGGATGGCCGGTCGAGATCTTGCCCTTCCATTTGGGATCGAGCAGGTCGGTCCACTTCTTGGGCGCCTCCTCGGGCTTCACCTTCGAGGAGTTGTAGGTCAGCACCACGAAGCCCGCCGACGTCGTGTGGAAGTAGCCGTCAGCATCGAGGTTCTGGAACGCCTTGGCGGCCTTCGCCTCGTTCTCCGGCACGTACTTCACGAGCTTCCCCTCGGCCTTGAAGCGCATCACGTGGCCGAGGTCGGTCGAGGAGAACACGTCGCACTCGGTCTGGCCGGCCTTGAAGTCCTGGGTCGCGCGCTGGTAGGCGACCTGCGCGGTGGTGCGAAAGACATTGACCTTGATGCCGTACAGCTTGGTGAAGGTGGCGCCCAGCTCCTCGGCTCCTTCCGACGTGTAGTGCGAGGTGTACCAGGTGACCTCGCCTTCCTTCTTGGCGGCGGCCTCGAGCTCTTTCATGTCGGCGCGGGCCGCGATCGGGCCGAACGCGACCGCGGCCGCAACGACAAGGGCCCAACTCTTCATGTATTCCTCCCAACACGCATCGTTTATCGTTGGCGCGATAGCATCACACGAAGCGCAATGTCACAAGATCGAGGGTGGGGGTCCTACTACGACAAACTGCGCGACCGACCGCCGCGCAGAACCTTGATCGTCGCGCTCGATGCGTTCGGCGAACGCGGTGATGCGCTTGCGATCGACCTCGGATGCGGTGACGGCAGAGACGTGGTCGAAATTCTGCGACGCGGTTGGCGAGTCGTCGCGGTCGACAGCGAGCCTGAGGCCCTGCGTCGACTCATGGATCGCGGGCTTCCCGGCAACATCACGCCGATCGAAGCGCGCTTCGAGAACGTGCCGATGCCGATCGGCGTCGAGCTGGTGAACTCGAGCTTCGCCATGCCGCTTTGCGAGCCCGAACGATTTCACGACCTGTGGGCGCGAATTGTCGACGCATTGCCGACTGGGGGGCGGTTCAGCGGCCAATGGTATGGTCCGCGGGACAGCTGGGTCGGCCGGCCGGGTATCACCTTCCTGTCCCGCGACGAGGCGATGGCGCTGCTAGGAGGCTTCGACGTCGAGATGTTCGAGGAAGAGGAAGCCGACAGCACCACGCCGCGCGGCAAGCCCAAGCACTGGCACATCTTCCACATCGTGGCGCGGAAGCGCTAGATTTCCGCTTTCCCCAGGGAGGTCCTACATGGCCGTCGCCGTCACCGCCGAGCTTGCCAAGAAGGCTGCCCATCTCGCCTGGAACGATTTCCCCGACGACCTCGTCGAGCGCACCAAGCAGTGTCTGCTCGATTGGTTCGCCGTCACCGTCGCCGGCGCACAGGACGAGCTGACCGACATCCTGGTCCGCGAGGCGATGGAGGACGGCGCCAAGGGTCCTGCAAGTCTCGTCGGCCGCAGCGAGAAGACCGTGCCGTCGGCCGCCGCGCTGATCAATGGCGCGGCCAGTCATGCGCTCGACTATGACGACGTCAACTTCGCCATGGGCGGCCATCCGACGGTGACGGTCGTCCCTGCCCTGCTCGCGCTGGGCGAGCAGATCAAGGCGTCGGGGCGGCTGTTCATCGAGAGCTTCATCGCGGGCTACGAGACCTCGGGCCGCGTCGGCCGCCTCGTGGCGCCGAGCCACTATCAGAAGGGCTTCCACGTCACCGGCACCGTGGGCTCCTTTTCCGCGACCGCCGCTGCGGGCCGCATGCTCGGCCTGAGCGATGCGCAGCTCGCCGTCGCCTTCGGCATCGCCGCGACACAGGCCGCGGGCCTCAAGTCCAACTTCGGCACGATGTGCAAGCCATTGCATGCCGGCACGGCCTCCGAGCACGGTCTGCGTGCCGCCCGCCTCGCCGCCAAGGGTTTCACCGCCCGCGGCGACTCGCTCGAGTGCGACCAGGGTTTCGCGCGGTCACAGAGTGATCACCTGGAGATCGAATCGGCGCTGGCCGAGCCGCCGCAGGGCTGGCACCTGCGCAACAACCTCTTCAAGCACCATGCGAGCTGCTACCTCACCCATTCGCCGATCGAGTGCGCCAAGGACATTCGGCTGAAGAGCAACTTCCCGCCGGAGCGCGTGAAGAAGATCGTGTTGAGGATCGAGCCGGGCGCGGACAAGGTCTGCAACATTGCGCATCCGACGACGGGACTGGAGGCGAAGTTCTCGCTGCGCCAGACCGTGGCGATGGCGCTGACCGGCGTCGACACGGCGAACGTCGACTCCTACACCGCCGCGATCACGCAGGACCCGCGCATCAAGGCGCTGCGCGAGAAGACCGAGATTTCCTTCGCGCCGAACCTGGCGCATTCGGTGGCGGAGCTCGCGATCCAGCTGGACGACGGAACGACCCTCGAAGCCTCGCATGACTCCGGCGTTCCGTGGGCGGATGTCGGCAAGCAGCGGCGCGCGCTGGAGACCAAGTTCGACAGCCTGGTCACGCCGATCCTGGGCGCGGCCGGGGCGCGACGGCTGCACGACGCCATCGAGCGTATTGACTCACTCTCCGATGTAGGCGACTTGGCGCGCGCCGCGACGAAGTAGACGCTTAGGAGAAGCCATGTCGGATAACTTCAGGGCACGGGCAAAGCTCGTGCCCAAAGGAAACCGCTATGAGGATTTCGAGCCCGGCCGGGTGTTCAAGCACCATTGGGGCCGGACGATCACGGAATCGGAGACCACCCTCTTCTCGACCCTGACGCTGCATTTCAATCCGCACTACTACAACGCGGCCTACGCGCGGGCGCACGGCCATCCCGGCATCGTCGCCAACCCGTTGCTGGTCTTCACTACGGTGTTCGGCCTGACGGTCGAGGATCTCAGCGAGGGCGGCGGGCCATTCCTGGGCGTGAACCAGCTCTCCTATTACCAGCCGGTCTACCCGGGCGATTCGCTGCGGGCCGAATCGGTCGTGCTCGATCGGCGCGTGTCGGACAGCCACAAGGGCTTCGGCATCGTCACCTGGCACACCACCGGCTTCAACCAGCGCGAGGAGAAGGTCATCGACTTCAAGCGCACCAACCTCGTTCGCCAAAGGACGGCCGCCTAATGCCCTACATCACCGAAGAGCGCCGCATGATCCAGGAGCAGGCGCGCGAGTTCACCCTCAACGAGGTCCTGCCGGTCGCCAACAAGCTCGACCCCGAGAAGGGCGACATCCCGATGGACCTGCGGGACAAGATGGCCGAGCTCGGCTACTTCGGCATCCTGATCCCCGAGCAGTATGGCGGCCTGGGCCTTGGCTGCTTCGAATACTGCCTCGTGACCGAGGAGCTGTCGCGCGGCTGGATGAGCGTCGCCTCGCTGATCGCGCGCGGCAACCTGCTGATCGGCAGCCACATGATGAGCGAGGAGCAGCGCAAGAAGTACCTGCCGCGCATGGCCAAGGGCGAGTTCCTCGGCGCCTTCTCGATGTCGGAGCCCAACGCCGGCTCGGACATCGCCAACATCTCCTGCCGCGCCAAGAAGGACGGCACCGGCTACCTGATCTCCGGCAACAAGTACTGGTGCACCTTCGCCGACGGCGCCGACTTCCTGATCATCATCGCCCGCACTTCCGACGCGCCGGCCGGCAAGCGTCATCTCGGCCTGTCGATGTTCTTCGTCGAAAAGAAGCGCGGCACCCTGCCCAAGGGCGTGAGCGGCGCGCCGATCCCCAAGATCGGCTACTTCGGCTGGAAGACCTACGAGCTCGCCTTCGACAACTTCCGCGTCGAGGCGGCCGACATGATCGGCGAGGAAGGCCAGGCCTTCTATTACGCGACGTCGGGCCTGGAGACCGCGCGCGCCCATACCGCGGCCCGCGCGATCGGCCTGGCGCAGGGCGCGCTGGACGATTCCATCCAGTACGCCAACGACCGCAAGCAGTTCGGTCGCTCGATCTCGGAATTCCAGGCGATCCGCTTCAAGATCGCCGAGATGGCGACCCAGATCGAGGCGGCGCGCCAGCTCAACTACTTCGTCTGCGAGCAGATCGACACCGGCCAGCGCTGCGACAAGGAAGCGTCGATGGCCAAGCTGTTCGCCTCGGAGATGGCCGAGCGCGTCTGCTCGGAGGGCATCCAGATCCACGGCGGCGCGGGCTACACCACGCTCCACGCCGTCGAGCGCCACTGGCGCGACGCCCGCCTCACCAAGATCTTCGAGGGCACGTCGGAGATCCAGAAGCGCATCATCTCGGACCGGCTGCTCGGCCGCGGGAGGAACTAGGATGAAGGTCTCCGAGCTGACCGGCAGCGGCAATTACTTCGAGGACTTCAAGGTCGGCGACGTGTTGAAGCACGCCCGCGGCAAGACCGTCGAGCCGCTCGAGCAGGTCTGGATCACCAACGTGACCATGAACACCGCCGAGGCGCACTTCAACGAGCACCGGACCAAGAACAGCAACTACGGCCAGCGGCTGGGCTTCGGCGGCGTCACCATCTCGATGTGCATCGGATTGGCGGCCCAGGACACCGCCGAGAATGCGCTGGCCGAATTGGGCATGGACAAGATCCGGCTGAAAGGCCCGCTTTATCACGGCGACACGCTGTACTGCTTCAGCGAGGTCATGGAGGCGCGGGATTCGGACCGCGAGGACGCGGGCATCGTGCGGTTCAAGCACTACGGCGTGAACCAGCGCGACCAGCACATCTTCGAGGGCGAGCGCTGGGTGCTGGTCAAGCGGCGCAGTCACTGGGGAGACAAGTGACCCCCTTCCGGCGCTGCGCGCCACCTTCCCCCACAGACGGGGGAAGGCATGCGATCTTGCCTCCCTCCGTCTGCGGGGGGAGATGTGGGCGAAGCCGACGGAGGGGGGTCTGCGCATGACCGTCCTCGGCGCGCTCGACGGCGTCCGGATCGTCGACCTCACGCAGATGCTGGCCGGCCCGTTCTGCACCATGCTGCTGGCCGACCAGGGCGCGGAGGTGATCAAGGTCGAGCCGCTCGACGGCGACCACACCCGGATCATCGGGCCCTACCATGCCGACGACAAGCTCAAGGCGTTCGGCGGCTACTTCGCCTCGGTGAACCGCAACAAGAAGTCGATCGCCATCGACCTCAAGAAGCCCGAGGGCCGCGAGCTGGTGATGAGGCTCTGCGATAACGCCGATGCGGTGGTCGAGAACTATCGCGGCGGCGTCATGGATCGCCTCGGTCTCAGCTACGAGGCTCTGCACGCGCGCAACCCGAAGCTGGTCTATGCCACCATCCGCGGCTTCGGCGATCCGCGCACCGGCAAGAGCCCCTATGCCGATTTCCCGGCTTACGACGTGATCAGCCAGGCGATGGGCGGCATCATGGCCATCACCGGCCCCGACAAGGACACGCCGATAAAGGTCGGCCCGGGCGTCGGGGACATCATTCCGGCGATCACCTGCGCCTTCGGCATCGTCTCGGCGGTGTTGCGCGCGCACAAGACCGGCCGGGGCCAGTTCGTCGATGTCGGCATGGTCGATGCGATCCTCGCCGTCTGCGAGCGCATCATGCACCAGCATTCCTTTGCCCAGACCCTGCCGGTGCCGGAGGGCAACCATCATCCGCTGCTCTGCCCGTTCGGCATGTTCCCGGCGAAGGACGGGTTCGTCACCATTGCCGCCCATGCCGACCAGCACTTCCCGATCCTGTGCCGGCTGATCGACCGGCCGGAGATGGCGACCGATCCCAAGAACCTCACGGTGCAGGACCGCCGCGCCAACCAGGAGGCGATCATCGCCGCCGTCTCGGCGTTCACGCGCCAGCGCACCAAGCAGGAGCTGCTGAAGCATCTCGGCGGCCAGGTGCCGTTCTCGCCGGTCTACAACGTGCGCGACATCGTCGCCGATCCCCACTTCGCGGCGCGTGAGATGCTGCCCTGGATTGACCACCCCGGACTCGACAAAGAGGTCCAGATCGCCGGCGTCGCTGTGAAGATGACCGAGACGCCGGGCAAGGTGCGCCATCGCGCGCCGCTGCTCGGCGAGCACACTGACGAGTACCTGACGTCCATCGGGTGCAGCGCGTCCGACATCGACCGCCTGCGCACCGCCAAGATCGTCGCCTAGAGGAGAAGATGATGACCGACCGTCCCAAGCGCGCCCGCCGCGTTCAGCTCTCCACCCCCGGCTCGAGCGAGAAGATGATGCAGAAGGCGTCGGAGTCGAAGGCCGACCATGTCTTCCTCGACCTCGAGGATGCCGTGGCCCCGAGCGCCAAGCGCGACGCGCGCAAGAAGATCGTCACCGCCCTGAAGGAGCTCAACTGGACGGGCAAGACGCGCTGCGTGCGCATCAACGACCTCACCACCGAGTACGCCTACGAGGACATCATCGAGATCGTCGAGGGCGCGGGCGAGCATCTCGACACGATCATGATGACCAAGGTCCAGACGACGGCCGACATCCTGTTCGCCGACAAGCTGCTCCACCAGATGGAGAAGAAGCTCAAGCTCAAGAACCGCATCGGCCTCGAGGCGCTGATCGAGGAGGTTGAGGGCATGCAGAACGTCGACGCCATCGCCGCCTGCACGCCGCGGCTCGAATGCCTGGTGTTCGGCATGGGCGACTTCTCGGCCTCGATGGGCGTCACCAACAAGAACGTCGGTGAATCGGGCGGTTACCCGGGCGACATCTGGCACTATGCCCGCTTCCGGCTGGTGATGGCCTGCCGCGCCGCCGGCATCGACCCCGTCGACGGCCCGTTTGCCGACTTCAAGAACCCTGAAGCCTATCGCGAGGAATGCCGCCGCTCGATGATCCTGGGCTGCGTCGGCAAGTGGGCGATCCATCCGTCCCAGATCGAGCATGCGCTGGAGATCTACTCGCCCAAGCCCGAGGACGTGGCGCGCGCCCGCAAGCTCGAGAAGGCCTACGCCGAGGCCGAGGCCAAGGGCCTGGGCGCGATCAACGTCGACGGCATCATGGTCGACGTCGCCTCGATCCGTATCCTGCGCAACACCATCCTGAACAAGGCTGACCTGTTCGGGATGTGACGGCGCAGCCGTCATCCCGACCGGAGCGAAGCGAAGTGGAGGGATCTTTTCTCCATCCCGAGGGCCTTTGGCAGTGAAAAGAGGTCCCTCGACTTCGGCGCCCTTCGGGCGCCTTCGCTCGGGACGACGGGGGGCCTTCGTCCCCGTGGCGAGCATGCTCGCCATCCAGGTGATGATCTCGATGTCCGTGCTGTCGCTCGGCGTGATGATGCCGGCGGTGGCGAGGGATCTCGCGATCGATCCCAAGCTGGTCGGCGTCTTCACCGCGATCATCTACGGCGTCGCGACGGTCGCGGCGCTGGCGGCGGCCGGGCCGATCGTGCGGCTGGGCGCGGTGCGCATCTGCCAGGCGGCGCTGTTGATGGGCGCGGTCGGGCTGGCGCTCAACTCGATCGCCGTCATCGCCGCGACCGTGGCCGCCGTGCTGTTCATCGGCGTGGCGCAGGGGCCGATCAATCCCGCCTCGGCCCACATCCTTGCCCAGCGCGTGCCGCGCGAATATTTCGGCATGGTCTTTTCGGTGAAGCAGACCGGCACGCCGCTCGGCTTCGCCCTGGCTGGCATCCTGTTCCCCGCCCTGCTGCACTGGGTCGGCTGGCGCGGCGCGAGCCTGGTCGCCGCTGCCATGCTGCTGGTCGCGGCAATCCTGGTCGAACCTTTGCGGCCGCAGCTCGATGTCATCACGGTCGAAGGCAAGGCGCAGGGCAGCATCTGGAAGTCGATCGGATTCGTGCTGCGCCATCCGCAGCTGCGCGTGCTGGGTTGCTCGGCCTTCGTCTTCGTCATCGCCCAGCACACCTTCACCTTCTATCTCGTCACTTATCTCTACGAGCATTGCGGCCTCAGCATCGCGCGCGCGGGTTTCCTGCTGTTCCTGTCGCAGATCGTCGGTTCGGCCGTGCGCCTGGTGAGCGGCGGCATGGGCGATCGCATGCCGCGCATGAAGCTCCTGGGCTGGACCGGCATCGGCATGGCGCTCGGCTCGACGGCGACCGGGCTGCTCGACGCCGACACGCCGTTCTGGCTCATCACCGCCGTGGTGATCGGCTACGGCTCGGTCGTGATCAGCTGGAACGGCACGTCGCAGGCGGAGTTCGCCCACCTCTCGCCGCCCAGAGAGATCGCGGCGATCGCCGCCGTGCAGACCGCCCTCGCCTTCTCCGGTGCGGTGTTTGGCCCGCCGATCTTCGGCGTCATCGCCTCAGCCGCGAGCTATCGCTGGGCATTCGTGGTCGTCGCCGCCTGCGTGTTCCTGAGCGGGATCTGGCAGCTCGTGGAAGCGCGGCGGACCTAGTCTACGGCTCTTGCATCCCGGCGATGCGGACGACCTCGCCCCACTTGACCGTCTCCTTCGCCTGGAAGGCGGCGAGTTCCTCTGGCGAGCACGGGAACGGCACGGCGAGCGTGGTCTTGAGCAGGTTGCGATAGGCCTCGGACGCCACCGCCTCGCGGATCAGCCTGTTGAGCCTGTCGATGATCGGCCGCGGCGTGCCGGCCGGCGCATAGACCGCGTTCCATGGCCGCGATTCGTAGCCGGGTACGAACTCGGCCACCGCCGGATACTGCTCGAGCCCGGGATAGCGCTCGGGACTAGTGACGGCGAGCCCACGCGCCCGGCCGTCGCGCACCGGCGGCAGGCCGGTGGTGAAGTCGCTGAAAGTGACGTCGAGGCGTCCGCCCAGCAGATCGGCGATGACCTGCGTCTGGGTCTTGTACGGCACGCCGAGCAGGTCGACTTTCGCCATGATCCGGAACAGCTCCGCAGCCCCGCGCGCCGAGCCGTTGCCGCTGCCGAACGTCAGCTTGCCCGGCTGCGCCTTCGCCAGCGCGATGAACTCGGGGATCGTCCTGACCGGCAGGTCGTTGCGCACGACCACCATCTGCGCCCCGCCCGACAGGCCGCTGATCGGCTCGAAGCTCTTCACCGGGTCGTAGAGCAGCCTCTTGTAGACATGCTGGTTGATGGCCTGCGTCGTCTGGGTGGTGACGAAGATCGTGTAGCCGTCAGGCGGCGCGGTCGCGGCCGCCTGCGCGCCGATCTGGCCTTCGGCGCCGGGCTTGTTGTCGACGACGGCAGCCTGGCCGGTGAGGCGCGTCAGCTCGGCGGCGATCACGCGCGCGACGGTGTCGGTCGCCGTGCCCGGACCGAACGGCGCGATGATGTGGATCGGCCGGCTCGGAAAGTCCTGCGCGGCGAGCGGTGCGGCCTGCAGAATTCCGACGAGCAGACAGATGAGCAAACGCATGATGGCGCGAGCCTACGCTGTGCTAGCGTTGCCGCAAGCAAAACAAGAACGGAGGAACGTCATGCGGCGCGTATTGATCCTGTCGGCGAT
Source organism: Reyranella sp. (assembly GCA_035293665.1). Classification (GTDB taxonomy): domain Bacteria; phylum Pseudomonadota; class Alphaproteobacteria; order Reyranellales; family Reyranellaceae; genus Reyranella. The sequence continues at coordinate 64,346 of DATGMK010000027.1, read as the reverse complement.
CCTGGCCCTTCTCGCCGGGCCGGCCCTCGCCCAGAAGTACGGCGGCACCTTGCGCGTCAGCCATCGCGACAATCCACCCAGCGCGTCGATCCACGAGGAGGCGACGATCTCGACCGTCATGCCGTTCATGTCGGTCTACAACAACCTCGTCGTGTTCGATCCGGACAGCAAGCAGAACCGGCCGGACCGCATCGTCCCCGACCTCGCGACCTCGTGGACGTGGGGCAACGACGGCAAGGACCTCACCTTCAAGCTGCGCCAGGGCGTGAAGTGGCACGATGGCAAGCCCTTCACCTCGGCCGACGTGAAGTGCACCTGGGACATGCTGACGGCGAAGGACTCCAAGCTGCGCAAGAACCCGCGCCGGTCCTGGTACTTCAATCTCCAGGAGGTGACGACCAACGGCGACGACGAGGTCACCTTCCATCTCGGCCGGCCGCAGCCCTCGCTGCTCACCATGCTCGCCGGCGGCATGTCGCCGGTCTATCCGTGCCATGTCAGCGCCGCGCAGATGCGCACTCATCCGATCGGCACCGGCCCCTTCAAGTTCGCCGAGTTTCGGCAGAACGAGTTCATCAAGCTGGTGAAGAACCCCGACTACTGGAAGAAGGGCCGGCCCTACCTCGATGCGATCGAGTTCAAGATCATCCCGAACCGCGCGACGGCCTTGATGGCCTTCGTCGCCAATCAGTACGATCTCACTTTCACTGCCGACATCGCGGCGCCCGCGCTCAAAGACCTGAAGGCGCAGGCATCATGGGCGCAGTGCGAGTACCTGCCGACCAACACCCAGGCCAACCTGCTGGTCAATCGCGACAAGCCGCCGTTCGACAATGGCGACGTGCGCAAGGCGATGGTGCTGGCGATCGACCGCTCGGCCTTCAACGAGATCATCGGCCAGGGCACCAATCGGATCGGCGGCTCGATGCTGCCGCCGCCCGAGGGCCTGTGGGGCATGCCGCCGGAGTTCCTCGCGACGGTCGCGGGGTACGGCGCCGATCACGAAAAGCAGCGCGCCGAAGGCCGCAAGATCATGGAGAAGCTGGGCTACACCGGCGACAAGCCGCTCCGGATCAAGGTCTCGACGCGCAACATCCCGGCCTATCGCGACCAGGCGGTGCTGCTGATCGACCATCTCAAGCACGTCAACATCCAGGGCGAGCTCGAGCCGCTCGAGACCGCCGTCTGGTACAACCGCATGGCCAAGAAGGACTACACGGTCGGCCTCAACGTCCAGGGCGTCGGCATCGACGACCCGGACGTGATGTTCTACGAGACCTTCCACTGCGGCTCGCAGCGCAACTACACGAACTATTGCAATCCCGAGACCGAGAAGTTGTTTGACCAGCAGTCGCGCATGACCGACATCGAGGCACGCAAGAAGCTGGTCTGGGAGATCGACAAGAAGTTGCAGGAAGATGGCGCCCGCCCGGTGATTCAGCATGACTGGGGCGCCACCTGCTGGCGGCCCGAGGTGAAAGGAGTCAAGCTGGCGGTGAACACCATCTACAACCACTGGCGCTTCGAAGACGTCTGGCTGGACCGGTAAAAGTCTCTTCCTCCCCCGCTACGCGGGGGAGGTGTCACGGTAATCCGTGACGGAGGGGGATGACGACGGAGATCGTGCGTCACTCCCCCTCCGTCAGCGTAAGACGCTGCCACCTCCCCCGCTCCGCGGGGGAGGAAGGATTTTCAAGGAGGCCTCGATGAAGCTCTACACACACCCCGTCTCGACCGCGTGCCGCCCCGTGATGCAGTTCATCGCCGACAACAACATCCCCTGCGAGATGGAAGTCGTCGACATCCTGAAGGGCGCGCACTACGAGCCCGCCTACAGCGAGAAGAATCCCAACCGCCTGGTACCGATGCTGGAGGACGGCGACTTCCGCCTGACCGAGAGCGCCTCGATCCTGCGCTACCTCGCCGAGAAGACCGATTCGCCCGCCTATCCGAAGGATATCAAGCAGCGCGCCCGGGTGAACGAGGCGATGGATTGGTTCAACTCCAACTTCTACAAGGACTGGGGCTACGGTCTCGTCTATCCGCAGCTCTTCCCGCACCACAAGCGGCCCGACGAGAAAGCCCATGCCGGCACGATCGCGTGGGCCCAGGACCGCTGCAGGGACTGGCTGCGGGTGCTGAACGATCACTGGCTGGCCGGTAACAAGAAGTATATCTGCGGTGACCAGATCACCATCGCGGACTATCTCGGCTCGGCGATCATGAGTATTGGTGAGCTCATCCACTGCGACCTGAAGGGATACCCCAACGTCCAGCGCTGGATCGACAACGTGAAGAAGCAGCCGAACTACGAGAAGGTGAACGAGGTCTTCAACGGATTCCGCGCCTCGACCGAGGGCAAGACCTGGGCGACGGTGTGACCAAACGACTGTAGGAGCACATAGGAGGGCAGCCATGATCAAGGGACTGCATCACAACGCCTATCGCTGCCGCGACTCGGAGGAGACGCGGGCGTTCTACGAGGACTTTTTGGGCCTGCCGCTGGTCAACGCCTTCAAGATCGAGACGACGCAGACCGGCCGCAAGACGGGCACCGGCGTCCTGCACTCCTTCTTCCAGCTCGACGACGGCTCGTGCCTCGCCTTCTTCGAGGCGCCGGACATGCCGTTCGAGTTCAAGGAGCAGCACGACTTCGACCTCCACATAGCGCTGGAGGTCGAGCCCGAGGCGCTGGAGCGCATGTTCGCCAAGGGCAAGGCGGAGGGCCGCGAGGTGCGCGGCATCTCCGACCACAAGTTCATCCGCTCGATCTACTTCCGCGATCCCAACGGCTACGTAATCGAGCTGACGGCCAAGGTGCCGGGCCACGAGCGCGACATGGACCCGACGGCGAACCATGCGCGCGACATCCTGAATCGCTGGCAGGTCCACAAGCGCAAGGCCCACGCCGACGCGGCAGCTTCCTGACCTGGTGATGAACTCGCTACCCCTCACCTCATCCTGAGGAGCCGCGCGACGCGCGGCGTCTCGAAGGATGGCAACGCGCACCGCGTCTGCTGCCCACCCTTCGAGACGCTCGCTGCGCTCGCTCCTCAGGGTGAGGTCGAGAGTAATGGGACTCTCGCTCGTGAAGCGGGTCTTTGTCCTCGTCCTTGCGCTGCTGCCGCTGGCGGCGAGTGAGGCGTTGGCGGACAACAAGGAGACGCTCGATGCGGCGCGCGCGGCCTATTACAGCCTGCGCCGCGAGAAGCTGACCAGCTTCAGTTGCCTGGTCACGCCCAACTGGGACCTGATGCTGGCCTCACGCTGGCGGACCGATCCGGCCGCCGCCGCAAAGATGACCCAGACACAAGGCCTGTGGATCGTCGACTACAAGGAAGGCGCCACGCAGATCGGCCTGGTGATGCGCGGCAACTACACCATCGAATCGACGCGTATCCTCACCGACACTTTGCCAGCGTGATCCAGCCGCAATTCGTTACGATGCCGCGCCGGTAGCCTGCAGCTGCGGATTCCTGCCGCCCAAGCGTCTCCATGTCATGTCGTATGACGGCAAGGCTGTCGGCGTGATGGATTTGGGGTTCGGCACCTGCCAGGCTCAGCACCGGTAAAAATCGGCCGCCGGCGAACGGCGGCGTTCCGGAGGAGACACGATGCGTGCACTCGTTCGCGCCGTTATTGGCGCCGCGGTTTTGCTGGCCACCTCGCCGCTTTCTGCCCAAACCGTCCCGCAGTTCCAGATCGATTCGTCATGGCCCAAGCCGCTGCCCAACAACTGGCTGTTCGGGCAGGTCGCCAATGTCGCGGTCGATTCGCACGACCATGTCTGGGTGCTGCAGCGCCCACGCACGCTGACCGACGACGAGAAGGGCGCGACGCTGAAGCCGCCGCGCAACAAGTGCTGTGCCCCTGCCCCGTCGGTCATGGAGTTCGATTCCGACGGCAACTTCGTCCAGGGCTGGGGCTTTCCCGACGTCAAGCCCTGGGTGAACAACGAGCACGGCCTGTTCATCGATCGCACCGGCGCAGTCTGGATCACCGGCAACGCCAAGGACGATAGTGCGATCTACAAGTTCAGCCACGATGGCAAGCAGCTGCTGCTGACGATCGGTGTCGCCGGCCCGAGCGGCGGCAGCAACGACACTACCAGGCTCGGCCAGCCGGCCACGGTGCAGGTCGACGAGGAGGCGCACGAGCTGTTCGTGGCGGACGGCTACGGCAACCGCCGGGTCATCGTGTTCGATTCCAACACCGGCGCCTTCAAGCGCTACTGGGGCGCCTACGGCAAAAAGCCGAACGACGACAAGCCGGCGCCCTACAATCCGGATGCGCCCACGCCGCAGCAGTTCGCCAATCCGGTGCACTGCGCCACACCCAGCCGCGACGGCCACGTCTACGTCTGCGATCGCACCAACAACCGCATCCAGGTGTTCAAGAAGGACGGCACCTTCGTCACCGAATGGTTCTACGAGAAGCCGACGCTGGGCAACGGCGCGGTGTGGGGCCTGGCGATGTGGCCCGATGCCAACCAGAGCCTGATGCTGAACAACGACGGCGAGAACAACGTCGTCCGGATCCTGCGCCGCAGCGACGGGCAGGTGGTCGGCACCTTCGGCCACCCGGGCCGCCAGGCCGGCCAGTTCCACTGGGTGCACGCGCTGGCGGTCGATTCCAAAGGCAACGTCTATACGGGCGAGGTCGACAACGGAAAGCGCGTTCAGAAGTTCAAACCGAACGTCGCGCCGAAGTGATCCGCCTCTCCGATTGCGTCGTACAACATACCCTCTTTGTATCGCGAGAATTGGTCGCGTTCAGGTCAGCCGCCCCTCTCGGGAACACGCGTAAGGCCTTAGTAATTTTCATCACCTAGAACCCGTGCGTGACCGGGGTGTGGAGCGAAAACGAGACGAGACGCCGCTTCACAAAGCGTGGGGCGGAACTGGAAGCACGGCTGCCGTCCTTGAAGAGGCGAAGCAGCGAAGGCCCCTCCATGCGCACGCTCCATGACGAGGCTCTTGCCAAGCTCCTGATCTATCGCTCTCTCTTGGACGGCGCGGTTCTGCAAACCCGCGAGGCCATGCTCGGCGCCCTCGCGGCGTTGCGGCCCGATCCGCCGCTCTCGCCGAACGCGAGCGAGCCGGAAAGCTTCACCGAGCGGGCCCAGCGCTTCATCGACGCGCTGATTGGCCAGTACCGATAGTTCAACACGGCCGGATCTAACCCGAACGTCACCCCGCCGCGAGATGGTGGGCGATCGTCAGGAAGGGCGCGAGGCCGACCGATCGCGCCAGCGCGATCGAGGCGACGTTGTGCTCCTCGACCTGATAGCGCGGTTTCAGCCCGCGCCTGCCGAGCTCGGCGAGCGCGGTGCGAACCACGCGGGCGCCGAGGCCCTTCCGGCGGTAATCGGGCGCCGTGACGACGCCGCCCACCTCCCACACCGGGCCCCAGTTCTCGTACACCAGGCAGACCGAGGCGGTGTCGCCGGCCCGCTCCAGGACGCAGGCAAAGGCGCGGTCGCCGGCAAGCATCGCCTCAACCCAGCTCCGTTCATGCCCTTGCGACTCGAACAATCGGAATGCCGTCTCGCCCGGCCGGGTCGTCAGGCGCACCTCAGCATCGGCCGCCGCGGCGCTGTCCGCCGTGAAGGACACAAACGCCGTGCGGCGGACGACCGAAAATTTTGTTCTGACCGGCGGTAAATCCGCCTCGCACGAGAGCTTGAAAACGATGCCTACATCGCGCGGCAGACAAGGCAGCAACGCCGCCGTCAGGTCCGGATGGTCGCTCGCGACGAACGCCACGATGTCCGCCTCCGGATAGGTCTGCCGGTCATAGGCGCTCGCCGAGGCCTCCAAAGCCAGTAAAATCGCGCTTCCGGCAGGGCTGGACGACCGATAGGCCTGCACGTGGCCGGGATAGGCCAGCAGCTGCTTCAGCAGGACGACGTGCCGAAGCGGATCGCGTGCCAACTCCGCGATGGCCGAGTCGATCGAAATCGCAAAAGTCATCTGGGCAATGGAACCCCAAAATCATGCGCGAAGGCTCGCGCTTCCGCACAGCCATTGCCCAGAATAGGTGATCCGAGGCACGGCTCTTATCATGCTCGACATGAGAAGTGCTCGGCCAAGACATTCACCGCTACGAACGAAGGGGTGCACCCTGCCCGAGGCGACACCGGGGAAATGGCAGGGCGCCGGAGGGGGTGCGGGCAGAGTGGCAGGATCGGCGGAAAACGTTGGCCCGCTTGGAACGGATCACTGCCACACGATGTGGCAGTCGCTGGCAGTGATGACGCGCGAGGAAGAGCTAGCCGATCCGCCGCCGGTACAGCGCGATGAGCCGCTCCCAATGACGCTCGGCGGCCGGCTTGTCGTAGCACCAGCGCTCGGGGAAGGCGAAGCCGTGGTGGACGCCCATCTGGATCTCGAGCTCGCCGCCGTTGCCGGATTTGTCGAACAGCGCCTTGAGCTCCTTGACCATGTCCGGCGGCGCCAGCTCGTCGTGCTCGGCGCAGGAGATGTAGAGCTCGCCCTTCGCCTTGCCGAGGGTGAGATGGGGACTCTCCACCGCGTCGCTCACCAACCACGTTCCGTAGAACGAAGCTGCAGCCGCGATGCGGTCCGGATAGCGCGCGGCCGCCGCCAGCGAGTACGGCCCGCTCATGCAATAGCCGTGCGTGCCCACCGGGCCTTTCTTCGCCTCCTTCTGCGTGTCGGCATGGGCAATCATGGCGGCCACGTCATCCATCACCGGCGGAATCGTCATCTTGGTGCGCACCGCCCGCATGCGTGCCTGTTCGGCGCTGCCCTCTTCCAGCACGTCCGGGCCGTACTTGGTGTCCTTGCCGGCGCGGTAATAGAGGTTCGGCAGCATCACGTAGTAGCCGACAGTCGCCAGCCGGCGTGCCATGTCATAGAGCTCGGCGCGGATCCCCGGCGCATCCATCAGGAACAGCACGACCGGGTGCGCGCCGCGGTCGGGATGGACGATGAAGGTCTCCATCGCTCCATCCTTGGTGGCGATGTCGCGAATACTCTCGATCATGGCGTCACTCCTGCTTTGCCGGCATGCCAGCAGCTTGCTAGGCTCGACACAACCAAAAAGCCCATGGGAGCGAAATGATGAAGCGTGGTGTGCTAGGCGTTGTTGCGGGCGTAGCGTTCGCTTGGGGAGCGCCCGCCTGGGCGCAGGTCTCGAACGACGTGGTCAAGATCGGCGTCGCCACGGACATGTCGAGTCTCTACTCCGACATCAACGGTCCCGGTGCCGTGGTCGCCACGCAGATGGCGATCGACGAATTCGGCGGAACCGTGCTCGGCAAGAAGATCGAGCTCGTCACCGGCGACATCCAGAACAAGCCCGATGTCGCGGCATCCCTCGCCGGCCGCTGGTACAGCGACGAGAACGTCGACATGATCATGGGCGCCGGTGCCTCGTCGTCCTCCATCGCCATCGAGAACGTTGCCGGCCAGAAGAAGAGGATATTCCTCGCCCCCGATCCGGGCTCGTCCGACATCACCGGCAAGTTCTGCAATCCCTACACGGTGCAGTGGTCCTACGACACCGTTGCGCTCGCCAACGTCACGGGCTCGGCCACGGTGAAGGCCGGCGGCAAGAGCTGGTTCTTCCTCACCGCCGACTACGCCTTCGGTTACGCCCTCGAGCGCGACGCCACCGCCGTGGTGACCAAGGCAGGCGGCAAGGTGCTGGGCGACATCAAGGCGCCCATCAACACGCAGGACTTCTCCTCCTTCCTGCTGCAGGCGCAGGCCTCCAAGGCGCAGGTCATCGCCCTCGCCAACGCCGGCGGCGACACCGTGAACTCGATCAAGCAGGCCGCCGAGTTCGGCATCGTCAAGGGCGGCCAGAAGCTCGTCGCACTGCTGGCCTTCATCTCTGACGTGCACTCGCTCGGCCTGGAGCGCGCGCAGGGACTGCGGCTGACCGAGTCCTTCTACTGGGACCTGAACGACAAGACGCGCGCCTTCTCCAAGCGCTTCGGCGAGAAGTTCAAGGGCAAGATGCCCACCCAGGTGCAGGCGGGTTTCTATTCCGCCACGTTGGCCTATCTGAACGCGGTCAAGGCGGTCGGAACGGACGATCCCGACAAGGTCATGGCGCACCTGAAGTCGACGAAGTGGGACGACCCCGTCAACGGGCCGAGCTATATCCGCGCCGACGGCCGCAAGATGCACGACATGTACCTGTTCGAGGTCAAGACTCCCGCCGAGTCGAAAGGTCCGTGGGACTACTACAAGCTGATCGCTACGGTCCCGGGCGAGCAGGCTTTTCGCCCGATGGACCAGGGCGAATGCCCGATGGTCAAGAAGAACTGACGGAGGTGCGCCATGCCTGACGGTTCGAATATCTATGCCGGCGTCGCCGGCTATTTCGGCAAGCCCGATCACACCGGCAAGGCCGGCGTTTTCCAGCGCGCCGCCAAAGGCGGCGAGTGGAAGCACGTGCTCGACGGGGTCGAGGCCTACACGGTGTTCGTGAAGCCGGACAACCCGGAAATGGTGTTCGCCGGCACCAACGACGGGGTCTGGCGCAGCACCGATCACGGCCACACCTTCAAGCGCACGGCCTTCCCCGACAAGACGCAGGTCTGGTCGTTCATGGTCGACAGCCGCGATCCGAAGAAGATGCTGGCCGGCGCCTCGCCGATCGAGGTCTATCGCAGCGAGGATGGCGGGGCCAGCTGGCGCAAGCTCGCGACGCCGCAGGTCGGCTCGCACTGCAAGGGTCCGTTCGCCTCGCGCGTGATGCGGTTCGCGCAGAACCCGAAGAAGCCGGAGGAGATCTACGCCGCGCTCGAGATCAACGGCGTGATGCGCAGCACCGACGGCGGCGAGACCTGGACCGACTGCAGCGCCGGGCTGATCAAGCTCAGCGAGCGCGAGCATCTCAAGAGCAAGATCGTCAGCGACACCCATGCCGAGGGCATGCTCGACGGACATGCCATCACCATCAATCCGGCCGATCCGGACTGCCCGATCGTGGCGCTGCGCATGGGCCTGTTCCGCACCACCGACCATGGCCAGACCTGGACCGACATGGACGTGAAACGCTTCTCGCCGGTCACCTACGGGCGCGACGTGAAGGTCTCCACGGCCGAGCCCAACACGCTCTATGCGGCGCTGTCAGTCGCGGCCTCGAGCCATGACGGCGCGCTCTATCGCAGCCAGGACAACGGCAAGAGCTGGCAGCGCTTCGACAAGGTCCAGGTGCACGGCACGATCATGTCGGTCGGCCTGCACGCCACCGACCCGAACCAGGTCTATCTAGGCGCCCGCTACGATGGCGAGATCTTCGGCACCCAGGACGGCGGCAAGACCTGGCAGGCCATGCCGCTGCCCGGCGAGGTGCAGCACATCTACTCCGTCGCCTGCGGCTAACTCTTTTGCTGGAGGCGCGCCACTCCGTGGCCCGCCTCCAGCAAAAGACAAGACCATGCCCGCCCGCATCCGCTATTTCGGCTGGTCGGCGCTGTCGATCGAGACGGAGGACGGCGCGCTGTTCTTCGACCCGTTCTTCCGCCGCTACTGCGGCGCGCAGTGGTTCGACCTCGGCGACTTCCGCCACGCCAAATACATCTGCGTGACGCACGGGCACGAGGAGCATTTCCTCGACGTGCCTGTCATCGCGCAGGTGACGAACGCCATCGTCGTCGGCTCGCCGTCTGTCTGCTCGTTCCTGAAATGGCGCCGCGGCATCCCGGCCGAGCGGCTCAGGGTGATCGACCCCAAAACGTTCGGCACCCTCGCCCTGCCCGGCTTCCGGCTCTCGGCGTTCCGCTGGCAACATCGCGACATCAACCTGCCGCGGGCGCTGAGCCGGGCGCTGTTCCACGGCAATGCCACGCAGCTCTCCTGGGCGTGGAGCAGCGCCACCCGCGCGCCCTTCTATTCGCCCTATACCGGCTTCCATGTCGAGCTGCCGGACGGCACGACCATCCTGAACTACAACGAGGGCTTCAACACCAAGATGACCGATGTCGAGATCGCCGATCTCGGCCGGCGCCATCGCACCGACATCCTGCTGGCCGGCATGCAGCTCAACTTCATCGATGACGTCGTGCGCGGCGTGGCGGCGCTCCGGCCCAAGGTCGTGGTGCTCTATCCGCCGCACGAGCACTTCCACGCCATGATGGGCGCCGCCTCCGAGCCGTGGCCGAACTTCGCCGCGGCGGTGCGCGAGCGTTTCCCCGAGATCGGGGTCCATACCGCCGAGCCGGGCTTCAGCCTGGATGTCGGCCGGCGGGAAAGCGTCGCCGCATGATGCGTTCGCGCGTTCTGTCCGCGGCCTTCCTGTTGCTCGCCTGGGCCTGTCCTGCGGCCGCCGAGATGGTGAGGCTCGAGATCGGCAGCAAGCAGCCCTACGGCACGTTCAAGCCCGGCGACTACGTGCTGTGGAAGGGCCGCGTGCATGGCGAGCTCGATCCAGGCGAGAAGATCCCCGACCTCGACAAGGCGAACAGGAACGAGCGCGGCAAGGTCGAGTACGCTGCCGACCTGATGCTGCTGATGCCGGCCGATCCGGCCAAAGGCAACGGGGCGCTGCTGGTCGACGTGCCCAACCGCGGCCGGGTCTACGGCATCGCGCTGTACAACGGCCCGCGCGGCGAGCCGTTCAACTCGGGTAACATCCAGCAGGGCACCGGCTTCCTCGAGGACCAGGGCTTCGCGCTGGCCGAGGTGCAGTGGGAGCTGGGCAAGGGCACCGACCTGCCGACCTTCACCGGGCCCGACGGCAAGACGCGCTACATCGAAGGCGTGGGCTTCGCGATCTTCCGCGACACGGCCGAGTTCCTGGCGCGGGGTTCGGTCGACGCTGCCGGTACGCCCAATCCGCTGCGCGGCGCGATCGACCGCGTGCTGGCAAGCGGCAAGTCGCAGAGCGGGCGGTTCCTCAAGACCTACCTGTTCAACGGCTTCAACCGGATGAACGGCCGGCGCGTGGTCGACGGCATGCATGTCTTCGTCTCCGGCGCCGGCATGCTGCCGATCCTCACCTCCTCGACCGGTCCCGACTCGAGCGGCGACAAGGCGCCGAGCTTCGCCGATCCGGAGTTCCGCGGCGTCAACGAGGGGCCGTTCACGATCGGCGAGATCGTCGCGGCGGTCGAGAAGCGCGGCGAGGTGCCACCGCGCATCGTCATGGTGAGCAGCACGACGGATTACCTGTCGCTGCGCGCCTCGCTCGGCCGCACGGGCGTGGCAGGCACGGCCGACCAGCCCTTGCCGGCGAACGTGCGCGTGTACGACATCGCCGGCGCCTCGCATGTCGTGCTGCCCAAGGCGGAGGGCTGCACCCTGCCGCTGGCCCGGCTCGACTGGGCGCCGGTCTCGCGCGCGACGCTGCTGGCGCTCGACCGCTGGGTCGGCCGCAATGCCGCGCCGCCCGCCAGCAAGCTCATGCCGCTCGAGCCGAGCGCCGATGCCGACGTGCTGGGCGCGCCCAAGTACCTGCCGACGGCGGTGGTCCAGCGGCCCAGGCGCGACAGCGACGGCAACGTGATGGGCGGCGTGCGCCTGCCCGACATGGAGGCGCCGCTCGGCGTGCACGCCGCGCAGCAGGAGCCCAAGAGCTTCTCCTGTGCGCTCGCCGGCGCCTTCCTGCCCTTCACCCAGGCGCAGATCGCCGCCCGCTACAAGGATCGCGACGACTACGTGAACCGGATCCGCGTTGCCGCGCGGGCGCTGCGGAAAGAAGGCTTCCTGCTGTCCGACGATGCGGCCGTGATCATCGCCGCCGCAGCCGCGCATCCATGGGCCATGGCAGTAGCGGAGAAGAAATAGTGTAATTTTTGTTACTTCCCCGCGTCAGGCGCTGGCGCGGTGTCGGCGTCTGAGAGAGTCTTGGGCCCATGAGACCGGTTACCCGAGGACTGATCACCAGCCTCTTCTGGCTGGCTCTCGCGCTCGGCTTCACGGGCGCGCTGTCCAACTTCCTGCAGGACCGGCATGTCGAGGGCATGCCGGGCGATGTCAGGGACGTTATGCGCTAGTTGCTACTGGACGACGATCTCGACGCGCCGGTTCTTCGGCTCGCGGACACCGTCCCGGGTCGAAACCAACAGCGCATCCTCGCCGTGCCCGACGACCGAGATCGTCGTCGGGTTGATGCCGTCCACCACCAGAGCGTCGCGCACCGCCAAGGCCCGACGCTGCGACAGGGCCTGGTTGTAGGCGCTGTCGCCGAGGGTGTCGGCGTTGCCGAACACCGTGATGCGGGCATTGGGATTGGCGCGGGCCGCGCGGGCAGCCTCCCGGATCACGCCTTCGCTCTCCGGCGTGACGTTGGCGTGGTCATTGCCGAAGAACAGCATGAAATTGCGAGCCGGTTGCGGGGTGTCGGGAGCTGCAGCGGCGACGACCGCCTGGGTCCGGTCGCCACACGCCGCGAGCAATAGCGCCGCACACGCGGTCGCCAGCAAGGGCTTGTACATGGCCACCTCCTCCTGAGGTGGACGGACAACGCGCCGTGCAACCCGAGGTTCCTTGGCCGAGGTTCCTCGCCGCCTATGCGCTCTCCGCCGACAGGATCTCCCCGAACAGCTCCCAGCTCTGGCCCTTGAAGCGGGCCAGCTGCACGGCCTGGATCGGGTAATAGTCGGTCGCGCTTGTCGAGACGGTGATGCCCGGCAGCAGCATGGGCACGCGGAACTTCTGGAAGCTGGCCGCCTGCTTCATGACGTTGGCCCGGGTGAGCTCGTCGCCACAGCGCCTCAAGGTTTCGGCCATCAGGTAGGAAACCGTGTAGCCGCTGACGTTGCCGAGGTCGGCCAGGTGCGCCGTCGGGTGGTACTTCGCCATCCACGCCTTGAAGTCGGCCATATCGCCGTGATTGGCCCAGGTCGGATCGGTCGGATCCATCACATAGGCCGCGGTCAGGATGCCCTGCACGTTGTCGAAGCCGGCGGGCTTCATCACGGTGCCGACGCTCGCCGCCACGTTGTTGACATAGTGCACCGGTTTCCAGCCGAGATCGGCGATCTTGCGCATCGCCTGGGCGGCGAACTTCGGCGTGGCGATGTTGAAGAACACGTTGGCGCCGGCCGCCTTGAGCTGGATGATCTGCGAATCGACCGTCGGCTCGGTGATCTCGTAGGTCACGTGCTTGACGACGCGGTTCGCCTCCTTGCCAAGCCCCTCCTTGAAACCCTCCCAATAGTCCTTGCCGTAATCGTCGTTCTGCATCAGCACGCCGATCTTGGCGTCCTTGACGTTGGCCAGGATGTGCTTGGCGTAGATCACCGCCTCGGTGTGGTAGTCCGGCTGGAACCCCATGGTCCACGGGAAGTGCTTGGGATCGCCCCACTTCGACGCGCCGGTCGCGAGATAGAGGTGCGGCACCTTCTTCGCGTTCATGTACTTGTGGATCGCCGTGTTGCAGGCGGTGCCGAGCGTGTTGTGGGTGCACAGCACCTTCTCCTGCTCGACCAACTGGCGGATCAGCTCGACCGTCTTGGGCGGCGAATAGCCGTCGTCGAGCGAGATCAGCTTCACCTTGCGGCCGTTGATGCCGCCCTTGTCGTTGATCATGTCGAAGTAGGCGACGATCGCCTTGCCGTTCACGCCGTAGGCCGAGGCCGGCCCGCTGTACGGGCAGGTGTGGCCGATCTTGATCTCGCTGTCGCTCGCGCCGTCGTCGTATTTCTTCTGCGCCCGCGCGACAAAGGGCGCCGACAAGGCCGCGGCCGAAACGCCGCCGATGAATGCACGTCTCTTGGTTTTCATGGTCCTACCCTTGGTCCTGTCTTGATGCAGGTGGTCGAAGGGTACATCGCGTTGCATAGGCCGTGAAGAGACATGATTGCTGGCCGCCAATACGCCGCCGGTGAAGGCGATGCGCCTGGCCTGGGCCGACGTTGCCGTCATGGTGGCGATCGGCGATCCGGTCGGCAGCGGCCTGGTCGCGAGCCTGCCCCGCCCGGGCACGATCGAGGTGCGCGGCGGCCCGCTGACGTCCTATGGCCGCAGGCATCGTCGGCAAGATCCTGCAGGGCGCCGCCCCCGCCACGCTGCCGTCGAGTCGCCGCGGCGCTTCGAGCTGGCGCTCAACGAGGCGACGGCGAAGAAGCTCGGCCTCGTCTTTCCGGCGTCGGTGCGGGCCCGCGCAAATGCGGTGATCGACTTCTAGCTCATAGCTTCAGGCGCTGTATTCCGGGATCGTCGGTGTTGCCGGCCAGCAGATGGACCAGCAACAGACTCGACATCTGGTTGGCCTCGGGCAACCGCATCGTCCCGGCGCGCAAACCGGCGACGAACTCCGCCCAGGGAATCTCGTGCAAGTGGAGGTTCTCGCTCTCCTCCTGGGCGGGCGCGGCGACCTTCGTCACGCCGAGCGCCAGGAAACTGTGCACCTGGTTGTTGAAGCGCGAGGCGGCGGGATGCAGACAGCCCAGCGCGTGCCACTGCCCGCCGCCGTAACCGGTCTCCTCGAGCAACTCGCGGCGTGCCGCCGTCTCGGGCGTCTCGTCCGGATCGATGTGACCGGCCGGAATCTCGAGCATGGTGCGCGTCACGGCATGGCGGTACTGCTCGACCAGCACGATGCAGCCGGTGTCGCTGATCGCCACCACGTTCACCCAGTCCGCCGCTTCGATCACGTGATAGGGGGTCAGCGTCGAGCCGCCGGGCAGGCGCACCGTGTCGCTGCGCAGCTTGAGCCAGCGATCGCTGAAGGAATAGATCGAGCTCAGGAGCCGCCATGGCTCGATGCGCCGGCGTTCCATTCAGCAGTCGCCCGTGCGCTTGCCCGCCAGGACGCTGGTGCCCTTGCGATCCGGGCCGCCCTTGCCCTTGATCAGGACCTTGCCTGTTCCCTCGAACGAGGTCGGCGTGAAGCGCACGTCCGCCGAGACATCGACCGCGGGCTCGGTGTCGCTGGCCGGGCAGGACATGGTCATGAGCAGCCGTGCCTCGGCCGGCCGCGTGATCTCGCTCTTGCAGCCGCGCGCCTTGGCCTCGTCGTCGTTGATCAGCAGCAGCCGCTCGAGGCTCGCCTCGCCCTCCTTGAGACAGACGGTTCGCGGCCGCGACGGCACCTGCGCGCCATCGAGCGTGACTGTCTCGGTCTTCTCCCACTGCCCGGCCTGCACCGATGTATCGGCATGGGCGGGGATCGTCACCACCACCAGCAAAGAGCACCACATTCGTCGCATGCCGCAGTCTAGCCCACACCGGCCGCAGTGGCTCTTCCGCATTGACGCAGGCCGTCTCCGGACCGGCGATAGATTCGCGATCGGCTTGCCCCCACGAATAGCGGCTCCTATCTGAGACCCGCGAGGCCACGCCCTCCCCCGAACCTATCGGGTTCAAGTCCGGGACGGCCCGGCGGTCAGGAAAGGGAGACCGCTGTGGCGTGGATCGTTCTCACCGTTGCCGGCCTGTTCGAGGTCGTTTGGGCTTCTGCCATGAAGCAGTCCCATGGCTTCACGCGCCTGTGGCCATCCGTCGTCACCATCGCCGCCATGTCGGCGAGCTTCGGCCTTCTCGCCTGGGCGATGCGCGTCCTGCCGCTGGGCACCGCCTACGTCGTGTGGACCGGGATCGGCGCCGTCGGTGCGTTCCTCGTCGGCATCGTGTTCTTCGGCGAGAGCGCCGGTGCTCTGAGGATCGTTGCTGCAATCCTCATCATGGGCGGTCTGGCGCTGATGAAGGCAGCGAGCCCGTGAGGCCTGGCTCAGACGGCGAAGGCGCCTGCGATGATCCGGCCGGCGTCGGCGATGACGCGGTCGTGAGCAGCCATGTCGCCCGGCGCCTGCGTGTAGTAGACGGCCGCAAGCAATGGCGCCGCGCCGGGCCTCGTGATCATCCCGATATCGTTGCGCGTGCCGTTCTCGCCCGCCCCCGACTTGTCGGCGACGCGCCACCCTTCGGGCAATCCCGCGCGCAGAAGCGTGCCGGTGACCGGGCTGTCGAACATCCAGCTCTCGAGCCGCGCCCGCGAGGCCTCGGAGAGCGCCTTGCCGAGCAGCACCGCGCCGAGGTCGCCGACCATGGCTGCCGGACTGGTCGTGTCCCGCGGATCCCCGGGGATCGCGCTGTTCAGGCCCGGTTCGATTCTGTCGAGACGTGAGATACTGTCGCCCAGCGAACGACCGTAGCGCGTCCAGCCCGCGGGACCGCCCATCAGCGCAAGCAGGAGATTGTCGGCTGTGTTGTCGCTCCACGCCGTGGTGGCCGCCGCAAGCGCCTCCACGGTCATGACACCGGCATCAACATGCTGCTTGGCGACCGGCGCATAGGCGAGCAGATCGCCATGGCCGAAGGTCACCTTCCGATCGAGACTCATCTCGCCCCGGTCGACCTGCTGCAGAATGGCAGCGACCGTCAGGACCTTGTGCGTGCTGCACATGGCGAACCGCTCGTTGGCGCGATAGTCGAGCCGTTGCTGCGTTCCGGTGTCGAGCACCGAGACGCCGAGCCGTCCACCGCGCTGCGCTTCCAGCGCCGCGAGATTGTTGAGGGCATCCGTCGTGCCCAACTTTCCATCCTTGGCGTGAGTCGATCCAGCTGGAGCAAGGGCAGCGCCAACGCTGGCGGCGATCAGAAGGCGACGGGAGAACATGCGTAGTGATCCTGGCAGAGGGGCAGGCTCTTCAATGGAGCCCTTGCCGTTCCCTTACCGATTCCCGGCCGTTTCGCACAGCCGGATTTGGACAGGGACGTGCCCTTGCCGCAGGCGCTCCTGTCGTCGGATGCTGCAACGCGCGACGCGTAAGTTCTGCACAAAAGGAGAGCGGCGATGGGACCGAAGCTGGTCGAGTATCTCACCTACGAGCCGGAAGAGAGTGGCATCCTCTGGATCAGGTTCAATCGTCCAGATCGCCTCAACGCGCTCGTCGGGTCGGCCGAAGAGAACGGCACGGTCGCCAAGGTCGGCGAGTACATGCGCGCCGGCGATGACGATCCCAATATCCGCGTCATCGTTCTCACGGGCGTCGGACGGGTCTTCTGCGCCGGCGCGGACTTGAGGTCGCGCGCGCCTGCCGATGTGACCGGCCCCAACTTTCCCGGCAACCGGGGCCCCCATGAAGGCCCCGATGCGGCGCGTCAACATTTCTATCACGGGTTCACGCAGCTTCACCGGGATATTTCGCTGATCCGCAAACCCACGATCGCCATGATCAACGGGCCTGCCGTCGGATCGGGCATGGACATGGCGCTGCATTGCGACATCCGCATGGGCTGCGAGAAGACCCGCTTCGTCGCCTATCACAATGCCGGCCAGATCATCGAGAACGGCGGATCGTACTATCTTCCGAAGATGGTGGGCCTGGGACGGGCGCTCGAATTCGCCTACACCGGCGAGCTCGATGCCGAACGCGCGCACGCGTGGGGCCTGCTCAACCATGTCGTCCCGTCGGAGAAGCTCGAGGAAGCCACGCGCGCTCTGTGCCAACGAATGATGGCGGTCCCGCCGCTGGTCCAGTGGGTCGGCAAGCGGATCATGCGGGCGGCACTGGACAGCACGCTTGAGACAACGATGGTGCTGACGTCGAACGCCGGCGGCATCCTGCAGGGCTCTGAGGACGCCAAAGAGGCAAGACGCGCCTTCGCCGAGAAGCGCCGGCCCGTGTTCAAGGGCCAATAGAGCCGAGCAATGTGGCGTCCCCTACGGGATTCGAACCCGTGTTACCGCCGTGAAAGGGCGATGTCCTAGGCCTCTAGACGAAGGGGACCGCGAGGCGCGGCAGGATGTACCGGGCCGGTCGGTTGAAATCAAGGCGGTCAGGACAGGACCGAACCGGCCGCCGAGGCGGCGTCGTCGATCTGCAGGCGCACGCTTTCGCGGCCGTTGTAGCGATCCAGCCGCAGGGCGCCTGCGACATGCAGGACCGGCTTGGCCGGATCGAGCAGCGCGCGGCCAAGCTCGCTCTGGCCGGCGCGGAAGGCGATCGCCTCGACGCGGCCGCGCTGGTGGCCCACCAGGGTGCAGCGGACATGTCCCTCGCCCACCGGCTGCGCGTAATCGACTCGCACGCCGGTCAGGGCGAAGCGTGGCAGGGCATTGCCGGCGCCGAACGGGCCGGCACGCTCGATCATGCTGACGAGCTCCTGCGTCGCGGCACCGGGCGCCAGCGCGGCGTCGATGCCGAGCTCGCGCACGAGGGGCGCGGCGCCGAGCTGCAGCGCCAGACGCTCGTCGAGGAAGTGCGTGAGGTGCGGCAGCTGCTCGCGCGCCACGGTGAGGCCCGCTGCCATGGCATGTCCGCCGCCGTTGATCAGCAGGCCCGACTGGCGCGCGGCCAGCACGGCGGCGCCGAGGTCGACGCCACGCACCGACCTGCCGGAGCCCTTGCCGATCTCGCCGTCCATGCCGATCACGAAAGCCGGCCGGCCGTAGCGCTCGACCAGGCGGCTGGCGACGATGCCGATCACGCCGATGTGCCAGCCCTCGCTCTCGACGATCAGTGCCGCCGGCAGTCCCTTGCGGTCGGGTCCGTACAGCCCCTCGATGCGGGCAACCGCCTGGTCGAGCACCTCGCGTTCGATGGCCCGGCGCTCGGCGTTGAACTCGTCGAGGCGAATGGCGAGCGCGCCCACTTCATGCTGATCGTCGCTCGCCAGCAAGCGCGCGCCGAGGTCGGCCTGGCCGACGCGACCGCCGGCGTTGACCCGCGGCCCCAGCATGAAGCCCAGGTGGTAGGCGCCGGGCGGCTCGCGCAGGCGCGCCACGTCGGCGAGAGCAGCGAGCCCCGGGTTGCGACGCTGCTGCATGACCACCAGCCCCTGCCGCACCAGGGCGCGGTTGACGCCGGTCAGCGGCACGACGTCGGCCACGGTGCCCAGCGCCACGAGATCGAGCCATTGGCGCAGATCGGGCTCGGGACGCGCCTCGCCGTACCAGCCGGCGCCGCGCAGGGCGCGATTGATGCCGACGCACAGCAGGAAGGCGACGCCGACGGCGGCAAGCTGCTTGTGCGGACTCTGGTCGTCGATCCGGTTGGGATCGACGACCGCGAGCGCCTCCGGCAGCGCAAGCTCGGCCTGGTGATGGTCGATGACCACGACATCGAGCCCGGCCTTGCGCGCCTCGGCGAGCGGCTCGTAGGCGGTGACGCCGCAATCGACCGTGACCACGACCGCCGCGCCCTCCTCGCGCAACTTGAGCAGCGCCGGCGCGTTAGGCCCATAGCCCTCCTTGCGGCGGTCGGGAATGTACACGCCGATATTGCCGCCGATCGCGCGAAAGAAGCGCAGCAGCAGGGCCGACGAGGTGGCGCCGTCGACGTCGTAGTCGCCGAACACCACGATGCGCTCGCCCTGCTGCACCGCGCGCACGAGACGGGCGATGGCGACGTCCATGTCCTGCAGATGCGACGGATCGGGCAGGAACTTGCGCAGCGTCGGTTCGAGGAAGTCCGGTACGCCCTCGAGATCGACCTGGCGGGCCGCAAGCAGCCGGCAGATCGCGTCGGGCAGGCCGTGGCGCTGCGCCATGGCGAGCGCGATGCGCTCGTCGGAGAGCCGCTCGGCCCAGCGCCGTCCCGTCAGGGAACGTTCGATGCCGAGAAAAGCCGCGCGCTGGTGCCGCGTTTCGGAAGCCATGCCGCCTCTATAGCGCAAACGCCTGGGGAGCGTTTGCTACCACCGCCATTCGAACGGCCAGACGCGCACCACGGCGACGTTGAGACGCCGGACATCGGCGCCGCCGATCTGCAGGGTGAGCGGGTCGCTCTGCACATCGACGTCCACGGTATGACGAACGCCGCGGCACTCCTTCGACCGCTTCGAGGCGAAGGTGACGAGCCGCTTGTTGTCCTGGATCGCCTCGACCCAGGCCTCGTCCGACAGGGCGATCTGGTAGCGGCCCGCCGGAATGTTCTCCAAGGTGATCATTGCGCCCCACGAGCCGTCGGACCCGCGCTCGGGCGTCATCATGTAGATCACGTCGGCGACGGGCTTCAGCTGCAGCGCGAACACGCCCTCCTTGGGCAGCGACTGCGCGCTCTGCACGGTCGGCAGCGGCTCGTCGAACAGGTCGATCGTGCGGCCGACCGACCAAGAGAAATTGCGGCAATTCTCTTCCTGCGCCGCGGTCCCGGCCGCGCCGGTCAGAAGCAAGAGACAGGCGATCAGCGCTGTCCGCATGCCTCCATCATGATCAGGCCCAGCTCGGCAGGCCAGTCTTTATCGAGAAATTGTGAACCGCGGAAATCCACCGCACCGTGCCGGTCTTCGAGCGCATGACGATGGAATGGGTCTCGGCGCCATGGCCGAAGCGGCGGACACCCTTCAGCATCGAGCCCGAGGTGACGCCGGTGGCCGCGAACATCACGTCGCCCTTGGCCATGTCCAGCATCGAGTATTTGCGGTTGAGGTCGGTGATGCCCCACTTCTTCGCGCGACCCTTCTCGTCGTCGTTGCGGAACAGCAGCCGGCCCTGCATCTGGCCGCCAATGGCGCGCAGCGCCGCCGCCGCCAGCACGCCCTCCGGCGCGCCGCCCGACCCCATGTAGATGTCGATGCCCGAATCGCCGGTCGAGGTGGCAATCACGCCCGATACGTCGCCGTCGCCGATCAGCATGATGCGGGCACCGGCTTCGCGCACCTTGGCGATCAGCTCGGAATGGCGCGGCCGGTCGAGGATGCAGACCACGAGGTCCGACACCTGCACCTTCTTGGCCTTGGCGAGATCGGCAAGGTTCTCCTTGGGCGACTTGTCGAGATCGACCACGCCCTCCGGCAGGCCGCCGCCGACCGCGATCTTGTCCATGTAGACGTCGGGCGCATTGAGGAAGTTGCCGTCCTCCGCCATCGCCAGCACGGCGAGGCCGTTGGGCAGGCCCTTGGCGGTGATGGTCGTGCCCTCCAGCGGATCGAGCGCGATGTCGATCTTCGGGCCGCCCGAGCCGACCTTCTCGCCGATATAGAGCATCGGCGCCTCGTCGCGTTCGCCCTCGCCGATCACGACGGTGCCGTCGATCGACAAGGTGTTGAGGGCCGAGCGCATCGCATCGACGGCGGCCTGGTCAGCCGCCTTCTCGTCGCCGCGGCCCATCAGCTTGGACGCCGCGAGTGCGGCGGCCTCGGTCACACGCACGGCCTCGAGGGCCAGGTTGCGGTCCATCTTGCCAACATCGGCCATTGCTTCCTCCCAGGGGCGCGTCGGCGCGCCCGTCTCTCTTCAGAACGATTCGATGCGGATCAGGCAGGGCTCCTCGGCAACCGCCTTCAGCTTCGCAATCCGCGACAGCGCACGCTGCATGCGCGCCTCCTCGGTCTCGTGCGTGGTCAGCACCACCGGCACCTCGCCGGCGTCGGACCGCCCGCGTTGTATCATCGACTCGAGCGAAATGCGCTCCTCGGCCAGCGCCTTCGAGATCGCGGCGATCACGCCGGGGCGGTCCTGAACCATCAGGCGGATGTAGTAGGCGCCGACATGGCGAGCCATCGGCGCGGCCTTCTTGTCGGCAAGCTTGTCGGCCGGCACGACGAAGGCCGGCATGTGCCGCCCGCGCGCCACGTCGATGATGTCGGCGACAACGGCCGACGCGGTCGGTCCCTGCCCTGCGCCGCGCCCTTGGAACATGGTCTTGCCGACGAAGTCGCCCTCGATCGCCACGGCATTGAACACGCCCTCGATATGGGCGATCGGCGCCGACAGCGGCACGAGACAGGGATGCACGCGTTGTTCGATTCCGTACGGTGTCTCGCGCGCGAGCCCCAGCAGCTTGATGCGGTGGTTCAGCTCCTCGGCGAAGCCGATATCCATCGACGTCACGCGCCGGATGCCTTCGACATGCACGCCGGCAAAATTGACTTTCGCGCCGAACGCAGCGCCGGTCAGCACAGCCAGCTTGTGCGCGGCATCGATGCCGTCGACGTCGAACGACGGATCGGCCTCGGCGTAACCCGCCGCCTGCGCCTCGGCCAGCACGACGCCGAAGTCGCGGCCGGTCTCGCGCATGGTGCTGAGGATGTAGTTGCAGGTGCCGTTGAGGATGCCATAGAGGCGCGCCACACGGTTGCCGACCAGGCCCTCGCGCAGCGCCTTGACGATCGGGATGCCGCCCGCGACCGCCGCCTCGAAGGCGAGGATCGCGCCGCGCTTCTCCGCCAGCGCAGCGAGCTCCGCGCCATGCATGGCGAGCAGCGCCTTGTTGGCGGTCACGACATGCTTGCCCGAGCGCAGCGCGCGCTCGGCCAGTCGCTTGGCGACGCCGCTCGAGCCACCAATCAGCTCGACCACGACGTCGATGTCCGACGCCGCGGCGAGCGCCAGCGGGTCCTTCTCCCAACGCACGCCGTCGAGGTCGATGTCGCGCTTCTTGACCTTGGAGCGCGCGCTCACGGCCACCAGCTTGAGCCGCCGGCCGCCGCGCAGCGACAGCAGGCGATCATGCTCGGCGAGCAGTTTGACCACGCCCGCGCCCACGGTGCCGAGGCCGGCGATGCCGATCTTGAGAGGTCCGTTCATGGCATCAAACAGCGCGCGTTAGAGAATCACCTCATCCTGAGGAGCGGCGCGCAGCGCCGCGTCTCGAAGGATGGGCAACAAAGGATGTGCTCGTTCCCACCCTTCGAGACGGCCGCTGCGCGGCCTCCTCAGGGTGAGGTGGTAGTCGTGTACAGTCATCAGCCTTGAGTCCGTCCGGTTCAGGCGCGCGCCTTGAGCGGCGTGATGTTGTCGCCGACACCGCGGAGGTAGAGGTCGATCGACCGCAAGGGATCGATCATCACCTGGCGGATGTTGCGAATCGCCTGCCGGATGCGGTGCTTGTTCTCCACCATGGCGATGCGGACGTGCGCGTCGCCGTGCTCGCCGAAGCCGATGCCCGGCGACACCGCGACATTGGCCTGCGTCAGCAGCAGCTTGGAGAAAGCGAGCGAGCCCAGCTCCTCGAACGCCTTGGGAATCGGCGCCCAGGCGAACATCGACGCGGCCGGCGCCGGCAGGGCCCATCCCGCGGCGGTCAAGCCCTCGATCAGCACATCGCGCCGCTCCCGATAGGTGTTGCGCGCCTCGGCGATGCAGTCCTGGGGCCCGTTCAGCGCCGCGGTCGCCGCCACCTGGATCGGCGTGAAGGCGCCGTAGTCGAGGTACGACTTGATGCGGGTGAGCGCGGTGATCAGCGTTTTGTTGCCGGCAGCGAATCCGATGCGCCAGCCGGCCATCGAGTAGGTCTTGCTCATCGAGGTGAACTCGACGGCGATGTCGCGCGCACCCGGCACCTGCAGGACCGAGGGAGGCGGATTGCCGTCGAAGTAGATCTCGGCATAGGCGAGGTCGGAAAGGATCCAGATGCCCTGGCGTTTGCAGAAGTCGACGACCGCCGCATAGAAATCGAGGTCGACCACCTGCGCCGTCGGGTTCGACGGGTAGTTCAGCACCAGCGCGATCGGCTTTGGCACCGTGTGGCGCACCGCCCGCTCGAGCGCGGCCAGGAACTCGGGCGTCGAATGCGCGCCGGGCACCGGGATGTGGCGCACCGAGCCGCCGGCGATGATGAAACCGTAGGGATGGATCGGGTAGCTGGGGTTGGGCACCAGCACGATATCACCCGGCGAGGTGATCGCCTGCGCGAGGTTGGCCAGCCCCTCCTTCGAGCCGAGGGTGACGATGACCTCGGATTCGGGATCGAGGTCGACGTTGAAACGACGTGCGTAGTACGTGGCCTGGGCCTTGCGCAGGCCGGGAATGCCGCGCGAGGCGGAGTAGCCGTGCGCGCGCGGATTGGCGGCGGCCTCGGCGAGCTTGGCGACGATGTGCGGCGCGGTCGGCAGGTCGGGATTGCCCATGCCGAGATCGATCACATCCTGGCCGGCGGCGCGGGCCCGGGCCTTCATCGCGTTCACTTCCGCGAAGACGTAGGGCGGCAGGCGCTTCAGCCGGTGGAATTCCGAATCGTCCATGGTCGGGGTCTTACTGCTTGGTGTCGGAGGGCGGTGCGGCCGGAGCAGCCGGCGCCGTCGAGGCCGGCGGCGTCAGAGGCGCGGACGTCACCGGAGCCGGGGGCGGCGGTGCGGGCGGCGGCGGGACTGCGTCGGCCGATGGTGCTGCGGGAGGCTTGCTGTCGCCCGGTGTCGCGGACTTGTCAGCCGGCGGCTTCTTGAGATCGGCCTCGCGCTGCTGACGGACACGCTCCTCGCGGTCGCGCGCCTCGCGTTGCATGGAGTCCTTCTCCGCGGCTTCCTTCTGTGCCTTCTGCCCGCCCTTGCCCTGCACGACCGAGCCGATCGCCGGCGCACTGCGGGTCTCGTCGACCGGCGCGAACGACGAGTCGTAACCGGAGGCGCGGGCAGCCGGCAGGCTGTTGGTCACGCCGATCTGGCGCTCGGCGCCGGGGCGCGCCTTCTCGCTCGAGGTCGGCGTGCTGCCGCCGATCCCCAACCAGTCGCAACCGCTGAGCAGAATGAGGGCGGCCACACCCGCCGCCAGAGACGTACGCATTGTCACCTTCGTCGTTTGACCCCTGTGGTATCGCAACTTACCTAGAAGGGGTACAAGGTATTGTTTCGCGCAGCTGAAAGTATCGCAAGAAATGGCGCAAAGCCACTGATTTAACAGGGAAAACGCATGACGGAGAGTTCTTCCCCCGAGGTCGCTCCGGGCCTCTCGGCCGCCGAGGCCGAGAGAATGCGGGCGGCTTTCAAGGACATCGCCGAGCGCAGCCAGAAGCTGCTGGCCGAGTTTGCCCAGCGCTACCAGGCCGAGGGACCGCAGCCGGTCGACCCGCTCAAGCTCACCCAGACCTTCACCGACTTCACCGCCAGGATGCTGGCCGACCCCAATCGGCTGCTGCAGGCGCAAATGGAGCTTTGGGGCCAGTACATGAAGCTGTGGCAGGTGACGGCCCAGCGCATGATGGGCCAGAAGGTCGAGCCGGTCGCCGAGCCGGCCAAGGGCGACAAGCGCTTCACCGATCCTGCCTGGCGCGACGAGGTGGTGTTCGACTACCTGAAGCAATCCTATTTGCTCACCGCCCGTTGGCTGCAGGGCAGCATCAAGGAGGTCGAGGGCGTCGACGACAAGACGGCGCAGAAGGTCGAGTTCTATACCCGCCAGTTCATCGACGCGATGTCGCCCAGCAACTTCGCCCTGACCAACCCGCAGGTCGTGAAGGCGACCATCGAGAGCAAGGGCGAGAACCTGGTCAAGGGCCTGCAGAACCTGCTGACCGACCTCGAGCGCGGCAAGGGCAACCTCGCGATCCGCCAGACGGACATGAAGGCGTTCAAGGTCGGCGGCAACGTCGCCACCTCGCCCGGCAAGGTCGTCTTCCAGAACGAGGTCATGCAGCTCATCCAGTACGCGCCGGCGACGGAAGAGGTCTGGCAGATGCCGCTGCTGATCGTGCCGCCGTGGATCAACAAGTTCTACATCCTCGACCTCAAGCCGCAGAACTCGTTCATCAAGTGGGCGACCGAGCACGGCTATACGGTATTCGTGATCTCCTGGGTCAATCCCGGCGAGGACCTGATCCACCTCACCTTCGAGGACTACATGAAGCGCGGTCCCCTTGCCGCGCTCGACGCGATCGAGAAGGCGACCGGCGAGAAGAAGGTCTCGGCGATCGGCTATTGCATCGGCGGTACGCTGATGGCGACCACGCTGGCCTACATGGCGGCGCGCAGCGACGACCGCATCGCCGCCTGCACCTTCTTCACCGCCCAGGTCGACTTCACCGAGCCCGGCGAGCTCGGCGTGTTCATCGACGAGGACCAGCTCGCGGGCATCGAGGAGGTGATGAGCAAGAAGGGCTATCTCGAAGGCACCGAGATGGCGACCACCTTCAACATGCTGCGCGCCAACGACCTGATCTGGTCGTTCGTGGTGAACAACTACCTGATGGGCAAGGACCCCTTCCCGTTCGACCTGCTGTTCTGGAACGCCGACGCGACTCGCATGCCGGCGGCGATGCACAGCTACTACCTGCGCAACATGTACCAGAAGAACCTGCTGGTGAAGCCGGGCGGGCTGGTGATCGACAACGTGCCGATCGATCTGCGCAGGATTTCGATCCCGGTCTACCTGCAGGCCGGCAAGGACGACCACATCGCCCCCGCGAAGTCGGTCTACAAGGCGACCCAACTCTTCTCCGGCCCGGTGCGCTTCATGCTGGCGGGCTCGGGCCACATCGCCGGCGTGGTCAATCCGCCGGCCGCGAAGAAGTACCAGCACTGGCTGAACGAGACGCCGAAGAACCCGCCGACTCTCGAGGAATGGCGTGCCGGCGCCACGGAGTATCCAGGCTCGTGGTGGAACGACTGGGACAAGTGGCTGTCGGCCAAGTCCGGCGCCAAGGTCCCGGCGCGCGTGCCCGGCAGCGGAGCGCTGCCCGCGATCGAGGACGCGCCGGGCAGCTACGTCAAAGTCCGGCTGATCGACTAGCGCGAAGTCGCCACTCATCGGATCGCCCTCGGCGGGAGTCCACTGGAGTCCACTCGGGTGTGGACCGGTTGGATGCCGATGGCACAAGGGTTTTGGGCCCGGAGTCCACGAATCCACCGATTCTGTCCCAACTGGAAAACACCCCTATCCCGTCCCAGGAGCGACCGCGGGCACAGCGCGATCATCATCATCATGCGCGCGACACTGCAGGATCCCCGCGCCGAATACCTAATAAGGGCAATGGTCTCGAAGATTCGTCAGCAAACGAATGCGACTTAGCCGGTCCATTGCCCAAAACGAGGCTGTGCAAAGAAGCCTTATCCACAGGCTTTTGGTCCCCTATCATCCCAAGCAATGACGCGCCGCCTCTGGCGTCGCGCGGAGAGACCGCATGGCGCTACTCATCATCAATCTCGACAAGATCATCGGCAGCGCGCAGGCGTTTCGCGACGCCTTCGAGGAGCAGGTCCCCGGCCTGCCGATTCGCTTCTGGCCGGATGTCGGCGAGCCGAAGGACATCGAATACCTCGCCTTCATGCACCCGGATCTCAATCAGTTTCCGGCGTTTCCCAACCTGAAGGCCATGTTCAGCCGCGCCGCCGGCGTGGAGGACATCGTCCGGCATCCCAAGCTGCCGAAGGTCCCGCTCGGCAAGGTCGAGCCGCCGGGCGGCGATCCGATGATGACGGAATACGTCGTGATGCACGTCCTGCGCCTGCATCGCGACATGCCGGGTTACCAGGCGGCCCAGGCCAGGCGCGAATGGCGCCGGGTGCCGATCGCCCGGCCCGAGCAGCGGCGCGTCGGCTTCCTGGGCTTCGGCATGATGGCCAGGGCGCCGGCGCTGGTCCTGCAGTCGCTGGGCTTCAAGGTCTCCGCATGGGTCCGCTCGCCGCGGAAAGCCGCAGAAGTGCCGATGTTCCATGGCCGCGACCAGCTCGAGACCTTTCTCGGCCAGACTGACATTGCCGTGTGCCTGTTGCCGCTGACGCCGGAGACCGAGGGCCTCTTCTGCGCCCGCACCTTCGCCATGATGCCGAGGGGCGCCATGCTGGTGAACGTCGGGCGCGGCAAGCATGTCGTGGACAAGGATCTGATCGCCGCGCTCGATTCGGGACAACTCTCCCATGCCGCCCTGGATGCCCTCTGGCCCGAGCCGCTGCCGCCCGAGAGCCCGCTGTGGCTGCATCCCAAAGTCACGATCATGCCGCACGTCGCGCGGCGGCCGACGGTCAACCAGCTGGTCACCGAGGTCGCCGCGAACATCCGCAGCCTCAAGGCCGGCGGAAAACTCCTGCAACAGGTCGACGTCGGGCTGGGGTACTGAAACACGTCGCCCTGAGGAGGCGCGAGACGCCGCACTGCGCGCGGCTCCTCAGGGGTGAGCTGTTCTGGTTGGTGCAGTGTCGGCTTCTGTTTCCCCTCACTCGGCCAGCGCATCGCTCAGCGCGCCGAGCGCATTGAGCGCCGGTGCGAAGCCCGAACAGGGCGCAGTCTGGATCACGGCTTCGATCACCTCCGTCCGGCTCAGGCCCATATTGAGCGCCGATTCGCCGAACTTCCTGACCTGGTCAAGCTTCAGCGCCGTGAACGCCGCGACCGCCACCAGCGCGCGCTGGCGCAGCTCGAGGCCGGGCCGGAACCAGATCTCGCCGTAGCCGTACTGGATGGCGAGAGGATAGAGCGCCCCGGTCACGCTGTTGCCCGGCGCGGCATAGCCCTGGGTGGCGCGGTCGCCGTGCAGTTGCTCCATCAGCTTGCGGCCGCGTTCGCTCAGGGTTTCGAGCGAGTCGGTGCGTTCCGGCTCCTCGGGCATGTCGATCTGGCGTGCGGCGAACTCGGCGGCAACGACGTCGACCGCCTCCTCCGACGCTGCGAAGCCTGCATAGATGCCGATCTGGATCAGCACCTCGACAATGGCGCGCGGCGTGAGCCCGAGCTCGAGCGCCGCGCCGACGTGGCGGCGCAGCTTGGACAGGCGCTGCACGGCCGCGAGCGCCGCCAGGGCGCAGATCATGCGGTCCTCGAGCGCCAGGCCCGGTCGGCTCCAGATCGCGCCGAAGCTCGCCTCGGTGTTGATCGTCCGGAGCGCGGCGGGTGCCCCGTCATCGTCCGGAAACAGGCGCCGGCGCATGGCGTCGCCCTGCTGTCTCAGCGATGCGCGCGTGGTCATGATATGGCTCCTTGTCGACCGTCCGGTCGTGCCATAGGAGCACAGGATTCGTCACGTTTGCATTGCGTCCGCGCCTGCTTTGTGCGAGCGCCATGGGTCCAAGCCATGCCGGTCTACGCCTTCGGTCCGTTTGTCCTCGACCCCGCCGAGCGCCGCCTGGCGCGCGAGGGCCGGCGTGTCGCGGTTCCCGCGAAGGCTTGGCAGATCCTGCTGATGCTGGTCGAGGCCGGCGGCCGCCTGGTGCGGCACGAGGAGTTCCGCGCGCAGCTCTGGCCCAATGTCGTGGTCGAGGACCGCACTCTCACCGTCCATATGTCGACCCTGCGCAAGGCGCTGGGATCGAGCGAATTCATCGAGACGATCCCGCGGACGGGCTATCGCCTTGCCGTGCCGGTGCACGTCCTGCCGGCGCGGCCGTCTGCTCCGCCGCCGAGGGAAGCCCAGGGGCTGGTGGTACGGCCCTTCTCGACCGGCAGCCTCGGCGCGGAGGACAGTTACCTCGGCGTCGGCATCGCCGATGCGGTCGGAACGGCGCTGAGCTCGGTCCACGGTCTCAGCGTCTCGCCGGTCGGCGCCGTCGAGGATCCCGGGCTCGACAAGATCGAGGCGTCGCGCCGGCTGGGCGCAGCGCGACTGCTCGAAGGCACCGTGGAACGCAAGGACGAGCGCCTGCAAGTCACTGCCCGGCTGATCGACGTCGAGAGCGGCCGGATGGAGCGCAGCGGCCGATTCGAACAGTCTCGCGCCGACGGTGCCGCGCTGCAGGACGAGATCGCCGCTTGGGTCGCCGATTCGCCGCGGCAATCGCTGTCCACCGACTTGCGGACCTACCGCCCGCGTTCGGCCGAGGCGTATTTTCTGCAGCTTCAGGCGCGCGCCCATCTGAAGCCCTTCACCCGCCTGCCGCTCCTGAGAGCGCACGCCCTGTTCGAGCAGGCGCTGGCGCTCGATCCTGACTACGCGATGGCCCATGCCGGCCTCGGGTCGAGCTATCTCTTGCTGGCCTCGACTGCGATGCTGCGTCCCATGCCGGCCGAGGAAGCGATGCCACTCGCACGCAAGGCGGCCGAGCGGGCGATCGCCCTCGACGAGAACCTGGCCGAGGCGTGGGCAGTGCTGGGCCGGGTGAAGATGGAATACGACTGGGACTGGGATGGCGCCGAGGCCGACCTGGCCCATGCGGTCGCGCTCAACGGCAGTTCGGTCGAGGCGCTCGGCACGCTCGGCCAGTTCCTGAGCGCCATGGGCCGCCACGACGAGGCGATCGAGACCATGCTGCAGGCGCGCCGCCTTGACCCGCGGGACAGCGAGATCCTGCAGCATCTCGCGCTCGTCTACTGGACGGCCGGGCAGTCCGAGCAGGCGATGGAGGCGACGGACGAAGCCCTGAAGATCGAGGACATTCCGCGCATCCACTATGCGCGCATGATGATGCTCGATCACCTCGGCCGTCACGACGAGGCAATGGCCGAGCGCCTGATCACGCTGCGCGGCCTGGCCGTCGCGCAGGGCCTGGCCGATCACGTCGAGGTGGTCGCCCGCACTGAAAACTGGCGCTCGGCGATGGAGGTGTGGATCGCCCTGCTCGAACGCACCAACCGCTGGGAGGGCGCGGCGATCCAATGGATGGCGGCCGGCCAGCCCGATCGCGCGCTCGATGCGCTGGAGCACTGCCTGAAGGCGCGCACGACGTACCTGTATTTCGCCGCGCAGACGCCGAGCTTCCGGCCGCTGCACAACAATCCGCGGTTCCGCGATATCCTGCGGGCGATGCATCTCGACGGAAGAACGACATGACGACCCGACTGCTCCCCTTGCCCTCCTGGCGCTCGCTGCTGTTCGTGCCGGTGACCGCCGAGCGCTTCCTTGCCAAGGCGCATGAGCGCGGTGCCGACGCCATCATCCTCGATCTCGAGGACTCCATCCTGCCCAAGGACAAGGAACAAGCGCGCGCCGCCATCGCCGCGGCCGTGCCGCGGGTCTCGCAGCGTGGCGCCGACGTGGTGGTGCGCATCAACCGGCCGCTCGAGCTCGCAGTTCCGGACATCGCCGCCGCCGTGATGCCGGGCGTCGCCGCGCTGATGCTGCCCAAGGTCATGGGGCCCGAACATGTCCGGCTGCTGGCCGAGCTGGTGACGGCGCGCGAGGAGGCGCTGGGCATGGCAGTCGGCCATACCCGTTTCCTGGCGCTGATCGAGTCGCCCGCCGCGCTGCCGCATCTCTACGCCATTGCCGCCGAGCCGCGCATGGCCGGCATGTCGGTCGGCGGTGAGGACATGGCGACCGAGCTCGGCGCCATTCCGTCGGCCGACAGCATGTATGTCTACGCCATGATGGGGCTCGCGGCCTGCCGCACCGCCGGCATCCTGCCGATGGGTTCAATGGGCCAGCTCGCCAAGATCGACGACCTCGAGTCCTACCGCGCCGGCCTCAAGCGCGGCCGGGCGCTGGGCTTCACCACGGCGTCCTGCATCCATCCCAACCATGTGCCGATCATCAACGAAGAGTACGGCGCGTCGGCCGAAGAGGTCGACCGCGCGCGACGGCTGATCGCCGCTTTCGAGGCGAGCGGCGCCGGCGCGGTCGCCTTCGAGGGCAGCATGATCGACCTCCCGGTGGTCAAGCGGGCGCGGCGGCTCGTGACACGCGCCGCCCAATGGAAGCAGTGATGCTCGTCGCCCTCCCGTCGGTCTCTCCGCTCCGCGCTTCGGTCGAGACGACGGAGACGGCTTAGACGGCTGCCGCCTTCACGGCCGTTTCCGGCTCGTACGACCTGGCGAGGTCGACGTAACCGGCAACGACCCGCCTGAACTCCTCGTAGTCCTTCTCGGTGAGGTCGCGCAGTTTGCGGCCGGGGTTGCCGGCCCACAGCTCGCCGCGGCGCACGATCTTGTTCGGCGCGATCAGCGCGCCAGCTGCGACCATCGCCCCGCTCTCGATCACCGCGCCGTCGAGCACCGTCGAATGCATGCCGACGAACGCGCCGTCCTGCACCTCGCACGCGTGCAGCAGCACCATGTGGCCGACCGTGACGTTCTTGCCGACAACGGTCATCAGGCCGCGCCGGGCGACATGGACGATCGTGCCGTCCTGCAGGTTGGAATTCTCGCCGACCCGGATGCCGGGCCCGTCGCCGCGCAGGATGCAGCCGAACCAGATACTGGCATTGGCACCGATCTCGACGTCGCCCACCAGGGTCGCGTTGGCCGCGATGAAGGCGGTCGGTGCGACCCTGGGCGTGAAGCCTTTGTGCGGAACGATCAGGCCGGACATCAGCGAATCCCGAGGTACTTGTGCGTTTGCAGGCTGAGCTGCCATTGCGGATGAGCGAGGCAGTAGGCGATTGCACGCGCGGTGTTTTCGGCCAGCGCAGGACCGTCCATCGGCTGCAGCGAGAAGCGGCGGAACGGCAGGTGCGCGAATGCTTCCGGCGGCACGTCGTCCTGCGGATAGACGAGCTTCAGCTCGTCGCCGCGCTGCAACCTGAGACCGTCGCGGCCCTTGGGGCTGACGCACACCCAGTCGATTCCGGCCGGCGCTTCCAACGTGCCGTTGGTCTCGACCGCGATCTCGAAACGGCGTGCATGCAGCTGCTCGATCAGCGCCGCATCGACTTGCAGCAGCGGCTCGCCGCCCGTCAGCACCACGAAGCGATGCTCGGCCGGACCCTGCCATTCCCGCTCGATCGCATCAGCCAGCGTCTGCGTCGTCGCGAAACTGTCGCCGCCGGTGAAGTCGGTGTCGCAGAAGCTGCAGGCGAGATTGCAGCCGGCGAAGCGGCAGAACACGGCGGGACGCCCGGCCTGCGCGCCCTCGCCTTGCAGCGTCCTGAAGATCTCTTTGACCGCGTAGCTCATGCGATCACCACCAAAAAGAAGGGCGCCTTGCCGGCGCCCTTCGAACACTTTGCGAAAAGCGCTTCGATTTAGCGCTTCGAGAACTGGAAGCGGCGGCGCGCACCGGCGCGGCCGTACTTCTTGCGCTCGACCACGCGGCTGTCGCGGGTCAGGAAGCCGTTGGTCTTCATCGCGCCGCGCAGCGCCGGCTCGAACTTCGACAGCGCCTGGGCGATGCCGTGGCGCACCGCGCCCGCCTGCCCCGACAGGCCGCCGCCCGAGACCGTGGCGATCACGTCGAACTGGCCGTTGCGCTGGCTGACGTCGAACGGCTGCTGGATGACCATCTGCTGGGTCGGGCGCGCAAAGTAGATCTTTTGGTCGCGGCCGTTGATGGTGATCTTGCCGGTGCCGAGCTTCACCCAGACGCGGGCGACGGCGTTCTTGCGGCGGCCGGTAGCGTAGGCCCGGCCTTGCGCGTCCACTTCCTTCTCGCGCGGGGCGGCCGGCGCCTGGGTGCCGGCGATCGGCGCCTTCTTCAGCTCGGCAAACGACGAAAGTTCGGTAGCCATATCAGCCGATCCTCGAATTCTTGCGGTTCATCGCGGCGACATCCAGCTTCTCGGGCTGCTGCGCCTCGTGCTCGTGCTTGGGGCCCTTGTAGACGCGCAGGTTCTTCATCTGCTGACGGCCGAGCGGACCACGGGTGATCATGCGCTCGACGGCCTTCTCGATGACGCGTTCGGGGAAGCGGCCCTCGAGGCGCTTGCCCAGGGTCTCGCCCTTGATGCCGCCCGGATGGCCGGTGTGGTAGTAGAAATACTCCCGCTCCGCCTTGCGGCCGGTGAGACGGACCTTCTCGGCGTTGATCACGACGATGTTGTCGCCGCAGTCGATATGGGGGGTGAAGGTCGGCTTGTGCTTGCCGCGCAGGCGCATGGCGATGATCGAGGCGAGGCGGCCGAGGACCAGCCCGTCGGCGTCGATCAGCACCCACTTCTTCTGCACGTCGGCAGTCTTGAGGCTAAGGGTTTTCATGGCTCTTTCTTCCGTGAGGCGGCGCTTCTAGGGGTCCACCGCGCGGATGTCAAATGGCTGGAAATTATGGCCAAATTACAAGGGCCTAGGACCACGGTATTATGATACCGCCGCCCAACCCTTTGTCGTCCCGAGCGTAGCGAGGGATCTTTAAGGCCGCAGGAAAGATCCCTCGCTACGCTCGGGATGACAGCACGCTCGCGGTGACAGGGCGCCAAGTCATTGGCGTTTCGGCGGAATCGAATAGGTGACCGTGGCATGCGCCACCGGGTCCTTCTCGCCCTCGTTCCAGATCGTAAAGTCGCCCACCGCCAGGGCCTTGCCGAGCTTCAGGAGCCGCCCCTCGCCCACCAGATGGCCCGGATCGGGTTTGCGCATGAAGTTGATGTTCAGGTTGGTCGTCACCGCCATCGCCACGGGGCCGAGCCGGCTCAGCAACAACAGGTAAAAGCCGAAATCGACCATCGCCATCAGGGTCGGGCCGGAGACCGTGCCGCCGGGACGCAGATGCCGGTCCGCTGTCTTCTGGCGGACCCGGATCGAGGTGTCGTCGACGCTGTCGACGGTGATGCCGGCCGGCGCCTGGGGAAACTCCGTCTCGATGAACCGGTGCAGTTGCTCGGGCGTCATCACCGGCATGACGCCCTCCTCTCGCACGCGTAGACTGACCCCATGACTGCCGCCCCCAACGAACCGGTCCTGCTGCGCCGCGACGACGGGCCCGTCGCCATCCTGACCCTGAACCGCCCGCGCCAGATGAACGCTCTGTCGGGCGAGCTTATAGACGCGCTGCAAACGGAATTCGACAGGCTGTCAACGGATCGCAATATCCGCGTCGTGGTCATCGAGGCGACCGGCCGCGCCTTCTCGACCGGCCACGATCTGCGCGAGGTGGCCTCGAGCGACGCCTATTCCTTCCACCACGACCTGCTGATGCGCTGCTCGGCGATGATGCTGTCGATCAACCGCCTGCCCCAGCCCGTGATCGCCAAGGTGCAGGCGCTGGCGACGGCGGCCGGCTGCCAGCTGGTCGCGGCGTGCGATCTTGCGGTCGCCGCCAATACGGCGACCTTCGCCACCTCGGGCATCAATAACGGCCTGTTCTGCGGCACGCCGTCGGTCACGGTTGGCCGCAACGTCGGCACCAAGCGCGCGCTCGACATGCTGTTCACCGGCCAGGCGATCGACGCCGAGGCGGCATTGCGCGACGGGCTGGTGAGCCGCGTCGTGCCGCCCGAGCAGCTCGACGCGGAGACGATGGCCCTCGCCCGCCAGATCGCGGACCAGCCGCCGCAGCAGATCGCCACCGGCAAGGCGATGTTCTACCACCACATGGAGCTCGACCTGCCGCAGGCCTACAACTACGCCACCAAGTTCATGGCGGGCGCGCTTCAGAGCGAGGACGCCAAGGCCGGCATCGACGCCTTCGTGAACAAGAAGCCGAAGCCGGAGTGGAAGGGGCGCTGATCAGCGTCCTGCGTTCGACAGCAGCGCGGCACGCAGGGCCGTCACCGACGGATCGTGCGCAGCCAGCAGGCCCAGCGTGTCGAAGTTGCGGCGCAGGGTGGCAATGGCGCCGTCCTTCAGCTCGAGCATGTCGACGCCCAGTACATCGCCACGGCGCCATTCGACGAAGGCAAGCGTATCGTCGCCGGCCCAGTCGACGGCTTCGAAGGCCGCACCGGGAAGATGATCGCGCAGGTCGGCCGGCGCGAGCGGCCGCTGCTGGTCCGGACTTTCGATCCGCGCGCCCGCGGCGAAGTGCAGCGCGAATGGCGCGCCGGGCACCAGCTCGGCATAGGTTCCGGCGAAGGTGCTCGACGACGCTTTGAGCTGGGGCAGGCGTCCCATGTCCGGACGGAGGGCGCGGAAGACCGTCGCCTGGTCGTAGAAACGCCGGCCGCGATGGACCCGCCCCTCCTTCAGACGCACGCGATAGACGGCGTCCCACGCCACCTTCATGCCGTCGAGCGTGCCGCTATTGGCTGCGTCGACGAACACCGAAGCTCCGCGCGCGCGGTAGCGCTTCATGTCGATGAAGAGGTCCGGCATCAGCCGCAGGATGTGGGCGATCGCCTCGCGCACCTGTGAGGCCGGGACGGGAGCCGCGCCGGCATCGGCCACCTCGCCGTCGGGATGGAACACCGCGGCATAGCTGTCGGGTGATGGCGCGCGGCCGAAGGCTTTGAACAACTCGAACCATTTGGCGGCGTCTGAGCTCATGGCACGCAGATTGCGGCAACCACCGCATGTCAGCAACTACCTGCTGCGTCAGGATAATTAGATGACTTGTCATCTAATGATCGATCATCTATTTGGGCACATGCCCCCGCGTACCCCGACGGGCCGCGCCGCGTTCGGCGCGCTCCTGTCCCGCGCCTACCGCCAATGGCGGCGCGCTGCCGATCTCCGGCTGCAACCCTACGATCTCACCGAGGCGACCTGGCTGCCGCTGATCCGCATCGCTCGGGCGCCGAAGCCGCCGCGGCAGAAGGACCTCGCCGCGTCGCTGTTCGTCGACAATTCGTCGGTCGTGCGGCTGCTCGACAATCTCGAGGCGGCCGGGCTGGTCGAGCGCAAGGAAGGCGAGGATCGCCGGGCCAAGATCATCGTGCTCACGCCGCGCGGGAAGGCGATCGCCGACAAGGTCGAGGCGGTGGCGCGCGGGGTGCGCGACGACGCCCTGGCCGGTCTCAGCGGCAAGGACATCGAGACCGCCATCCGCGTGCTGGAGCATGTCTGCCATGCGCTCGAGCGCGAGCTGGAGCCGGTGGAATGACCGCTCCGCTCTGGCTTCTCACGCTGATCACCTTCAGCGGCACGCTCGCCATGCACATCTTCGTGCCGGCCCTTCCCGACGCGGCCCGCGCGCTGGGCGCGAGCATCGGCGAGATGCAACTCACCATGAGCGTCTACATCTTCGGCCTCGCCGTCGGGCAGCTCGCCTACGGGCCGTTGTCGGACCGCTACGGCCGGCGTCCCGTGCTGGTCGCCGGGCTGGCGCTCTACACGGTTGCCGGCCTGGCCGCGTGCTTCATCGGCGATGTGCATCACCTGATCGTCGCGCGCCTGCTGCAGGCGCTGGGCGGGTCCGCCGGCATGGTGATCGGCCGGGCCATGGTGCGCGACACGGCGGGTGCCAAGGATTCCGCGCGGCGGCTCGCCACCATGAACCTGATGGTTGTGCTCGGCCCCGGCCTGGCGCCGCTGATGGGCGGCGCGCTGGCGACGGCGTTCGGCTGGCGCGCGATCTTCTACGCCCTGTCGCTTCTCGGAATCGTGAACCTGCTGTTCGCCCTGTGGCTGCTGCCGGAGAGCCACGGCCCCAAGAGCGGCGCGAAGGTCGGCGGCCTTGCCCGCAACTACGGCAAGCTGCTGACCTCGCGGGCATTCCTGGGCTTTGCGATCGGCGGCGGCTGCGCCACCACCTCGATGTACGCCTTCATCAGCGTCTCGCCGTTCATCTTCGCCCATCAGCTCGGCCGGCCCGACTACGAGATCGGCATCTATCCCGCGATCCTGATGGGCGGGGTCTGGCTCGGCAGCATGCTCGCGACGCGCCTGATCCCCCACCTGCCGATCAATCGGCTGGCGGTGTGGGCGAACCTAGTGAGCGTCGCGGCGGCGATGGTCTTCCTCGGCGCGGTGCTGACGCATCATCTCACCGTCCTGCTGGCGATCGGCCCGATGTTCGTGTTCGGCATGGGTGCCGGCATCGCCTCGCCCGCGGCGTTGACCCAGGCGATTTCGGTCAACCCGCATGTCATCGGCTCGGCCTCGGGCCTCTACGGCTTCTCGCAGATGGGCGTGGGCGCCCTGTGCACCGCGCTGGTCGGCTTCGGGAGCGACCCGGCGCTCACCGCGGCGGTCATCCTCGCCGCGGCCGGCGTGATCGGCCAGCTCTCGTTCTGGATCGCGCTGCGCTACCGGCCGGCGCCGGTGTAGGCGACGCGCCAGATCGTGCCGCCGGTGTCGTCGGCGACCAGCAGCGCGCCGTCCCTGGCGACGGCCAGGGCGGCCGGCCGGCCCCACACCTCGGCGCGGTGGATGCCGCCGACCCAGAAGCCGGTCATGAAGTTGATGTAGTCGCCCTGCGGCTTGCCGTCCTTGAACGGCACGTACACGACCTTGTAGCCGGTGGGCTCCGAACGGTTCCACGAGCCCTTGACCGCGACGAAGGCGCCACCGCGATACTCGGACGGGAACTGGTCGCTGCCGTAGAACGCGATGTCGAGCAGCGAGGAGTGCGCCTGGAACAGCAGATCCGGCACCACCGCAGACTGCACCTTGTCGGGCCGCATCTGCGCAAAGCCCGGCTGCGGGTTCTTGCCGATATAGGAATAGGGCCAACCGTAGAACGCACCCTTCTCGACCTTCGTCAGATAGTCGGGGACGAGGTTGTCGCCCAGCCCGTCACGCTCCTGCACCACGGCATAGAGATCGCCGGTGCCGGGCTGGAAGGCGAACGCCGTCGGATTGCGCATGCCTGAGGCGTAGGTGCTCTGGCCAGAGCCGTCCTTCTCGAATCGCTGGATGGTCGCCTTCACCTCGGGTTCGACTCCGATGTTGCCGGACGAGCCGACGCCGACGAACAACGCGCCGTCCTTGGGATCGATCGCGAGCTGGCGATTGGCGTGGCCCTGAACAATGCCGAACACGCCCTTCTTGGTGATCATGTCCTCACCGACGATATGCGGGGTGGGCTTGCGCTGCTCGATTGGGATGTCGGCCGCCTTCTGCTCGCTGCTCCGCCCGGGCCGCAGCGCGCCTTCGCGATGGGGCACCTTCCAGATGCCGTCCTGGTCGGCCACCAGCACGTCGCCGTCACGCCAGGCGAGACCGTACGGTCCGTTGAAGCCCTCGGCATGGCGCTCGATCCAGTCGGCCTTGCCGTCGCCGTCATGGTCGCGCAGCAGCGTGAGATAGCCAACCTTCTGCTCGGCGACGATCACATCGCCGTTGGGCAGCACCAGCAGGCGTCGCGGATGGGCGAGGCCGGTGGCAAAGGGCGTGACGGTAAAGCCGCGCGGCACGCGCGGGACCTGACCCGCATAGGCGACCGTCAGCGGGCGGCTGGCCTCGATC
The DNA here is from genome assembly GCA_035293665.1 of Reyranella sp. Classification (GTDB taxonomy): domain Bacteria; phylum Pseudomonadota; class Alphaproteobacteria; order Reyranellales; family Reyranellaceae; genus Reyranella. The sequence goes on along the minus strand of DATGMK010000027.1, from coordinate 25,901 downwards.
GGCTTGGTGTAAGGCGGCGGCAGGTCCGCCGGCTTCACCGAGAAGTGCCGGCCGATCTCCTGATCCGGCAGTTGCGCCGGATCGGTGATCGCCGGAGCCGTGGAGGCTTGCTGGGTCTGTGCAACGGCGAGCGCCGCCGCCAAGGCGGCTGCCACCACTCCGGCAATCGTTGACCATGCAACGAGGGAAAAACGACGCGTCATTGCGACCTCCCCGATATGCCTATGAGACAACGGTGGAAAAGCGATGCGCGTTGCGCCGGAACGCCTTCGTTCCGGATCTAACTGATCGGGCTGGCTATTGCCGCCAGTCGGTGCCCTTGCCCTCGATCTGACGCAGGGCAGCCTTCCAGTAGGCCATGCCGTACTCCGGATGCGCCCGCTGCTGACGCGCGCGCTCGCCGTACTGGCGGATGACCTCCGGGTCGATCGGCGCCGGCTCCTCGTTCATGCCGCGGGCGATGACCTCGACCTCGCAGGCACGCTCCAGCATATACATGCGGCGCAGCGCGCCCTGGATCGACTCGCCGACCGTCAGCAGGCCGTGGTTGCGCAGCACGACCGAGTTCCCGCCCTGGCAGGTGACGCCGAGCGCCTCGCACTCCTCGTCCGAGGTCGGCATGCCGTACTCGTGGTAGACGAGATCGTCCCACACCGAGAGAACGTCCTGGCTGATCGGACGCAATCCCTTTTTCAGCACCGAGACGCCGGTGCCGGCGCGGGTGTGCGTGTGCATCACGCAGTTGGCGTCGGGCCTCGCCTTGTAGACGCCGCTGTGAATGGTGAAGCCGGCGGCGTTGAAGCGGCCGTCGGTGCTGTAGACCTTGCCGTCGATTCCGAGCTTCACCAGGCTCGAGGCGGTGATCTCGTTGAACAGCTCGCCGTAGTTGTTGATCAGAAAGCAGTCGGGCTCGCCGGGGACGCGCACCGACATGTGGGTGTCGATCGTGTCGGTCCAGCCGAACAGCTCGGTAATCCGGTAAAGCGCGGCGAGGTCGCAACGCGCCTGCCACTCGGCCTCGCTCATTCCGGCTCGACCGCTCACCATCGTATCCATCGTCCGCTCCTGTGCTGCGCCACGCGCGGGAAAGGGGCATAGTACGTCAAGTCTCCGGCCTTCGCAGCAAGGCGAAAGCGCTGCGTTCCTCGGCACGGTATTTGCGTCCCCGCGTCCCATCGTACGGAGAGAATCGTGGCGTCCAAGCCGTTTCATCTTGCGTGGTTTCTACAGGGCTCCAGCGTGCAGGCGTGGGGCGAACAATGGACGGGCCATATCGGCACGACCTGGCAGCAGCCCGACCTGTTCCTCGACATGGCGCGCAGCCTCGAGCGGGCGTGCTTCGACTACATCCTGCTCGAGGACTCCTCCTATGTCGGCGAAAGCTTCGGCGGCTCGACCGAGATCTACCTCAAGAACGGCATCGCCACGCCGCGCCAGGATCCGTCGGTCGTCGCCGCGCTGATGACCCAGGCGACGTCGAAGATCGGCATCGTTCCGACTTTCGGCACATACGCCTATCACCCCTACCTGCTGGCGCGCCTCGTCGCGACGCTCGACCAGGTATCGGGTGGGCGCATCGGGTGGAACGCCGTCACCGGCAGCTCCGACTTCGCCGCGATGAACTTCGGCATGCAGGGCATGCCCGATCACGATCTGCGCTACGACATGGCCGACGAATACATGGAGGTCTGCAAGGGCCTGTGGGGCTCGTGGGAGCCGGGCGCCATCATCGCCGACCGCAAGAACGGCATCCTGGTCGATCACACCAAGGTCCATGCCGTGAATTTCCAGGGCAAGTATTTCAGCACGCGCGGGCCGCTGAACTCGGGTCCGGGGCCGCAGGGCCAGCCGGTAATCGCCCAGGCCGGCGGCTCGCCGCGCGGCCGCAAGTTCGCGGCGGCGCACGCCGAGACGATCGTCGTCAATGCCAAGGGCATTGACGCGATGCGTGCCTATCGCGCCGACGTGCACAAGCACATGGCGGCGGCCGGCCGCAAGCCGAGCGATTGCAAGATCCTCTTTCTGATCAATCCGATCATCGGCGAGACCGAGGAGGACGCGCTCGACGTGCGGCGCAAGCGCCAGGCCCAGGCCGACAGGCACATCGAGCAGCGGTTGGCCCATTTCGGCAAGGTCACCAACATCGACTTCGGCAAGTTCGACCTCGACAAGCCGCTGCCCGACCACGTCACGACCAACGGCCACCAGCTCAACCTCGAGCAGTTCCGCGCCATGGCGAAGGGCCGCTCGATCCGCGAGACCATGGCGAGCTTCAACGCGGTCGACCTGTCGATCGACCTGTGCGGCACCTGCGATTCGATCGCCGCGCGCATGGGCGAGGTGATGGACGAGGTCGGCGGCGACGGCTTCCTGTTCTCCATGCCCAACGTCAACCGCCGCACCCTGGCCGAGATCGAGGACGGGCTGATCCCCGCCCTCCAGGACCGCGGCCTGGTCCGCAAAGCGTACGAGCACAAGCACTTCAGGGACAATCTTCTCGCCTTCTGATGGGGGACCTCATGCGCAAATCATCGCGCCAAATACCGCGTAGGGCAGCATTGGGACTGCTGGGTGCAGGTCTCGCCGCGCCGTTCATCCGGCCAAGCTTCGCGCAAGCTGCCTGGCCCGAGGTGACGTCGATCCCCGACATCCTGAAGGGCAGCGGCGAGGTGCGCGTCGCCACCTACGGCGGCACGATGCAGGAGACGCAGCAGAAGGCCTACTTCGAGCCGTTCGAGAAGCTTTCCGGCATCAAGGTGCGTCCCTTCCCCGGCGCCGACCCGACCAAGGTCAAGGCGATGGTCGACACCAAGAACGTCGAATGGGATCTGGCGCAGCTCAGCCGCGGCTCGATCATGAATCTCCAGAAGACCGGCGACTACTTCGAGAAGATCGACTATTCGCTCGTCGACGACGGCGTCGGCAAGGAATACCGCTTCGAGTACGGGCTCGAGATGCTGGTGTGGGCGCAGGTGCTGGCCTACCGCACCGACCTCTTCAAGGGCGCCGTGCCGCAGGGCTGGGCCGATTTCTGGGACACCAAGAAGTTCCCGGGCGATCGAGCGATGTACGGCACGACCAGCGGCGGCTGGCCGGAGATGGAGTTCGCGCTGATGGCGGCGGGCGTGCCGCCCGACAAGATCTATCCGATCGACGTCGACAAGGCGCTGGCCTCCTACAGCAAGATCAAGAAGGACGTGGTGAAGTGGTGGGATACCGGCGCCGCGCCGACCCAGCTGCTGAGCGACCGCGAGGTCGCCATGACCACGGTCTGGAACGGTCGCATGGCGGCGCTGCAGGCGGCCGGCGTCCCGGCCGCGGTGTCGTGGAGCCAGGGCCTGCTGAAGCGCGACGCCTGGGGCATCCCCAAGGGCGCCAAGAACACGGCCAATGCGCTGAAGTTCGTCGCCTACTCGACCATGGCCATCCCGCAGGCACGCATTGCCCTCGGCATCCCCTACGGCTCCGTCAATAACGATTCCAACAAGTACATCCCGTCGGAGCGCCAGACCGTGCTGCCGAGCGCGCCCGACATCAAGAAGCAGCTGGTCAACTACGACTACGACTGGTGGATCGCCAACCGCGAGGTCGTGATCCCGAAGTTCAACAAGTGGCTGCTGAGCTAGGCGCCTCGGTCGCGCTCAGCGACCTCGAAAAGAGCTACGACCGCGTCGCCGCGGTCGCGGGCGTCTCGCTCGACATCCGCTCGGGCGAGTTCCTGACGCTGCTCGGGCCGAGCGGTTCGGGCAAGACGACGACGCTGATGATGATCGCCGGCTTCGAGACGCCGACCGCCGGCGACATAGCGATCGATAGCCAGTCGGTCGTCGGCCTGCCGCCTTATCGCCGCAACATCGGCATGGTGTTCCAGAACTATGCGCTGTTCCCGCATCTCACGGTGGCCGAGAACATCGGCTTTCCGCTGAAGCAGCGCGGGGTCGCGAAGGCCGAGCGCGCCAAGCTGGTGGGCGACGCGCTGGAGCTGGTCCACCTGCCCGGCTATGGCGGCCGGTACCCGCGCCAGCTTTCAGGCGGCCAACAGCAGCGTGTCGCGCTGGCCCGCGCCATCGTCTTCAAGCCGCGGCTTCTGCTGATGGATGAGCCGTTGGGGGCGCTCGACAAGCAGCTGCGCGAGAACCTGCAGCTCGAGATGCGCCGTCTGCATGCCGATCTCGGTATCACCTTCATCTACGTGACCCACGACCAGGAGGAAGCCCTCACCATGTCGGACCGCATCGCCGTCATGAACGAGGGCTTGGTGGCGCAGGTGGGGCGGCCGGAGGATCTCTACGACCGGCCCAGCAGCCGTTTCGTCGCCTCCTTCATCGGCGAGTCGAATTTCATGCGGGCGGTCGTGTGCGGCCACGAGGACGGCGTCGTGGTGACCCAGTGCGATGGTGCAACGATCCGCGCCGTCTGCCCCAATCGCCCCGCCGCTGGCGACAAGGTAATGCTGACGACACGGCCCGAGCGCCTGCGCTTCGCCGACACGTTGAACGGGCATGCGCCCCAGAACCGGATGACCGTCATTGTGACCGAAGCCGTCTTTGCCGGCGAGCGCTGCCGCTACCTGCTGCAAGCGGGCGATGGCACTTCGGTCGTCCTCAAGGAACCATCCAGCGCCGCGATCCGCCGCCGTGCCGTCGGCGAGCAGGTCGAGATCGCCTGGTCCGTCGCGGATACGATCCTTGTCTGAGTTTTCGCTGGGAGCGCGACACTCCACTGCCGCTCAACTGTTGGCGCCAACGAAGATGCGGCACCGGAGTGCCGCGCTCCCAGCAGTTCCGATCCTGCTCGCGGCGCCGCTGTTGCTGTTCATGCTGGTCTTCTACGCGTTCCCCGTCGCGTCGATGCTGATGCGCAGCGTCTCCGATCCGAGCTGGAGCCTCGGCCACTATGGCGAGCTCGCCGGCGATCCCGTCTTCATCAAGGTCTTCTGGAACACGCTTCAGACGTCGCTGATCGTCACCGGCAGCGCCCTCCTGCTCGGCTATCCGGTGGCGCTCTCCCTGGTGCGCTCGCCGAAATGGGCGCCGGTCATCCTGGTGCTCGTGCTGCTGCCGTTCTGGACCAGCATCCTGGTCCGCAGCTACGCTTGGATGGTGCTGCTGGGCCGTCACGGGCTGATCAACGAGGCGCTGCTCACGTCGGGCCTGATCGAGCGGCCGTTGCGCATCCTCAACACACCGCTCGCGACCGAAATCGCCATGACGCACATCCTGCTGCCCTACATGATCCTGCCGATCGCCAACGCGCTGCGGCAGATCGATCCCTCGTTCGGCCGCGCGGCGGCCGGCTTGGGCGCCTCGCCCTTCGCGACCTTCCGGCAGGTGACCCTGCCGCTCTCCATGCCCGGCGTGGCGGCCGGCGTGCTGCTGGTGTTCGTGCTGGCGCTCGGCTTCTACATCACGCCGGCAATGGTCGGCGGCCCGCGCGAGATCACCCTGTCGATGCTGATCGCCCAGCAGGTCGACCAGCTCAACTGGGCCTATGCCTCGACACTGTCGGCGGTGCTGCTGGCGATCGCCCTCGGCCTGATTGTCCTGTTCTACCGCCTGCCCGGCGTCGGCAACGCCTTGCGGATGAGCAGCCGATGATCGCCCGGTTCCTGCCGAGAACGGTGGTCGGGCTGATCCTGCTGTTCCTCGCCTTCCCGATCGTCGTGGTGATGATCGTGTCGTTCTCGTCGGCGAGCTACCTCACCTTCCCGCCGCCCGCCTTCGGCCTGAAGTGGTATGCGGCCTATTTCGGCAACGCCGACTGGCTGCGGCCGACCTGGATGAGCTTGTGGGTCGCCGCCTCCGTTGTCGTGCTCTCGACGACGCTTGGCACTCTGGCGGCGCTCGGCATCGCCCGCTTGCCGCGCCCGCTGCGCATCCTGGCAACCGGCCTGATCCTGTCGCCGCTGATCGTGCCGATCATCGTGGTCGCGATCGGGATCTACTACGCCTATGCGCGCTATGGTCTGGTGGGCTTGCCGATCGGCATGGTGATCGCCCACACCTGCCTCGCCGTGCCGTTCGTCGTGATCAGCGTGAGCGCAAGCCTTGCCGGCATCGATCCCCGGTTCGAGCAGGCGGCGCTGAGCCTCGGCGCCACGCCGCGCGGCACGTTCTTCCAGATCACGCTGCCGCTGATCCGGCCCGGCGTGCTGGTCGGCGCGCTGTTCGCCTTCATCACTTCGTTCGACGAGCTGGTGGTGGCGCTGTTCCTCTCGGGCTCAGGGGCGGTGACGTTGCCGCGCCGCATGTGGGACGACCTGCGCTTCCAGATCGATCCGACCATCGCCGCGGTGTCCACCTTGACGATCGTGCTGACCGTCGCGCTGATGGCCTCGGCGCACCTGCTGCGCCGGCGCACCGAGCTGATGCGGACTACTTCTTCGTCAGCGCCTTGACGGCGGTCAGCGTGTTCTCGACGTGCTTGTCGGGATTGCGATCGGAATAGACGTACGCAACCGTGCCGTCCTGCTTGATCACGAAAGATGTGCGATCGGAGATGTTCTTGCCCTCCATGACCGAATCGAAGGATTTGATGACCTTGAGATCGGGATCGGCCGCGACCGGAAACTTGGACGAGCATTCCTGTGTCGAGAACTTGTGCAGCGTGCCGATGTCGTCAGCCGACATGCCGATCAGGGTCGCGCCGGCGGCCTTGAACTGCTCGGTCGCCTCGGCGAACTCGTGCGCTTCGGCGGTGCAGCCCTTTGTGAAGGCCTTGGGAAAGAAATAGAGCACCACCGGCCCCTTCTTCAGCGCATCGGCCAGCGAGAAATTGAACTCGTCGCCGCCCACGGTCGCCTTCGCCGTGAAGTCCGGCGCCTTGTCGCCCGGCTTCATGGCTGCGAAGGCCGGCGTGGCGACGACGCCAAGCAGGAGAGCCGTCGCAAGAAATCCCTTCATGATGATCTCCACACCGTTTGAATCGGCGGCGATCATAGTCGCGAGCCTCCTCGCGTGCGCGTCACGACCCGGTGACCGCTATTGGGTGTTGATCCCTTTCATGTAGGTCGACGGCACGACCGTCTTCACCGATTGCGCACGTTTGGCCAGCCAATAAGCCTGCGGCGGCGGTACGGAACCGAACTGGGCATCGATGCCGAGCTTCTGCGCTGCATCCATCGGCCAGTTCGGGTTGTATAGGAGCTCCCGGGCGAGCGCGATCAGGTCGGCCCGGCCCTCCTGCAGGATCTGTTCGGCCTGGTCGGCATGCACGATCAGGCCGACCGCCATGCTCATGATGTCCGCGTCGCGCTTCAGCCGCTCTGCATACGGCACCTGATAGCCGTAGGTGACGGGACCAGCGCTCACCACTGGCGAGCCGCGCATGCCGCCCGAGCTGCAGTCGATCACGTCGATGCCCTTGGGCTTCACGATCTTTGCCAAGGCCACGCTCTGGTCTGGCCCCCATCCAGAATCGTCCTCGACCGACAGGCGCAGGAACAAGGGCTTAGAGGCCGGCCAGTGCGCCCGCACGCTCTCGACTACCTCGATGGCGAAGCGCATGCGATTGAGCTCGCTGCCGCCATACTCGTCGTTGCGCACATTGGAGAACGGCGAAAGGAACTGGTGGATCAGGTAGCCGTGCGCGCCATGAATATCGAGCACGTCGAAGCCGGCCTCGTTCGCTCGCCGCGCCGCCTGGCCCCAGCGTTCCACCACCTGCGGGATCTCGGCGCGGGTCAGCGCGCGCGGGGTCGGGTCGGTCGCCGGCGAATTGATGGCGCTCGAAGAGACAAGTTCCCAACCCTCCCAGTCCCAGACGCCCGGCCCGTTCTTGAGGGGTGCGCCGCCCTCCCACGGCCGGAAGCGCCGCGCCTTGCGGCCCGAATGGCCGAGCTGGATACCCGGCACCGAGCCCTGCTGGCGGATGAAGTCGACGCAGCGCTTGAGGCCAGGGATATGAGCATCGTCCCAGATGCCGAGATCGCCGACGGTCCCGCAGCCGCGCCGCTCGACCTTGGTCGATTCCATAATGACCAGCCCCGCCCCGCCGGCGGCATAGCGGCCGGCGTTCATCAGATGCCAGTCGGTCGCAAAGCCCTTGTCGGCGGCGTACTGATGCATCGGCGCCACCACGACGCGGTTCTTGAGCGTCACGTCGCGGATGCTGATCGGTTCAAACAGCAAGGGCGCCATGTATAATCCTCCCCATGTCCCAGTCCGCCATGTCCGCAGCCCGTCCGGCAATCGTTCACGACCGCTACGACGATCTCTACCTGCGGCGCATCCTGCGCGAGACCAAGACCATCGCCATGGTCGGCCTCTCGGCCAACTGGAATCGTCCGTCGTATTTCGCAGCGAAATACCTGCTCGACCGCGGCTACAAGGTGATCCCGGTCAACCCGGCCGCCGCTGGGCAGGAAATCCTGGGCCAGAAGGTTTACGGCTCGCTGGCGGAGCTGCCGCAGAAAGCCGACATGGTCGACATCTTCCGCAACTCCGAAGCGGCCGGCCCGATCACCGATGATGCCATCAAGCACGGCGCCAAGGTGGTGTGGATGCAGCTCGGCGTCCGCAACGATGAGGCCGCCAAGCGCGCCGAGGCTGCCGGCCTCAAGGTCGTGATGAACCGCTGCCCCAAGATCGAGCACTCGCGGCTGAGCGGCACCATCGAATGGCACGGCATCGCCAGCGGCGTGATCAGCAGCAGAAAGAGGGCGCTGTGAGCCACTCCGTCATCCCGACCGAAGCCGCGCGAAGCGAGGCGCAGTGGCCGGACCTATTCGTGAGGAAGCCATGAAAAAGATCCCTCGACTTCGCTACGCTACACTCGGGACGACTTCGTCGTGAAATTCGGTGTCTTCGACCACATGGATCGCTCCGGCGGTGACCTGCATCGGCAGTTCGACGACCGGCTCAAGCTGATCGAGCTCTACGAGCGGGCGGGCTTCCACGCCTATCACATCGCCGAGCACCATGCGACGCCGCTCGGCATGGCGCCCTCGCCGAGCGTGTTCCTCGCTGCCGTGGCGCAGCGCACCAAGACGCTGCGCTTCGGGCCGCTGGTCTACACGGTGAACCTCTATCATCCGCTGCGCCTGATCGACGAGATCTGCATGCTCGACCAGCTGAGCGGCGGCCGGCTCGAACTCGGCCTCGGTCGCGGCATCTCCCCGTACGAGGTAGGCTATTACGGCGTCGATCCGGCGACCGGGCCGGAGCGATTTGCCGAGGCGTCCGAGGTGATCCTCAAGGGCCTGACTCGGGAGCGGCTCGACCATCACGGCAAGTACTTCACCTTTAAGGATGTGCCGATGGAGATGCGGCCGGTGCAACGTCCCTACCCACCTCTGTGGTATGGCGCCAACTCGCTGGAGAGCGCGGATCGGCTGGCCAAGCAGGGCTACAACAGCGTGGTCGGCATGAAGGCCGAGGGCGTCGGCGCCTTCACCGCGCGCTATCGCGCCGCCTGGGAGGCGCTCGGCCGCGACGAGGCAGAGATGCCGTTCATCGGCCTCAGCCGTCACATCCTGGTCGGCGACACCGACAAGGAAGCGCAGAGCGCGGCCAAGCGCGCGTTCCTGCTGTGGTACGACGCGCTGATCCATCTGTGGCGCGCGCACGGCGTCGGCCTGCCGCGTCAGCTGATCCCCGAGAAGTTCGAGGACGCATTGGCGCAAGGCTACATCATCGCCGGCTCGCCCTCGACCGTGCGCGAGCGCATGAAGCGCGACAACGACATCGCCGGCATCAACTACTGCCTGTGCCGCCTCGCCTTCGGCGATCTGTCGTTCGAGGAGTCCAAGCGCTCGCTCGAATTGTTCGCCAAGGAAGTGATGCCGGCGCTGTAGGCCAGAAACGGAAAAGGGATGGCCGCCGCCGCGGACATCCCTGTATCGCGCATAGAATAAGCGAAAAGAAACAGACTGGCAACCCGCGGCGTATCTCAATAAATGAGAACCCCTTCGCGCCTGAAAGGGGACCCAGATGATCGCCTGCGGACTGGATTTCGGAACGTCGAACTCGGCGATCGGCGTCGTTCATGACAATTCGGCGACGCTCGCACCGGTCGAAGGCGACAGTACGCTGATTCCGAGCGCCGTATTCTTCGACTACGAGACCAAGAGCCGGGTGCTGTTCGGCAATGAGGCCGTCTCCGCGTATATCGGCCAGACCGAAGGCCGGCTGATGCGCGCGCTCAAGACGATCCTGGGCTCGCCCTTGATCGAGGAAGAGACCGTGCTGGGCGGCCGAAAGGTGCCGCTCACACAAGTGGTCGAGGTCTTCGTGCGGCACCTCAAGCACAAGGCCGAAGCCTTCGCCGGCCGGGAGATCGGCGCGGTCGTGCATGGCCGGCCGGTGCGCTTCGTCGACGACGATGACGCCGCGGATTCGCGGGCCCAGTCGGTCCTCGAGACCATCGCCCGCCGGGTAGGTTTCCGCGAGGTCGCCTTCGTCTACGAGCCGATCGCAGCCGCCCACCACTACGAGCAGACGATCCAGCGCGAAGAGCTGGTCCTGATCGCCGACATCGGCGGCGGCACGAGCGACTTTTCCGTCATCCGCCTTGGCCCGCAGCACCGTGGCCGCGCTGATCGCAGCCAGGACGTGCTTGCCACTGCCGGTGTACGCATCGGCGGCACCGACTTCGATACCGCGCTCAATTTGGCCGTGGTGATGCCCTTGCTCGGCCTTGGCACACAGCTGGTCGAGAAGAACCTGCCGATGCCGAACGCGCTCTATCACGAACTCGCCACCTGGGCGACGATCAACTTCGCCTACACCTACAAGAACGAGCGCGAGGTCGCCGACCTGGTGTCGCTCGCCAGCGAGCCCGAGAAGGTGGAGCGCCTGCTGACGCTCGTGCAGCAGCGGCTCGGCCACCGCCTGGCCTTTGCCGTGGAGGATACAAAGATCGCGCTGAGCGCCGACGAAACCGCGGCCATGCCTCTGGCCTTTCTCGAAGCCGGACTCGCCGTCACCGCGACGCGTGCCGAGTTCGACCGCGCCATCGAAGCCAGGGTCGATCGACTGTTCAGGACGGCGAGCAATTGCATCGCAACGGCCGGACTGCGCCCTGCAGCCATCGACACGATCTTCCTTACCGGCGGATCGAGCCGCGTGCCGGCGGTGCGAACGGCCATCGGGCGCGCGGCGCCCTCGGCCAGACTGGCCGGCGGCTCCGATCTCCTGTCCGTCGCGATGGGATTGACTCAGATGGCCGGGATCATGGCTTGAGGCGCTGGCGCCTCACGATAGTCCTGGCCGTCGAGCAGGCGGCCGGCGCGTTGGCGGCCGACCTTCTTCATGTCCTGGCCATGTTCGCCCCATTGTTTGAAGAACAATGGCACACCCGCCGCCGAGCACTGCGCCTGCAGTGAGCGGAACCAGTCGGGATCGGATGGCCGGGCGCGCGGTCCGCTTTCGCCGCCAGCGATGACCCAATCGATGCCCGGCAGATATCGAGCCAGATCGAGAGGTCCCAGCAAGGGCTCGGCCGACACGACGTGGACCTTGGCGTCGATCGCCAGAAGGTGCGGCGCGCGCAGGTCGAGCATCGTCTGGTTCTCGGCGGTGATGCCGGGCCAGAGATTGTCCGGCACCCTGCGGCTCGCGAAGAACTTACGTGCCACCAGCGGGCGCTTGGTCAGCAGGATCCAGTCGAGATGCGGTGTCGCCTCGATCAGGCGCAGATAGTCCTCGCGCCATTCCGCCGAGACCTCGGCGTCGAACGGATCGGCCAGGCTCGGCCCGAACACCCTTGCCCGGCGCCCGGCGACCGCAGCCTTGCGGTTCCAGCGCATCGGCTGCTGCCAGGTCGTGGCCGATGTCCGGCGGCGCGGCGCCCGTGGCTCGAAGCGCGCCCATTTCCGCCGGTGCGCCATGGCGGCGGCATAGCAGTTGTCGCAGGCGGGGCTGACCCGCGTGCAGCCGATCCACGGATTGAAGGTGTGATCGACCCACTCGATCTTGGTTTGCTCGGCCATGACCGGGACTTATCCACCGATTCTGGCAAGAGAGGGGTGACGGAAAGTGGGCCGTGGGAAGTCTGGGAGCCCCACTCCCAGACCCGGGATCATCGGGCCCCACCCTCAGACCCCAGACACGGCAAAGCCGGCGATGGTGGGGCCATCGCCGGCTCCGTCGGAAGGTCCGCTTAGCTCGCCCGGGGAGATACAGCGACGAAGCGGGTTGACCCCTCCCGATAGACTTTCATCAGCACAGGCTTCTTGGTGCTCTTGGCTTCCTTCAGCTTGGCCGCAGCGTCCTTCGGCCCGTCGACGGGCTGCTGGCCAACCTGCTCGATGACGTCGCCGGCGCGCAGGCCCTGGTCTTCGGCCGGGCTGCCCGACTCGACAGAGGCGATCAGGGCGCCCTTGACGTTGTCCTTGATGCCGAGCTGCTGGCGCATGTCGGGCGAGAGCGGCGCCAGCGAGAAGCCGAACGAACCCGGCGAAGCCTTGCCGTCCTGGCTATTGTCGTTGTCCTCGTCAGCCTTGGCCTGCTTGTTCATGTTGGCGTAGTCGCCGAGCTTGGCGCTCACCGTCATGTCCTTGCCGTCGCGCACCAGGCCGAGCTTGACCGTGCTGCCCGGCGTGTAGCCGGCGATCGTGCGGGTCAGATCGCGGACGGTCGGAATGTCCTTGCCGTCGACGGTCTTGATCACGTCACCCGACTGCACGCCCGCCTTCGAGGCGGAGCTGTTCGGTTCGACCTGCGCCACCAGGGCCCCGTGGGTCGAGCCGAGCGACAGGCTGTTGGCGATCTCGTCCGTCACTGGCTGGATCTGGACGCCCAACAGCCCGCGCTCGACCCGCCCATGATCGCGGAGCTGGGTCACTACCGGCTGGGCGATGCTGGACGGGATGGCGAAGCCAAGCCCGATCGAGCCGCCGGTCGGCGAGAAGATCGCGGTGTTGATGCCGATGACCTTGCCGTCCATGTCGAACAGCGGGCCGCCGGAGTTGCCGCGGTTGATCGCGGCGTCGGTCTGGATGTAGTCGTCGAACGGGCCGGACTGGATGTCGCGGCCGCGGGCCGACACGATGCCGGTCGTCACGGTGCCGCCGAGGCCGAACGGATTGCCGACCGCCATCACCGGCTCGCCGACCTTGACCTTGTTGCCGTCCTCGAACTCGACGTAGGGCAGCGGCTTGTCGCTCTTGACCTTCAGCACGGCGAGGTCGGTCTTCTCGTCGCCGCCCAGCAGCTTGGCCGTCAACTTGCGGCCGTCCTGCAGAGTGACCGTGATCGAGTCCGCCTTACCGGCGACATGGAAGTTGGTCACGATGATGCCGGACGGATCGATGATGAAGCCGGTACCGAGAGCCTGCTGCTTGGGATGCACGCGCTGCTGGCGCATGCCCTGCTGGCCGAAGCGCTCGGCGAACTGGCGCATGAATTCCTCCAGCTGCTGCTGGGCGCCGCGGTCGGACATCTGCGTGTCCTCGTCCTCACCGGCATTGGCCTTCATGGTCACCTGCACGTTCACGACGGCCGGCGTCACCTTGGCGGCAAGCTCGGAGAAGTCGTGCGGCGTGGCCTCCCCGGCGATGGCGGGGGGCGCCGTCACCAGGGGAACGATGATCGCGGGGGCCGTCAGCGCGGTGGTCAGCGCAAGGGCGGCAAGGATTCGGGATGTAGTCTTCTTGGTCATGGGGGTGAGCCTCCTGTCTGCTCGCAGGAGGAATATGGGAGCCGGCCCATGGCGCCCCCATGGCCGCAACATTGAATGTTTGTATAGTTGGGCCCGTGAAAATCCTTTTGATTGAAGACGATAGCCAAACGGCCGATTACATCGCCAAGGGCCTGCGCGAGCATGGCCATGTGGTGGACAAGACCGATAACGGCCGGGATGGCCTCTATATGGCGACCGGCGAGCCGTATGACGTAATGATCGTCGACCGAAACCTGCCGAAGATGGACGGGCTCAGCCTGGTCAAGGCCGCCCGCGCGTCCGGTACGCGCACCCCGGTGCTGTTCCTGACCACCATGGGCGGCGTCGACGACCGCGTGGCCGGCCTGGAGGCCGGCGGCGACGACTACCTGGTCAAACCGTTTGCGTTCGCCGAGTTGCTGGCGCGCGTGGGCGCGCTCGCCCGCCGGCCGCCGATCGTGGCGGCGACATCGCTCAAGGTCGGTGACCTCGAGGTCGATCTGCTGTCGCGGGCGGTGACGCGCGGCGGCAAGCGCATCGACCTGCTCGCCCAGGAATTCAAGATTCTCGAGTACCTGATGCGGCACGCCGGCGAGATCGTCACCCGAACGATGCTTCTGGAGAAGGTCTGGGACTTCCACTTCGATCCCAAGACCAACATCGTCGAAACGCACATCTCGCGCCTGCGCTCCAAGATCGACAAGGGCTTCGACAAGCCGCTGCTGCACACCGTGCGAGGTGCGGGGTATGTCATCCGTACATCGGATTAGACCGCTCGCGCGGATCCTGCGTTCGGCCACCTTCCGGCTGACCCTGATCTATGCCGGCCTGTTCGTGGTGTCGGCCTGCGTGCTGTTCGCGACGGTGTTCGTGATCGCCACCGCGGCGATGCAGAACGACATGCAGGAGGTGCTGCGCACCGAGGCGCTGCAGCTTGCCGAGATCCATCGCCGCTACGGGCTGCTCGGCCTCGCCGAGCAGGTGACGCGGCGCATGAGCTACCGCACGCGCGGCCCGATCTATTATCTCGTGCAAGCGCCGACCCAGCAGGTCGTGGTCGGCAACCTGCCCGGCATGCCGCCCGTCGAGGGCGTCGTCGACTTCGTGCACGACAAGGACAGCGCCGAGCCCAACGATGCGCGCGCCAAGCTCACGGGCTTCGGGCTCACCTTGCCCGACGGCACCTTCGTCCTGGTGGCGCAGGATGCGAGCCGGCTGATCGACATGCAGCACGCGATCGTGCGCGCCTTCATCTGGGCGGGCGCGCTCACGCTCCTGCTGGCGATCGGCGGCGGCGTGCTGCTGGGCGGCAACTTCGTGCGCCGCATCGACACGATCGGCCGCACCAGCCGCGCCATCATGGAGGGTGATCTCAGCGCCCGCATCCCGGTGCGCGGCAACAACGACGAGATCGATCAGCTGGTCGTCGGCCTGAACGCGATGCTGGATCGCATCCAGCAGCTGCTCGAGGGCCTGCGCCAGGTCAGCAGCGATATCGCCCACGACCTGCGGACGCCCCTCGGCCGCCTGCGCCAGAAGCTCGAGGATGCCCGCGAACACGCCTCGACCACCGCCGAATACCAGGCCGCGACCGAGGGCGCGATAGCGGAGGCCGACAGCCTGCTCGAGATCTTCTCCGCCCTGCTGCGCATCGCCCAGATCGAGGCGGGCGCTCAAAAGAGCGCCTTCACCGACGTCGACCTGTCTGAACTGATGCGCAGCATCGCCGAGGCCTACGAGCCGTCGGCCGAGGATTCGCAGCACAAGCTGGAGGTCGACGTGGCGGATGGCGTCAAGATGACCGGCGACCGCCAGCTGCTGGCGCAGCTCTTTTCCAACCTGGTCGAGAACGCGCTGACCCATACGCCCGACGGCAGCACCGTCCGCCTCGCCCTCCATCCGAAGGGCAACGGCTTCGAGGCCGTGGTGGCCGACAATGGACCGGGCATTCCAGCGGAGGAGCGCGAGAAGGTGTTCGATCGCTTCTACCGCCTCGACCGCAGCCGCACGACCAGAGGCAGCGGCCTCGGCCTTGCGTTGGTCAAGGCGATCACGACCCTGCACGGCCTGACACTCCGGCTGGAAGACCACCATCCCGGGCTGGCAGTGCATCTCACGCGATGATTGTCGCCCGCTTTGCCTGACGGCATGCTGCGGCCATGACACTCTTCGCTTACGTCGGCTGCTACACCACGCCCGAACGGAACGGCCGGGGCAAAGGCATCAATGTCTATCGCGTCGATCCACGCAGCGGTGCGTTCAAGCACGTGCAGCTGCTCGACGGGCTGGAGAACCCTTCGTTCCTGGCCGTCGACAGGACCGGCCGCTTTCTCTATTCGGTGCACGGCGATCGCAGCGACGTCACTGCCTACGCCATTGACGGCAAGACCGGCCACCTGAAGGTGATCGGCCGCCAGCCGACCGGCGGCTACAACCCCATCCACCTCGCACTCGATGCGACCGGCAAGTTCCTGTTCGTCACCAATTACGGCACCGATTCGATCGCAGTGTTCCCGGTGAAGGACGACGGCACGCTCGGCCCCTATCCGACGCTGACGACGCTCAAGGGCGTCTTGGGTCCGCATCGCACCGAGCAGAAGAACATCCGCCCCCATCACAATCCGCTCGACCGCCAGGGCCGCTTCTTCTACGTACCCAACAAGGGCGCCGACAGCATCATGACCTATCGGATCGATCCGAAGCGATGTGTCGCGGTGCACGTCAACGAGGTCGCTGCCCGTCCGGGCGCCGCGCCGCGGCACATCGACTTCCACCCGACCAAGGCGCTCGCATACGTGATCAACGAACTCGATTCGACGGTCACCGCCTATCGCCAGGATCGCAAGAGCGGCCGGCTCACCCCGAACCAGCGCGTGCCGTCCACGCCGCCCGATTTCACCGGCTACAGCACCGGCGCCGAGATCTGGGTCGATCGCGGCGGGCGCAATGTCTACGTCTCGAACCGCGGCCACGACAGCATCGGCGTGTTCGGAATCGATCCGGTCAAGGGCACGCTTACGCCGCGGCAATGGGTGCCGACCAGGGGCGGCGTGCCGCGCTTCTTCTGCCTCGATCCCGCGCAGCGCTTCCTCTACGTCGCCAACCAGGGCGGCCATTCGATCCTCGGCTACAAGGTCGGGCGCGACGGCAAACTGTCCCCGACGGGCATCCGGGTGAAGGTCCCGAGCCCCGCCTGCATCGTCTTCAGTGGAGCGCCATGATGAGCAAGACCTATGGCTTCGAGACGCTGTCGATCCACGCCGGCGCCGGACCCGACCCGGCGACGGGCGCGCGCGCCCTGCCGATCTACCAATCGACGGCCTACGCCTTCGACGATGCCGACCACGCCGCTGCGCTGTTCAACCTGCAAACCGTGGGCTTCATCTATTCGCGGCTGACCAATCCGACCAACGCGGCGCTCGAGACGCGGCTCGCCACGCTCGAAGGCGGCCGCGGCTGCACGGTGACCGCGTCGGGTCATTCGGCCCAGGTGTTGGCCCTCTTCCCGCTGATGCAACCGGGCGATGAGGTGGTGGCCTCCTCCCGCCTCTACGGCGGCTCGCTGCAGCAGATGCGGAACACCTATCCGAAGTTCGGCTGGAAAGCGCACATCGTCGACGCCGATACGCCGGACAATTTCAAGCGCGCGCTCACCGAGACCACCAAGGCCTTCTTCATCGAGAGCCTCGCCAACCCCGGCGGTGTGATCAGCGACCTCGAGGCAATCGCGAGGATCGCCGATGATGCCGGCATCCCGCTGATCGTCGACAACACCATGGCGACACCGTGGCTGTGCAAGCCGATCGATTACGGCGCGACCCTCGTCATCCATTCGACCACCAAGTTCCTGAGCGGCACGGGCACGTCGATGGGCGGCGCGGTGGTGGACTCGGGCAAGTTCGATTGGGCCAAAGGCGGCAAGTTCCCGAGCCTCGCCGGCCCCGAGCCCGCCTATCACGGCCTCAACTTTTTCGAGTCGTTCGGGGACATGGCGTACACCTTCCACAGCCATGCGGTCGGCCTGCGCGATCTCGGACCGACCCAGGCGCCGATGAACGCTTGGCTCACCATGCTCGGCATGGAGACGCTCGGCCTGCGCATGGAGCGACACTGCGCCAATGCGCTGAAGGTCGCCCAGTGGCTGGAGAAGCATCCGTCGGTCGCATGGGTCAACTACGCCGGCCTGCCGTCGAACAAGTACAATGCGCTCGCCCGGAAGTACCTGCCGAAGGGCGCCGGCTCGATCTTCACCTTCGGCGTCAAGGGCGGGTACGAGGTCGGCATGAAGGTGGTCGACAGCGTCGACCTCTTCTCCCATGTCGCGAACATCGGCGACGCCAAAAGCCTGATCATCCATCCCGCGTCGACCACCCACCGCCAGCTCACCGACGAGCAGCGGATTGCTGCCGGCGCCGGGTCGGACGTCATTCGCCTGTCGATAGGCATCGAAACGGTGGAGGACATCATCGCCGACTTGGAGCAAGCTTTGGCCAAGGCGACGGGCGCATAGCCCGTCGTCCCGAGCGAAGCCGAGGGACCTTTTGGGCTCCCACAAAAAAGACCCCTCGGCTACGCTCGGGGTGACGGTGTTGTAGTGAGGCGACATGCTCAGCAAGGCGGACAACGAGTTCCTGACCCACACCGGTCCTGGCACGCCGATGGGCGACCTGTTGCGCCGCTTCTGGATGCCGGCGCTGCTGAGCGAGGAACTGTCCGAGCGCGACGGACCGCCCAAGAAGATCAAGATCCTGGGCGAGGACCTGCTGGCCTTCCGCGACACCAACGGCCGCATCGGCATCGTCGAGCCGCACTGCCCGCATCGCGGCGCCGGCCTCTACTACGGCCGCAACGAGGAGTGCGGCATCCGCTGCGCCTTCCACGGGTGGAAGTTCGACGTCGACGGCAACTGCATCGATCTGCCGACCTCGCCGCCCGAGTCCTCGTACAAGGATACGATCAAGCTGCACGCCTACCCGGTACGCGAATGGGCTGATATCGTCTGGGTCTACATGGGCCCGAAGGACAAGATGCCCGAGCTGCCGCAGCTCGAGCTCGGCCTCGTGCCCGCGTCGAGCCGCTACGTCACCAAGAAGTGGCAGGACTGCAACTGGGTGCAGAGCGTCGAAGGTGCGCTCGATACCGCACACTTCTCGTTCCTCCACGCCGTGCTCGCCAAGGACGAGGCCAAGGCGCGCGCCGCTCTGGCCAAGGCGGCGATCGCCGACCAGGCGACGCCGGACGACCGCATCCGTTGGATCCACAACGATCCGCGCCCGAAGTTCACGGTGCACGGCCACGATGCCGGTCTGCTGATCGGCGCGGCGCGCAAGACCGACGGGCCCGACCTCTATTGGCGCATCTCGCAGTTCCTGATGCCCAACCACGCCTACACGCCAACGGCGTTTCCGGGCGAGATCTACTACGGCCAGTGCTGGGTGCCGGTCGACGACAAGTCGTGCTGGATCTACACCTACTGCTGGCAGCCGGATCGGCCGTTCAGCAACGCCGAACGCGCCAAGTTCGATGGTGGCTTCAACGTCCACGCGGAGATCGACGACCACTACGTGCCGCTGCGCAACCCGCGCAACGATTACCTGCTCGATCGCCAGGCCCAGAAGGACGAGAGCTTCACCGGCATCGTCGGCGTCAGCGAACAGGATGCGGCGATCCAGGACAGCATGGGCCCGATCCAGGACCGCACGAAGGAACATCTCGGCCCGACCGACGTCGCCATCGTCGAGTTCCGCAAATTGCTGATGAGTTCCGCGCGTGCGCTCCAGACGGGGGCCGAACCAAAGGCGGCCGCCTCTCCGCGTCGCTATGCGGTGCGCGCCGGCGGCGCCGTCGCCCCGCCGGACAAGAACCTCGACGCGGTAATGACCGCGCGCTTCGGCCACGCGCGCGGTTATGTCGGCCAGCAATACGGTTTGGGCGACTGATGCTCAGCAAGGCCGACAACGTGTTCCTCACCCGCGCCGGCAAGGGCACGCCGATGGGTGAGTTGCTGCGCCGATTCTGGATGCCCGCCCTGCTGTCCGAGGAACTGCCCGAACGCGACGGGCCGCCGAAGAAGATCAGGCTGCTCGGCGAGGACCTGCTGGCCTTCCGCGACAGCAATGGCCGCATCGGCATCGTCGAGCCGCACTGCCCACATCGCGGCGCCAATCTCTACTATGGCCGCAACGAGGAGTGCGGCATCCGCTGCGCCTTCCATGGCTGGAAGTTCGATGTCGACGGCAATTGCGTCGACCTGCCGACCTCGCCGCCCGGGTCCTCTTACAAGGATACCATCAAGCTGCACGCCTACCCGGTACGCGAATGGGCCGACATCGTGTGGGTCTACATGGGGCCGCGCGATCACGTGCCGGAGCTGCCGCAGCTCGAGCTGGGCCTTGTCCCCGCATCGCATCGCTACGTCTCGAAGAAGTGGCAGGACTGCAACTGGGTGCAGAGCCTCGAGGGCGCGATCGATACTGCGCACTTCTCCTTCCTGCACAAGGTGCCCACCAAGGACGAGAAGGCAAAGCTCGAGATCTTCCGCACCACCTCGGCGATCGGCGCCGGCCAGGAGCTTCAGGACCGCATCCGCTGGGTGATGGACGATCCGCGGCCGAAGTTCGCCATCCTCGGCCACGACGCCGGGTTGGCGATCGGCGCGGCGCGCAAGACCGATAGCGCCGACAAGTACTGGCGCATCTCGCAGTTCCTGATGCCCAACCATGCGCTGGTGCCGGTCGCCTTCCCGGGCGACGTCTATCACGGTCAATGCTGGGTGCCGGTCGATGACGTGAACTGCTGGATCTACACCTACAGCTGGCTGCCCGACCGGCCGTTCACCAACTCCGAGCGCGAGAAGTACGCCCGGGGTCTCAGCCTGCACGCCGAGGTCGATGCCGACTACGTGCCGGTGCGCAACATCCGCAACGACTACATGCTCGATCGCGAGAAGCAGAAGACCGAGAGCTTCACCGGCATCATGGGCGTGAGCGAGCAGGACGCCGCGATCCAGGACAGCCAGGGCCCGATTCAGGACCGCACGCGCGAGCATCTCGGCCCGACCGATGTCGGCATCGTCGAGTTCCGCAAACTGGTCATGGGCGCCGCGCGGGCGCTGGCCAGCGGCGAGGCGCCCAAGGCGGCGGGCTCGGCGGCGCGCTATGCTGTGCGGGCCGGCGGCTGGATCGCCGGGCCGGACAAGGATTTCGCAACGGTGATGACCGAACGGTTCGGCCATCGCCACGGTTATGTGGGCAGCGAGCACGGGCTCGCCGACTAAGGGCTTGGGAGAATTGGCGTGACCATACAGATCTACGGACCGACCGCTTCCCGCGCCGCGCGGGCTCTCTGGATCGCAAACGAGCTCGGCATCCCGTTCGAGCATGTCGGCATGGAGATGAAGGACCTGAAGACGTCCGACTATCTGAAGGTCAACCCCAACGGCAAGGTGCCGACGCTGGTCGACGGCGACTTCAAGCTGTTCGAATCGATGGCGATCAACCTTTACCTGGCCAAGCGTTTCAACAAGGACGGCTTCTGGCCGTCGAGCCCGGAGGACCAGGCGCGCTGCTACCAATGGAGCTTCTGGGGCATGACCGAGATCGAGAAGCCCTTGCTCACCATCCTGATCGACATGTTCATGACCGCGCCGGACAAGCGCAAACCCGAGGCGGTCGCAGAGGCGCAGAAGACGCTGCCCAAGCCGTTCGCCGTGCTGAACGCGGAGCTCGAGGGGCACGAGTACCTGCTCGGCCCGAGCTTCACGGTCGCCGACCTCAACCTCGCCTCGATTCTGAGTTGGTCGAAGCCGATCAAATACGATTTCAAGCCGTACCCGAATGCCGGGGCATGGCTCGACCGCTGCCTCGCAAGGCCGTCCTACAAGGCGGCGAAGGCCACCAAGTAGCCGCTATTCGGCCGGCGCGGGCTGCGGCACGCCGGGGACCTGCTCGGCCCGTTCGTTCGGCAGCAGCAGCGCCACTGCCGTGATCACGACCGACGTGGCGGCGAGACCGAGGAACATCAGGTCGAGGCTGCCCGTCGTCTTGCGCACCCAGGCGATCAGCAGGATGGCGAGCGGACTGGCGCCGAACGCCACCACGAACTTCGCGCCGAAGCCCAGGCCGTGGTAGCGGCTGGGCGTATAGCGCGCGATCAGGATGTTCTCGACCGGCCCGGCGGCGGCGCTCAGCACCGCGGAGAAGGTCGCGCCCAGCAGCGCCATGTAGCCATTGCCCATGGCGAGGCCCAGCATCGCCAGGACCTGCAGCCCCGAGGCGATGACATAGGTGTTCTTGAGCGGATAGCGGTCGATGATGCGCCGGCCCAACGCATACTGCGCGAACCCCGAGAGGACGTAGATCATCGAGGTGGCGAGGCCGACCCACAACACCGACGTCGCCTGGAAGCGGGTCTCGAAAACGAGCGCGGCGCCGAACATCACCGACTGCCAGATCACACCTTCCAGCGCCATCGTGACCGACAGTACAGAGAAGACACGCCAGAACTCGGCGCGGCCCGCCTTCACGCCGGGAGTCGCAGGCATCGGCCGGTCGCCGATGCGGCCCATCGCAGTTTGCCAGGCGACGATCGCACCCATCACCAGGCAGATCACACCCGGCACGATGAAGGCCGCGCGCCAGGACGCCAGCGTGATCAGTACCCCGGGCACCACGCCGTAGAGCGCGAGCCCGGCGCTGCCCCACAGGCCGTTCACGCCCATCGCATGGCCCTGCTCCCTGGCGGTGCGGATCACCCAGCCGATACCGACCGAATGGTAGATGGCGCCGAATGCGCCGATACCGCACAGGCAGATGGACAAAGCGAGCGTGTCGCCGGTCGGCATCAGGCCGCAGGCGATCGACGACAGGCCCATGCCGACGAACATCACGACCATCATGGCTGGCGCGCCGAACTTGTCGGAGGCCCAGCCGGCCGGCAGCGACATGATGCCCAGCAGCACCGTCGCCGGCGCATAGAGTTCGAGCAGCGTCTCGACCGGCAGCTGCCACACCGCCGCCAGAGTCAGCACGATCACGGCATAGAACGCCGTCATCAGGTGCATCAGCCCGTGGCCGATCGAGGAAAACAACAGAACGCGGTCGGCGGCGGCTTTCATGGCGCGTGTATAGGCTTCCCTTGAATGCGCCGCCAAGCCGGCTTGCGGTATCACTGCCATTCGCGCTACACGCGCCTTTCCGGTCGGGGCGTAGCGCAGTCTGGTAGCGCATCAGTCTGGGGGACTGGGGGTCGTCGGTTCAAATCCGGCCGCCCCGACCATTTCTCTTCCCTGCCATAAGTCGGGCGATGGATCAGTGGTGCATCGGCACCCGGCGGCGTTCGGCGAACCGCTACGGCCGACGACCGGTGGTCGTCTGCGGACCTACGCCGAGGCGAGCCGGCGCCCGGCTTCCGTGAGCTTGCAGACCAGCCAGTCCGGCTTCAGCGGATTGCTGAACCACGGCTCAGCCCAGCCGCGGTCGAGGCAGACCTGTACCACCTCGGGTGCGATCGCCTGGCCGTCCAGATCGAACAGCGGCAGCTTGCCGCCCGGCTGGGTGAGCCCCCGCCGCAGGTAGAACAACTCCGGCAATGACGGCTCTATTCCTCGGACGTCGTTGTCGTTCAGCGCGCACAGCGCCACGGCAGGCGCAACGGCCTTTTCCTGATCAGCAAGCACGGCGCGTCCCCCTTGACGATGCCTAGTTGCAATTACCCCTCAGGGACAGGATACGCGGATTTGGCGAAAACCCAATGAAAATCAGGTGGTTATCGGATTGTTCCCCGATAACCACCTGATCTGGTGTCGCGCTGAGTCGCGGACTCCCACTCGTTGAGCAGGAAGAATTTTGCCGCTGTCTAGTTCTGCTGATTCAAGGTCGTACGCAGCTGCGTCAGCGCCTGCTCGAGGTCTTCGAGCACGGTTTCGATCTCGCGCCGCTTGTGCAGGTCGAGCATCGCCGCGCGCGGCGTGCTGGTCGCCGGCTGCGGTCCGGTCCGCGGCATCGCGCGCTGGCCGGCGGCCATCGCCTCGGCGCGCGCCGACACGATGCGCAGGCTCTCCAGCGCACTTTCGGCCACCGTGTCGAGGCGCTGCGACGGCAGGCGGCCTCGGCCCTCCTTCAACAGACGCTGCACGCCCTTGATGGTATAGCCGTCTTCATAGAGCAGCGAACGAATGCGGCGCAGAAGGTCGATGTCCTCCGGCCGATAGTAACGCCGGCCGCCGCCGCGCTTCAGCGGACGGACCTGGCTGAACTTGCTTTCCCAGAAGCGCAGCACGTGCTGCGGCACGTCCAGTTCCGCCGCCACCTCGCTGATGGTGCGGAAAGCCTGCGCTGATTTCTCGACACGCCGTTCGACGGCTTGAGCTGCTACTGCCATATCCTATCCCCCCACATCACCCCGACGACCCCTTGCCAGATTCGGCCGGCGTCCCGTTGATCAGAGACTTCAGGACGTTCGACGCACGGAAGACAAGGACGCGTCGGGGCAGGATTGGCACTTCCTGTCCCGTCTTTGGATTTCGGCCGATACGCTGTCCCTTGTCGCGGACTGTAAAGCTCCCGAACGACGAGATCTTTACGGATTCCCCACGCGCCAAAGCCTCGACGACTTCGGCAAGAATCGTCTCCACAAGGTCGCTGGATTCATTGCGAGACAGGCCCACTTCCTGGAACACCGACTCACTCAAATCAGCTCGCGTAATAGTCCGGCCTTCCATCCGGCACCCTTCCTTCCCCCGACCAGATACGTACTCCCGGTGGGGAAAGCGGTCAATATCAGGGGGATAGCGGACTTCCCTAAATTTTGTATCAGGAAAGCTCTGCTACCAGCGGACGAGTGAGGCTCCCCACGCCAATCCGCCGCCAATTCCCTCCAGAAGGAGCAGGTCGCCGCGCTTGATCCGGCCGTCGCTGACCGCAGTTTCCAGCGCCAGCGGAATCGAGGCGGCGGACGTGTTGGCGTGCTTGTCCACAGTCACCACGACGCGCTCGGGCGGCAGGCCGAGCTTCCGGCCGGTGCCGTCGATGATGCGCTTGTTGGCCTGGTGCGGCACCAGCCAGTCGATGTCCTTGGCGGTCAGGCCCGCCTTGTCCAGCACCTCCCCGACCACGGTCGCCATGTTGACCACGGCGTGCTTGAAGACCTCCTTGCCTTCCATCCGCAGCAGGCCGGTGGTGCGCGTCGAGGACGGGCCCCCATCGACGTAGAGGATGTCGTGCTGGCGGCCGTCGGAATGGAGCGCGTGGGCGAGCACGCCACGATCGTGCGACGTGCCCTCCTCCTGCTCGGCCCGCAGCACGATCGCCCCGGCGCCGTCACCGAACAGCACGCACGTCCCCCGGTCGTTCCAATCGAGGATGCGCGAGAAGGTCTCGGCGCCGATCACCAGGGCGCTCGAGGCGATGCCGTTCTTGATCATGCTGTCGGCAACGGACAGCGCATAGATGAAGCCCGCGCACACCGCCTGGACGTCGAACGCCGAGCCGCGCGTCATGCCGAGCGCCGCCTGCACGCGAGTCGCGGTCGCGGGGAAAGTCTCGTCGGGCGTGGCGGTGGCCAGCACGATCAGGTCGAGATCCGCAGCCTTCATCCCTGCCCGGTCGAGCGCACGCTGCGCAGCCCTGGTGGCGAGGTGCGAGGTGAACTCGCCGTTGGCTGCGATGTGACGCTGGCGGATACCGGTGCGCTGCTGGATCCACTCGTCGGAAGTGTCCATCTGCCTGGCCAGATCGGCGTTGGTGACGATTTTCTCGGGCAGATAGGCGCCGCACCCCTGAACCACCGACCGGATCACGCAGTCCCTCCGCTTGCCTGCAGCGCCTCTTCGGGCGAGTCAGGCGTCGAGATGACCTGGTGCAACTTGGCCAGGCCCTCGACGAGCTTGTTCTTGTACTCGTAGCGCACCAGATCGCGGGCCACGCCGATAGCGTAGGCGAATCCAAGATCGTCGGTGCCGCCATGGCTCTTCACGCAGACACCGTCCAGCCCCAGGAAGACGCCGCCGTTGTAGCGGCGCGGATCGACACGCTTGCGCAGCTTCACCCACGCGCCCGAGGCGAACAGGTAGCCGATCTTGGCGAAGGTGGAGGTGCGGAAGGCATCGCGCACGAAGCCGGTATAGAGCTTGGCCGTACCCTCGATCGCCTTCAGCGCCACGTTGCCGGTGAAGCCGTCAGTCGCCACCACGTCGACCACTCCGGCGCCGATATCGTTGCCCTCGACGAAGCCATGGAAGTTCACAGGCGAGCCTTCGCGCTTCAGCCACGCGGCGGCCTGGCGCACTTCCTCGTGGCCCTTGA
>DATGMK010000026.1:0-30607 GCA_035293665.1 Reyranella sp. | reverse complement strand
GGCGTGTCGACGATGTTGACGCGCGTGCCCTTCCAGACGACCGAGGTCGCCTTGGCGAGGATGGTGATGCCACGCTCGCGCTCGAGGTCGTTGGAGTCCATGGCGCGCTCGGCGACCTGCTGGTTGTCGCGGAAGGTGCCGCTCTGCTTCAGCAGGCAGTCCACGAGCGTCGTCTTGCCATGGTCGACGTGCGCGATGATCGCGACGTTGCGGATATCCATAAGGGGATCGTTTTCCGGGGGGAGAAAGGGGCTGTGTTTGCGCGGGTATATACGCATGGGCTGTGACACCGGCAAGGCACGTTGAGCGCGCTTCTTGCCGCTGTCACAATTCACGCATGCGTAAACGCTCGATCACCATTCACGGGCATCAGACCAGCATCTCGCTCGAGGACGAGTTCTGGGACGAGCTCGCGGCGATCGCCCGGGCGCGCGAATTGTCCCTCAATGCCCTGGTGACCGAGGTCGACAAGACGCGGGACACCCCGAAGAACGGCAGCGGCAACCTCTCGAGCGCGCTGCGGGTTTACGTGCTGAAACAGGCCAAGCGGAAGATCAGTCGAGCTTGAAGCCCTTGCGGCGCACGAAAGCGCCGAAATCGGCTCGCTCGGGCACCGAATATTGCCGAGCCTTGTCCTCGGACCAGCCATACGCCGCGCTCTGGCCGAACTTCTCCGTGTAGCGCTGCGTGCGGTACGGCTGCACCGCCTCGCGGCGCTTGTCGTAAGCAGCGATCTTCTCCTCGAGCCCGCTCTCGTCGTAGCGGTCCCGATGGATCGTGACGTCGAGCCCGAGCCGTGGACTCATGACCCCTGCGAAGGACGGCCAGCCGGCGCCCAGTGCCGCCACCGGGAAAACGTGCGACGGCAGCGACAGGATGTCCGAGACCTCCTGGGCGTGGTTGCGGATGGCACTGATCGGACAGGTCCCCAACCCTACCCGATCGGCGGCGGCGATGAAGGTCGCCAGCACGATGCCGGCATCGACCGAGGCGTTGAAGAACGGGTCGAGGTAGTCGTTGACGAACGGCCGTCCGCGCCACTCGAACAGCAGGCGATGGCGGCGATTGTTGCCGCAGAACACCAGGAACACCGGCGCCGCCTTCACCCACGGATTGTCCGGCAGCAGCGCCTCGAGCTTCTCGCGCTGGCCCTTGTCGGAGACGATCACGATGTCGGCCTGCTGCAGGTCCGACTTCGAGGGCGCCGACAGCGCCACCGCGCACAGCGTCTCGAGCAATGCCGCATCGACCGGCTGGTCGGTGTAGCGGCGGATCACGCGACGGTTGGCCATCTCGGCCAGCACGTCGGCGTTCTTTGGCGCGTCCCTCAGCGCCGGCGCGGTTCCGAACCGCGCCTTGAGCGCGTCCATCAGCTTGTCGAGCATTCAGCGGCCGAAGAGGTTGGGAAGGGGAATGTTGGGCAGCGGCACCTTGGGCAGGACGTTGCCGACGCCGGGAATGATGTTGGGCACGGCATTGGTGAGCGTGTTGACCACACCCGGCGGATCCTTGGCGCTGCCGCGATTGACGCTGTAGCTCGGGTTCGACAACGGGCCGTTGATCGAGGCGACGATGTACGCCGCCGACGGATCCTCGGCGAGCACGAAGTTCACCGTCGTGCTGGTGGTCGAGTTCACGAGATTGGTGCGGGTCACGATGTTTGCGGTGGCTCGGTCGCCGGAAATCACCAGGTTCTTGTCGGTCAGCATGCCGCCCGCGATGTCGAGATGGCCGGAGATCGGATTGTTCCGGTTCACGAACCGATGCAGCAGCACCGAGGCCGCCGTCAGCAGGTTGGTCGGGCTGCGCGCGCCCACCACGCCCAGCACGTTGCCAAGCGTGTTGTCGACCACGCCGCCGACCGCACCGGCGGCGGTCGACCCCAGGGTGATCAGCGCCTGGTCGGCGCCGGCGAACACGTGGCCGCCGAGTTGCATGCCGCCCACCATCGAGCCGCGCAGCTGCTCGCGCGTAGCGCCGGCGCCCTTCAGCGTGATACCGGTGGCGTTGAGCTGGCCGTCGACCGTGACGCGCACTTTGCCGCCGAATACGTTGGTGCCGGAGGTGCTGCGCAGCATCTCGCCGAGATTGATGCCCTTGGCATCGCCCTGGAAGGCGATCGCCAGCTCGGGCTTGCGGCCGTCGATGGTGCCGTCGAGGTCGATCGCGCCGCCATAGAGCCCGCCCTTCAGGTGCTGGAGCGTGAGCAGGCCATCCTTCAGGGTGAAGGCGATATCGGCGTTGTTGAGTCGAAGCGGCGAGCTGACCAGCGTGCCCGCGACCAGCTTGAACGAGGCATCGAAGGCGCGCAGCGCCGATGTGTCGATGGTCTGGGTCGCCGGTTGCGCCGGGGCGGAACCGGCCGGCGGCTTGCCGCGCTGTCCCGCGGGAGCCGGCGCGCCACCGAACTTGTCGAGGTCGAGGAGGCTGGTGCGAAGATCGGCGGTGATGGACGGGCGGTCGGCGACTTTGCCTTCGACCGTGCCCTCGATGGTCTGGCCGTTGGCCGTGACCTTGCCCTTGTAGCCGATGGTGGAGGGCGGGTCCTTGGCCGCCCCCGGCATGGTGAGCGTCCCGTCGATGCGCGCCGTCTGGTTCTCGGCCGCGATCTCGAGCTCGCGGAAGGTCATCGCCTCCACCGTGCCCGACACGCCGCCCTTGGCCGTGACCCTGCCGACCGTATCGGGCGCGGTCGCACCCGCGATCTTGAGCACGGGCGCGAGGTCGGGCGCCTCGAAATTCAGGGCAATGTCGAAGCGCCGCAGCGGCCGGTCGAAGTCGACGACATTGCCGCGCACGGCGAAGCGCGCGCCGCCCAGGTTGGAGACCGAGATGTCGTCGAACGAGAGCGTACGGCCCTTGAGCGCCAGGTTGGCCTGGATGCCGCCGATCGTCTGTTTGTTGTAGATTGCCTTGGCGATCTTGAGCTTCAGCCCGATCGACGGGAACACCGAGTCGGGCGCCTTCTTGCTCGACGCCGTGTTGAGCGCCGCCGGTGCCGGCTTCTTCTCACCAGCCGCAGCCCTCGCCAGGTACGCATCGAGGTCGATCGTGTCGATGTCGATCTGGGTCACGATCGACAAGGGAACCGAGAAGGTAATGGTGACTCCGCCGGTCCCTTTGACGTCGTCGAGCTCGAACGCCGCGTTCTTCACCTGGACTGCACCGCCGTTCGATCCGAGCTGGCCCTTGAGGCTGAGGCGTGTGAGCTTGTTGGCCGGCACGGATGAAGTATCGATCGCGAGCCAGGCGAGCGTGTCGCGCAGCTTCGGCCCGACCAGGCTGAAATCGCCGTTGACCCTCGCGCCCGACATCGTCGAGCTGGCCTGCAGCACCATGTCGCCCGGCAAGGTCGCGGCAAGCCTGGGCACGGCGACTGCGCCATCCTTGGCGTCGAGCTCGATCGCGACGTTTCGCACCGATTGCTTGTTGTAGACGACCTCCGCCGCCTCGAGCGAGATCTTCGCAGTCAGCGTCTCGAGGAAGCTCGTGCCGCCACTGCTGGTGGGCGGCTCCGGCGGTGCCGCCTTGCCCGGCGCGGATGGCGGCGGCGGCGAGGCAAGACCGGCGAGCACGCGATCGAGATCGATCTTGGGCAGCGACAGCTTCGCATCGACGGCCAGTGCGGGCTTGAGATCCACGGCGATCGATCCCGAGCCGCTGTCGCCGGCCAGTGCCAGCTTGAAATCGCGCGCGGCGAACCGGGCTTGCGAGGCCTCGATGGCACCATCGAAGCTGAACTTGCTGGCAAGCAAGGGCGGCAGCGCCGGCACGGGGCGGCCGGCAAGCCCGATCAGGGTCGCCGCGAACGCGGTCAGCGAATCGGCGGATGCGGTCGCGTGGCCCGAGAGCCTGGCGTTGGGGCCGAGCTCGGAGAGCCTGCCGTCGAAGCCGAGCTTGCCGCCGCCGGCATCGAGCGCGATCGACGTCGCCATCCCGTCCGCACCTTTCGCGCCGACCGAGAGATCGATCTTGAGCGGCGCGCCGTTGACGGTGGCGCTGCCGGCCAGCGAATACGGTCCGTCGATCGAGCCAACCGACGCCGTGAAGTTGGCCTGCTCGGCCGTGACCGACAGACCCGCCTTCGAATCGCTGAAGATCAGCGTGCCGTTCTCGATCGTCAGGCGGCCGAGCGACAGAGGCGCCGGCGAGCTCGGCTTGGGCGCGGCGGGCTTGGCCTCGGCGACCGACGGCGTGAATTCCCAGTTCGGCTTGCCCTCGGCATTGATCTCCAGGACGATCTTGGGCTCGACCAGCGTCACCTCGTCGACCGCAAACCGGCCGACCAGCAGCGAGAACAAGGCGGGCCGCACGGTGATCGACTTCACCTCGACCATGTTCGGGTTCTTCGCCCCCGGCATGTTGAAGAACTTCACGCCGCTCACGGTGGCGCGTGGCAGCGGCAGCAGGCTGAGCGACGCCGGCCCGTCGATCACCAGATCGCGGCCGGTCGCCTTCTTCACCTCGGCAACGATCTGCGGCTTGTACTGGTTGAGATCGATGAAGGAGGGCGCGATCAGGAGCACGACCAACAGCACGCCGACGACGCCAGCCGCAGCAATCAGGGCCCTGTTGCGCCTGGAAGAAGTCATCGGTTTCTCCCTCGATCGCCTGGATCGAAGACTAGCGCATCGCCGCTTTGCGCGGCATAAGAAATGCGTGGCCGAGATCGTCAACCTCAAGCAGGTCCGCAAGGACAAGGCGCGGCGCGAGCGGGAACGCGAGGCCGAGGCCAACCGTCAGCGCTTCGGTCGCACCAAGGGGCAGAAGGCCGTCGACAAGGATAGCCAGCAGCGCGAACGGCGCGAGCACGACGACAAGAAGCTCGATTAGACTAGCCGGCACCGCGCCACTCCGTGGCGCTCTCGGCTTGCAGGCAAAGAAAGATGAGCGCCACGGACCGGCGCGATGCCGGCATCAGCGCATTGCGGGCTTGTTCAGGGCCAGCCGGTCGAAGAAGTCGCGCGTGGCTTGCACCGCTCCGGGACCGGCGACCGCGCGCACGTTGGTGAGCTCGATGCGCCGGCCGCTCAGCGCGTCGATCAGCACGGGATCGAGCGGCTTGCCGTCGGTACGGTCGACCAGGTCCATCGGCTTGCCGTTCTTCGACGCCGGGCCGAACCGGTCGCCCCATTGCTTCAGGCCGACGATCACGGTGAACAGCGCTGCGCCCTTGTCGGTCAGGCGATACTCGTGGCGCAGCGGACGCTGGCGATAGGCGATCTTGCGGAACACGCCGGCCTCGACGAGCTTCTTCAGCCGCGCCGTCAGCACGTTGCGGGCGATGCCGAGATTCTCCTGGAAGTCGTCGAACCGGCGGACGCCGTAGAAGGCATCGCGCACGATCAGGAGCGTCCAGGGCTCGCCGACGACATCGAGCGCCGAAGCGATCGAACAATTCATCTGTTCGTACGAGGTGCGCCGCATGCGGAAAGTATAGGCCGGGCCGGTGGCCGCGCAATCCGCCGGAATCAGTCAGGCTGGTGTGCGAAGAAGTCGAGCTGCGGCCGGTTCGGCAGCATTCCTGCCTTGATCTCGGCGCCGAACAGCATGACCTGCTCGCTGTCGGGCCCGTCGGTGCCGGGCTTGTAGGCCGGCCAGGCCGGCAGGCCCTCGGCATTGGGATCGCCGGTGCGCGCGAAGGCCAGCCAATAGCCCATCATCGCCTCCGAGTACCGCCGGTCGGCATCGGTCCAGGCCCGCGTGGTGCCGAACCGATTCAGCACGTCGTACGTACCGTAGGCGTAGGCCATCTCGGCGCCGTGGTACGCGCCCATCTTCCGTCCCGGATTCTGCTGCTGGAAGGCGACGCCGTCCACGAACGGATGGACCCGGCTGAAATGATACATGAAGACCGTCGCCACCTTTGACTGCTGGACGCCCCACAACCGCATCGGCGCTGCGAAGGTGCGGTCGCGCATGAGCGCGTAGCTCGAGGCGCGCGCCTCCTCGTCGGTCTTCGCCGGATAGAGCGCGAGCAAGGCATCGGCTCTCGCACCGTAGCGCTTGCGCGCGGCGTCCTCGAACGCCGCCGGCGTCATGACCACCGGGTAGGCCGTGCCCTCGTCGGCATTCGAGCCGATCAGGATCGGCACCTTCATCTGCTTGCCGGCAGCATAGGCCTCGATCGGCTGCTGCGGCAGCACCACGCCGTCGACCACCGGCCGCATGTTATTGTCACCGTGCACGATCGCATCGCCGCCGAGGTCGCGCAGCGCCTTGAGCGACGATGCCTTGAGCTTCTCGGCCGCCGCGACGCCCGCCTTCTCGGCTTCGGCCAGGGTGGCGAGCCGGCCGCCCACCGCATAGCCGCCGCTCTCGCCGATCGCGCGATGGAACAGGCCGGTCGCCTGCGGCGACGTCGCCAGCAGCGCGATCGCCACCGATCCGGCCGACTGGCCGTACAGCGTGACGTTGCCCGGATCGCCGCCGAAGCGGGCGATATTGGCCTTCACCCATCTCAGCGCGGCGATCATGTCCATCAGGCCGTAGTTGCCCGAGGCGCCCTTGCCTTCGGCCGTGAGCTCGGGATGCGCCATGAAGCCCAGCGCGCCGACACGGTAGTTGAAGGACACCACGACCGCACCCTTGCTGGCGAGCGGCGCGCCGTCGTAGAGCGGCAGCGAGGCCGAACCGATCGTCCAGCCGCCGCCATAGATGAACACCATGACGGGCCGCTTGTCGCCCGCCGCCGCGGTCGACCAGACGTTGAGGTAGAGGCAGTCCTCGCTCGACGGTTCCTCGCCCAGGTAGAAGACCGAATTCTTGGCGCGCAGCGTCTGCAGGCACATCGGCGAGAAGCGATCGGCCACCAGGTCGCCCTGCCACGGCACCACCGGCTGCGGCGCCTTCCAGCGGAGCTCGCGCACCGGCGGGGCGGCGAAGGGAATGCCCTTGTAGGCCGCAAGCGGGCCCGTGCGCACGCCGACCACCGCGCCGCCGTCGACCTCGACCCGCGGCGGGCTGTCGGCCCGCACAGTGTGCGCCATCGCCAGCGGCGCGAGCACGGCACAGAGCAGGACGAGGTGGGGCAAGGTCATGGCTTCCTCCCGTTCGCCCACAGCATTGCATATCCGACCGAGGCCGACAGCAGCGAGCCCGCCAGCACGCCGAGCTGCACCAGCGCGAGCTTGCCGCCGTTCTCGAACGCCAAGGTGCCGATGAACAGGCTCATGGTGAAGCCAATGCCGCCGCACACGGCGACGCCATAGAGCTGCCGCCACGTGGCGCCGGCCGGCAGCTGCGCCACG
Organism: Reyranella sp.; assembly: GCA_035293665.1. Lineage (GTDB taxonomy): Bacteria > Pseudomonadota > Alphaproteobacteria > Reyranellales > Reyranellaceae > Reyranella. The sequence continues at coordinate 23,357 of DATGMK010000026.1, read as the reverse complement.
CCGACGGCGATCAGCGATGCCGCACCGGCGAAGATGCCGAGCTGCTTGCCGATGAACAGGCCGGCGACGATACCTATCACCACCGGATCGCGCACCATCGCCGCGCTCACCGCCTCGAGATCGAGGCCGGCATTGGCGAAGGCGAACAACGGCAGCACGAGGTAGAGGACCCACGGCCGCAGCACCCGTTCCAGCCGGTCGAAGGCCTCGCCCAGCGGCAGGCAGAAGGCCAGCACGACACCGGCCAGCGTCGCATGCACGCCGGAGTCCAGGACGCACAGCCACAGCAGGGCGCCGACCGGCAGATAGGGCAGCATGCGCTTCACACCGAGGGCATTGAGCGCGACCAGAACGGCGATGCACAGCCCGGCCAGCAGCAGCGCCAGGGCCGACAGGTGCGCGGTGTAGAACACGGCGATGATCGCGATCGCGGCGAGATCGTCGACGATGGCCAGCGTCAGCAGGAACAGCCGCAGCGACGGCGGCACGCGCCGGGCGCCCAACACGCCGACGATCGCCGCGGCGAAGGCGATGTCGGTCGCCGACGGGATGGCCCATCCGCTGAGCGCGCCGCGGTCGTGCCAGTTGAGCGCGGCGTAGATCGCCGCCGGCAGCAGGATGCCGCCGAAAGCGCCGGCGATCGGCAGGGCGACCTGCGCCGGCCGTGACAGCTCGCCGGCCACGACCTCGCGCTTGATCTCCATGCCGACCAGCAGGAAGAACACGACCATAAGGCCGTCGTCGATCCAGTGCACCAGCGACTCCGGGCCGAGCTTCAGGTGCAGGACATGCGCAACGGCACCGCCGAGCGGTGAATTGGCGAGCGCCAATGCCAGCACCGCGGCGGCCAGTAACGGCACCGCGCTGCCCGCATCGCTCTGCAGGAAGGCAAACCAACGCTTCATCGGACCGCGCATACGGCAAAACGCCCGGGTCTTTCGGCCCGGGCGCCTGCCGTCTCAAGTCGTGACTGGCTTAGTCGCGGCTCTGTCCCATGAAGCTCATCAGGAACTGGAACAGGTTCACGAAGTCGAGGTAGAGGCTGAGCGCCCCGAAAATCGCGACCTTCTCGGCCATCTCGGAGCCCCAGGCGTCGGCATACTGCTCCTTGATCTTCTGGGTGTCGTAGGCGATCAGGCCCGAGAAGATCAGCACGCCCGCGACCGAGATGATGAAGGTCATCGTGCCCGACGGCCAGATCATGTTCACCAGGCCGGCCAGGATGATGCCGATCAGGCCCATGAACAGGAACTTGCCGAAGGCCGACAGGTCGGTCTTGGTGGTGTAGCCGTACAGACTGAGGCCGCCGAACGCCGCCGCCGTCACGAAGAAGGTGCGGGCGACCGACGCGCCGGTATAGCGGAACAGCACCAGCGACAGGCTGACGCCCATCAGCGCGGTGACCGCCCAATAGACCCCCTGGATGGCGCCGACGCTCATCGTCGCCGCGCGGAAGCCCATCAGCAGCAACAGGCCGAGCGGCGCGAAGACCGCGACCCAGCCCAAGAGGTTCATGCCCACCGGGATGATATGACCGCCGGGGGTCATACCCATCACGAAGAACAGGTTACGCACCGGCTCGAAATTGTAGATCAGGAAGGCGACGACGCCCGACAGGGCCAGGCCCGACGCCATGTAGTTGTAGACGCGGATCATGTGCTGGCGCAGACCGACATCGAACGATGCCTGGTCGGCGACCGCGCCACGACCGAAAGTGTTGAAGTTCTGGTTTGCCATATCCCTCGCCTCCGAGAGGCCGTCGTTGGCCGAGCCTCTTCGGCCTTCAATGTGGCTACGCAGCGCGGCTGAATCAAGGACGTTCGGTAGGGGGATGGCCCCCGGGCCGGCGCCGGAATTCGGCCTTATTCGTTCCGCAGCAGAGCCAGCGGCCGCTGCCGCAGCGCCGCCAGGGTACCGACCAGACCGAACGCCAAAGTCAGCGCCATCGCCCCCACCGCCACTGCCACTGCGACGGCCGGCAGGAAGGTCCAGCTGAGGCCCATCAGGTTGCGCACCACGAGGTAGGCCGCGACCGTCCCCACGGCGAGCGCCGCCAGCGCGGTCGCCAGACCCAATGTCGCGAACTCCCAGGCGAAGATGCCGGCGATGCGGGCGCGCGTGGCGCCCAGCACCTTCATCACCACGGCTTCGTGGATGCGCCGCCGTTGCGTCGCCAGCATGGCGCCGGCCAGCACCAGGATGCCGGCCAGGATGCTGAGCAGACCGATCACCTGGACGGCGAGGCCGATATTGCCCAGCACCTCCGACGCCGTGTCGATGGCGTCGCGGACGCGTACCACGGTAACGTTGGGAAAACGGTCGGTGACGGCCTTGAAGATCTTCTCCTCCGCCTCGGGGGTGGCCTTTACCGTCGCCAGATAGGTGTGCGGCGCCTTGTCGAGGATGCCGGGCGAGAACACGAACACGAAGTTGATCGACAGCGTCTGCCATTCGATGCGCCGCAGCGACGCGATCTTCGCCTCGATGTCGCGGCCGAGGATATTGACCGTGATCGTGTCGCCCACGCCGATGCCGAAGGCCTTGGCGAGCTCGGCATCGAACGAGACGAGCTGCGGCCCGTGATAGTCCGCCGGCCACCAATCGCCGGCGACGATACGCGCCCCTTCCGGCGGCCTTGCCGCATAGGTGATGCCGCGATCGCCGTCGACCGCCCAGCGCGCATCGGCCGGCACCTTCGACTGCACCACCGGCTCGCCGTTGATCTTGGCGATGCGCCCGCGCAGCGACGGCACCGCCTCGAGCCTGCTCGCGCCCGGTACCGCGGCGATGGTCTTCTCGAAGTCGGCGATCTGCGAGCTCTGGATGTCGACGAAGAAGAAGGCCGGCGCGTTCTTCGGGATGCGCTCGGTGATCTGCGCCCGGAGATTGCCTTCGATCAGCGCCGTCGCGACCAGGACGGTAAGGCCCAGCCCCAGCGACAGCATGACGATCGGCGTGGGCGAGCCCGGGCGGTGGAGATTGGCCAAAGCCAGGCGAAGGGCGGCGAACTTGGGCTTGCCCACGCGCGCGGCGATCCACATCAGCCCGCGCGCCAGCAGGGGAAAGGCCACGAAGGCGCCGATCGCGCCCAGCACGAACCAGCCGGCCGTGCGCCGCTCCGGCGCGACGTAGACCGTGAACCCCGCGAGCACGACCGCCGCGGCGACGAGCAGCGCCAGCTCGCGCAAGGCAATGCGCCGCTGGCCGACCACCGCGCCGCGCATGAGGGTCGCCGCGGAGACGGCCCGGGCGCGAATCAGCGGCAGCAGCGCGAACAGCAGCGACACCAGCAGGCCGAAAGTGCCGGCGGTGAGCAGCGGCCGGAGATAGATGTCGATGCGCACCCGCAGCGGCAGCAGGTCGGCGATCAACGACTTGGCGAGGAACGGCAGCACGGCGCCGATGAGTGCGCCGGCGACGACGCCAAGCAGCGCCAGCGCCGCGAGCTGCAGGAAATACGTCGCGAACACCAGCCGCTCGGGCGCGCCGAGGCACTTGAAGGTCGCGATGGTGCGCAAGCGCGCGGAAAGGAAGCTCGAAATCGCGTTGCCGACGCCGACGCCGCCCACCAGCAACGCCGACAAGCCGACGAGGCTCAGGAACTCGGTCAATCGATTGAGCCAGAACTGCAGTCCGCCGCCCGCATCGCCCAGGCCTCGTATGCGCCAGCCGGCGGCCGGGAACCTCGCCTTGATGCGATCGATCTCTTCGCTGTCCGTCACGCCCGGCGGGAGGCGCAGGTGGTACTCCCAGGTGAGCAGGCTGCCCTGCTGCACCAGTCCCGATTCCGCGATCGCGCCCATCGGGATCATCAGCCGCGGCCCGAGGCTCGCGAAGGCGTTGACCCCGCGATCGGGCTCGCGCGCGATCACCGCCCGGATCTCGACCACCGCATCGCCGACCTTGAGCTTGTCGCCGACGGAAGCGTTCATGCGCTGCAGCGCCGCGTCCTCGACCACCGCGCCCCACACGCCGTCGCGCCGGGCCAGCGCGTCGGCGAGCGGGCCGCCGCCCTGCAGCTCGACCGTCCCGTAAAGCGGATAGCTCGGCTCGACGGCCTTGAGCTGGACCAGCGCCGGCTTGCCGTCCTGCTTCAGCGGCCGCGCCATCGAGCGGCTGTCGATCCAGCGCGTCAGCGTGCCCTGCGTCCCGAGCCAGGCGAGCTGATCGGGCGTCGCCTCGCGCGACAGCAGCGAGACGGCGACGTCGCCGCCCAGCAGCTCGCGCGCGTCGGCGTTCAGCCCTTCCTGCACCGCGCGGCTGAACGACAGGATTGCCGCGATCGCGCCGACGCCGAGCGCGAGGCACGCGAGGAACAGCCGGAATCCGACCAACCCGCTGCGCATCTCGCGTCGCGCCAACACGAAAGCGAGCCGCAGCGTCTTGCCGGACCGCGGGCCTCCGGCCCGCTCAAGCTCATGAGGCGGGCGGGACGCCCGCGGTCCGGCGAGAGAAGTCACTGTGCGGCGATCGCGTGCGGCAGGCGCTGGTCGGCCACCACCAGGCCATCGGCGATGCGCAGGATGCGATCGCAGCGCTCGGCGAGCGCCATATCGTGCGTGATCAGGATCAAGGTCGCGTGCTCGGCGCGTGCCAGCTCGAACAGCAGGTCCATCACCTGCTTGCCAGTAGCGCCGTCGAGATTGCCGGTCGGCTCGTCGGCCAGCAGCAGCTTCGGCCGGCCGACGAAGGCGCGCGCGACCGCGACGCGCTGCTGCTCGCCGCCCGAAAGCTGCGCCGGATAGTGGCTGAGGCGATGGCCGAGCCCGACTCGCTCGAGCGCGCCCTGTGCCGCCTCGAAGGCATCGGTGCGGCCGGCGAACTCGAGCGGCAGGGCCACGTTCTCCAGCGCGGTCATGGTCGGGATGAGATGGAAGCCCTGGAAGACGATGCCGATATGGTCGCGGCGCAGGCGCGCGCGGGCATCGTCGTCGAGTGGGCCGAGATCGTGGCCCACCACCTCGACCCGACCCGATGTGGCGCGTTCGAGGCCGCCCGCGACCATCATCAGGCTGGACTTGCCGGCCCCCGAGGGCCCCACAACCGCCGCAATCTCGCCGGAAGCGATGTCGAGCGTGATACCGCGCAGGATATTGACCATGCCGGCATCGCTTGCCATGTCGAGATGGACATCGGCGAAGCGGACAATAGGCTGCCTGCCGGCAGCAGGGTGCGGGACGGTCACGGCCATGAATCTTGCCTTTGCATATGGTCGTTTTGCAGCCCTGGTCAATTCACTGCTGCTTGTCTTTCTGCTCGCTCCCCTGAGCGGTTCGGCCCCGGCGAATGCACAAAGCCTGCCCGTCAGGATCGCCGTGCTCGGCGACAGTCTCGCGGCGGGCTACGGCATCAAGCCCGGGCAGGCCTTCCCGATGCGCCTGGAGGCGCTGCTGAAGGCGCAAGGCCGCAGCGTGACGATCCTCAATCAAGGCGTTTCGGGCGACACCACGGCGGGCGGGCTCGACCGCCTCGACTGGATGCTGGCCGACAAGCCGGACATCGTGCTGGTCGAGCTGGGCGGCAACGACGCGCTGCGCGGCATCGATCCCGCGACCACCGAGAAGAACCTCGCGGCGATCATCGAGAAGCTGCAGGCGGCCCACGTCACCGTGTGGCTCGCCGGCATGATGGCGCCGCGCAATCTCGGCTCGGACTACGTCAAGGCATTCGACGGGCTCTACAAACGCCTCGCCGAGAAGTACAAGGTGCCGCTCTATCCCTTCATCCTCGACGGCCTGGTCCAGGACCCGTCGCTCGTCCAGGCCGATGGCATCCATCCCACGCCCAAGGGCGCCGAGATCATCGCCGACCATCTGCTGCCTTTCGTGACCAAGAACCTCGACGATGCCCAGGCTGTTCATCGCTCTTCCCATCCCTGACGAAATCGCCGACGCGCTGACGACGCTGCAATCGGGCGTGCCCGACGCGCGCTGGGTGCCGGCGGAGAATTTCCACGTGACGCTGTGCTTCGCGGGCGAAGTGCAGGTCGGCGCCATGCAGGATCTCGTCGAGGAGCTGGCGGACGTCGCCGGCCCGCGCTTCCCGGTCGCCGTGTCGGGCGTCGAGCAGTTCTCCAGCGGCAAGCAGCCCAAGGCGCTGGTCGCGCTGGTCGCCAAGAACGACCGGCTCGAGTGGCTGCACCAGAAAGTGTCGACGGTCGCGCGCAACTGCGGCATCGGGCTGGAGCGGCGCAAGTTCCGTCCGCACGTCACCCTCGCCCGCTTCTCCTCCAACGCTGAGACCGGCCACCATATCGCGCAGTTCATGGCCAGCCATTCGACCTTCCAGGCGGGCCCCTGGCTCGCCGATCACTTCGCGCTCTACTCCAGCCGCCAGAACCGCTCGGGTTCGGTCTACCGCGAAGAAGCGGCCTACGACCTGACATTCTAGGCCCGCGCGGAGTCCCAAATCGTCCCAGCGCCTCGACGGCTCGAATGCCGATGGCATCGGCATCGGAAGCGCTTCGAGTCCCAGGTCCGCGACACCCCCACCCCGGATTCGATTCTTTTCCGGTCCACGGCTTCCGGCACGCGCAAAGGCTCCGCCGGAGCGGGCCGAACCGCGTTTGTGAAGCGACAGGCGCAAGGGGGGCATCTTCATGCGCGAGAGTCTGCACGATCGCGCGATCGAACACCTATTATGGGCAATGGTGTCGCGCGTTCCCAGGCAAACGCAGGCGACCGAGCCGGTCCAATGCCCAAGGCGCCTCTTTCCGGAGAGTGCTTATCCACAGGCTTCTTGCCGACCGTCCATGAACCGGCGGAGTGCGGCGAGCCAGACCGCGAAGCCCTTCTCCTCGAACTGCTCGAGCCAGCGTTCGCGCTCCTCGGGCGCGCAGTCGAAGCTCGCGCGCCAATCGACAAAAGCCTGGCCGGTCTCCGCCACCGGCGTCACGCGGATGGTGGCGACGTAGTTGCGCACCGGTGCAGGCTCGAGGAACGAATAGGTGTACGAGCGCTCGCGATCGGAGTGCGCGAGCAATTGCTGGCGGATGGTGCGGCCGGGCATCGCGACGTGGCGCACCGCGCCGACCTCGGCGTCCGCCTTGCCCTCCTCGATGGTCGTCTCGGCATCGACACCGGCCCAAGTGTAGTGGCCGAACGGACGGATCACTGCCCAGACCGCATCGGCAGGATGATCGAGCACGACACTGTAGAATGCTTCCGCCATGGTTTCGTCTCCTGTGTGGTTGGAGACGAACGTGATCACTCGGATGGCGGCGAACTATCCGCCAGCCGCACGCAATTCAGTGGCGCTTGAAGTACTGCACCGCGCGCTCATGCTTCTCCGCCGCGGCGCGCGACTTGAAGGTGCCCAGATTGCGGCGCTTGCCGGTCTTGGGATTGGTCTTGCGCGAGTACAAGCGATATTCGCCCGATGCGAGCTTGCGGATCATGGAAACCTCCTGCGAGGCGAACGCGCAGGCGCACTGTGTCGTTGCGGCGGCAGCCGTCACACCACGCGAGCGGCGCGCAGCTTGGCCACCTGGTCGGCCGTCATGCCGAGAACCGACGAGAGAACGCGCTCGGTATCCTCGCCATAGTTGGGACCGGAGCGGCCGAGTATCCCGCCGGCGTAGGCGGGGCTGCGGTCGAGGTGCGCCGGGAAGCCCTTCACCGGCCAAGTGCCGAGCTCGGCTTGCGGCAACTCGACCAGCCAATCGAGATGGCGAAGCTGGGGGTCCTTTTCGTAGCGGTCCTCGGCGGTCTGACAGAGTCCGGCCGGAACCCCTGCGGCCTGCAGACGGTCCATGAGCTCCGCGCCGTCGAAACGGGCCGTGGCGCGGGACATCAGCTCATCGAGAGCGTCTTCATGCGCGCGGCGGTTCGACAAGCCGTCGAACCGCGGATCGTCGAGCCAGTCAGGATGGCCGAGCACGGCGGCGACCACCCGCCACTGCTCGTCCGTGAAGGCGGCGATCGCGATCCAGCGGTCGTCGCCTCGTGTCCGGTACGCGCCATGCGGCGCCGCGAGCCGATAGGGCGAACGGTTGCCATACCGCGACCAGCGGCGGCCATTGACCGAGTGATCGAGCACCGCCGTTCCTGTCAGGAAGATGCCGACCTCCGCCTGCGAGGCGTCGACATGGCAGCCGCGCCCCGTGGTGGCCCGCCGATAGAGCGCGGCAAGCGCCGCCGTCGCCATGTTGTAGGCACCGAACCAGTCGAGATACGAGTAGCCGATGCCGGCCGGCGGACGGGGTTCCGGCAGACCGGACATGTCGCTGATGCCGCTGAACGCCTGCGCCGTCGGGCCGAAGGCACGCGCCCGGCCATAGACGCCGTACTGACCGAACCCCGACTGCTGCAGATAGATGATGTCGGGGTTCAGCTCGCGCAGGCGATCGTAGCCCAGCCCCATCCGATCCATCGTTCCCGGCGAGTAGCCTTCGAGCACCACGTCGGCCTTGCGGATCAGATCCTCCAGGATCCGCTTGCCCTCGGGCTTCTTCAGATCGAGCGATATGCCGAGCTTGCCGGCGTTGATCTCCATGAAGGAGCCGCTGCGATTGAGCCCCTCCTTGGGAGGGGTCGCGATCGTCCCGGTGGCTGCTTCCCGCTCGGCGCGCCCTCCGAGCGGACAGGCGGCTGCACCGAAGCGCATTCCGTCGGCGCGCGATTCGTGCTCGACCTTGATTACCTCGGCCCCCAGTGCCGCGAGGTAGCGTCCTGCCCCGGCGCTGGCGAGCATCCATCCGAGATCGACGACACGCACACCGGAGAGGGCGAAGGGCTTGCCTGTAGGACCCGTCGCGACTGGACCTCGGGCCAGCCCGCAATCTGGCGAGAGCGACGGCACCTTTGCGGGCGCCGCCCACTCCAAGAGGACCGCGCGCGTGTGCTCACCGAGCCTGGGCGGTCGTTGCCTTGATACTGTCCACGGCGCATCGGGACTGTACCAGCGCGCCGCGACATAGGTGTACGACGTCCGGCTCTCGGGGTGCGGCACATCGGCGAAGCTTCCGCGCTGGATGTAGTGCGGATCGCGGGCATTCTCCTCCGGGCGACGCACGGGTGCCCATGGCAGCCCGTTGTCCTGGCCGTCCCGCCACAGATCCGCGTCGAAATCCAGGCTGGCCGCGACGCGATCCACCAGCCGGCCGACCTTGGCTTCCGCCTCTGCGTCCAGCCGGTCGAGCTTGCCGAGCCCTTCATCCATTCCGTGCTTGGCGAGGACGGCGATGGTCCCCCGCAACGCATCCGAGGAGTATGTGGCCGTGGCGCGGAGATAGGTCTTGTACGGCAGGAGATAGCGTCCGTCCCGGGTCTGCGCGAGAGCCGGCAGGCTGGTCGACGGCATCGAATGCCGGCAGGTCTGCCGGAAGTGGCGCTGCCGCAGGAATATCCAGTTCGGCAGGTCGACCTCGGTATTCATGCTGACCGCCTCGTGGATGCTGAGGGACAGCCGTTGCCCCTCGCCTGTCCGCAAGCGGTGCGCCAGCGCGCCGAGCAGCCCGATCACGCCCCTCTCGCCGGCAATGTGGTAGGCCTGCCACATCTGCGGCGCGATCGGCGGCGTATCGTAGCGACCCGACGAATCGGGGTCGTAGCCGCAGTTCATCATGACGCCGCCCAGCGCCAGGTGAACGAGATCGCTGCCTTTGAAATCGGCCCACGGGCCGGTATCGCCAAAGGGGCTGATCCGCAGATGGATCAGGCGTGGATTGGCCGATCGCAACCGTTCGAAACCAAGGTTCCGGTCGGCCAGATACGCCCGCGGGCGCGCATCCAGCACGATGTCGGCGGCCGAGGCGAGCTGCAGGAATCTCTCCTGCCCGTCCGGCTTGTCGAGATCGACGACGATGCTGCGCTTGCCGAAATTGTAGTGCCAGAAGTGCAGGCTCTCCTCCTGCGAGGGGACGTCCCCGCGGAACGGCCCGATTCGCCGCGTCGCTTCGCCCTCCGGCGGCTCGACCTTCACGACGTCGGCGCCCAGGCCTGCGAGCACCCGGCCGGCATACTCGCCGGTCTCGTCGGCAAGCTCGAGCACCCGGATGCCGTGGAGATAGGCACCCTCGTTCCGGCCCTCGCTTGCGCCAGTCTCAGCCATGCGACTCACCCCCTGGCATCAGTCGATTGGCGACAGGCCTTCGCCACGGCGGACATCATTGATGACCTCCTTCACGCGCTGGCGAAGGGGCTTGTATTGCAGCCCGAACTCTTCGATGAGACGCCGGTTGTCGATCAGATAGTTTCCGGAAATCTCGCGGCCACCGGTCTTCGCTTCGAATCGAATGTCTGCATCGGGCAGGAATTCGCGCACCAGGGCCGCCAGTTCGGCCAGGCTGACCGTCATGCCGCCGGAATTGTAGGTGGTGTGCTTCGGCTTGTCGGCAAGCAGCACCCGCGCAAACGCCTCGGCCATGTCTTCGACGTGAATCACGCATCGCATGGTGTCGGCGTGCGGGAAACTGACGGACTGCCCACGGGCCGGCTGGCACATGCAATTCACATGATCGATCGAGCCGAACTTCTTGTCGGGACCGGTTACGTTGGCCGGACGGATGCAGGTGATCGTCATGCCGTACGCGCGGCGGTAGTCGTGAGCCTGCCATTCGTTGATGATCTTGTTCACCGCGTACTGCGTCTCGCCGTGTCGCTCGTCGGCCTCGTCGACGAGGCGCTCGCCGAACGCCGACTGCTGACCGCTGACAGCAACCGAGCTGGCGAAAACCGTATGCTTGACCCCGCACCGGCGCGCCGCCTCGAAACAGTTGTCCATGCCCTGGATATCGAGCTTGAACGCATCGTGGGGGGCGAGCTCGCCGATGAAGTAGGAAAGGTTGATCAGCCGCTCGGCGCGGGCCTCCTGAACCGCGCCGATGACGTCGTCGAACTGGGTTACGTCGCCACGCCTCACGGTCACCTTGTCGCCGCAGCGCGCGAAGGCCGCCCTCGCACCGGCGACGTCGATATCCACGCAGGTGATGTTGTGGCCGGCCGCGGCCAGAAGGGGGATCATGCGCCGGCCGATGAAGCCTGCGCCGCCCAATACCACGATGGACATGCTTTCCCTCCCTCGTCACGCGCCACTCGGCTTGACCGGAGGCGTCACGTTACCGGTAGAGGCTGGAACACGGAAGCGGAGCGAGACGGGTCGCGCGCTGCGCGCCGACATCGCATGCCGGAAGCGAGGTCCGCACAAACGCCTTCGTTTCCGTTTCAGCGCATCACCTCGCCCCTTCGAGACAGCGTGGAGTCCCCCGAGGTAATCCGAGGGGCCCCCTTCAGGGTGAGGCGGTAGTGCGCGGAGCTCCTCGCAGGCCGCGCTAAGCGAAGGTCAGCAGGCGCCGTGGATTGCGGACCAGGATGGCGTCGATCTCGTCGGCGCTGTAGCCGCGCTTCTTCATCATCGGCACGACGTTGCGGAAGATGTGGCCATAGCCGTGGCCGCCGAAGCTCGCGAGCCGGGTGCGGTAGCAGATGTCGTGACTGATCACGACGCGGTCGAGATGGCCCTTGTCGATCAGGGCGCGGATCAGGCGCAGCCGCGTCGCGTCGTTCGGCATGTCGATGTCTGACAGCCCGTAGTAGCTCGATTCCTGGCCGAACAGGTCGAACTCGATGGTTACGCCCGAATCCGCAAGCTTCAGCAGGCGCGGCTCGTCGAACACGGTGCGGTCGATGTGGCTGATCACGATCCGGTCGGTCGGATGGCCGGCCGTCTTGATGAAGTCGGCGACCTCCTGCGGCTGGTCGGGATCGCGGCCGGGATGGACGTTGATCGCGGCACCCGTCTCCGCCGCGGCGATCAGCGCCGCCTGCATCACGCGCTTCTCCAGGTCGGTCCACGGCGCGCTGCAGCCGATCTCGCCGATCATGCCGGCACGGACGTCGGTGCCCCAGGCGCCGTGCAGGATTTGGCCGATCATCTCGGTCGCGAAGTCCTCGACCGCGCGGCCATGGTTCTTCGGGTCCTGGTAGTCGTTGACGTAGTAGCCGCAGCCCATGACGAGATGCACGCCGGTGCCCTGGGCAATGCGGCGCAGGCCTTCGGGATCGGGCGAGAGGCCGCCGCAGGTCAACTCGACGATGGCGTCGCCGCCGTCGTGCTTCATCATCTCGACCTCGCGGGTGGCGATGTCCTCGAGGTCGAGCATGTACTTGCGGCCGGCGCGCTTGATGCCGCGGCCGTAGTTCAGCTGCCATACGTTTTCGAGCGTGATCTCGGGCCCGAGATCGTTGTCCGAGCGCGTCGATGGCGGGCGGATGTCGCACAGCACGTGCTCGTGCATCAGCGTGCGGCCGAGCTTCTCCGGCTCGATCGGGCCGAGGACGGTCTGGATCTTTCCTTTGAGCTCAGCGGGGGTCATTGCGGCTGCAGCCCGGCGGCCTCGACCACCTTCTTCCACTTCACCGTTTCCGTCCTGATGTGGGCGGCGAGCTCGTCGGACGAGCCGACCAGCTCGGCGGCGCCGGCGTCGCGGATCTTCTTGATCGTGGCCGGCAGCCTGCCGCCCTTCACCAGCTCGTCCGACAGCTTCTGCACGATCTCCTTCGGCGTGCCGGCCGGCGCGGCGACATACCACCAGGGCGCGGCATCGAAGCCGTCGAAGCCCTGCTCGGCGATGGTCGGCACGTCGGGCAGCGCGAACCAGCGCTTGCTCGAGCTCACGCCCAGCGGCTTCAGGGCGCCGGTGTTGATGTGCGGCAGGTAGGGCGGCAGGTTGTCCATGGTGCTGGGGATGTTACCGGCCAGCAGGTCCTGCAGCACCAGGGCGCTGCCGCGATACACGACATGCTCGACCTTGAAGCCGGCGAGCGACTGGAAATACTCCATCGCCAGGTGGCCGGTGCCGCCGACCGCCGGCGAGCCGAAGCTCACCTTCCCCGGCCCCTGCTTCTTGCAATACTCGACGTACTCCTTCGCCGTCGCGACCGGCAGGCTCTTGTTGACGGCCAGCACGTTGGCGACCTCGCCGAACAGCGCCACCGGCGCGAACGCCGTCGCCGTGTCGTAGGGCATCGACTTGTAGAGGAACTGGTTGGTGACGGCGGTGCCGACCGTGCCGAGCAGCAGCGTGTAGCCATCGGGCGGGGCCTTGGCGACGGCGTCGGCACCGATATTGCCGCCCGCGCCGCTCTTGTTCTCGACCACGACCTTGGCATTCCAGGCGTTCTGCAGGTGCTCAGCCGCGATGCGGCCCAGCAGGTCGGTCGTGCCGCCCGGCGCGAACGGGACGATCATGCGGATCGGCTTGCCGGGATAGGTGTCGGCCCTCGTCAGGGAGGGCACCACCCAAGGGGCCGCGACCAGCCCGGCCAGCGCCGTCCGGCGCGTGATCTTCGACATGACATTCCTCCTGAAGTGCGGCGACTATATCGTCCGACGGAGGAGACACAACGTGACCGCACAGCTTATTGGATATGCCGACCGCATCTCGGTACGCGCCGGCGAGACCATCGCTTTCAAGATCTCAAGCCACGGCACCGGACCCTTCTCCGCCAGCCTGGTGCGCATCGTTTGCGGCGATCCCAATCCGGCCGGCACCGGGCCCATCTTCGAGGATCACTCGCGCATCTTCGCCGGCCGCTATCCCTCGAAGGTGCAGCACGCCCGGCCGGGCTCCTACGCCATCGTCGAGGGCGCGACAAAGATCGCCCTGCCGCAGGCGATCTCGCTGGAGGCGCTGATCTGGCCGACCTTGCCGACCGATGGCCCGCAGACCGTGATCTCGCGCCGCGATCCCGCAACCGGCCTGGGCTTTGCCCTGGTGCTGACCGCCAACGGCATGACCCTCGAGGTCGGCCCCGCCAAGGTCGCGGTCGGCAAGCCCTTGCGCGCCCACACCTGGTACCGCGTCTGGGCAAGCGCCGACACGAGCACCGGCATGCTGCGCGTCGGCCAGCAGCCGCTGAAGCGCGCCTTCGCGGTCGACGACGAGGGCGATGCCAGCCTCACCGCGCCGGTGCTGGTGGTCGAGGCGGCGCAGCCGATCCTGATCGGCGCCGAGGCGGCGAACGACCGGCCGGCCCATCGCTGCTTCAACGGCAAGATCGAGGCGCCGGCGATCGCGGGCATCGCCGCCTGGGATTTCTCGCGCCGCATGGATTCGCTCGACGTCGAGGACACCGGCCCCAACGGCCTGCACGGCCGGCTGGTCAACCTGCCGACGCGCGCCATGAAGGGCGCGAGCTGGACCGGGGCCGAGCGCGACTGGAAGAAGGCGCCGCATCAGTACGCCGCGATCCATTTCCACGACGACGACCTGCACGATTGCGGCTGGGAGGACAGCTTCAGCTTCACCGTGCCGGACGGGCTCAGGAGCGGCGTGTACGGCATGGCGCTGTCGTACGAGACGCATCGCGACGTGATCCCGTTCTTCGTGCGGCCCGAAAAAGGCAAGCCGACCGCGAAGGTCGTCTACCTCGCCTCGACCTTCACCTACCAGGTCTACACCAACTTCCAGCGCAATCTCTTCAACCAGGATTTCAAGCTGCGGGTCGCGCAGTGGAAGGCCGCTCCCAACAATCCCGACGAGCACAAGGACTACGGGCTCGCGACCTACAACCATCATCGCGACGGCTCGGGCGTCGCCTATTCGTCGCGGCTGCGGCCGCTCCTCACCTGGCGACCGAACTTCCTCGCGCTGCTCGACCCGCGCGGCTCGGGCCTGCGCCACCTGCCGGCGGATTCGCATCTCACGGCGTGGCTCGACAAGATGGGCATCGACTTCGACGTCATCACCGACCACGACCTGCATGAAGAGGGCAAGGAATTGCTCGAGCCGTACAAGGTCGTGCTGACCGGCGCGCATCCGGAATACCACACCGAGAACACGCTCGATGCGCTGCAGGACTACATCGATGACGGCGGCCGGCTGATGTATCTCGGCGGCAACGGCTTCTACTGGCGCGTCGCGCTCTCCGACAAGGTGCCGGGCGCGATCGAGGTGCGGCGCACCGAGGGCGGCATCCGCACCTGGGCGGCGGAGCCCGGCGAGTACTACCACGCCTTCGACGGCGCCTATGGCGGGCTGTGGCGGCGCAGCGACCGGCCGCCCCAGCTGCTGTGCGGCATCGGCTTCACCAGCCAGGGCACCTTCTGGGGCGATGCCTATCGCCGCGCGCCGGCGTCGCGCGACAACCACCATGCCTGGATCTTCGACGGCGTGAAGTCGGACGACGTGCTGGGCGACTACGGCTTCTCGGGCGGCGGCGCGGCGGGCTTCGAGCTCGACCGGCTCGACAAGCGGCAGGGCAGCCCGCTCAACGCCGTGGTCCTCGCCTCGTCGGGCGGCCACGACCGCAAGCACTTCGTCGTGGTGCACGAGGAGCGGCTGGGCCTCGACACCACCATCACCGGCGAGACCCTCGACCAGCTGATCCGCGCCGACATGACCTACTTCGAGAAGCCCAAGGGCGGGGCGGTCTTCTCGGTCGGCTCGATCTGCTATTGCGGCGCGCTGCCGGCCAAGGGCTTCGACAACGACGTCTCGCGGCTCACCTTCAACGTGCTGAACCGCTTCGGCGAGCTCAACCGGACCTGGCCGCTTTGAGCTCCGAGCGGAAGCCCTCGAACAGGCCCCGGCAGCCCGCCTCGATCAGGTCGAGCGCCGCGTCGTAGCCGGCCGCCGGCCCGCCGAACGGGTCGGCCACCTCGTCGAGGTTGAGCTCCGGCGCGAACCGCATCAGCAAGGTCGGGATGTCCTGGCGCTCGCGCGGCACCATCCAGCGCAGCGCCGCGAGATGGGTGCGATCCATCGCGATCGGCAGGTCGAATTGCTTGAGCAGATTGACGGTCAGCAGCTTGGCGCGGTGGGCCGTGATGTCGTAGCCGCGGAGCTTCGCGGTCTCGATGGCGAGCGGCGAGGCAGGCTGGCCGACCTGGCCGTCGAAGGTGCCGGCCGAATCGATGACGAACTCGTGCTCCATGCCGGCCTGCCGCACGAGCGTGCTGAACACGCCGGCGGCCATGGGCGAGCGGCAGATGTTGCCGGTGCAGACGAACAGGACTCCGATGGCCATACTGCGGACCCTATAGCACGCTGGAGCGCCCTCCATGCATCAGGACTTTATGCCGCCGGGGATCGTCGTGCTGACCGGCGCCGGCATTTCAAAGGAAAGCGGGATCGACACGTTCCGTGACGAAAATGGGTTGTGGATGCGGGTCAACCTGGAGGACGTCGCGACGATCGAGGCTTGGCACCGGGACAAGAAGAAGGTGCTCGATTTCTACAACGAGACCCGAAAGATGCTCCGCGCCGCCCATATCGTGCCCAATGCCGCGCACAAGGCGCTGGCCAGGCTCGAGCAGAAGTACGACGGCGAGGTCACCGTGGTGACCCAGAACATCGATCCCCTGCATGAAATGGCGGGGTCGAAGCGGGTGATCCATATGCACGGCCGCGACGGCGAGATCCGCTGCATGACGTGCAGCACGGTGAGCGAATCGGACGAGGACCTGACGCCGCAATCGGTCTGTCCGCACTGCAAGGCGGTGGGCGAGCTGCGGCCCAACATCGTCTGGTTCGGCGAGATGCCGTTGCACATGGACGAGATCGACGCCGTGCTGGACCGCTGCGGCCTGTTCTTGGCGATCGGCACCTCGGGCGAGGTCTATCCCGCCGCGGGCTACGTGCTGCAGGTCCGCCGGCACAATCCAAGGGCTCACACCGTCGAGCTCAACCTCGAACCGAGCGTCAACCAGACGCTGTTCCACGAGCATATCTACGGCCCCGCCACTCTCACCGTGCCGCCGTTCGTCGACCGCGTGCTGGCGTACGGCTGGAAATGACGTAAAGGATAGAGTCATGCCCGACATGACCCTGAAGGCGCACGGCGCCCATCACATCGCTCCCGACATCCACGGCCAGAACTTCTGGGCAATCGACCGGCAGTTCCAGGACCTGCTGTCGCTCTACATGGAGCCGGCGCTGCTCGCGCACATGGCGCCGCATTTCGACCGGCTGGGCATGCTGGCCGGCGGCCGGCTCGACGAGCTGGCGCAGGTCGCCGACAAGCATCCGCCCGTCCTCAATCCGCGCGACAAGTACGGCCGTGACGAGGACTGGATCGACTACCACCCGGCCTATCGCGAGATGGAGAAGATCGCGTTCGACGAGTTCGGCATGCACGCCATGAGCCATCGCGCCGGCGTGCTCGGGCTTGCGGCTCCGGCGCATCCGCTGGTGAAGTACGCCATCACCTATCTGTTCGTGCAGGCGGAGTTCGGTTTGATGTGCCCGGTGTCGGTGTCGGACACCTCGAACTTCATCATCAAGCGCTTCGGCTCCGATGCCTTGAAGAGGCTGCTGCTCGACCGGCTCTTGAGCCAGGACCCGGCGGTGATGCTGAAGGGCACGCAGTTCATGACCGAGAAGGCCGGCGGCTCCGACGTCGGCGCGATCGAGACCGAGGCCGAGCGTGTCGGCGTCGGCGCCGACGGTGTCGAGCGCTGGCGGCTCTACGGCCAGAAGTGGTTCTGCAGCCACGCCGATGCCGATGTCGCGGTGATGCTCGCCCGCCCTCGCGGCGCGGCGCCGGGCACGGCGGGGCTCGGCATGTTCGCCCTGCCGCGGCGGCTCGAGGATGGCAGCCGCAACAGCTACCGGATCGTGCGGCTGAAGGACAAGCTCGGCACGCGCTCGATGGCCTCGGGCGAGATCATCCTCGACGGCGCGACGGCGTACCTGATCGGCGACGTGAACCGCGGCTTCAAGCAGATGATGGAGCAGGTGAACCTGTCGCGCCTCAGCCATGGCGTGCGCGCCGCGGCGATGATGCGCCGCTGCCTCAACGAGGCGCTGGCCGCCGCGCGCGGCCGGCGGGCGTTCGGCAAGGCGATCGCCGAGTATCCGCTGCTGCGCCGGCAATTGATGAAGATCATGCTGCCGACCGAGCAGGCGCTGTCGATGTTCGCCTTCTCGGCCGATGCGATGGGCCGCGCCCATGGCTATGACGGAAGAGGGGGCGACAAGGAGGCGGAGAACCTGCTGCGCATCCTGACGCCGGTCTACAAGTTCCGCGCCTGCCGCGACAACATCCCGGTCGCCAGCCAGGCGCTCGAGGTGCGGGGCGGCATCGGCTACATCGAGGAATGGGTGACCGCGCGGCTGGTGCGCGACGCGCAGATCGGCACGCTGTGGGAGGGCACCTCCAACATCAACGCGCTCGACGTGGTGCAGCGCGCGGTCGGCAAGGCGGCCGGCCACAAGACGCTGACCGCGGCGCTGAAGGCCAAGTACGAGCCGAGCAGCAGCCTGCCCGGCCAGTACAAGGGCCTGCTCGGCGCCACGCTCGACCGGGTCGAGCGCTTTGCCGAGACCGTCGCCTCGCACGCGGCGCACGAGAAGCGCGCCCGTCTCGCCGCCGGTGCGCTCTATCACGCCGCGTCGGCGGCGCTGATGGCGTGGGAAGGGGCGACTCTCGGGGCGAAAGGCGGCGACGCCCGCCGCCTCCTCCTCTCGCGCCTGGTCATCGAGCACCGATTGGCACCGCAAGACCCGCTGTCGCTCGCCGAAGCGCCCTGGGAGCAGGAGGCGATGGACCTGCTGCTCTCCGACGCGCGGGTGCCGCTCGCCAGGGCGGTCGCGCTGCTGTCCTAGACCGTCACAAGCGGAACCGGAGAGTCGCGTCGCGGCGGACCTGCTCCACCAGCCCGACCTCCCATTGCAGATACTGGCGCATGGCGGCTTCGCGGTTCTTCGGCTGCTCGAAGGCCTTGAGCGCGACGTCGTCGGGCGTCGACGCGAGATGCGTTGGGCCGGTTTCGAGCGGCCGTCCCTGCGCGCGCCACGCATTGGTCCCGCCAGCCAGGACACGCACCGGCCGTCGGGTCGCGTCCGACAGTTCATGCGCCGCCAGCCGGGCGATGACACTGTCGGATGAGGTGATCACGCAGGACTCCGACGGCGGCAACCGGCGGGCATCGTCGGCAAGCCGTCCCCGGACCGCAAACCAGGCGCCGGGGATATGCCCAGCCCCATACTCCCGGCTGGTCGCGACATCGACGACGACCGTCTTTCGGCTTTCGAGCAGGGCCGCCAACTCGCTGACGCCGATCGTATCCACCGTCACCTGATCGAGACCGAGGACAGTTTCGGGCGCATTGCCGGTTTCCTTGTCCGCGATCGTCGTGTCGCCAAGCACGAAGACGTGCTCGAAGCCCATGCGGACCAGCCACGCGGCGGTCGTGCGCGCTCTCACGCCGTCGGTATCGCCCAGAACGATGCGCGCCTGCCGAACGGCAATGAACGTGTCGGTCGCTTGAACGAGCTGCCCGCCGGGCGCCGACCGGAAGCCCCGGCGATGCCCGGCCCTGTATTCCTCGGGATCACGCACATCGAACCTGTAAAGGGTGCGCTCGGCCGATTGCTTTTCGAAGTCGGCAAGCCCTGCGGCGTCGATCACCCGAACGGCGAAGCGATCTGCGATCCGGGCCGCCGCCTCCCGTCCCCAGGTCAGGGCCTGAGCACCCGGCAACGGCGCGACCCGGTCCTGTCCGCGCGCGACATCGAGGCCGGCGAGGTGCCACCCCTGGGTGCCATCCTTGAGCGACACGACCTTGTTGGGCAGGCCCGCGTCGATCAGGATCTGGGCGCCGATGATGCTGCGCGTGCGCCCGCCGCAATTCACGACGACCAGCGTATCCGGCGACGGCACCACTTCGCGCACACGCAACACGAGCTCGCCGCTCGGACAGTCGATCGCGCCGGGAATACCGATCCAGTGATACTCGTCGAACGGCCGGCTATCGAGGACGACGACGTCCTCGCCCGCATCAAGCATCCGCTTGAGCTCCTTGGCCTCAATATGAGGTGTTCCATAGGACACCTCGACGAACTCGCCAAAGGCCTTGCTGGGAACATAGACGCCGCTGAACACGGCGAATCCCGCCTCGATCCAGGACGAGAGGCCGCCTTGCAGGATCGCAACGTCATGGTAGCCGTGGGCCGCCAGGATCTCCGCCGCTCGCTGCGTGCGCTTCTCATCCTCGTCGCACAGCACGATCGGCGTCCCGCGCCGCGGCACCAGTGCGGGGACGAGCCTTTCAA
The DNA here is from genome assembly GCA_035293665.1 of Reyranella sp. Taxonomy (GTDB): domain Bacteria; phylum Pseudomonadota; class Alphaproteobacteria; order Reyranellales; family Reyranellaceae; genus Reyranella. Next base: position 3,361 of record DATGMK010000026.1, on the reverse strand, counting down.
ATCGACTGAGCGGGACATTCGACGCGGTGAGGATATGGCTATTGCTGAAGCTCCCCTCTTCGCGAATGTCGAGCAGCGCAACTTCCTGATCACCCTCCAGACCCGCGTGCAGCTGGGCCGCCGTCATTCGCTTGAGCCGATCGATCATGATCATCCCTCGACGATCAGCTTCGCCAGCGCCTCGGGCTCGCTCAGCATCGGATAGTGGCCGGTGTCGAGCTCATGCCAGCGGCCCTTCAGCGTCTCGCAGGCGCGGCGCTGGTGGGCGACCGGCGGGTTGGTGCTCTTGCGGCACCAGATCACCGAGGCGTCCCACGACTGGCTCCAGAAGCGTTCGAGCTTCACCGGCGCCGTCAGCGGCGCGATCGGATGCGGCGTGCAGCGTTCGATCGCCCATTTCCGCGTCGAGGCCTCGAGATCGGCGAACAGGCGCGTCTCGAAATCGTGCTGCGAGGGGCCGGTGGTGAGCTCGGTGTTCACCGCGGTCGGACGGTTGACGATGTCGGGCACCTTTTCACCGTCGAGCAGCGCCAGGGCATCGGCGAACACCACCCGGGAAACCCGCTCGCGCGCCGTCTCGGCCGCGCGCGCCATCACCATGCCGCCGGTGCTGGTGCCGACCAGCACCACGTCCTCGAGGTCGTTGTAGAACAGGAGTCCCGCAACCTCCTTCGCATGCGTCTCCGTAGTGATGCCGGCGCGGACCTGCGATGCGCGCTCGGCGCAGCCGTCGAGCGTCGGCGCGAAGACGAGATGGCCCTGCGCCCGCAGCCGCTCGGCCACCGGGTTCCAGATCCAGCCGCCCTGGTAGGCGCCGTGCAACAGAACGAACGTGGGCATCGTCAGCTCCCCTTCCCCGTCGTCGGCACCGTCACGCCGGCCAGCTTCTCGAACACCTTCACGATCGCCGAGCCATCCTGCTTGTTGAGCCCCTGCGCGCGGGCCATCTGGTAGACCTGCTGGCTCACATTCGCGAGCAGCAGCGGCACGCCGAGGCGCTTGGCGAAGGCCGTTTCCAACTCCTGGTCCTTGTAGGAGATGTCGATCGTGCCGCCGGGGACATAGTCGCCCTTCAGGATGCGCGGCACGCGCAGCTCCCACGCCGCGCTGGCGCCGGTCGAGACGCGCACCACGTCGTAGATCGTCTGCGGGTCGAGCCCCGCCTTGACGCCCAGCACCAGCGCCTCGGCGACCGCCACGGTGTTCACCTGCACCAGCATGTTGTTGACCAGCTTCATGGCGAGACCGCTGCCGAGCGGACCGACATGGAAGGTCTGGCTGCCCATCACGTCGAACAGGTCCTTGCACTTGGCCACCACGGCCGCATCGCCGCCGACGATGACCGACAGCTCGCCCGACTGCGCCCGGCCGGTGCCGCCGCTCACCGGCGCATCGATCATGGCGATGTTCTTCTTCGCGAGGTCCTCGGCCAGCGCCCGCGCCGCGAAAGGATCGATGGTCGACATGCAGATCACGATGTGGCCCGCCTTCGCCCCCTCGGCGATGCCGCCGATCACCGATTGCGCCTGCCCGGTGGTCTCGACGATCAGGATCGTACGCTCCACCTTGGACGCGACCTCCTTCGCCGAATGGGCGATCTCGGCGTTCAGGCCCGCCGTCTTCGAGGGATCGATGTCGTGCACCACCAGAGGCGTCCCGGCCCCGATGAGATTGCGGGCCATGGGGCCGCCCATGGCGCCCAAGCCGATGAAACCGACCTTGCCGGCCATTCCGTCCTCCCGTGCGTTATGGTGAGGACTGTAGCGGAGGACGATCGATGGGCTTGCAGGGAAAAATCGCATTGGTGACCGGCGCGAGCCGCGGGCTGGGCGAGGGCGTCGCCCGGGCGCTGGCGCGGGACGGCGCCGCCGTCATGCTGCTGGCGCGCGACGGCGACCTCGCGCAGAAGGTCGCGGGCGAGATCGTCGACGCCGGCGGCAAGGCCGAAGCGCTGGCCTGCGACGTCTCCGACTACCCGTCGGTCGAACGCGCGGTGGCGGACACCCGCCATCGGCTGGGCGGCCTCGACATCCTGGTCAACAACGCCGGCGTCATCGAGCCGATCGCGGAGATCGCTGCGTCCGACCCCGCGGCCTGGGCGCGCAACATCCAGATCAACCTGATCGGCGCCTACTATGTGGTGCGCGCCGTGCTCGACCGCATGCTGCAAAGCAGCGGCACGATCATCAACGTCTCCTCGGGTGCCGCCTACCGGCCGCTCGAGGGCTGGAGCAGCTACTGCGCCGGCAAGGCGGGCCTCGCCATGCTGACCCGCTCGCTGGTGCTGGAAACCACCGGCGTTCGCATCTTCGGCTTCTCGCCCGGCACCATCGACACCGACATGCAGGTCAAGATCCGCGCCTCGGGCATGAATTCGGTGAGCCAAATCCCGCGCGCCAACCTCACGCCGGTCGAGCACGCAGTGCGCGGACTGGTCTATCTCTGCAACGACGACAGCGGCGACCTGGCCGGCCAGGACGTCTCGATGCGCGAGGAGGCATTCCGCAAGCGCATCGGCCTGAATTGATTTCCAACCTGCGGAGGTGTCGATGCTCACCCTGCTCATCATCCGCCACGGGGAGAAGCCCGGCGAGGAGTGGGCCGGCCCCGGCTTGACGTCCGAGGGCACGCCGAACGACAAGTCGCTCGTCATCCGCGGCTGGCAGCGCGCAGGCGCCTGGGCCGCACTGTTCGGCGCAGGCGTCGGCGGCGTCGATTACCCGGCGCCGGCCGCGGTCTATGCGGCAAATCCCACCGGCAGCGCCAGCCAGCGACCGTACGAGACGGTTACCGCACTCGCGTCCCGTCTCGGCATCTCCGCGAACACGACCTATGCGCAGGACCAGGAGGACGGGCTGGTGAACGAGTTGCTGGGCCTCACGGGAGTCGTACTGGTATCGTGGGAGCATAAGATGATCGTCGAGGGAATCCTCCCGCGCCTGCCGATCAGCAGCGGAGTGCCACCCACGCATTGGGACGCTTCGCGCTACGACGTCGTGCTGCGCCTCGACCGGTCCGACGGCACGACCCGCTTCGCCTTCCGGCAGCTCTTCCCCATGCTCCTGTCAGGCGACTCGGACAAACCGCTGCACTGAGCTCAGCCCGCCATACGACGAGAAACCGAACAGCCCGGCCGGCGCGACGGTTTCGAGCTCGGCCGGCTGCAGGTCGCGCGCGATGATCACAACGAAGAGCGGCGTCGCCTCGGATGCACCGAAGGGCCGCGGCGGCGCGAACAGCGTACCGACGCTCTGCACCAGCAGCGGCCGCTCGCTCTCCTCGACGCGCACGAGGCCCTTCAGGCGCAACAAGCGCTCGCCCAGCGCGCCCGCGAGATTGTCGAGCCAGGCCGCGAGGTCGT
>DATGMK010000025.1:0-73340 GCA_035293665.1 Reyranella sp. | reverse complement strand
TGCTCTTCGACGTATCGATGCCAAGTCGTGATATCTTGCTCATGGACGGCTCCCTCGAATGTGACCTAACGACCGCATTCTGGCACTCAGATGCCGTCGGGGGCCGTCCACCCCAACGGCTCTCCAGAGCCGCTCAGGCTCTTTCAGCCCATGACAAAGAGAAGAGCGGCTCTGGAGAGCCGCGCTCTCAGCAAAAGAAATCGTGCTCTAAAGCACGACCTTCTGCCCCTTCGCCCGCACGCTCTCGCTCTTGAGCTGACCGCAGGCGGCGGCGATGTCGCGGCCGCGCGGCGTGCGCACGGGCGCGCTCAACCCGCCATCGTTGACGATCTCGGCGAAGCGGTGGATGCGGTTGTTGGAGCTGCACTCGTAGGGCGCACCCGGCCAGGGATTGAACGGGATCAGGTTCACCTTGGCGTGGATCGGCGTCAGGATCCGCACCAGCTCGCGCGCATCGGCGTCGGAATCGTTGACGCCCTTCAGCATGGCGTACTCGAAGGTGATGCGCCGGCTGTTCTTGGCGCCGGGATAGGCGGCGCAGGCGGCGAGCAGCTGCTTGATCGGCCACTTCCTGTTGATCGGCACCAAGGTGTCGCGGATGTCGTCGTTCACCGCGTGCAGCGACACGGCGAGGTTGACGTCCAGCACCTCGCCCACCTTGGGGATCATCGGCACGACGCCCGAGGTCGAGAGCGTGATGCGGCGGCGGCTGAGCGCGATGCCCTGCTCGTCCATGACGATCTTCAGCGCCGTCGCGACGTTGTCGAAGTTATAGAGCGGCTCGCCCATGCCCATCATGACGATGTTGGAGAGCATGCGCGTGGTCTCGGTCGGCGTCGGCCATTCGCCGTAGGAATCGCGCGCCACCATGAACTGGCCGACGATCTCGTCCGGCTTGAGATTGCGCACCAGCGGCTGCGTGCCGGTATGGCAAAAGCTGCAGGTCAGCGTGCAGCCGACCTGGCTCGACACGCACACCGAGCCGCGATCCTCCTCCGGGATGTTGACCGTCTCCGCCTCGTTGCCGTCGGGGAAGCGCAACAGCCACTTGCGCGTGCCGTCGACCGAGCGCTGCTCGGTGACGATCTGCGGCCGCTCGATGACGAACAGCTCGTCGAGCCGGCCTTGCGTCTTCTTCGCGATGTTGGTCATCCGCCCGAAGTCGGTGACGCCGTGCCAGTAGATCCACTGCCAGACCTGGCGGGCGCGGAACGGCTCCAGCCCGGCCTCGACCAGCGTGGCCTTCAGCTCGTCGCGCGACAGGCCGACCAGGTTCCGGCGCAGGTCGTTGCGGCCGCGGAGCGGCTCGGCGATCTGTAGGGGCTCGGGCGTCAGGACCGACATCTCGGGGTGAAATAGTGCATTGAGCGTGCCCTCGCTAGACCCTGCGCTGCCACGCCTCGACCGCCGGGAAGCGGTGAATGAAATTGAGGATATTGAGCGTCAGGTTGTCATGGACCAGCAGCGCGGTGGCGATTTCGGCAATAACCGCCAAGGCCACGGTCACGCGCCAGGGCAGCAGGAAGGCGAGCGCGAAGCCGGTCACCATCGACACCGTGTCCATCAGCGAGTTCAGGATGCTGTCGCCGACATAGCCTGCCGCAAGCGCCTGCTCGCGATAGGCCTCGATCACCAGAGGCGAGTTCTCGGCGATCTCCCACGCGACCTCGAGCCCGACCGCGATCACCAGCCGCACCGGCACCGGCGTGCGCGGCAGGGCGAGGTGCAGCAGGCCGTAGAAGAGCATGCCGTGGATGATGTGGCTCGGCGTGTACCAGTCGAAGACCTGCTGCGAGAGCTCTGATGAATGGATGCCGCCGACCCACAGCCGGATCGTGCCGCAGCTGCAGATCCAGACGCGGCCCATCAGATGCAGGGCCACCGCCTGCAGCAGCATCAGGCCGGCGACGACGCCCCAGGCGACGCGACTCGTCACGTCTTGGTCGTGCCGGCGGTCGCCTGAGCCCGCGCACGGGCGCGCTGCTTGCGCTTGTAGATCGGGTCGCCGAACACCGGCAGCGGGGCGGCCTCGGTCGGCGCGCCCTCGGCGACCGGACGCGGTGCGTGGCGGCCGAGGCTGATCAGGCGGTCGTACATGATCAGCGCGCCCGCCACGCCCAGGTTGACCGAGAAGGCGGTGGGGATCTTCACCACGTAGTCGCAGCGCGACTGTAGGTCGGCCGACAGACCCTCGCGCTCGGCGCCGAGAATGTACGCCGCCTGACGCGGGTGGCGGAACGACGGCAGTGCGATCGCGTCGTCAGTGATCTCCACGCCGACCAGCCGGCAGCCCAGCGGCAGCCGGAAGTCCTCCAGCCCTGCAAAATGATAGGTCGGCACCGAGCGCGGCGTGTCGGAGGTGTCGGCCTGGCCGCCCTCGCGGCGGTTGTACTGGGCCCGTACGGTAAAGACGAACGAAGCGCCGAAGGCATGGGCGGTCCGGAACAGCGTGCCGACGTTGACCGCCTTGCTGATGCCCTCAACCCCGATGCCGAAATATCCTTTCATGACCGGGGAATTTGTAGCATGAACCAAGGTCATAATGACCGTTCCCCAGCCGTTGGACGAGGTGCGCGCGCAGTACGAGGCGCTGCCCTACCCCCCGCGCGACCCGCGCGAGGAGGCGGTGCGGCTGATCACCGGGACCCCGAGCCACATCCTGGAGGTCAACCATTACCTGTTCTCCGGCCGGCTCAACTTCGCCCGGCCCTTTCGCGCCTTGGTGGCGGGCGGCGGCACGGGCGACGCCTGCATCATGCTGGCCCAGCAGATGGTCGACCGCCGTTGCCCGGGCGAGGTCGTCTATCTCGACCTGTCGACCGCCTCGCGGGCGATCTGCGAGGCCCGCGCCAAGGCCCGCGGCCTGCGCAACATCACCTTCCTGACCGGCTCGCTGCTCGACCTGCCCTCGATGCATATCGGCGAGTTCGACTACATCGACTGCACCGGTGTGCTGCACCACCTGCCCGATCCGGCGGCCGGCATGGAGGCGCTGGCCTCGGTGCTGCAGGACGAAGGCGGCGTCGGCATCATGGTCTATGGCCAGTACGGCCGGACCGGCGTCTATCCCATGCAGGAGATGCTGCGCACGCTGGCCCCCCCGTCGATGAAGGTGAACGACCGCATCGCCATGGCCAAGCGCCTGATCCGGTTCCTGCCGACCACCAACCTGTTCCGCCGCAACCCCTACCTCAACGACCACGTGACGGGCGGCGACGCGGGCCTCTACGACCTGCTGCTGCACAGCATCGACCGCGCCTACACGGTGCCCGAGATCGGCGACATGGCTGCCAGCGCCGGGCTGCGCGTCGTCGCCTTTCTCGAGCCGGTACGGTACGAGCCCGCGACGTACATGAGCGATCCGGTGATCGCGCGGCAGGCGAGCTCGCTGCCCCTGCTCGAGCGCGCCGCCTTCGCCGAGCGCCTGGCGGGCAACCTCCGCACGCATGTCTTCTATGCCACGCGCGCCGGCTTCGACACGGTGGCGCGGCCGGAGGACACGCAGGCGATTCCGGTGCTGCGCGAGATGGATGGACCGAAGCTCGCTGCCAGCCTGCAGCCCGGCGCGCCATTGATCGCCAATCTCGACGGCTTCCCGTGGCGAGCCCAGCTACCGGCCCTGGCGCCGCGCATCATTTCCCAGATCGACGGCCGCAAATCGGTAGCGGAGATCTACACGGCGATGGGCGCCCAAGGCAGCCTGCCGCATTGGGACGACTTCTACGCCCAGTTCGAGGATCTCTACGTCAAGCTGAACGGGGTCAACCACCTGCTGCTGCGGTTCAGGACGTAGATTCTCGCAGGAATCCTCGCGCAGTGAGCGGGTTTTCCACGGCCGTCAGCGTCGCCGCCGGACGCCCGTGCCGGCCCGCCGACGGCCGTTGCTCGAGCTGGAGCGCTTGCCGTGCCCGCGCCGTCGGGCCGACTGGCCAGTCTCTTCCTCGGCGCCTTCCTCTTCTTCTGCACCCTCGAGCGCTGCCGGATTGATCTCGCTCTCGGCGAGCTCCGTCAGTTCGGCGTCGAACGCCTTGCCCTCCTTCAGGGCACGCTCCATGGCCTTGACCGCCTTGTCCTGCTCCAGCATGCGGCCCATCGAGGCCGCGGTGCCCCAGGCGGCGATGCAGTAGTGCTCGACCTTCTGGACTCCGGCCAGCAGGACGGGGTCGATCAGCTTTTCGTCCTGCACCTCGTCCATCTGGCGCTTGGCGTCGTCGATCAGGCCCCGCGCGGCCGCGTTCTTCGGCCGGCCCTTCGGCGCCTCCATCTGCTGCAGCGCGCCTTCGATCTCCTTCACCAGCTTCTCGCCCTGGCCGAGCCGCTCTTCCAGCATGTCGCGAAGGCTGCCGGACGACGCCTTCTTCATCAGGCGCGGCAGCACGCGCGACAACTGCGTTTCGGCGCTGTGGATCGCCATGAGCTCGCTGGCGAGAAGGTCTTCGGCTGAGGCGACGCGCGGCATGGATGGCTCCTGTTGCAGGCATATGAAGATGAAGAGGCAACAGGCGCCGGCTTCTGCAGTTGCGGCTGGTTCTGGAATCGTGCGCTTGTGCGCGAAGCAGAACGCGGATTTCAGCGGAGGAGGGCGAGACGTCTTGCCATCAAGCGGCGCTCGGGATCGGTTCGGGCCAGCGCCTGCGCCTGCTCGAAGTGGTGACGGGCTTCGGACCGGCGGCCAAGCTCGCCCAGGAACACGCCCCGTGCCGCCTCGGCATAGGGATTGCCGATCAGGTCGGGCAGCGTTGCGAGACCGGCTTCCGGACCTTGGGCACGGCCTATCGCCACGGCACGCGCCAGCGCGACCACCGGCGACGGATCGACGGCCTGCAACTCGCCGTAGATCGCGGCGATGCGCGGCCAGTCGGTCTCGCCCGCCGTGCGCGCCGTCGAATGCAGCACCGCGATCTCGGCGCGCAGGTGCCAGACGGTCAGCTCCTCGCCGCGCGCCGAGCGGTCGAGATGGGCGAGGCCGAGCGCGATCAGGCCGTGGTCCCATTGCTGGCGGGGCTGGTCTTCGAGCAGTTGCGCAACGCCATCCGGTCCGACGCGCGTCGGGAGGCGAGCGGCGGTGAGCGCCAGCAGCGCAGCCAGCGCGTCGCTCGCCGGCGCCGCCGTCATTGGATGCGCCGCCAGCGCGCGGGCGAGTCTCACGGCCTCGACGCAAAACTCGGGCTGCACGAGCGCCTCGCCCGACGACGCCGAATAGCCCTCGTTGAACATCAGGTAGAGCGCGGTGCGGACCGATTCGGCCCGTTCGGGCAAGGCGTCGGGCGGCGGCGGCTCGATCGCGACATTGGCCGCTTCGAGCTGGCGGCGCGCGCGCACCAGGCGCTGCTGGATCGCGGTCGGTTCCGACAGGAGCCCCGAGGCGATCTGCGGCACGGTGAGGCCGCACACGGTCTTGAGCGCAAACGTCACCCGCATCTCGGGCGACAGCGCGGGATGACACACGGCGAACAGCAGCGCCAGTTCGTCATCGCTCAGCTCGCGGTCGAAACGGCCCTCAGCTGGCTGGGACGGCGGCGCGAGCGGCAGCAATTCTCCGGCGAGCGCCACGCCGCGCGCTTCGCTGCGCAGCAGGTCGAGGGCCCGGTTGCGGGCGACGGTCGCCAGCCAGGCCTCGGGTCGCTCCGGCACGCCTTTGAACGGCCAGAGCGAGAGCGCCTGCATCAGCGCGTGCTGGACGGCATCCTCGGCGACGGCGATGCGGCCCGCGCCCAGCCGCCGCGCCAGGGCCGCGACCAGCCGGCTCGCCGAATCGCGGGCGAGCGAATCGACGAGCCGGTGGACGGTGTTCATGTCAGCCCGCGGCGGCGCGGACGTGGGCCATGTTCTCGATCGGCCGCAGCTCGGCCCAGTTGGTCGGCGCCAGCGCCATGTGCGGGCAGTCGAGCGCGAGCGCCTCGGCCTCGGCCAGGTCCTTGGCCTCGAGGATGAAGTAGCCGCCGACCACGTCCTTGGCCTCGGCATAGGGGCCGTCGCTGACGACCAGCTTGCCGTCCCTGGGGCGCAGGTGCCGTCCACCGCTCGCGGTCAGCTTCTCGCCGCCGGCAAGCTTGCCCTTCTGGGCCAGGGTATCGCGCCAGGCGATGTAGCGCTTGGTCATCTCCATCATCTTCTCGCGCGGCAGATCCACGTTGTAGTTCGGGGCCTGGTGCAGCATCAGCATGAATTGAGCCATGTCGATCTCCTCTGGGTGGCGACGGTTATGGATTTTGGCCGCATGGCGGCCCAAATCCCTGTCCGTCACCCATGGACGTTCGGGAGGCGCCGGAATCGACATTCTTTCTTTTTCCCTCCCCCATCATATCAAGGCTATCGCGTCTAACCGAAAAACCGTCGTCCCGAGCGAAGCCGAGGGACCCCTTTTGGCGGCGGATGCTTCGAAAAGAGATCCCTCCACTTCGCCTCGCTACGCTCGGCTCCGGTCGGGATGACGGAGTTGGGTTCAAATGCGATAGCCTGCGTCATACGGGGGGAGGGAGAGGGCTTATTTCTTCAACACATCCGGGTTCAGGAGGTTGATCGGCTTGCCGTCGAGCCAGGCCTCGATGTCCTCGATCGTGCCCTTGTAAAAGTGCCGGTAGCTGTCCTCGACCACGTAGCCGAGGTGCGGGATCAACGTCACATTGTCGAGCTTGGTCAGCGGATGGTCGGCCGACAGCGGCTCCTTGTCGTACACGTCGAGGCCGGCATGGGCGATCGTGCGGTTCTTGAGGGCGGCGATCAGCGCCCCCTCGTCGACGATCGGCCCGCGTGCGGTGTTCACCAGGATCGCGGTCTTCTTCATCTTGGCAAGGTCCGACGCGCCGATCAGGCCGCGCGTGCGATCCGACAGAGCGAGATGGATCGAGACGAAGTCCGAGGTCGCGAGCAGCTCGTCCTTGCTGACGTACCTGGCGCCGCCCGCCTCCGCCTTCTCCGGCGTGAGGTTCTGGCTCCACGCCACCACGTCCATACCGAACGCCTTGCCGTAGCGCGCGGCGCGGCTGCCGAGCTTGCCAAGACCGATGATGCCGAGGCGCTTGCCCTCGAGCACGACCATCTGCTCGATGCCATCGTGCCACTTGCCCTGACGCGCCAGCCGCTCGGCCTTGGCGAGGTCGCGCGCGCACATCATGAGCAATGCCCAGCCGAGCTCGGCCGTCGAGGCATTCGAGCCGCCGCCCGGCGTGGTCGAGATCGGGATGCCGCGCTCGGTCGCCGCCTTGTCGTCGAGGCTCGCCGCCCGCGCGCCGGTCAGCACCATGAACTTGAGGTTCGGCAGCTTCTCGATCAGCGCGCGCGGGAATGCCGTGCGCTCGCGCAGCAGGCCGAGGATCTCGAACGGCGCGAGCTTCTGCGCCGCGTCGTCGACCGACTTGAAGGCGTCGTGGAACACGGTGATGTCGATGCCGCGCTTCTTCAGGCGGTCCCAATCCGCCATGCGCAGGGCGACCTTCTGGTAATCGTCGAGCAGGGCGAGTTTGTAGGTTTGCGGCATGGCGTTTCCTGGGGGAAGATGAGGCCGCCACTATAACCGCAGGAGGCTCCCGTGAGCATCACGGTTGCGCCAATCACGCCGTCCTTCGTCGCCGAGATCTCGGGCATCGATCTCGCCCGGCCGGTGGGGCCCAAGGCCCGCGACGCCATCGAGGACGCGATCAACCGCTACGCGGTCGTGGTGTTTCGCGAGCAGAAGCTTACCGACGCCCAACAGATCGATTTCTCGGCTCAGTTCGGGCCAATCCATTCCTCCGCCCAGCGCGCGCGGCACACCGGCATCAAGCATCGGCTGGAGCGCACCGAGCTCGCCGACATCTCCAACCTCGACGGCGACGGCAAGGTGCTGGACGCCAATGCCAAACGCCGGCTCGACTGGCTGGCCAACCGGCTCTGGCACACCGACGCCTCGTTCCGCGCCATTCCCGGCGCGCTGTCGTTGCTCTACGCGCACGTCATCCCCGACGAAGGCGGCGACACCGAGTTCGCCGACTTGCGTGCCGCCTACGACGCGCTGCCGGACAAAACGAAGCGGCAGCTCGAGGGCCTGATCGCCATCCATTCGATCTGGCACTCGCGCGGCCAGCTCGACGTCAACCGGTCGAAGTACACGGAAGAGGAGCTCGCCAGCCTGCCGCCGGTGCGGCAGCGCTTGGTGCGCACCCATCCGGGCTCGCACCGCAAGACGCTCTATCTGGCCGCGCACGCCTCGCACATCGAGGGCATGCCGGTGCCCGACGGCCGCCTGCTGCTGATGGACCTGATGGAGCATGCGACCAAGCCCCAGTTCGTGCATGCCCACAAATGGCGCGAGGGTGACCTGGTGATCTGGGACAATCGCTGCACCATGCATCGCGCCCGGCCGTTCGACACGAGCAAGGTGCGCGACCTGCGCCGCGTCACGACGCGCGACGTCGCCTCGACCCTGGAGCAAGCCGCGTGACGGACGATCCCGCCCGTCATCCCTTGCTCGCCGAGTACTGGGATTTGCCGCTGGAGGAGCATCTCCAGGAACTGGCGGAGTCGATCGACTTACCGGCGTTCTCCGTCGGCCTGTGCACGATGCGATACGAGCAGGCCGGGCCTGTGTTTCGAAAGATGCTCGAGCGTGCCGCTGCCGGCGAGTATCTCGATGGAAACGAGGCTCTGCTCTTCTTTCGCGGCCTTCACATCATCGGCAGCCGCCGCGACTCCCAGGCCTTCAGACCCTTGCTGCGCTTCTTGAGACGGCCGTCGTCGGAAGTCGAAGGCCTGCTGGGCGACGCCACGACCGAGACACTGCCGCAGATCGTCGCCGGCGTTTTCGATGGCGACGTCGACGCCCTGTTGGATGCGGCCATCGACCTGACGATCGAAGAATCGGTGCGCGATGCGCTGATTGGTGCCGCGGGTTTCCTGACGTGGGACGGGCGTATCCCGCAACCACAATTCGTCGCGTTCCTGCAGCGGTTCCACGACGAGCGCCTCGCACCGGATGGCGATATGGCGTGGTTCGGATGGATGAACGCCATCGCTCGCCTAGGCCTGCGTGACATGCAGCCCATGGTAATGGCGATCGTCGAGAACGGCGCCCTGCACAAGGATTTGTGGGAGCCCGAGTACTTCGAGAAGGATCTCGCAGCCGCCGAACGGGCACCGAAGGATGGCGCCCGGTTCAAGGAGGCCTATCTCGGCTACATCGACGACGTCGTCGCCGCGCTCGAGCGCTTCTACACGGGTGACGATGATGAGTTCTCGCCGCCAGCCATAACCGGACGCCTGCCGGAGCCCGACAACGTTCCGGCAACAAACCCGTGGCGCCACGTCGGACGTAACGACCCGTGTCCCTGCGGCAGCGGCAAGAAAGCCAAACGCTGCTGCCTGAGCGCCTGACCCGTGCGGAAACCGGGTGGATGCATCGCCAGCATGGCGGCCAAGGAACTGGCTTCGATGCCGAAAGGCCGGCGCGCCATCGTCAGCATCTGCGCCGACGGCAGGCCGGGCACCGTGCTGCTCCTCGAATCGGCCTAGATCGCGGTCTACAAGGCGGCATGGTCCGACGATCCGGAAGCGCCGACCTGCCCCTGCACACCGGCCGCGTGCCGCCGTGGCTCGCCTCGCGCATGGCGCGGCTCGGCACGGTGATCACCGAGGCGATCGTCCATCACTACGGCCGCGAGGAATTCCTGCGCCGGCTCGCCCATCCCTACTGGTTCCAGTCGTTCGGCGCGGTGATGGGCATGGACTGGCATTCCTCCGGCATCACCACGGCGGTGATCGGCGCGCTGAAGCGGGGGCTCGTGCCGCGCGCCGGCGAGCTCGGCCTGCATGTGTGTGGCGGCCGCGGCCGCCATTCCCGCCAGACCCCGCACGAGCTGGTGGCGATCGGCGAGCGCACAGGTTTCGACGGCGCCGCGCTGGCGAGGGCGAGCCGCCTCGTCGCCAAGGTCGACAGCGCGGCGGTGCAGGACGGCTTCGATCTCTACCTGCACGGCTTCGTGGTCACCGACGACGGGCGATGGGTCGTCGTGCAGCAGGGCATGAATGGCGAGAGCAAACTCGCGCGCCGCTATCACTGGTCATCGCAGGAGCTGAAGAGCTTCGTCGAAGCGCCGCATGCGGCGATCGACGGCGAGAACCAGGGCGAGATCGTCAACCTCACCGACGTGCGGGCGAAGCGCTCGCGCGAGGGCCAGCTCGAGCTGCTGCAGGACTTCGGACCCGACCGCATCGTGCAGGAGCTGGCGCTGTTACGCGGCCAGGACGCGGCGCCGGTGGAGACGGCGCCCCTGCTGCCGCATCTCGTCATGCCCGAGCATCACGACGTGCGGCCGAAGGACGTGATCCTGCGCCGCCTGCACGGGGCGCTGGCCGCGGCCGCCGATGCCGGACCGTCGGACTTCGCCGAGCTGCTGCTGGTACCGGGCGTCGGCGCGCGCACGGTCCATTCGCTCGCGCTGGTGTCGGAGGTGGTGCACGGCGCGCCGCACCGCTTCGCCGATCCGGCGCGCTTCTCGCTGGCGCATGGCGGCAAGGACCGCCATCCCTATCCCGTGCCGGTCAAGGTGCTGGACGAGACAATCGGCGTGCTGAAGTCCGCCTTGAGCAGCGCCAGGCTCGGCAACGACGAGAAGCTCGACGCCATCCGCCGCCTCGACAAGCAGGCGCGGCAGCTGGAGACGACCGCCACGGGTCCGTCGTTCGGCGCCTTCACGGCCGAGGAACGCCGCCGCTCGCACGAATATGGCGGGCGCAGCGTGTTCGGCTGGGAGTCGCCGCCCGCGAAGAAGGAGACGTCGTGAGCTGGGAACTCCTGCTGACCGTGCTGATCGTCGTCGTCTCGCCGGGCACCGGCGTGCTCTACACCCTGGCGACCGGCCTCTCACGCGGCGCTCGGGCCAGCATCGTCGCCGCCTTCGTGATGCTCGGCGCGAAGTTGGCTCTCGCCGAGCGCTGATCTTGCCGGCTACGCCGCGGCCTTCTTGCGGTTGGCTTCGAGTCGCGAATCGACCAGCGCGACACCGGCGTCGATCACCGGGTGATGGAGTCCCTTCTGCTTGGCGATCAGCTGGACCAGCTTGTCGGCGCGCTCGATGTTGGGCATGCCGTTGTTGAGCGCGCGCGCGGCCGAGGCGGGCCGTGTCAGGCTCTGCGCCGCGGCGGCGTACTTCTCGAACGGCACGAGGTCCTTCGGATTGGCCCCGATCTTCACGCACAGATCGTTGACGAAGTTGTAGACCGAGCGCGAGGTCTCGATGTCGGAGTGCACCGCCTCCTGCGCCGTGCGCATGCCGTCCTTGGTGACGCATCGGTAATTGCCGGCCAGCAGCATCGCCCACTTGGCGAGCGGCACGAACAGCGCGTCGTAGACGCGGAGCTTCACCGGCAGCTCGATCTTGCCCTCGGGCGCGTCGAAGCGGACCGCGTCGATGTCCTTCTCGAGCTGCTCGAGCAGCGCGTTGGCCTTCGGATCCTTGAACTTGGCGACCTTGAAGTTGGTCGGCAGCGTGACCTGCAGGACGTTGACCTTCTCCTCCGGCGGGCGGATCGCCTGTGGGTCGGGGCTGCACAGCGTGACGCGCTCGGGATCGAAATTGTCCCAGACGCTGGCATCGGTGTAGGCGGGCTTCAGCGTGTCGGCGTCGAGGCCGGGCAGCCGGCGCATGTAGGCGAGCGGCGGCATGTTCATGATCGACATGCAGGGCACGCCCGACTTCGCGACCTTGTCGAGCAGTTCGCGCACGCCGGGCGAGCGGTACTGCGGCTCCTGCATGGCGAGGCCGACCAGGTCGTAGTCGGCGGGATTGGCGCTGTCGACGCCGCCGGCCGTCACCTTGCCCGGCAGCTTGCGCGAATCGATCTCGACCGGATCCTTGCGGCCGCGGATCGGCATGCGCACGCGGAAGCCCTCGGCGTTGATCAGGTCGGCTTCGGCCGGCAGGCAGATCAGGTGCACGGAATGGCCCCCGAACAGGACCTTGGAAGCAAGCAGCGACCCGTAGGACGCGCCCATGATCATGATCTTCAGAGGACTTCTCCCTTGGCGATATTCTTGGTTGGGAAGACGCGAGCATGGACCCGGGAGGGACAGGCTGCAACTCGCCATGTAACGCCGGAATGATGCGTCCGTTCGCGGCCAACTTCGCGCGCCCGGTCGCAGGCCCCTTCAGTCCCGCCAGCGATTTCGTTCCAGGTCCATGCGATTCCTCCCGTCGAATTTGATTCCTTCCTTTTCCAGCAAGCGGCGCTGGAGGATGTCTCCGCCATTGCGAGAGAGGCTGAAGGACACCTCGCCCTTGGCGTTGACGACACGGTGCCACGGAACGTCCGTTGCCGGATCGAGGCGCTGAAGGACCCGGCCGACAAGGCGCGCGCGTCTCGGCATGCCGGCCATCGTGGCGACCTGCCCGTAGGTCGCCACCCAGCCGCGAGGAATGCGGCGAACCACAGCGCAAATCGCCTCGGCGGCTGCATCGCCCCTCGGCGTGGCGGCCGGGCGTGGCTTTCGTATCGGAAACTCCGGCAGCTTCCCGAACTTGGCTCGAGGCCATTGGGGAGAACGCTTCATACCAGTTCCCTCACCGCGCTTGGGCCCTGGGACGCGACGGGAAACAGCTCTGGACTGCAGACCGGGAAAACCTGCTCGCGCAACAGCACCACGTCCTCGGGCTTCAGGGCTCGTTCCGGAACATGGACGATGGCGAGGTCGATGCCGTAACGCGCGAAGTCCGGCTCTTCCATCTGGATGGTCGCATCGACCGGCGGTTCCGGATGCAAGGCCGAGAACTCGGCGAGCCGCCGCCGCGAACGCACGCAGGGCGGCCAAGGGCGGAAGGGGGGCGCATCGCAGGTGTTGTAGGGCACTCAACACCTCCTGAGAAACCGTCTTTTGCTCATGCATCTCGGGCGCGGCAGCTTCGGCATGACCGCACACTGGAGAACGACGATGAGCGAGCCCAAGCTGCCGATGGTTTCAATCCGCGCCTGTTGTCGTTCGACGTGTACGGCACGCTGCTACAAGCCGAACGAAACTCTGTTCAGCCACTCATCGGGATTGAGCGGGCCGAAGATCCTGTGTCCGACCTGTTGCGGCGTTAGCCGCAAAAAGCGGCCGTCCGCTTCATTTCCTCAGGCTCGTCCAGACGCCGCCGAGAATGAGCGATCCGCCTACGACCTGCATTAGCCCCGGCGGCTCGCCCAGGATGACGAACGAGAGGAGCGCACCGGCCACCGGCAGGAGGTAGAGGGCAATCGACGCGCGGCCGGTGCCGAATCTGCCGGCAAGATGGGCGAAGCCTGCATAGGCGAAGGCCCCAGGAACCAGGCCTGCAAATCCGTAGGCGGCCCAGGCCCTCGGACTGAAAGCGGCCTGCGGCGTCGACCACATTTCCTAGGCCGCGAACGGCAGCGTGAACATGGCGCCCGCCGCCGCGAACACGCCGACGCGCGCCAGGAAGCCGGCCTTTGCCGCGACCCGGGTCTGGAGGAGCGTATAGGCGGACCAGCCGAGCATGGGGATCAGCATGAAAAGGTCCCCAGGCGCGGCCTGAATGTCGAGGAGCGCGCGCGAATCGCCGCGCGAGACCATGATCAACGCACCAACGAAGGCGAAGCCCACGCCGAACAGCTGCAGTGCCCCGAGATGCTCGAGCGAGAGCGCATAAGAGAGCAACAGCACGACGATCGGCGACAGCGCCATGATGAGCGCAATGTTGATCGCCGTCGTCGTGTTTGCGGCGATGTAAACGGGAGCGCCGCAGAGGAACATGCCGAGAAAGCCCGTTGCCAGAATGGACGCCGCATTCGTCCGCAACGGCAGGACTCCGCGTCGCACGTCGGAGATCACTTGTGGCGCGAAGCTCGCCGCGACGATCGCCCACCTGAAGAAGGCAAGCGAGAACGGCGGCACGCTACCGGCCAGACCGCGCGCCAGGATCATGTTGGAGACCTGCGCCATCGTGACGAGCGCAAAGCCAATCAACGCAAGCGTCGTGGTCCACCGGGCGCGCGGCATCAGGTTCTTCGGATCGGGGAATGCACCGTTAGGCATCGCCATGCCTCCTGCGCTAGGCGTGCGGAGGCTCGATATCAGACTACTTCTACCAGTGTAATGGTGCAGGTTATCCGGGTATAAAAACCACCGTGATGAGTGGTGCTGCGTATGTCTGGCCAATTTTGGCCGACGAGGCGCCGCAAGCGCTCGGGGCCGCAAAACCGGCTCGATACTTGTAACGACTGGAAGAAAGATTGGAGCGGGCGAAGGGATTCGAACCCTCGACCCCGACCTTGGCAAGGTCGTGCTCTACCCCTGAGCTACGCCCGCGCTCCGTACTCCGGCCGGGTAGGTTGCCGGAAGGCGGTGGTGATAGGGGGTTTTGGACGGATTGGCAAGGGGCTGAGGACGCTGCTCTTTTTCCCTATAAGCGTCTAGCCCCGCGCCAGCAGCCTCTGCAGATATTTGCCGTATTCGCTGCTGGCGATCGGCTCGATCAGGCGTTCGAGGCCCACATCGTCGATATAGCCCTTGCGCCAGGCGACCTCCTCCGGGCTGCCGATCTGCAGGCCCTGGCGGTCCTCGACCGTCTCGACGAATTGTGCAGCCCGGAGCAGGCTCGACGGCGTGCCGGTGTCGAGCCAGGCATAGCCGCGGCCGAGCTTCTCGACCTTGAGGCGGCGCTCCTTGAGATACCAGGCATTGACGTCGGTGATCTCGAGCTCGCCGCGCGCCGACCGCGGTATCTGCGCGGCAACGTCGCAAACATCGGCGTCGTAGAAATAGAGCCCGGTCACCGCCCAGTTGGAGCGCGGGTTCTTGGGCTTCTCGACGATGCCGAGCGGCGTCTCGCCATCACGGTCGAACTCGACCACGCCATAGGCCGAAGGATCGCTCACCCAGTACGCGTAGATCACCGCATCGCTGCTGCGGGCGCCGCGTTCCGCCATTGCCGGCAGCGAATCGCCGTAGAACAGGTTGTCGCCCAGGATCAGCCCGACGCGGTCCCTGGCGACGAACTCGCGGCCGACGAGAAACACCTCGGCGATGCCGCCGGGCCTGGGCTGCACGGCGTAGCTCACCTCCAGGCCCCATTGCCGGCCGTCGCCGAACAGGCGGCGATAGGCCTCCTCGTCGTGCGGATTGACGACCAGCAGGATCTCCCGGCACCCCGCCAGCATCAGCGTGGTGAGCGGGTAGTAGACCATCGGCTTGTTGTAGACCGGCAGGAGCTGCTTGTTGGCGGCCCGCGTCATCGGGTAAAGCCGCGTGCCGCTGCCGCCGCTGAGGACGATCCCTTTCATTCTGGTCCTTTCATCCTAGGTTCTTACACCGCCCCGATGCTGACCCCGCAACAACTATTCGCACGCCTCGACGCGCTCGGCCTCGCCCATCAGACCATCGCGCACGCGCCCGTCTACACGGTCGAGGAGGCCAAGCAGCATCGCGGCGTGCTGCCCGGCCATCACATCAAGAACCTCTTCCTGCGCAACAAGAAGGAGGCGATGTGGCTGGTAGTGGCGATCGAGGATCGCGCGATCGACCTCAAGCAACTCGGCGAGCGGCTGGGCGCGGGGCGGCTTTCGTTCGGCAGTCCCGAGCGGCTGCGCACCTATCTCGGTGTCGAGCCGGGTTCGGTGACGCCCTTCTCGCTGATCAACGACACCAATCACGCGGTACGCCTGGTGCTCGATGCCGGCCTCAAGACGGGCGGACCGGTCAACGCGCATCCGCTCACCAACACCATGACCACCGCCATCTCGACCGCCGACCTGCTGCGCTTCTTCGAGGCAACCGGCCACCGGCCCGACTGGCTCGAATTTCCGGCCAGTTGACGGCCGCAACGGGCAGTCCTAGGTAACTTAACCCATAAGTTAAGTATGGAGCTGCGCCCATGACCACTGACAAAGAGCTGGTGCTGACCCGCGTGATCGACGTGCCGCGCGAGAAGTTGTGGCGCTGCTGGACCGAGCCGAAGCTGATCGTGCAATGGTTCACGCCGCCACCGTTCAAAACGGTCCATGCCGAGACCGACGTGCGGCCGGGCGGCGCCAGCTACATCCTGATGAAGGGGCCCGAGGGGCAGGAAATGCCCAACCGCGGCGTCTATCTCGAGGTGGTGAAGAACGAGAAGCTGGTGTTCACGGACGCCTACACCGCGGCTTGGGAGCCGTCGGGCAAGCCGTTCTTCACCGGCATCCTGACCTTCGAGGACGCCGGCGCCGGCAGGACGAAGTACACGGCGCGCGTCGTGCACTGGACCAGGGAGGACTGCGAAGCCCACGAGAAGATGGGCTTCCACCACGGCTGGGGCATCGCCACCGACCAGATGACGGCGCTGGCGAAGACGTTATAATGTAACAAATGCGCGTCGCCCTCCTGCTCCTGGCTTTGCTCAGCGCCACCCCTGCCTGGGCAGAGGGCAGGATGAAGGTCGTCGCCACCTTTTCGATCCTGGGCGACCTCGTGCGCGAGGTCGGCGGCGATGCGGTCGACGTCACGATCCTGGTCGGGCCCGACAGCGACGCGCATACCTACCAGCCCAGGCCGACCGACGCGCGCGCCCTTGCGGGTGCCCGGGTGCTGGTGAGCAATGGCCTCGGCTTCGAGGGCTGGATCGATCGCCTCGCCGAGGCGGCGAACTTCAAGGGCAGGCGCGTGGTCGCCTCGGCCGGCACCCCGGCCGACAGCGATCCACACTGCTGGCAGGACGTCGCCTGCGCCCGCCGCTACGTCGCCAACATCGCCGACGGCCTGGCCGAGGCCGATCCCGCGAACGCCGCGCTCTACGCCAAGCGCGCCGCGGCGTACGACCAGCGGCTGGCGACGCTCGACGCCTGGATCCGGCGCGAGATCGCCAGCGTGCCCGAGGCGCGGCGGCAGGTGATCACCGGCCACACCTCGTTCCGCTACTTCGCGCGCGCCTACGATGTGCGCTTCAGCGCGCCGACCGGCTACTCGACCGACGCCGAGCCGACCGCGCGCGACGTCGCCAACCTGATCCGCCAGGTGCGCGAGCAGAAGATCAAGGCGCTGTTCATCGAGAATATGACCAACCCCGCCCTTGTCGCCGAGATCGCCCGCGACTCGGGCGCCAGCGTCGGCCCGCGCCTCTACAGCGATGCCCTCTCCAAACCCGACGGCCCCGCCCCGACCTACGAGGCAATGATGCGCCACAACGTGACCGCGCTGGTCGCGGGGATGCAGAAGAACTAGCTTTTGCCGGATCGCGGGCGTCCCGCCCGCTCATAGCGCCGCAAACTGAAGAGCATGATGCGGGCCAGAGGCCCGCGGTCCGGCAAGATCATGAGCGCCACGCCGCGTGGAGGCCGCTCCACGCTTTAGTGGCGCGGTCCCAGCAAAGACGGTCTTGTTCTACTCCTCGTCGTCGGGCTCCGCTTGGGAGGCCGTGAGCCGCAAGGTCCGCGCACCAGCCTGCTCCAGCAGCCCGAGCATGTCGTACAGTGCTTCGGGCGGTGCGGTGCCCATGTCGATAGAGACCCGACCAGGCGCGAGGCTCAACGAGTGAATGATCTCCGTTTGCCGCATCGCGGCGTCGTCGGGATCGAACCACTGCTCGAACCAGTCCTCGATCGCGTCGGCCGGGACATCCGGAAGATCATGCTCGATCACCACATCGTCCCAGCGCAAATGATCGAGGATCAATGACGCCCGGCCGCAATCGAAGGTGACGGGATCGAACAGCAGGAACCTGTCGACGGCAAACTCGAACAGCTCGACCTTTCCGTCGTTGGTCGCGTAATCGACGCAGTAACAGTTTTTGTACATCGAGGACGGCCCGTTCAGTCCAAGCTTGAGCTCTGCCGTGCCGTTGGTGCACTGCTTGCCACGCTGTTCCGCCAATTCCCAGAACTGCTCGAGGTAATGGTCGCGCACGCGAACGACCAGATCCTCGAGGTCGTTCGCCATCAGACCGTCGCGAACGGCAGGCCGGCGCGGCGGCGGGCCTCCTGCAGGGTGTTATACATCAGGCAGGCGACGGTCATCGGGCCGACGCCGCCCGGCACCGGCGTGAGATGGCCCGCGACCTTCACCGCTTCGTCGAAGGCAACGTCGCCGACCAGCTTGGTCTTGCCGTTCGCCGCGGGCACGCGATTGATGCCGACATCGATCACCGCCGCGCCCGGCTTGATCCAGTCGCCGCGCACGAGTTCCGGCTTGCCGATCGCCACGACGAGGATGTCGGCGGTGCGGCACAGCGCCGGCAGGTCACGGGTGCGCGAATGGGCGTTGGTCACCGTGCAATCGGCGCGCAGCAGCAGTTGCGCCACCGGCCGGCCGACCAGCGTCGAGCGGCCGACGATCACCGCGTCCTTGCCGGTCAACGCGCCGAGCGTGTCGGCCAGCAGCATCGAGCAGCCGAGCGGTGTGCAGGGCACCGGGAAATCGAGTGGCGCGCCCGCCGCAAGCGAGGCCAGCCGGCCGACGTTCATCGGATGGAAGCCGTCGACGTCCTTGTCGGGATCGACCGCGAGCAGGACATGCGCCGTGTCGATGTGCTTGGGCAGCGGCAGCTGCACCAGGATGCCATGCACGGTGGGATCGCCGTTGAGCCGCGCGATGAGCTGCAGCAGATCGGCCTCGGTCGTGCTGGCCGGCAGGCGATGGTCGAAGCTCGCCATGCCGAGCTGGGTCGCGACGCGGCCCTTGCTCTTCACATAGACCTCGCTGGCGGGATCGTCGCCGACCAGCACGGTCGCCAAGCCGGGCTTCACACCCTTGACGGCGAGCAGCTGCGCCACGCCCTTGCCCACGCGCTCACGCAAGGCGGCCGCGATGGTCTTGCCGTCGATCAATTTCGCTGAAGCCATTCCCTAACTCTCTCGACGATCGCCGCCGGCTCACCGGTGACCCGCACGGTCTTGGCCCGCGCCGTCTGGCCCTTGATGACGTCGAACGACGATTTGGGCAGGCGCCATTGCTCGGCCAGCAGGGCGATCACCGCCGCATTGGCCTTGCCATCCTCGGGCGGAGCCGTGACCTGGGCCTTGAGCGCCCCCTCCGCCGGCTCGAGCGTCGGCCGCCGGGCGCGCGGCTGGACACGCAGATCGACGGTCACGCCCGACGGGCCGCGCCGCAGGAAGCCGGGATCGATCAATAGAAGTACGGCCAGACGTAATAGCGCAGGGCTTCGCGCACGAAGAACAGGCCGAGCAGCAGGATGACCGGCGAGATGTCGACGCCGCCCAGGTTGGGCAGCATGCGCCGGATCGGCTTCAGCATGGGCTCGGTCAGCCGGTACAGCGTCTCGACGACCGTGCGGATGAACTGGTTGCGCATGTTGACCACGCCGAACGCCACCAGCCAGCTCATGATCGCGCTGGCGATGATCACCCAGGTGACCAGATCGATCAGCGTCTCGATCAACCAAATGAAGGGATTCATGGCCCGCAACCTACCCTAGGTTCTGGATAGGGCAAGCTCCACGTTGCCGAGTTTTATCGCCCTGACGGAAGTGATGTCGCGGGGCCCGTGGGAGGGCAAAAGCCTCGCGCCGTCGATGAACGTCCCGCCCGGCGTGCCGAGATCCTCGAGCCCGATCCGGCCGGCCGCCGTCAGCAGCCGGGCGTGCGGGCGGCCGACCGAAGGGTCGGGCACCACCAGCTCGCCCGCCGTCCCGCTGCCCTCGCCGGTCAGCGTATAGGCAGCCCGGCCGTCGTCGAAGGCGAGCGTCACCCCGCCGCCGGCCAGGCTCCAGCCCCGCCGGTCGGCCAAGACCCTCGGCGGCGATACGGGGGGCAGCGCGAGCGCCGTCGGAGCGGGCGCGGTCGGGGCGCCTGCGGCCGCACCCGGGGGTGTCGCCGTCGGTCCGCCGATCGCGCCGACCCGCGCGGCGCCATCGCGCGGCCAGCGCATGAAAGCGAACACCCAGAGCAGGATCAGCGACACCACCGAGCCGATGCCGGTCAAGGTCAGCAGGATCGCGACCGCGCCGCTCCAGCCGGGCAGGCCCGCCTTGTCGGCGATGCGCCAGCACATCCAGGCGGCGAGCACGAGCGCGATCGCCGCAAAGGCGCTGGTCAGCCCGAACAGGCCGAGGAAGGCGGCGAGGTCGACGCCCATCATCGCGGCACAGCCGGCTTGCCCTCGCCGTTTGGCCAGTCGCCGAACGCAAGGATCGCCATGACGATGAACGGGCCGATCACCGGCACGAGGTGGAACAGCGCATAGAGGCCCGAGTAGCCGGCGCGCTCGAAGATGCGCCAGCTCGGCACGATCAGCAGCAACGCGACCAGCACATGCACGACCAGGATCGCCATCAGGGCGAACAGGCTCAGTCCGATCAGCCAGGCGATCACGGTCATCATGAGGGCCTCGATGCCCATATCAAGCGACGAGTGCCACGACTTCGATCTCGACCCGCACGTCACGCGGCAGGCGCGCGACCTCGACGGTCGAGCGGGCGGGCGGCGCGGCGCCGAAATACTCGGGCTTGCCGTAGACGTCGTTCATGGCGCCGAAATCGTTCATGTCCTTCAGGAACACGGTGGTCTTCACCGCGCGATCGAGATCGCTGCCGGCCGCCTTCAGCACGGCGCGCAGGTTCTTGAGCACCTGCGCGGTCTGCTCCGCGACACCGCCGCTCACGATGTTCCCCGTCGCGGGATCGAGCGGGATCTGGCCCGCGCAATAGACCACCCCGCCGGCCACGATCGCCTGCGAATAGGGCCCGAGGGCGCCGGGCGCCGCCTCGGTTTTCACCACCTTCTTCACGTTCGACACTGGTTTGCACTCCCAAAAAGGCAGAAAGAAGCTAGAGCGATGTCGGCTCGGAGGGAACGCCGGTTCCACAGGCGCATTCACTCCACCTGATTACAGCCGGACCGAATGTGTTTTAGCATAGGGACGTTTGCTTGACAGGCGGGGCGGCAGGCTCTATCCGCCCCTTGCTCGGGAAGTGGGGGGCTGTAGCTCAGCTGGGAGAGCGCCTCGTTCGCAATGAGGAGGTCAGGGGTTCGATCCCCCTCAGCTCCACCAACCCGAGAGAGACGGATTGCGGCTCAAACGTCCGACCCCTGCGCAAATTGGACTGACTGAAGACGAAGGCGCGTTCCTCGGCGCGTTGCGCACGCCCGAAGACATCCAGCAGTTCGTGAGCGGGCTCAACGCCAACTTCGAGGAAGGCGGGGACACGCTACGCTCGGTGCGCGGCGTGCTGAAGCATCGCAAGGCGCATTGCATCGAGGCGGCCTTCACGGCCGCCTGTGCGCTGTGGCTGCAGGGCCTGCCGCCGCTGGTGATCGACCTGGTGGCGAAGAACGATTCGGACCATGTCATCACGGTGTTCAAGCGCGGCGGCTTCTGGGGCGCCATTTCCAAGAGCAACCATGTGTGGCTACGATGGCGCGATCCGGTCTACCGCTCGCCCCGGGAGCTCGTGATGTCCTACTTCCACGAATATACCCGCGACCAGAACAAGACGCTGCGCACCTATTCGCTGCCGGTCGACCTGCGCCGTTTCCCAACCGACATGTGGGTCACCTGCGACGAGGACTGCTGGGAGGTCGGCGCCGCACTGTGCGACGTGAAGCACTTCCGCCTCCTCACGCGCGCGCAGGAGAAGCGATTGCTGCCGCGCGACGAGATCGAGCTGCGCGCCGACGATCTCGTGCAATACGACAACGCCGACCGCATCCGCGCCCGGAAGTACTGATGCGCCGGCTGTTCGCCGCCCTGATGCCGCTGCTGGTCGCCCCCCTGCTGTCTCCGGCGCCGGCGCATGCGCAGATCCCGCCGGAGTGGCAAGCCGGCGCGAAGGTCGTGATCGGCGATCTCGAGCAGGGGACGCCGCAGGCCGCCAAGCCGTGGGGCGACGAGCTGCGGCGCGGCTGGTCGCTCGCCCGCGCCTGGCGCCAGCACAACAACGGCAATGTCGAGATCATCCTCGCCGAGTATCTGACCTTCACGGCGCTGTGCCGCGAGCCCGGTTGCGCCAACAACACCATCGAGGGCCAGCCCTATGTCGCGGTGGCGCAGCAGGTGAAGCAGCTGCTGGCGGCCGAAGGCAGCGCCTACACGCTCGCCCGGCATGCGCATGCCTGGCTGGCCGGGCTCGCCGATCCGACGGGAGCCGCCCAGAAGAACGCCGCCTTGTGGAGCAAGGATCTCGACGTCTCCTCGGCGGATTTCGCCACCGGCAATCTCTACGCGCTCACCTGGCTGCTCGCCAAGGCGCGGCGCTCGCCGGCGGAGCAGGCCGGGACCTTCGCGCGGTTTGCCCTGTTCGTTCAGAATCGCGCCTGGATCGGGACGCGCTGCATCGACATCAGTAAAGTGGCGACAGTGGTCGGCGCGCCGCCCAAGGTGGATTCCTGCTCATGACCGCCGAGCAACGCCCGAAGCGCGCTGCACGATCCTGCTCCTAAGGCTTCTGCGCGACGGCCATGAGGTTGCTGCAGAAGCTCGGGAAGCTGGCGGCCAGCCGAAGGCTGAGGCCGCCGCGTCCGAACGGCGAACTGAGGGGCAGGAAGGCGACGCCCCTGATTTCGATTCTCTTGAAGCCGATCGCCCGCAGATGCTGGCGCAAGGCCGGCACGTTGTAGAGCCGGACGTGGTGGACCACCGTGCGGTACTCCAGCCCGGCCGGGTAGCCGCCCAGCGGCACCATGATGCGGTTCCGCAGGCTGTTGATGTTGGGCGTCGAGATCACGAGCCAGCCGCCGGGCTCGAGCGCGTCGAAAGCGCGCCCGAGGAAGCCGTCGGTGTCGATCATGTGCTCCAGCACCTCCAAGGCGGAGATGAACCGGACTTTGTCGGGCCACGGCAGTTCGCGGTCGAGGTTGGCGGTGCGATAGTCCCAGATGTCGTCGGGGCCGGGCGTCTTCTCGGCGGCATCCCAGACGTCGAAGCCGACCGCGCGCACCCGGTGGCGCGTCAGCAACAGACGAAGAAAGTGACCCTGATTGCATCCCAGGTCGAGCCACGTCGACCCGGGCTCGACCACCACACCCAGCGCGTCGAGGAAGTCGAGGCAGCGCCGGAAGCGGAAGTGATCGTCGTCGTCGGTCTCGGTCACTCGGCCGCGATCTGCTCCTTGACGAACTTCTTAGCGTCGAAGTCGTCAGCGACCTTCATGTCGTTGGCGATGAGCTGCTCGACGTCGATCTTCGAGTATTCCATCACGCCCATGTCGCCCAGAGCCTTCTGCACCTTCGGTCCGAACAGGCCGATCTCCTTGAGGATCGGCACGATCCGGGTAAAGAGGCGAGAGCGGAAGGACTGCATGGCGCCGGAGTGATAGGCGTATTCCAGCATCTCCTTCACCGGCAGGCCCGAGCGCATCCAGACCTCGGTCTGGTTGAAGCGGTCGCGCATGAAGTAGAGCGCCTCGACCGTGAATTCCTCGCGTTCGGCGCGCTCATGGTCGGAGAGATGCGGGTAGTACTCGCGCAGCGCCATGCGCCCAAAGGTGACGTGCCGCGCCTCGTCCTGCATGACGTAGGCGTTCACCGCGGCGGCGAGGTTGTTCTTCGCGCTGTCGCGGATGCGCTGGAAGGCAGCGAGCGCCAGGCCCTCGATCAGCACCTGCATGCCGAGATAGGTCATGTCCCAGCGCCGGTCACTCAGCGTCTGCTCCAGCAGGTTCTTGAGCGAATCGGTGATCGGGTAGGCCGACTTGAACTTCTCGTGGATCAGCCGCTTGTAGCTCTCGACGTGGCGCGCCTCGTCCATCACCTGGGTCGCGGCATAGAACTTCGCGTTCATGTCCGGCACGGTGTTGACGATCTTCGCCGTCGCGATCAGCGCGCCCTGCTCGCCGTGCATGAACTGGCAGATCGAATGGCACTGGAGATTGAAGCGCAGCCAGTTCTTCTCCTTCTCGGTCATCTTCTCCCAGAACGGCGAGCCGTAGATCGGGATCGACTCGTCGCTCATGCCCATCGGGTTCTCTTCGAACAGCTCCTGGGTCCAGTCGATGCGGGTCGAGGTGTCCCACTGCTGCTGCTTGCCCTTTTCGTAGAGATTGAGCAGATCGGCCGAGCCGTCCTCGTATTCCCAGTTGAAGGCGATCTCCGTCGCCCCATCGAACTTCCAGTTCGTGACGTCGACGGGGAGCTGATAAATCTTTTGCGTCGTCATGGGGTCTTGCCTCCCGGCGCTGAACCATGCCTATTCCCGAACGGAGCGCGAAAAGTGACGCTCCGTTCATTTTCACGCGGACCCTAGCACAAACCTGCCATGGAGTCCCGTGGAAGGCGCATGTCGTGTGAATGTGGATTTACCTATGGCCTATCATCAGTTGCGCATCGCCAAGATCGTCCAGGAAACTCCCGACGCTCGGTCGTTCGTGCTGGAGGTCCCGGACGACCTCGCCGACCGCTTCCGCTACCGCGCCGGCCAGTTCCTGACCTTCCGGGTGCCGCACGATGCCGGGGCGTTCAATCGCTGCTACTCGCTGTCGAGCGCGCCCGAGACCGACGGCCGGCACCTCAAGGTAACGGTCAAGCGCGTCCCCGGCGGCAAGGGCTCGAACTGGTTCAACGACGCGCTGGCCGAGGGCAACAGCCTGCATGTCATGCCGCCGGCCGGCCGGTTCGTGCTCAAGGAGGGCAACGCCCCGCTGCTGCTGTTCGGCGGCGGCAGCGGCATCACGCCAATGATGTCGTTGATCAAGTCGGCGCTGCGCACCGGCCAGCGCAAGATCCGGCTGTTCTATGCGAACCGCGACAAGCCCTCGATCATCTTCGACCGCGAGCTGCTCGGCCTGCTGGCCGACAACACGGGCCGGCTCGAGGTCATCCACCATCTCGATGCCGAGCAGGGCCTGACCCAGCCGCAGGAGATCGTCGCGGCGCTCAAGGGCTTCGAGAATGCCGAGGCCTATCTCTGCGGCCCGGGTCCGTTCATGACCCTGGTCGAGCGCACGCTGGTCGATGCCGGCATGCCGCGCGAGAGGGTTCTGCTCGAGCGCTTCGAAGCGGCTGAGAACGATGCCGTGCCGGTCGAACAGGCCGAGGGCGACGTGATCCCGAGCGAGATCACGATCCACATGGAGAACAAGGTCCACAAGGTGCCCTACAAGAAGGGCCAGACCATCCTCGAGGCGGCGCGCGCCGCCGGGCTCAATCCGTTGTCGTCCTGCGAGGAAGGCTTCTGCGCCTCGTGCGCGGCCAAGCGCATCAAGGGCAAGGTCGTGCTGGCGAAGAACGACATCTACACGGCCGACGATCTCGCGAACAACTGGATCCTGACCTGCCAGGGCCATTGCTTCGGTGAAGAGGTCGAGATCACCTACGACGTCGTTTAGACGGAGGTCATGCGGGGCAGGCCGAACTCATTCGGGCTTGATGCCGCGTTGCTTGATGATCCCGCCCCAGCGCTCGGCCTCGGACCGGTAGAAGGCCGCGAAGGCGGACGGCGCGCTGCCGACCGGCTCGGCGCCGAGGTTGCGCAGCTGCTCGCGCATCTCGAGCTCGCCTAGGATCGCCGCGATCTCGCGCGCCAGGCGGTCGACGATCGCCCGCGGCGTGCCCATGGCGACGAACACACCGCTCCAGCCGATCATCTCGTAGCCCGGGACGCCCGCCTCACCCATCGTCGGCAGGTCGGGCACCAGCTCCGTGCGCATCCGGCTGGTGACGGCGAGCGCCTTCAGCCGGCCGTCCTTCACCAGCGGCAGGCTGCCCGGCACGTTCTCGATCATGAACGTGAGCTGGCCGGCGACCAGGTCCGCCAGCGCCGGGGCCCCGCCCTTGTACGGCACGTGCACGACGTCGGTGCCGGTCATCGACTTGAACAGCTCGGTCGCGAGATAGGGCGTGCTGCCGAGGCCGGCCGAACCGTAGTTCAGCCGGCCCGGGTTGGCCCTGGCGAGCGCGATCAGCTCCGGCACCGAATTGGCCGGGACCGCCGGATGCAGGACCAGCATGAGCGGCGCCGAGTTGACCTGCGTCACCGGGATCAGGTCGGCCATCGGGTCGTAGCCGAGATTGGCGTAGAGGAACGGCGCCACGACCAGCGAGCTGTTGCACATCAGGAGCGTATGGCCGTCGGCCGGCGCGCGGGCGACGAAGGCGGACCCGATGTTGTTGGCGGCGCCCGGCTTGTTCTCGATCACCACCCGCTGGCCGATCCGCTCGGCGAGCTGGTTGCCGATCAGGCGGGCCATGATGTCCAGGATGCCGTTGCCCGGCGGCGCGGGCACCACGAAGCGCAATGGACGGCTGGGCCAGCGCTGCGCCCCGGCCGTCGGCGGCAGCAGGGCCAACGGGCTCGCCTGCATCAGGCGACGTC
The DNA here is from genome assembly GCA_035293665.1 of Reyranella sp. Classification (GTDB taxonomy): domain Bacteria; phylum Pseudomonadota; class Alphaproteobacteria; order Reyranellales; family Reyranellaceae; genus Reyranella. The sequence goes on along the minus strand of DATGMK010000025.1, from coordinate 47,134 downwards.
GGGTCAGGGTATCCAATGGCATCGCTCCTGAGGACTATGCCGGACGCGTAACCGGGGTGCCACGTCCATGATCGCCAACAAGCCACAGCTGCAGGCCGGCCTGCTCGCCATCGTCGGCGGCCTGGCCGACGCGGTGGGCTACGTCGCCATGGGCGGCGTGTTCGCCGCCAACATGACGGGAAACACCGTGTTGGCCGGCCTTTCACTGGGCGAAGGGCACCTCGATCTGGCCGCCAAGCGGCTCGCCCCGCTCGTCACTTTCTTCCTCGGCGCGATGGTGGCCCGGCTGCTGCTGCGACTCTTTCACCGGCCGGCCGTGCCGTTGCTGCTCGAGGCGGCGCTGCTGGCCGGGATCGGGCTCCTGCCGTTCGACCGCGAGCCGGCGTTGCTGCTGGTGGCACTCGCCATGGGGGTGCAGGCCTCGGCCATCACCCACTTCGGCGGCACGGCGCTCAGCACCGTGGTCGTCACCAGCACCCTCGCCCGCATCGCCGAGGCGGCGCTCGACCGGATGTGGCCGACCGGCCGTGCCCTGCCCTCGGTCTCGACGCCGCGGCTGCTGGCCCTGACCTGGATCGCGTACCTGGTGGGCGCGGTCGGTGGCGTGCTGCTGGTGCACAACGTCGCCTGGCCCCTGCTCGTCCCGGCGGCGCTGCTGGTGCTGGCGGTCCTGGCCGGCGAAGCGCGGCACACGCGCGCGTAGTGCATATTTCAATTGTCTCACGCAGCGCGACAACAGAAACCTCCAAGGTTGAGCGCCGGTCGCAGGGTGGGTCTATAGTGGCGCCTCAAGGACACGATGCACGGTATTGTGAAATCGACATTCTGCAGTACCGTGTAAACGAAGGCCGCCGAATGAGTGGAGACAAAGGCTCGATGCGTCATCTGATGTGGATACTGACCTGGCTCGCGGTCGGCATCGGGGGCGCATTGGGAGCGGCGAGCGTGCTGATGCTGACGGCTTCCCGCCACCCGGCCACCCAGAGCCCCGACGTGATCGCCGGCGGCGGCGACAAGGTGCTGGTCACCAAGCCCCGGCCCGGCAACACCGGCCGCAGCGCCATCATGGGCGCCGCCTATCGCCATCCTGAAATGGATTAGGCGGTCACACAGCGATCGGCCGTCATTCGGCGGCGACCGACTTCTCCACGAACATCTTGCGGTCGAACTCCTCGGCGATCGCCCCATCCTTCGCGAGCTGCTCGGCGACGTCGATCTTGGCGTACTCCATCACGCCCATGTCGGCGAACGCCTTCTGCACCCGCGGGCCCCACAGGCCGATATCCTTGATGGTCGGCACGACACGGCTGAACAGCCGGCCGCGGAACGAGTTCATCTGCTTCGAGTTGTAGTGGATGTCGTCGAGCATCTGCTTGGGCAGGCCCAGCCGCTCCCACACCTCCGCCTGGTTGAAGCGGTCGCGCATGAAGTGGAGCGCCTCGACTGCGAACTCCTCGCGCTCGTCGCGCTCCGAATCGGACAGCTGCGGATAGTAGTCGCGCAGCGCCAGCCGGCCGAACGATACGTGCCGCGCTTCGTCCTGCATGACGTAGGCATTGACCGCCGAGGCGAGCGTATTGCCCGCCTTGTCGCGGATCGACTGGAAGGCGGCGAGCGCCAGCCCCTCGATCAGCACCTGCATGCCGAGATAGGTCATGTCCCAGCGCCGGTCGGTCAGCGTCTGCTCGAGCAGCGTCTGCAATGCCTTGTTGATCGGATAGGCGACGCCGAACTTCTCGTGCAGCAGCCGCTTGTACGCCTCGACATGCCGCGCCTCGTCCATCACCTGGGTCGCGGCATAGAACTTCGCGTTCATGTCGGGCACGGTGGCCACGATCTTCGCCGTCGCGATCAGCGCGCCCTGCTCGCCATGCATGAACTGGCTGATCGAGTTCGATTGCAGCTCGCGACGCAGCCAGGCCTTCTCCTTGTCCGACATCCTGCGCCAGACGTCGGTGCCGTAGATCGAGATGGCCTCGTCCTTGAGCTGCATCGGATTGTCGGGATCGAGCTCCATCGACCAGTCGAGCCGCGTGCTCGCATCCCACTGCTGCTTCTTGCCCTTGTCATAGAGCTCCAGCAGCGAGTCCGCGCCGTCGTCGTATTCCCAGTTGAACTGGATCTCGGTCGCGCCGTCGAACTTCCAGCCGGTGGTCTCGACCGGCAGCGAATAGATGCGCTCGGTGGACATCAGGGCTGCAGCCGGTAGCCGCCGCGGTCGGTGATCAGGATCGTGGCGTTGGTCGGATCCTTCTCGATCTTCTGGCGCAGGCGATAGATGTGGGTCTCGAGCGTGTGCGTGGTGACGCCGGCATTGTAGCCCCAGACCTCGTTCAGCAGCACGTCGCGCGCCACCGGCCGGTCGCCGGCGCGGAACAGGTACTTCAGGATCGACGCTTCCTTGTCGGTCAGGCGGACCTTCTTCTTGCCGCCCTTCTCCTGCAGCATCTTGCCGGCGGGATGGAACTCGTACGGCCCGATGGTCATCACCGCGTCCTCGCTGCGCTCGTGCTGGCGCAGATGCGCGCGCAGGCGGGCGAGCAGCACGTTGATGCGGAACGGCTTGGTGACGTAGTCGTTGGCGCCCGATTCCAGGCCGAGGATCGTGTCGGCATCCGAATCGGCCGCCGTCAGCATGATGACCGGCGCGCGCACGCCCTGCCGGCGCATCAATTTGCACAACTCTCGACCGTCCATGTCGGGCAGGCCGATGTCGAGCAGTACCGCGTCGTAATGCGCCTGCTTGGCCTTCTCCAGCCCCTCCGCGGCCGTGCCGACCTGGATGGTCGTGAAGCCGTCATAGAGATCGAGTTGCTCGGCCAGCACCGTACGCAAGGCCTGGTCGTCGTCGACCAGCAGGATCTTCTTGCCGCGATGGTTGCCGGTCATGCCGCTGCCTGATGCATCCATGGGTTCAGTCTATCCGGTACGCTCGCCCTGCAAAAGCAGTTCACTTTCAACCAGTTGCCGATGGGCAACCAGATGGCCCGCTTCGTGCCCGACCTATATAAGGGGTCATGGCCGTTCCTAACCAATCCCGCACTGCCGCTGCGCAAGCTTCGGTCGAGCGCGCCATGGCCGAGTTGCGACGGGGTGGCATCGTCGCGTTGCGCAGCGATGACGGCCTGGGCGGGCTGGTGATCGCCGCCGAATCCTGCAGCCCGCGGGCCCTGCAGCGCCTGCAGGGCCTCGCCCAGGAGGCCCCGGTCCTGGTCACCACCCGGCGCCGGGCCGAGGCGATCGGCATGGAGATCCCGCCGCATATCGCGGGCGGCATGGGCGCCCACAACAAGCCGATCACCCTCGACCTGCCGCAGGGCGTGCCGGTCGACATCATCCTGCGACCTCACGAAAGCGAGACCGCCGGCCGCCACGTCGCTCTCAGTCATTTGTCGCGGCCGGTCGCGAGCCACGCCCCCCGGGTCGCCGAGGCGGCGATCGAGCTCGCCAAGCTCTCCCGCCTGCTGCCCGCCGTCGTGCTGGGCCCGCTCAGCCGCGATCCCGGCAACAACCGGCGCGACTGGGCGCGCGAGCAGGACCTGCTCTATGTCGAGGCCGAGGACATCGCCGCCTACGAGGAGACCGCCTCGCGCAACCTGCAGCAGGTGGCGCAGGCGCACGTGCCGCTCGAGGGCGCCGAGAATGCGCGCATCCTCGCCTGGCGGCCGAGCGACGGCGGCAAGGAGCATCTCGCCATCGTGGTCGGCGAGATCGATCCGACCGAGCCGGTGCTGATCCGCCTCCATTCCGAATGCTTCACCGGCGACCTGCTGGGCTCGCTGCGTTGCGATTGCGGCGTGCAGCTCAGGGGCGCGATCGAGCAGATCAACAAGCAGGGAAGCGGCGTCCTGCTCTATCTCGCGCAGGAGGGCCGCGGCATCGGCCTGGTCAACAAGCTGCGCGCCTACGAATTGCAGGACGACGGCTTCGACACGATCGACGCCAACGAGCAGCTGGGCTTCGACGCCGACGAGCGAATCTACGCCCCTGCCGCGACCATGCTGTCCCGCATGGGCATCAAGCGCGTGCGCCTGATGACCAACAACCCGATGAAGATCGCCCAGCTCGAGCGCTACGGTATCGAGGTCGTCGAACGCGTGGCGCACGCCTTCCCGGCCAACGGTCACAACGAGAACTACCTCCGCACCAAGGCCGAGCGCGCCGGGCATCTGCTGTAGGCCGACTGCCACCGACTGCCACGCGCCGTGGCAGCGATCCGATGCACGCCCGCCTGCGTTTTTTGCCCTTCCTGCCACTCTGCCCGGACCCCCCGAGGCCCTCCGCGAAAAAGGATCGCTGGGCCCGCGCCAGCGAGTCTCACGAGTCTCAGGGCCGGGCCCGGTATGTGAGCGCGCGGGTAGACCCCTGCCCGCGCCCGCCGAGCGGGCCGAATTCGAAGGGGAATGCTCGATGTTCATGATAAATTAACGTACAGTATACGACATCCGAATACAACTGGGACCTAAATCCGGTACACACGACGGGGCCCGCGACCGCGGGGTGACGCAGGCAACCGGGGGCGATCTGCCACGTTACAAAAGGTCCACTGCCTAGTGCACGACTACTAGGTTTAGTGCGCGGCAACCAGTCGCCGAAGGTCCCGTTATTCGGAGCACAGACCGAAGGCTGGCGAATGGACGATGATAACACCCAATCGGCGCACGACGAGCGGCTGCACCGCGTCGCCGCCGCTTTCCAGGACGGCGTCGTGCTGGTCGATGCGCGCGGCTCCGTCGTCTGGGTCGACCGCGTCGGCCGGCGGCACGTGGACGGCCAGCTGCGCGATCTCGTCCTGCCGCTCGTCAGATCCGATACCGAATCGGTCGATTGCTTCATCTCTCCCGTCGAGCTGACGGTCGACGGCCAGCGCGTGCGCGTGGGCGTGATCCAGGAGACCACGGTGCAGCGATACGGCACGGACCTGATCGCCGCGATCGAGAGCGTGTTCGCCGACAGCACCTCGTGGTTTGCCCGGACCGTGATCGAGAAGCTGCGGACCATGAGCCCGGCCAGGCCCGGCCCCCGCGGCGAAGGCAGCGCGCAACTCGGCTCGCTGAGCGACCGCGAGCGCGACGTCCTCGGTCTGATCTGCGAGGGCCGCAGCGACGTCGAGATGGCGGACCTGCTCGGTCTCTCGGAGAATACCGTCCGCAACCACATTGCCTCGCTCTACCGCAAGATCGGCGTCAATCGCCGACCCGCCGCGGTGATCTGGGCGCGCGAGCGCGGCATCACCTGCCGCAACGACGTGCTGGCGGCCCATCGCGAACGACCAGGCCACCGACGCGGCAACGGCAAGTCCAACGGCAACGGCAGCGACAACAACAACAGCGGCAAAACCAACGGCGGAACGCTGTCCTACTAGTGCCCTAGTAGTTTTCTCTCTCTTGCGGCGCCACGGGCTGCGGCGTTCGATGCGTCGTGCTCCGCCTCTATATCGCCGGCAACTCCTCGAGCTCGCGCCGAGCCGAGCAGAACGTCATGCACCTGCGCAAGTTCATGAACGCGGGCGCGTGGAAGATCGAGATCATCGACGTGCTGGCCAAGCCGGAGCTCGCCGAGCAGGCAGGCATCCTCGCGACGCCCACCCTCACCTACGAGAACCAGGGTCGCCCCCGCCGGATCGTCGGCGATCTCAGCGACACGCGGCGCGTTCTCGAGTTCCTGGGAATCGAGCCGGACGGTGACGCATGACTCCTGACGAGAACGACAGTGCCGACATCCTCGAACGGGTGAAGACTGGCGTGAACGCCTTCGACGAGCTGGTCATGGGCGGCCTGCCGCGGGCCCGCACCACCGTGGTCGGCGGCACCCCCGGCAGCGGCAAGACGGTGTTCGCCACCCAGTTCCTCGCGCACGGCATCACGATGTATGGCGAAAACGGCGTGCTGGTCACCTTCGAGGAGCCGCCGCGCGACATCGAGGCCAACATGCGCGGCTTCGGCTGGGACCTCGCGGGCTGGCGCCGCGAAGGACGGCTCGCCTTCATAGATGCCAGCCCGCCGGCCAACGACGAGCTGGTGATCGGCGACTTCGACCTCACCGGCCTGCTGGCGCGCATCCAGCATTCGGTGAAGGCCGTCAACGCCCGGCGCGTCGTGCTCGATTCGCTGACCCAGCTGTTCGACCACTTCATTGCCGATCCCAAGATCCTGCGCCGCGAGCTGTTCCACATCAGCAACGCCCTCAAGCAGTCCGGGCTGACCGTTCTGATGACCGCCGAGCGCAACAACGAGTACGGCGAGATCACCCGCCACCGGCTCGAGGAGTTCGTCGCCGACAACGTCGTCATCCTGCGCAACGTGCTGCATCGCGAGAAGCGCCGCCGCACCATCGAGGTGCTGAAGATGCGCGGCAGCCATCACGCCGAGGGCGAGGCGCCGTTCACCCTGCTCGCCAGCCACGGTGTGGTCGCGGTGCCGCTGTCCTCGCTGCGGCTCGAGCAGCAGTCGAGCATGGTGCGGGTGACCAGCGGCAATCCGGCGATCGACGAGATGTGCGGCGGCGGCTTCTTCCGCGACAGCGTCACCCTGGTGAGCGGCGCCACCGGCACCGGCAAGACCCTGCTGGTGACCAACTTCCTGGCGGGCGGGGTCGCGGCGGGCGAGAAGGCGATCCTGTTCGGCTACGAGGAGAGCAAGGGCCAGCTCTATCGCAACGCCAGCGGCTGGGGCGTCGACTTCGCCCGGATGGAAGCCGAAGGCAAGCTGAAGGTCATCTGCCTCTACCCGGAGGCCCAGAGCCTTCCCGACCACCTGGTGATGATCCAGAGTCTGGTCGACGAGTTCCAGCCCAACCGCATCGCCGTCGACAGCCTCTCGGCCCTGGAGCGGATCGCGCCCGACACAGGCTTCCGCGAGTTCCTGATCAGCCTCACCTCCTTCATCAAGAAGCGCGAGATCGCCGGCCTCTGCACCGCGACCAGCAAGTCGCTGATCGGCGGCGAGAGCGTCAGCGAGCAGCACATCTCCACCCTGACCGATTCGATCGTCCTGCTGCGCTACATCCAGGAGGGCGAGACCATGCATCGCGGCCTGATGGTGCTGAAGATGCGGGGGAGCGAGCACGCCAAGCAGATTCGCCGCTTCTCGATCGACAGCACCGGCATGCATCTCGGCGAGCCGTTCACGGATGCGCCCAACGTCTTCGCGGGGCCCGGTGCGGAATATTCCTGAAACGGCGCAGCTGGCTATCCGGGACGGCACGATGACCATGACCGACGTCAACTCTGGCAGCGGTCTCGACCAGACGGAGGTTCGCTTTCTCGTCGAGAAGAACGCCGACGGCATCCTCGTCGTCGACGAGAACGGCGTCGTGCTGTTCGCCAATCCGGCGGCCGAGAAGATTTTCGGCCGTCCGCCGCACGCCCTGGTCGGCTCGCCGATCGGCGTTCCGGTGACCGCCGGCGAGACCGCCGAGATCGCCGTGCACCGGCCCGACGGCCGGCCGTTGGAGGCGGAGGTTCGCGTGGTCGAGACGACCTGGAATCACCGGCCGGCCCGGCTTGCCACCGTGCGCGACATCTCGGGACGCAAGGCCATGCAGGAGCGCGTCAGCCATGCCGCCAAGATGGAGGCCGTCGGCCGGCTCACCGCCGGCATCGCGCACGACTTCAACAACCTCCTGACGGTGGTGCTGGGCAATCTCGAGAGCGCACAGCGGAAACTCGCCGGCGACGGCGACGCCGTGCAGCGTGCGCTGGAGAATGCCGAGCGCGGTGCCCGGCGCGCGGCCGGTCTCACCCAGCGGCTGCTCGCCTTCGCGCGCCGCAAGCCGCTCGAGCCCCGGGTGATCGACGTCAACGCGCTGGTATCGGGGATGACCGATCTCCTGCAGCGCACGCTCGGCGAAAGCATCCGCGTCAGCACCGTGGCATCCCCGGACCTCTGGCTCGTCGACGTCGACCCCACCGAGCTCGAGGCGGCGATCCTCAATCTCGCGGTCAATGCGCGCGATGCCATGCCGGCGGGCGGCGGCCTGCGCGTCGAGACCGAGAACCTGCGGGTCGACTCGGCCGAGCTCGCCGCCGAGGCGACTCTGGCGCGGGGCGATTACGTCGTCGTCTCGGTCGTCGATTCGGGAACCGGCATGACGCCCGACGTCCTGCGGCAGGTGTTCGAACCGTTTTTCACCACCAAGGGTGGACGCGGCACCGGGCTGGGCCTGAGCCAAGTCTACGGCTTCGCCACGCAGAGCGGCGGCGGCGTGACGCTGCGGAGCGATCCGGGCTCGGGCACCGCGGTCAGGATCTACCTGCCGAGGACACACGCGAAGCAGCCCGCGCCGTTGCCGCCGGACGGGGTTTCAGCGTCTGCCGCGACCCCGCGAGCCGCTGCCGGCGATGTCGTTCTGGTCGTCGAGGACGATGACGACGTCCGCGAATATACGGCGGGCAGCCTGCGCGACCTGGGCTATGTCGTGTTCGAAGCGGGCGATGCCGCCGCGGCGCTCGAGATCGTCGGGCGCGAACCTGCGATCCGGTTGCTGTTCACCGATCTCGGATTGCCGGGCGGCCTCGACGGCAAGGGTCTGAGCGAACGGGCCCTGAAGCTTCGTCCGGGCCTCAAGGTCCTCATCACCACGGCCTATGCGGCAAGCGCGCTGATCCATGACGGCCGGCTCGATGCCGGCATCGACCTGCTGGTCAAGCCCTTCACCTTCGACCAGCTCGCCGCCCGCATTCGCGAAGTGCTCGACCGCCGACAGGCTCCGGCCGGCGAAGTCCGCATCCTCGTGGTCGAGGACGAAGCGCTGATCCGCATGCTCATCGTGCAAGCCCTGGAGGACCTGGGATGCGCCGTCGAGGAAGCCGCCAACGCGCGCCAGGCGTCGCAACGGATTGCCGAGGTCGGCGGGCGCCTGTCCGGGGCGATCGTCGATCTCGGCTTGCCCGACCGGCCGGGCGACGCGGTGATCGACGAGTTGCGGCGCGACCGCCCCGACCTGCCGATCCTGCTGGCCAGCGGCCGCGACGATTCCCCCGTGCTGCAGCGTCTGTCGAAAGCGGGGCCCCTGCGCCTCCTGCGCAAGCCCTTCCAGCCCGACGAGATCGAGGGGGCCCTGGCCAGTCTCGGCGTGGCCCTGCCCGCTCGCCGATGAGCCGCGCATGCCCCCATCGGCACACGATGGTGGGCCGCAACGTCACCAGACGTATCGGACGCCCGCGTTGAGGACGTGGTTGGTGTTGGCGCCGGCGAGGTCGCCGTCGTAACGGAGATAGAGGCTGGTGCGCTCGGCGACATGAGTGGTGGCGCCGAGACCGAGGACGACGCCGTCGCGCGGCGCCTGCGCCCCGAAGGTGGTGAAGGAGATGGCCGGCGCCCCCGCGAACGCCGCCGTCACGGGTCGTGACAGGTCGGCGTACTCGTGGCTCCAACCCAGCCGGAAGACGAGATCGAGCTTGTCTCGCCACGGCGCATCGACGCCGGCGCCGAGCTGTGCGCCCAGCATCGTGCGCAGGGAATTGGTCGTCTGCTGCGCGATGGTGAGGTTCAGCGAATCGGCACCGGTCTCGGTGAAACCGTCCTGGGTGGAGGTCGAGGCCTGCAGCCGGACGAACGGCGCGACGAATCCGCCGAACGACGGCGCGACCATCAGTTTGTAGCCCGTCTCGACCTGGCCGAAGAACGTGTTCGCCGTCGTGTAGCCCTCGGCCATCCGGAACGGCAGGCCGGCGATCACGATCGGCCGATTCATGCGGTTGTCGCTATGCCCGTAACCGGCCAGCGCATCGACATAGAACGGACCGGGTGCGTACTCGCCATAGAGCGCGAACTGCAGGGTGTTCGACGTGCCGGTACCCGGCATGCCGTTGGTATAGAGCGTGGCGGCGTTGAAGCCTGCCGCGACGCCGGCCCGGACACCGGCAGCGAACCGCCGATCGAGCCCGGCAATGAAGCCACCGAGATTGTAGGTAAGCCCGTGGTTGTTGTTGTCGCCGGCGACCGTGCCGAAGGCGCCCATCCCGCCGCCCCACGCACCCCACAGCGGCTCGACAGCGCAGGCGTCGCCGCACGCGTCGGCCGTATCGACCTTCAGCGCCTGGTAGGTGCCGGCGCCGGGTAGACTTGCGCCCCCACCTGTGCCGCCGCCGGCCTGGATCTGGAAGCTGTCCATGAAGAGCTGCGAACCCTGCATCGCCAGCGACGAGAAGCCGGAGTAGTTCTGGCCGGAGATCGCATCGAGCGCCTTCGGTCCCTGACTGGTATCGAGGTTGTAGAGCGCATTCAGGACGGTGTTGAAGTCGCCGGTCGTCGCGGTCGGACCGGCGAGGTCGAGCACGGCGGCAACGGCCCCCTGGTTGGGGGTCCGCGCACCATTGCGGAAAGAGTTCGCCGTGTTGGTCAGGGTCAACAGGACAGCATTGCTCCCGTAGCTCAGGCTCGGCGTCAGGAAGGCCAGATTGCTGGTCACGCCGGCAAAGGTGCCGGTCACGCCGCCGGTCGCGGTCAGGATGGTGTAGCTGGTGTTGCGCTGATAGGTCCCGTTGGCCCCCAGCACGCTCACCGTGCCGCCGTTCAGCGTCGCCGGGCCGACGACGGCGATCTTGCTGCTGGCGCCCGGCGTCACCGCGACCTGGTAGGTCGAGCCCGCACTCTGCGTGTAGCTGCCGGTGATCGTGCCGGTGCCGCCGAACGCGCTGTCGGCGGTGACGGTGACGGCACTGGTGAGGCTGCCGGTCAGCAGCAGCGTGCCGAAACCGACGATGGTAGCGCCGCTGTAGGTGTTGGCACCGCTCAGGGTCAGCGTGCCGTTGCCCGCCTTGACCAGCGCGCCGGCGCCGCCGATCGGGCCCGACAACGTCATGGCGTTGGCGCCGGTGTCGACCGTGAGGGTGGCATTGAGCGTGAAGGCGTTGGCGAGCGACACCGACGAGGCCGCCTGCAGGATCGTGCCCGACGCCGTGGTCACGATGCCGGTGCCGAGCGCGGTGTTGGAGCCGACCGCGAGCGTGCCCTGGCTCAGCGTCGTCCCGCCGGAGTAGCTGTTGTTGCCGCTCAAGGTCAGCGTGCCGCTGCCGGTCTTGCGCAGGCCGATCGCGTGAGTGCCGTCCTCGATGACGCCGCTGAAGATGGTCGAGCTGCTGTCGCCGACCGTCAGGGTCGCCGAGACGCTGTCACCGTTGATCACGGTGCCGCTTCCGGCCAGCGACGCGATCGTCTGACTGAAGCCGTTGACGTCGAACGTGCCGCCGGCGTTGACCGTGATGGCGCTCGTGGCGGCGAGCGCGGTGCTGGTGCCAAGCAACAGCGTGCCGCCGTTGATCGACCACGGAGTCGCGACCGTCGGCGTGCCGATCAGGGTCCAGGTGCTGGTGCCCGCCTTCTCGAAGACGCCGAAGTTCTGGTACTGCCCGCCGATCGTCGACACATCGAACGAGGCGTTGGCCGAGCCGCCGAGGCGCAGGGTATCCGCCGCGCTGAACGCCACGACGCTGCCGGTGATGAGCGAGTTCGAGCGCAGCTCCAGCACGTTGGTCCCGCCCGTGAACACGATGGCATTGGTTCCTGGAGCTCCGATGCTGCCGGCAGCGCCGTTGCTGCCCGAGGTGCCGCTCGGGTTTCCGAAGCCCTGCGCTCCGCCAAGGCCTCCGGCGCCGCCAAGGCCCCCAGCTCCCGGGATAAGGGTGCCGTCGTTGATGACCGTGAGATTCGAGCCGGTAATCGCGACGCCGCCGGCGCCGCCGGCGCCGCCGGCCCCGCCCGTACCGCCGGCGCCACCTGCGCCGCCCACTCCCGGATTCCCGATGCCGCTGCCTCCCGCGCCACCCGCGCCCCCGGTGCCCCCCTGGCCCCCCTGACCGCCCTGACCACCTTCGATAGTGCCCGTGTTCGTGATGGTGGTGCCGGACGCGACAACGCCTGCACCGCCGGTGCCGCCGAGGCCACCCGTACCGCCGGCGCCGCCGGCGCCGCCAACGCCACCGAGGCCTTCGCCGGTGACGGACGTGCCCAGCGCGGCACCTCCCGCACCGCCCGCGCCGCCGGTGCCGCCGGTCCCCCCCGCATTGCCGGTGCCGCCGACCAGGATCGTGCTGTTGACGATACCGGCGGTGGCGCCCGCCGCCCCTTGCGCACCGACAGCGCCACTCCCGCCGCTGCCGCCGCTGCCGCCGGCACCCGCGAAGCCGGCGAGACCGGTGGCCGCCCCGCCGGCGCCGCCAGCGCCGCCGTTGGCCTGGCCTCCGCCGTTACCGCCACTGCCGCCTGCGCCGCCGCTGGCGCTACCGTCGCTCGACAAGGCCGAACCTCCGGCGCCGCCAATGCCGCCGTTCTGGGAAACCGCCCCGTCCTGCCCGGGGCCGCCCGGACCGCCGACCTGGGCGCCCGAACCCGCGGCGGACAGGCCTGTCGTGCCGTTGGCAGCACTGCTCTGTGCCCAAGCCGTAGACGGCGCCAGACCACCGACAATCGCCGTACCCGCCAACAGCACGGCCGACACGCTTACGCGACTCCACTCGACGCTACGCGACATTTGATTTGCCCCCTCAACCCCGACCCGTCCTTTTGCCTCAGTACGGACGGTTCGTTGCGGCGCGACTGTATCGATCAGCCCGAATCGCTGCAATTAGCCTGCGCGGATGCATGAAATGAAATCGGGAACGCCTCAACTCGGTCCGTTGTTAGGCTGACATGAAAGGAGGCCAGCCATGCGGATCGGAGTGCCGAAGGAGATCAAGGACCATGAGGACCGGGTCGGCCTGGTGCCTTCGTCGGTCGCCGAGTTGGTGCGGCACGGGCATGAGGTGCTGGTTCAGGCCGGCGCGGGCCTGGGTGCGGGGCTGGAGGACGATCTCTACCTCGCCGCCGGCGGCCGCGTCGTGCCGTCGGCCGACGAGATCTTCCGCGACGCCGAGATGATCGTGAAGGTGAAGGAGCCGCTCGCGCCCGAGCGCAAGAAGTTGCGGCCCGGGCAGGTGCTGTTCACCTATCTCCATCTTGCGCCCGATCCCGCGCAGACCCAGGAGCTGCTGCAGAGCGGCGCCACCGCGATCGCCTACGAGACCGTCACCTCCCCGCACGGCACGCTCCCGCTCCTGACGCCGATGTCGGAGATCGCCGGCCGTCTGGCGCCGCAGGTCGGCGCGCGCTACCTCGAGCGCACCTCGGGCGGACGCGGCGTGCTGCTGGGCGGCGTGCCGGGCGTGCCGCCGGGCGAGGTCGTGGTGCTGGGCGGCGGCGTGTCGGGCACGCACGCCGCGACCATCGCGCTCGGCATGGGCGCCACCGTCACCGTGGTCGACCGCTCGGCCGAGGTGCTGCGCCGCATCGCCGTGCAACTGCCCGGAGCCCGCACCATCTTCTCGACCCACGACGCGCTGGTGCAGGTGGTGCGCCGCGCCGACCTGCTGATCGGCGCCGTGCTGGTGCCCGGCGCCGCCGCGCCCAAGCTGATCACCCGCGACATGGTGAAGACGATGAAGACCGGCAGCGTGCTGGTCGACATCGCCATCGACCAGGGCGGCTGCAGCGAGACCTCGAAGCCGACGACGCACTCCGATCCGGTCTACGTGGTCGACGGCGTGACGCATTTCTGCGTCACCAACATGCCGGGCGCGGTGTCGCGCACCTCGACCTTCGCGCTCAACAACGCGACCTTGCCGTTCGTGCTGGCGCTGGCCGACAAGGGCTGGCGCCGCGCCATCGTCGAGGACCCGCACCTGCGCAACGGCCTCAACGTCCATGCCGGCAAGCTCACCTGCAAGCCGGTCGCCGAGGCCCAGGGCCTCGCCTACACGGCGCCGGAGCAGTTGGCAGCGTAGCCGAGCTGAGCGACACTTCCTCCAACGATAGTGATCGCGCAAGCGCGACATAGAGGAGGAAGCGTATGGCCAGGATCACCCGCCGTGCCGTCGTCGGCTCGGCTGCTGCGTTCGCGTTCGCCCCGAGTATCGTTCGCGCTCAGAAGAAGTACGATCCAGGCGTCACCGACAAGGAGATCAAGCTCGGCCACACCAACCCGTATTCGGGGCCGCTCTCGGCCTATGGCGTGATCGGCAAGGGCATCACCGCCTATTGGCAGATGGTCAACGACCAGGGCGGCATCAACGGCCGCAAGATCGACTTCATCACCTACGACGACGGCTTCCAGCCGCCCAAGACCGTCGAGATGGTGCGCAAGCTGGTCGAGGACGACCAGGTGTTCGCGATCTACCAGCTGCTCGGCACGGCGACCAATACGGTGGTCCAGAAGTACCTGAACCAGAAGAAGGTGCCGCAGCTGTTCGTCGCCACCGGCGCCTCGAAGTGGGGCAAGCCCAAGGAGTTCCCGTGGACGATGGGATGGCAGCCCGACTACGCCACCGAGGCGGCGATCTACGCCAAGCACATCATGGCCAACCATCCCAACGCCAAGGTGGCCATGCTCTACCAGAACGACGATTCCGGTAAGGACTACCTCAACGGCTTCATCGCGGGCTTCGGGGACAAGAAGGACAAGTTCCTGATCAAGACCGCGAGCTACGAGGTCACCGACCCGACGGTCGACAGCCAGATCATTGCGCTCAAGGACTCGGGGGCCGACGTCTTGTTCAACGACGCCGCCCCGAAGGCCGCGGCGCAGGCGATCCGCAAGGTCGCCGATCTCGGCTGGAAGCCGGCGCACTACCTCGCCAACGTCGCCGCCTCCGTCGCGTCGACCTTGAAGCCGGCGGGGCTCGACAACAGCAAGGACATCATCACCGCGGCGTACCTGAAGGATCCGACCGATCCGCAATGGGCCAATGCGCCGGACTACCTGGAATGGAAGGCGTGGATGGAGAAGTACATCCCGCAGGGCAATCAGGCGGACGCGTCGTACACCTACGCCTACTCGGTCTCGTCCACGATGCGCCACGTGCTGACCCAGTGCGGCGACAACCTCACGCGCGCCAACCTGATGAAGCAGGCGGCCAGCATGCACAAGCTGGTGGTGCCCCTCCTGCTGCCGGGCATCACCATCAACACCAGCCCGACCGATTTCTACCCGATCCAGGCGGTGCAGCTCGCCCGCTTCGACGGCGCGACGTGGAAGCTGTTCGGCGACGTGCTGAGCAGCGAGAGCAGCTGACGGCGCGTCAGAACGCGCCGAACACCGCAAAGCGGACCAGCACCGCGGTCGCGCCGATCGCCAGCAGGCCGATGCCCAGCCCGACCGGGGAGCCCCAGCCGTGCCAGCTCATCACGGCCCGCTCGATCGCGGGGTCGTACTCGGCGGGGCGGGGCAATGACGTGGACGGGGTCATGGACGGCTCCTGGTCTGGGTGGCATTATCTCTAAGACTAATTATCTTAGTAACAGAGATATATGGCTGCGAAGAAATCGAGTCAAGGGGGCAAGGCCGGCCTCGCCGAGCGGCTGATGCTGGCGCTGCGCAAGAGCTCTGCCGCGGGCGTCCTGCACGGCCAGACGATCGCGCGCCGCGCCGGCCTCAATCCCACCGACATGGAATGCCTCGACCTGATCCTGATGAGCGGTCCGTCCGCGGCGGGCGACATCGCCCGTCGCACCGGACTGTCGAGCGGGGCGGTCACCGGCCTGATCGACCGGCTGGAGAAGCTCGGCCTCGTCGAGCGCACCGCCGATCCGGCCGACCGGCGCAAGGTGCTGGTGCGCGTGCGCGAGGACCGGATCGGCCCGATCGTCGCCGGCTTCGAACCGCTGGCCAAACGCATGCAGGCCCTGCTGGCGGGCTACAGCGAGGCCGAGCTGAGGCTGCTGCTCGATTTCACCGAGCGCTCGGGCGAGATCGTGCTGGAACGCGTCGCCGAGCTCCAGCGGGAGTAGCGATCCGCCCATCCAATCCCGCCATGGTTTCGACAGGGTTGATGCCCACCTAGGGCCGCGTGTGGCAATCCCTGCAAACATGGCTGGCGGACTGGCGTAATCCGGCGCTCGTGCTGGGGCTGGTTGCGCTGCTCTATCTCGCTCGCTTGCCGGCCGAGCGGCTGATCCGCGCCGCCTTCGGGTTTCTTGCGCGCGGCCTGCGGCTGGTCGACCGCTGGGTCCTGGCCGGGGGCACCGCGGCGATGGCCCATCACGACGCCCTGCAGGCCGACCTCGCGGCGGAGGAAACGAAGGGCGGCTATTCGACCGGCACCCGCTTCGTCTTCGCCCTGATCCTGATGGCCGCGGTCGGCATCGCCGCCTGGCTCAACCTCGCGCTGCTCGAGCGGCCGATGGCCGAGCTGGTGGGCGATGCCCGCAGCATCATGGGCGTGCCGCTCTATCGCCTCGCGGCGATGGCGATCATCGTGCTGGAGATCGCCGTCGGCATGGTGCTGCTCGAGGCGCTGGGCGGCACGGCGATGTTCCCGCAGATCACCCGGCTCGAGCAGCGCCGCAGGCTGCGCATCGTCATGATCGTCACCCTGGTCCTGGCGCTGTTCGTGCTCGCCTCGATCGAGGCGGCGCTCGCGCTGACCCGCGACGAGATCGCCCGGCTCGATCGCGAGCTGATGGGCACGCTGGCCGGCGCCGCGCCGTCGGACAGCGCCCAAACGGTCAACCAGCTCACCCGCTACGCGCAGGCGGCGTTCGGCTTCGTCATCCCGTTCGCGCTGGCATTCCTGGGCTTTGCGATCGAGCTGCTGGTGCGGACCGGCCGGGTGGTGGCGCAGTTCGCCGTCGGTCAGGTGCTGCTCACCGGAGCGTTCCTGGTACGGTTGCTGCGGCTGCTGACCGACGGCCTGATGGCGCTGGCGCTGGCACTCTACGACGTCCTGATCTTCCTGCCGCTCTACATCGAGCGCCAGGTGGTGCACCGCTTGCGGAAGCGCGCGACATGATCGGCCGCCGCCTCTTCACGTTGGGCGCCGCCGGCCTCGCGCTCGGCGCTTGCGAGGACCGGATGCCGTCGTCCGCGGTCTATGCCCTGGTCGACGTCTCGGGCAGCTACTTCCGCGAGCTCGGCACGGCGGTGCGGACGCTGCGCGTCATGATGGCGGGACTCAAGGCGCATGACAGCTTCGCGGTGGCCGAGATCGGCGCCTGTAGCTTCTCCGACGACGCGGTGCTGCTGCGCTTCACCGCCCCGGATCGCCCGACCGAGCGCACCCGCCTGATCGCGGCCAACGCGCAGCGCCTCAACGACTACGCCAACAAGGCGCGCGCCACCAACTTCACCGATATTCGCGGCGCCCTCACCCAAGCGGCGCAATATCTGGCATCGCGCGAGGCCGAGCATCGCAGCATCGTGGTATTCTCCGATTTCGAGGAGGACTTGGCGCCGACCTGCCGGCGCGACACGCCGCTGCCGCGCGAGCTGCGCGGCATGACCGTGATCGCGACCAATGTCACGCGCCTGCCCGATGACAATCGCGATCCCGCGCACTATGCACGGCGGCTTGAGAGTTGGCGGAAACTGGTGGAGGCGGCCGGCGCGTCGTGGCAGTTGATGCCGGACCCGGCCGATGTCGTGGCGACGTTGCGCGGGAGTTGATTAGGCCGCGGCCGCGGGGCGCGCCCTTTCGGCCAGCGGCACGGTCTTGGGCTTGCGCTCGAGGCGCTGCGCAGCATGCCGCTCGATGAGGGACTGTATGGACTTGGTGCGCAGGCCCTTGCTCATCTGCTTGAGCTGCCGCAATTCATCCGACACCCGCGCCCGTTGCTCGCCTTGGCCGTTGATCTTGGTCAGCCCTCGCATCACCACTCCGTCGAAAATTTGACCTGCTGTTGGAAGAACAACGGCACAGGCCGCGATTTGGTTTCCCGAAAATGTCACAGCAATCCCTATTTCTGACGGAACCGTCCGCAAGCGCACCCGTAGCAGGCTTCACCTACTGGCCCAATGCCTTCACGACCGCGGAGGAGGGCAACTGGCTGCGCGCGATCGAGGCGCTGCCGTTCAAGCCGTTCGAATTCCATGGTTATCTCGGCAAGCGGCGCATCGTGTCGTTTGGATGGCGCTACGATTACAGCGGTCACGCACTGCGCCCCAGCGTGCCGATGCCGGATTTCCTCGCGCCCCTGCGGGCGCGGGCGGCCGCGCTTGCCGGCCTGGATGCGGCACTGCTCCAGCAGGCGCTGGTCACCGAATATGACGTCGGCGTGACGATTGGTTGGCATCGCGACAAGCCGATGTTCGAAGATGTCGTGGCGCTGTCGTTCCTCGCGCCCTGTCGCTTGCGGCTGCGGCGCAAGCGCGGCACCGGATGGGAGCGCTGGACGACCACCATCGCGCCGCGCTCGCTCTATCGCCTGAGCGGAGCGGCCCGCCACGACTGGGAGCACAGCATCCCGCCGGTCGACTCGAAGCGCTACTCGGTAACCTTCCGAACCTTCGTCGCGGATCGCCGGCCGGCCTGATCCTTGAGTTCCACCCACACCGGCGCGTGGTCGCTGCTCTTCTCCCAGCCGCGCACCTCGCGATCGACGCCGGCCGCGACGAGCCGTTTCGCCACGGCGGGATTGAGCAGGAAGTGGTCGATGCGCAGCCCGGCATTTCGCGGCCAGGCATTCCGGAAATAGTCCCAGAAGGTGTAGATGCGCTCGTCCGGATGGAGCGCGCGCACCGCGTCGGTCCAACCCTGCTTGACGAGCTTCTGGAAGGCTGCGCGCGATTCGGGACGGAACAGCGCATCGTCTATCCAGCGTTCGGGCTTGTAGACGTCCAGGTCGGTCGGCATGACGTTGTAGTCACCGGCCAGCACGATCGGATCCCTGCTCTTCTGCAGCTTGGCGGCGTACCGCGCGAGCCGCGCGAACCAGGCGAGCTTGTAGTCGAACTTCGGGCCCGGCGCCGGATTGCCGTTCGGCAGGTAGAGGCAGCCGATCAGCACGCCGTTCACCGCCGCCTCGATGTAGCGGCTGTGCAGATCGTCCGGATCGCCCGGCAGGCCGCGCCGCGTCTCGACCGGCTTGCTGCCCTTCGCCAGAATCGCGACGCCGTTCCAGCTCTTCTGGCCGTGCCAGATCGCGCCGTAGCCGGCATCGGCGATCGCCTTCTCCGGGAACTTCTCCTGCGGCGCCTTCAGCTCCTGCAGGCAGACCGCGTCCGGCTGCGCCTGCTTCAGCCAGCGCAGCAGCACCGGCAGCCGGCCGTTGATGCCGTTCACGTTGTAGGTCGCGATCTTCACGTCCCCACACTGGCACGGAATTCGCTCGACAGCACGGACGGGTCCCCCATCATCTCTGGTTGATCCGCCCGCTGTCGACCGGCGTCGACGCCGAGCGCCCGCCGACCGTCGACAAGATGCCATCCGGCGAGGCGCTGCTGTTCCTCTATAGCCGCGTCTGGCACAGCCTCGGCGAGCCGGACAAGGCGTCGACGTGCTGATCAGGCGGGGACGCGCACCCAGCCTTCCATGAGCCGCCGAGCCGAGCGGCTCATCATGACCTTCTTCACCGCCCACTGGCCCGCTTCCTCGCGGGCCTCGGCGCCGACGCTCAGCACGCCCGAGGGATGCCCGAAGCGTACGCGGCCGTCCGCACCGACCGGCGCGAGGCGGCTGACGATCGTGCCCGGGATGGCGGCCGCGGCGGCGATCGCCACCGCGCCGGTGCCGGTCATCGCGTGGTGCAGCACGCCCATCGAGAAGATGCGCGCCAGCATGTCGATCTGCTTCGCCTTGACCGCCTTGCCGTCCGACGCGGTGTAGCCCGCGGGCCTGGCGATGAACGCGAGCTTGGGCGTGTGCTGGCGCCTCTCGGTCGCTTCCTGCGGCGTCTTCACCAGGCCCATCGCCACCGCACCGTGCGCGCGCACGGTTTCGGCCAGCGCCAGGATCTTCGGATTGCCGTTGATGTCCTTCTGCAGCTCGGTGCCGGTGAGACCGAGCCGCGCGGCATCGACGAAGATCGTCGGGTTGCCGGCATTGATCAGCGTCGCCTCGATCGCACCGACGCCCGGCACGTCCAGCGTGTCGATGCGCTTGCCGCTCGGGAACATCGCTCCGCCCTCGCTGCCCTCGTCGTCGGCAGGGTCGAGGAACTCGAGCTTCACCTCGGCGGCGGGGAACGCGACGCCATCCAGCTCGAAGTCGCCCAGCTCCTGCACCGCGCCGTCCTTCATCGGTACGTGGGAGATGATCCGCTTCTTGATGTTGGCCTGCCAGATGCGCACCGTCGCGATGCCATCCGCCGGTGCCTCGACGAGTCCCTGCTCGATCGCAAAAGGCCCGACCGCGGTCGAGAGGTTGCCGCAGTTGCCCGACCAGTCGATCACCGGCGCATCGATCGACACCTGGCCGAACAGATAGTCGACATCGCTGTCGGGCCGCTTCGACTTCGACAGGATCACGATCTTGCTGGTGCTCGAGGTCGCGCCGCCCATGCCGTCGGTGTGCTTGCCGTAGCGGTCGGGGCTGCCGATCACCCGGATCATCAGGCGCTCGAGCGTGGCCTTGTCGGCGGGCAGATCGTCCTTGAGAAAGAACACGCCCTTGCTGGTACCGCCGCGCATGTACACGGCCGGGATCTTGAGCTGCTTCATCTGACCCTCTGGTTCAGGCTATCGTACCGCCAAGCCAACCAGGGAGGAACCGATGGCACTCACCCTCACCAGCGCGAGCTTCAAGGAGGGGGCGACCCTCGGCATGGAACACATCTTGTCGGCCGACTACGGCTTCGGCTGCGGCGGCGGCAACAAAAGCCCGCAGCTCTCGTGGTCCGGCGCGCCGGCCGGCACCAAGAGCTTCGCCGTGCACTGCTTCGATCCCGACGCGCCGACCGGCTCGGGCTTCTGGCACTGGGTGGTGGTGAACATCCCGGCCAACGTCACCGAGCTCAAGCTCGACGCCGGCAACCCCAAGGCCAACCTGCTGCCCAAGGGCGCGCTGCAGACCCGCACCGACTTCGGCAAGGCAGGCTACGGCGGCCCCTGCCCGCCCGAGGGCCACGGCCCCCATCGCTACCAGTTCACCGTGTTCGCGGTGAAGGAGGAGAGCCTGCCGGTCACCGCCGACACCTCGGCCGCCGTGGTCGGCTTCTACCTGCACTTCAACACGCTCGAACGGACGACTTTGACCGGCAAGTTCCAGCGGTGACCGCCGGTTTGGTGGTGAGACGGTATGGGACCGTCTCGCCCTGCATGAGACGCCTGAAATGCACGCCCGCCTGCATTTCAGGCCAATCGTCTCATTCTCACCGACCGCCATTGAGCGTCTCATCATCTCCACTTCCTCCTGAGGAAGCCGCGTAGCCGCCGTCTAGAAGGATGAGCAACAGACACGGCCCCCACTCTCCGACGAGTCCATCCGCTTCCGCCGCACGGGACGCCGTGTCGTTATCCACAGTCGTTGATAATTAATAGGTAATCGTTAATTGACCAAATGCACTCTCGCTCCTATCTTGGATGCATGAGCAAATATCCTCTCGAATGGGGCTGGCATACAGCCCAAGACACAGACTCTTCCGCGCCCACCAATGCTGCTCGCGAAACGCTTCTTGGGCGCAAACCTCAGCAAGAGGGCGACGTCCAGGAAGCGGCCTTGGGCGACCGACTCTGCGTGAATCATCCGAGGAAGAACGGAAAAACCGGCATGTGCCGCGACTGCGCGGTTAAGGAGTTGGGATTTGAAAACATGCCCAGCAACGAGCAAACTGACGCCATCCGACCATACTGCCTCCAGCCGGAATGACCGACCGCGAAGCCGCACTTCAAAAGATCACCGTTGGTGACATCTTTCACGCCAGCCTGCGGCCCGACAGCGGGCCGAGCTACATCTGCCTTACGCTGCAGGTGCACGACGACAGGATCTTCGCGCGGCGAACGACGATCCAATCCGTGCACTGGTTCGATCGGAAGACCGGCGTCGAGATCGGCGACGACAGGGTCGTCATCGACTCCGTCGAGCCGCTTCCCGAGGATATCCGCAAGATCATCCTCGGCCTCGATCAGAAGTACCGTGAGGACGAATATCGGTGGGCTGAAGATCCGGATTGGGAGCCACCTGAGGGCTCGTCGCGCCTGACACTCGATCAACGCCGCGCCCTTCTCTTTATCGCCGACTTCTATCCGGCCCATCGGCTGCCTCCGCGATCATGAGCGATCGTGAAGCAGCGTTGAGACGCGTCGCCGTCGGCGACATGTTCCACGCCAGCCTCGGCCGCAAAGACGGGCCGAGCTATCCCTGTCTTGCCCTTCAAGTACGCGAGGACGCCATCTTTGCCCGCCGCGTGACAACCCAGTCGGTGCACTGGTTCGACCGCACCACGGGGGCGGAGATCGATGACGATCGAGTCGTCATTGACTCCGTTGAACCGCTCCCTGCTGACATTCACGAGATCATGCTCAGCATCGATCGCCTGTTCCGGGAAGCCGAGCACCGGCGCGCCGAGGAGCCGGACTGGGTGCCGGCGGAGAACCATTTCCACCAGTCCAAGGACCAGATCCGCGCCCTGCTCTTCATTGGCGACTTCTACGCAGCCCATCCGCTGCCGCCGCGACAATAGTTCCGGCGAATTGCACAGCCTGCGATGGCACGTCCTCTGCTAGGTTCGCCGGGTGACTCAGCCCACGCTGCCCCGCCGCGCGTTGCTTGCGGCGGGTTCTCTGGCGACTCTTGGTGCGTTCATGCCCCGCCGTGAAGCCGCCGCCCGCTCGCCGTCCGAAGCGCCGGCGGCGCTGCGCTTTCCCGCTGGCTTCCGCTGGGGCACCGCGACCTCGTCCTACCAGGTCGAAGGCGCCGTCAACGAGGACGGGCGCGGGCCGTCGATCTGGGACAGCTTCGTGCGCCAGCCCGGCCGTATCGCCGACGGCTCGACCGGCGATGTCGCCGCCGACCACTATCATCGTTACAAGGAAGACATCGCGCTGATGAAAGCGATGGGGGCACAGACCTATCGCTTCTCGATCGCCTGGCCGCGGCTCTTCCCCGACGGACGCGGGCTCAACGAGAAGGGCATCGCCTTCTACGACAAGCTGGTCGACGGGCTGCTCGAGGCGGGGATCGAGCCATTCCCCACGCTCTATCACTGGGACTTGCCGCAG
Source organism: Reyranella sp. (assembly GCA_035293665.1). Taxonomy (GTDB): domain Bacteria; phylum Pseudomonadota; class Alphaproteobacteria; order Reyranellales; family Reyranellaceae; genus Reyranella. The sequence continues at coordinate 24,226 of DATGMK010000025.1, read as the reverse complement.
GTCCTGCAGGACAAGGGCGGCTGGCAGGCGCGCGACACGGCGCTGGCGCTCGGCGACTACGCGGCCGAGGTCGCGCGGCGGCTGAGCGACCGGGTCGGCCACTTCTTCACGCTCAACGAGATGTCGACCTTCGTCGAGCTGGGCTATCGCGAGGGCATCTTCGCGCCCGGGCTGGAGCTCGACGCGGCGGCGCTCAACCAGGTGCGGCATCACGCGGTGCTGGCCCATGGCCTCGCCGTTCAGGCGGTGCGAGCCAACGCCAAGCCCGGCACGAAGGTCGGGCCGGCGGAGAACATCGCGACCGCGCTGCCGGCGGTCGAGACGACGGAGAACATCCGCGCCGCCGAACTGGCGACGCGCGAGCTGAACGCGCCCTATCTCACGGTGATGCTCGAGGGCCGTTACACCGATGCGTATCTCGCCGCGTCCGGCGCCAGCGCGCCGACGTTCACCGCGCGCGACCTCGAGATCATTGCGAGCCCGGTCGATTTCGTCGGCCTCAATGTCTACACGCCGAGCCAGTACGTGGTGGCGAGCGAGGCCAAGCCCGGCTGGTCGGTCCTGCCATTCCAGCCGTCGCATCCGCACATGGCGTCGGACTGGCTGCGAATGGGCCCCGAGTCGCTGTACTGGGCGCCGCGCCATGCCGCGAAGCTCTGGGGCAACCGGGACATCTACATCACCGAGAACGGCACGTCCGCCGCCGACCGGTCCGGCCCGGACGGCGCGATCTACGACATGGACCGCGTGATGTACCTGCGCAGCTACCTGACGCAGCTGCAGCGCGCGACCGCCGAGGGCGTGCCGGTGCGCGGCTACTTCCTGTGGAGCCTGCTCGACAACTTCGAATGGGCCGACGGCTATAGCAAGCGCTTCGGCGTGGTCCATGTCGACTTCGCCACCCAGAAGCGCACGCCCAAGCTCAGCGCCTCCTTCTACCGCGAGGTCATCGCCCGAAACGCGACGGCGTAGCGGCCCTCCCCACCACCTCACCCTGAGGAGCGGCCCAAAGGGCCGCGTCTCGAAGGGTGGGCACGAGCACCTCGCCTGCAGCCATCCTTCGAGACGCTCCCTGCGCTCGCTCCTCAGGATGAGATGTGCGGATGGCTCGCGCGCGGCCGTTTTCTAGGGCGCTGACAGCGCCCGACGTCTCTGCTCAACTCACTGCCATGAAGATCCGCACGCACGCTGACATCGTCGAGCTCGAGAAGATTCCGGTGACCGAGCGCATCCGGCAGAAGAACGTATACGAGCTGCTGCGCGACAGCGGCGCGCAATACGCCGACCGCGTCGCCTTCCGTGCGCTGTCCGGCACCACGGCCGGCGATCCGGCGCGCGACGTCACCTATGCCGAGATGCTGAAGCAGGTGATCCAGGCGGCCAACCTGTTCCACGCCGAAGGCATCGGCCCGAACGACACCGTCACGATCCTGATGCCGGGCGTGCCCGAGACCTTCGTCGCGCTGTGGGGCGCGGAGATCGCCGCGGTCGCCAATCCGGTGAACTACTTCCTCAACGCCTCGCAGATCGCCGGCATCATGAAGGAGGCCGGCACCAAGGCCGTGGTTGCCGCCGACCCGTCGCTGTTCGCCGACATTTGGCCCAAGGTCGAGGAGATCCGGGCGGCGATGCCCGGCCTCAAGGTCTTCCGCGTCGGCGGCAAAGGCCGCGCGCCGGCGGGCGTGATCGACTTCGAATCGGCGCTCGCCCGGCAGCTCGGCGACAAACTCATCGCGCCCAAGCCGCTGGAACGCGACACCGTAGCGGCGTTGTTCCACACCGGCGGTACGACCGGCCTGCCTAAGCTCGCACGCCACACCCATGGCGCGCTTACTTTGGCTGCCTGGACCAACGTCCTGATCTTCGACCTCGGGCCGGGCACGGTGATGATCAAGCCCTTGCCGCAGTTCCATGTCGGCGGCTCGATCGTCGGCGGGCTGTCGCCGTTCGCCAATGGCTGGACGGTGGTGCTGCCGACGCCGCTCGGCGCGCGCAACCCCAACGTGGTGCGCGACTTCTGGAGCATCGTCGAGCGCAACAAGGTCAATGTCGGCGGCGCGGTGCCGACCAGCCTGGCGGCGATCATGAACGTGCCGAAGGGCGATCACGACCTCTCCTCGCTCAAGGTCTTCGTGTCGGGCGGCTCGACCGTGCCGGTCGAGTTGATCCGTCGCATCGAGGGCGAATTGGGCGTGCCCGTGGTCGAGGGCTACGGCATGACCGAGGTGCACTGCTACTCGACCATGAACCCGATGCACGGCGAGCGCCGGCCGGGTTCGGTCGGCCTGCGGCTGCCCTACACCGAGGTGCGGGTGGCCGACGTGGCCGGCGACGGCACGATCCTCCGAGACTGCCCGCCCGGCACGATCGGCCATGTGCTGATGCGGGGCCCGCAGGTCACGCCGGGCTATCTCGAGCCGCGCCACAACAAGGGCGCGATGCTCGCCGACGGCTGGCTCGATTCAGGCGATCTCGGCCGGCTCGACAAGGACGGCTATCTCTGGCTGACCGGCCGCTCCAAGGACCTGATCATCCGCGGCGGCCACAACATCGATCCGATCGTGATCGAGGAGGCGCTGGTGCGCCATCCCGCGGTCGAGACCGCCGCGGCTGTCGGCCTGCCCGACACCTATGCCGGCGAGCTGCCGATGGCCTTCGTGCAGCTGCGTCCGGGCGCCGAGGCGACTCCCGACGAGCTGCGCGAGTTCTGCCGCAAGGAGATCCCCGAGCGGGCCGCCGTGCCGGTGCAGGTGATGCTGATCCCGCAGATGCCGCTGACCGGCGTCGGCAAGATCTTCAAGCCGGCGCTGCGTCTCGATGCGGCGCGCTGCGCGTTCGAGGCCGCGCTGGCGCCGCTTAAGGCCGAGGGCGTGGACCTCGGCGTCATGGTCCGCAATGACGACACGCACGGCACGCTCGCCGTCGTGCGCGTCGCGGGCGGCCCGAACGACAAAGTGGTCAAGCGCTGCGCCGAGCTGCTGGGCGACTTCCAGATCCGCCACGTCGTGGAATGAAGAAGCGCAGCGCCGGCATCCTCGCCTGGCGGCGGCGCGGCGCCGACGGGCCGGAATTCTTCCTCGTCCATCCCGGCGGCCCGTTCTGGAAGAACAAGGACGACGGCGCCTGGTCGATCCCCAAGGGCGAGATCGATCCCGACGAGGAGCCGCTCAGCGCCGCGCAACGCGAGTTCGAGGAGGAGACGGGCCAGAAGATCGGCGGTACCTTCACGCCGCTTGCGCCGGTGAAGATCGCGAGCGGCAAGGTGATCGAGGCCTGGGCGATCGAGCACGACCTCGACGCCTCGGCGATCACCAGCAACGGCTTCGAGATGGAATGGCCGCCACGGTCGGGTCGGAAGCAGACATTCCCCGAAGTGGATCGAGCGGCTTGGTTCCCAGGGCCGATCGCGCTTCAGAAGATCAACAAGGGCCAAGCGCCCCTGCTGGTCCAGCTCCTGGAAAAGCTCGGTGCGCCTATTCCGCCGGTGCCGCCGCCGGAAGGGCCGAAGCGCCGGCCCGCTCGGTCCGGAACAGCAGCCACGCGAACAGCAGCGCCGAAGCGAACACGATGAGCGAGCCTGCAGCGGCGAGCGGCTCACCCGCCGCTGTGCCGGTGTGGACCAGCCCGACGCCGATCGCCATCACGACGGTGCCGATCAGCCAGCTCCAGACCTGCAGGTGGGCGCTCCTGGCGCGCTCCAGCGCCGGATGCAGGCGGTAGTAGATGCCAATCAAAAACAGCGACACCCAGCCGACCAGATTGAGGTGAGCGTGCGCCGGATAGGCCGAATGATTATCCGAGATCGCCATGTGGAGGCCCCATGCCATGCCGGCGATCACACACAACACGGCGCCCTTGAAGCTCAACGACGATGCCTTCATGTCCCTGCCCCGCTGCTATTCCGCGGCCACCTTTGTTCTGAGGCGGGCCGTCTCCGCCTCGTCTAGCACGCCATCTGCAGTTACGGCCACACCGTACAGCTCGCGCGCGGCCTTGACCGAGACCAGGCCCAGCATCACGTCCTCAGCCACCTTCGCGGCCGGGCGCTTGTGCGGGTCGCCGTAGCCGCCGCCGCCCGGCATCGAGACGCGCAGGCGCTCGCCGGCGGGAATCGAGGAGTGCGCCTTGGGCGGCAGCGTCTTGCCGCCCGCGATCTCGATGTTGCCTGCCGCGCCCGGCTTACCGCCGAGCCGGCCGCGCGCCGGGAAGACGACGCGGTCGAAGGTCGGCGAGATGCCGAACGGCATGTTCTCGGCGCTGCCAATCTCCATCACCTGGCCGAGGCCGCCGCGATACTCGCCGGCACCGCCGGAATCCTGGCGATACTCCTTCGACCAGACCACGAGCGGCGCCAAGGTCTCCGTGATCTCGACCGGCACGTTCTTCACGCCGCTCGGGAACGCGGTGGCGCTGAGGCCGTCGGAGGTGGGACGCGCGCCGGTGCCACCGGAATGGAACGACATCACGTTGTAGGCGGTCGCCGTCTTCATCTGCTCGGGGGTGAGCTCGGCGCGGCCGAGCCCGCCCATCAGGCGCAGGTTCCACAGGCACGACGTGCCCTCGGCCGGCACGCCGTCGGGCAGCGCCTGGATCAGGCAGCCGAACATCACGTCGGGCAGCATGTGGCCGATCGTCGAGCGCGCGGCAACCGCGGCCGGATGCTTGGTATTGAGGATGCTGCCTTCGGGCGCCGTGGTGCGGATGGTGGCCAGCGAGGCGTAGTTGTTCGGCACCTTGGGCGCCACGATGCACTTGATGCCGAACGCGGTGTAGGCGTCGGTATAGCACATCGGCACGTTGAGCCCGAGCGCGACCGTGGGCGGCGCGTCGTAGTACTCGACGTCGATTCCGTCGGGCCCGACGGTCAGTCGCGCCTTCAGCGTCATCGGCTTGCCGTTGATGCCATCGACCGTCATCTCGTTGGAGTAGGTGCCGGGCTTGAGCTTGCCGATCGCGGCGAGGCTAGCGGCGCGGCTATGGTCGAGGATGTGCTTGGACAGATCGTCGAGCTGCTCGAGCTCGAACTCGTCCATCATGTCGTTGAGGCGGCGGCCGCCGATCTCGTTGCTCGAGATCAGTGAGTAGATGTCGCCCAGCACCTGGATCGGCTCGCGCACGTTGGCGGCGATCAGGTCCATCAGCCACTGGTTGACCTTGCCCTTGTCGATGATCTTGGTGATGGGGATGTAGATCCCCTCTTCGTAGACCTGCTGCGCGGCGCCGACGATGCCGCGTCCGCCGATATCGACCACGTGCAGAGTATCGGCGAAGAAGCCCACGGCCCTCTTCCCTCCATCAGGGCCGTGCCGGAAGGTCGGCGTGACGATGACGATGTCGTTCAGATGGCCGGTGCCCTGCCAGGGATCGTTGAGGATGAAGACGTCGCCGTCATTCATCTCCGCGAGCGGGATCTTCTTCAGCACATGGCCGACGCTCATCGCCATCGAGTTGACGTGGCCCGGCGTACCGGTGACCGCCTGCGCCAGCATGCGCCCCTGGGTGTCGTAAACGCCGGCCGACAGGTCGCCCGCCTCGCGGGTCGGCGTGCCGAAGGCGGTGCGCACCAGTGTCTGCGCCTGCTCCTCGACCACGGCGATCAGCCGGTCCCACATGACCTGGTTGGCGATCTGGGACAGCGGATGGTTCGGTCTCATGGTGTCTCCTGGACTCTACCTTACGCGAAATGACACGCCGCATGATGCCCGTCCGCGACGGCGCGCAACAGCGGTTCCTCGGTGCGGCATTTGTCGGTCGCCGTCGGGCAGCGGTTGGCGAACCGGCAGCCCGCGGTCACCGCGCCCGTCAGCTCGCCCCTGATCGGGGGAACGCCGCGCCGGTGGCCGGGATCGGCCGAGGGCACCGAGGCGAACAGCGCTCGCGTATAGGGATGCCGCGGATCGCGCCACAGCCTGCCGTGCGGCGCGCTTTCGACGATGCGGCCGAGATACATCACCAGCACGCGGTCGGCGAAGTAACGCACGACCGAGAGATCGTGGCTGATGAACAGGTAGCTGAGGCCGAGGTCGCGCTTGAGGTCGACCAGCAGGTTCAGGATCTGCGCCTGGATCGAGACATCGAGCGCGGAGACCGGCTCGTCGCACACGATCAACGCCGGGCGCAGGACCAGGGCGCGGGCGATGCCGATGCGCTGGCGCTGGCCGCCAGAGAATTCGTGCGGATAGCGGTCGAGCGAATCGGCCGGCAGGCCGACCCGCGCGACGATCTCCCGCATCTGCCGCTCGCGCTCTGGTCGGTCGCCCAGGCGATGCACCTTCAGCGCGGTGTCGAGCACCGTGCGGATGCTGTGGCGCGGATTGAGCGAGCCGAACGGGTCCTGGAAGATCATCTGCAGGCGCCGCCGGTGCGGCGCCATCGCCGCATCGCCCAGCCGGGTGATGTCGGCGCCGTCGAGCAGGATGGTCCCCTCGGCCGACGGCACGAGGCGCAGGATGGTCTTGCCGAGTGTGCTCTTGCCGCAGCCCGATTCGCCCACCAGCCCGACCGTCTCGCCCTGCGCCAGGTCGAAGCTCACGCCGTCGACCGCGCGCAGCACCTGCCGGCCGACCGCATAGCGCGTGTGCAGGTCGCGGACGGCGAGCAGAGCCGTCATGTGGACGTCCTCGGGCAGGCAACCGCGCGCTCGCCCTGAGCCCGTAGCGGCGGCGGCGCGGTGCGGCAGGCGGCGACGACGATCGGGCAGCGTGGCGCGAAGGCGCAACCCTGCTCGCCGGCGGCCGAGCCGACGCTGCCGGGGATCTCGCTGAGGCGATTCTGCGTGTAGTGCTCGTCGGCCTCGACATCGACCCGTGCGGCCAGCAGGCCGCGCGAATAGGGATGCAGGGGTGCGGCAAAGAATGGCCCGATCGCGGCCTGCTCGACGATGCGGCCGGCATACATCACCGAGATCCGGTCGGCCCATTGCGCGACGACGCCGAGATCGTGGGTGATCAGCAGCACCGCCATGCCGAGGCGACGACGCAGGTCGTCGAGCAGGTCCAGCACCTGAGCCTGCGTGGTGACGTCGAGCGCCGTGGTCGGCTCGTCGGCGATCACGAGCTTGGGGTTGCAGGCCACAGCCATGGCGATCATCACGCGCTGGCGCATGCCGCCGGAGAGGTTGTGCGGATGGTCGTCGATCCGGCGCTGCGGCTCGGGGATGCTGACCAGGTCGAGCAACTCGATCGTGCGCGTGCGGGCGGCCTTGCGCGACAGGGATTCGTGCCGGCGGATCACCTCGATGATCTGCGAGCCAATCGACAGGACAGGATTGAGCGAGGTCATCGGCTCCTGCTGGATCAGCGAGATCTGCTTGCCGCGCACCTCGCGCATGGCGGCTCCCGACAGTGCCAGCAGGTCGGTGCCGTCGAACAGGACACGACCCGAGACGACCCGCGCGTTCGGTGGCAACAGGCGCATGACCGAGAATGCCGTCACCGACTTGCCGCAGCCCGATTCGCCGACCAGCGCCAATGTCTCGCCCGCCTCGATCGCGAAGCTCACCTCGCGCACGGCGAGGTGACCCGGGAAGGCGACGCTGAGCCTGTCAACCGCAAGCAGCGTCATTGCCTTTTCCCGTCTGCGGGGGACGGTGCCCGAAGGGCGGAAGGGGGACGGCCGACCCCTAAGGCGATGACCCCCTTCCGGCGCTGCGCGCCACCTTCCCCCGCAGACGGAGGAAGGCATGAGGTGTCGGTTGACTTCATTGGTCCGAACGCGGATTGAGGATCTCGTTCAGCCCGTCGCCGACGAGGTTGAGCGACAGCACCGCGAGCGCGATCGCCGCGCCCGGCAGCGCGGTCAGGAACCAGGCGTTGCGCAGCTGGTCGCGGCCGTCGCCGATCATGCCGCCCCAGCTGATGACGTTGGGGTCGCGCATGTTGAGGAAGCTCAGGCCCGCCTCGGTCAGGATCGCGTTGGCGATCATCACCGAGGCGGCAACGATCACCGGCGGCAGGGCGCTGGGCAGAATCTCCTGCACGATGATGCGCAGGCGGGAATAGCCCAGGCTGCGGGCTGCCATCACGAAGTCCGATTCGCGCAGCGAGCGGAACTGGGCGCGCACCAGGCGCGCCACGGTCGGCCAGGAGGCGAGCCCGATCGCGACGGCGATGGTCGGCAGGGTCGGCTCGACGATCACCAGGATCACGATCACCAGCAGGAAGGTCGGCGTGGTCTGGAACAGCTCGACCAGGCGCATCAGCAGCGTGTCGACCCAGCCGCCGAAGAAGCCGGCCAGCGCGCCCACCACCATGCCGATCGCGAGCCCGATCGCCGCCGCCGCGACGCCGACCAGCAGCGAGGCCCGTGTGCCGTAGACGAGCTGGGCCAGCACGTCGCGACCCAGCGAATCGGTGCCGAGCGGATACTGCACGTCGTCCCCGGGCCAGAGCAGCGGCTGGGCGACCATGTCCTGCGGATCTCCGGGAGAGATCAGGCCGGCGAAGAGCGCGATCAGGACGAGCACCGCGAGGATGGCCAGGCCGGCGATGAAGGTCGGGTTGCGCAGGAAGGCGCGCAGCCGGCGGCCCTTGCGGCCGACGGGACGGCTGCCGAGATCGGTTCGTTCAGCCCCGACGGTCATCACGCCTCCCCGATGCGCGGATCGAGCCAGGCATGCAGCAGGTCGATCGCGACGTTGGCGAGGATCACCAGAAACGAGGACAGCAGCAGCACACCCAGCAGCACCGAGAAGTCGCGCCCCAGCACCGCCTCGAGCGCGAGCCGCCCCATGCCCGGCCAGCCGAACAGCGTCTCGACCACCACGGCGCCGCCCAGCAGGTTGCCGAGATGCATGCCGGCGACGGTCGTCACGGGGATGAGGGCGTTGCGCAGCGCATGGCGAAGCTGGATCAGGAACGGATGCAGCCCCTTGGCGTGGGCGGTGCGCATGAAGTCCTGGCGCTGCACCTCGAGCATCGACGCGCGCACCAGCCGTGCATAGACCGCGACGAAGAACGAGGCCAGCGCCAGCGCCGGCAGCACCAGGTGCGCGGCGCGGTCGGCGATCAGGGCCCAACCGGTGAAGCTGGAGCCGATCGTCATGTTGCTGTCGTTGGGCAGCCAGCCGAGCTTGACCGAGAACAGCACCACTGCCATCAGCCCGACCCAGAAACCCGGCATCGAATAGAGCAGCAGGACGACCACCGACAGGATGCGGTCGGGCCAGCGCCCGGCCCACGCCGCCATCACCGAGCCGACGACGATGCCCACTAGCAGCGCGAAGCCCAGCGCCGTCACCATCAGCAGCACCGTGTTGGGCAGGCGCTCCATGATGATATCCACGACCGAGGCGTTGAAGCGCGGCGAATAGCCGAGATCGAAGCGCGCGAGATGGCCGAGGAAGCTCGCGAGCTGCGTCAGCACCGGCTGGTCGAGGCCGAAGCGCTCGCGCATCAGCGCCATGGTCTCGGCGGTCGCCGATCCGGCCTCGGTCGCGATCACGTCGGCGGCGTCGCCCGGCATCAGCTGGAGGAACAGGAAATCGAGCACGACGATGCCGAGCATGGTCGGCACGGCATGGATTGCCGTGCGCCGCAAGGTCCTGGCGATTCTACGGCCCATCCTCATGCGCGGCTACGCATCGAGCCAGACGCGCGACATATTGGATTCCACGCCGTCGGCAGTCGGCGAATCCTCGTGCACGCGCTTGTTCTTGATCGTGAGGTAGAGCGGTGAATAGAGGCTGATGTCCGGCACCTCCTCGAGGTAGATCTTCTGGAAATCGAGGAACATCTGCCGCCGCTTCACCGGATCGTTCTCGACCGCGGCCCCTTCGAGCAATGCATCGACCTTCGGGTTGTTGTAGTTCGAGCCGTTGGAGAACGGCACTCCCCTCTTGAAGTTCTTCGACCAGTAGATGCGCTGCACGCCGACGGTCGGGTCGAACAGGTTGGAATGGCCGTTGTAGGTGAAGTCGAACTCGCGGTCGGTGTAGACGCGCTTGGCGAAGGCCGAGAGGTCCTGGGCCCGGATCTCGACGGCGATGCCGATGCGATTCAGCACGGCGCGGGTGAACTCGCAGACCTTGCGGCTCTCGTCGCCGATCGGGTTGAAATCCATCGGCACCCTGAAGCGGATCTTGTCGGGCCCGCGCTTGAAGCCCGCTTCGTCGAGCAGCGCCTCGGCCTTCTTGAGGTCGTAGCCGTAGGGGCTGAGCTCGGGGCTGTGGAACTCCTTGAGGCCGGGGGCGATCGGCACGTGGCTGACCGTGCCGTAACCGTAGGCCACCGCCTTCAGGAGCGCCGAGCGGTCGATTGCATGCGCCACCGCCTGACGCACCTTGAGATGCCTGAAATACTGGCTGTCGAGATTGAACTGGATGGTCTGGACATTGTACGAGTAGCTGGTGCCCTCGGTCTCGAACACGAGATGCGGCAACTTCTTCAGGCGATCGAGGTCGGCGAGCGCCACCGGCGTGCGATAGCCGATGTCGCCCGAGCCGTTCTCGAACGCCACCGACCGCGCCCCGGCATCGCGCACGAACTTGCACACCATGCGGTCGATGCGCGGCAGATCGGGGTCCCAGTAGTTCGGGTTGCGCTCGAAGATCGCGTGGCTGCCGCGCACCCATTCCTTGAACAGGTAGGGCCCGGTCCCGATCGGCGCGTTGCCATTCTGGTTGGTGAGCGGATCGGTGCCTTCGTAGATGTGCTTCGGAACGATCGGCGATTCGGCCGCGGTCAGCGCCTTGATGAGATAGGGCGCGGGCTTGCTCAGCACGATCACTGCGGTCAGCGGATCGGGTGTCTGGACCTCGGCCACGTTCGCGAAGGTGTTGCGGCCGCGCGGATGAACCGTCCTGAGGAGCTGGATCGAATAGGCGACGTCGGCCGAGGTGAACGGCTTGCCGTCATGGAACTTCACGTTCGGCCGCAGCTTGAACTCGTAACGCAAGCCGTCCGGGCTGATCTTCCATTCGGTGGCCAGCGCCGGCTTCGGTTTGATGTCGTAGTCGTACTCCAGCAGGCCCTCGGTCGTCTTCGCGCTGTTGGTCAACGACGGCGTGCCGACGGTGGTAAGCGACACCAGGGACGTCGGCTCGGCGTTCTGCAGGAAAGTGAGGGTGCCGCCCTTCTTCGGCACCTGCGCATGGACGCGGCCGGCGGTCAGGGCGGTTGCCGACAAGCCGGCAAGCGCGGCGCGGCGCGTGGTCAGGAAATTCGCGGTCATCTCGAAAGCCCCAGGTACGTTCACGGGAGCGGAGCCTAACGTCCACCGTTTTGCAGTCGCAGCAAATTATAGGCCACGAAATCAGAATCTTGTGGCGAGACGTCCGATTGGACGGCAATTCTGTCACCGCAGCCAAAAGGAGCAGCCTTTTCTGCGCGCACCGAGGGAGAAGGGACAATGGCTTTACCAGTGGCAACCCTCGATCACGTCGTCATCAACGCGCGCGACGACATGGACCGCGCGGCGGACATCTATCGCCGGCTGGGCTTCACCCTGACCGAGCGGGGCTATCATTCGCTGGGGTCGATGAACCACCTGGCGATGTTCGGCACCGACTATCTCGAGCTGATCGCTGTTCCGAAAAACGCAACAACCGGCCGGCTCGACCTGCTGAACTATTCCTACGGCCTGAACGGGCTGGTGTTCGGCTCGGAGGATTCGGCGATCACTTATGCCGCCTTGGCCAAGGCCGGCCTGCCGTTCGATCCGCCCAGCGAATTCACGCGGCCGGTGAAATATGCCGGCGGCGAGGGCGAAGCCCGCTTCCGCACGATCCGCATGAAGGCGGGCGTCGTGCCCTACGGCCGCATCTACTACTGCCACCATTTCACCCGCGACCTCGTCTGGCGCGACGAGTGGCGCCATCATGCGAACGGCACGGTCGCGGTCGAACGCGCGGTGATCGTCGAGCCCGATCCGGCGGCTGGCGCCAGGCTCTATGCCGATATGTTCGGCCCCGAGGCGGTGCGCGACATCAGGAACGGCAGGAAGGTCGTGATCGGCAATTCTCGCTTCGACATCGTGACCGAGGCCGAGATGAAGGCGCAGCTCGGCGACGCGGCGCCCGATCCTGACGGCCGCAAGGCCTACATGGCGGCGCTCACCTTGCGCACCACCTCGCTCGCCAAGGCCGCGGCCGCGCTGGAAGCCGGCAAGATCGCCTTCATCGAGAAGGACGGCCGGCTGATCGTGCCCGCGAAGGAAGCGATGAACGCGACTCTGGAGTTCGCCGAGTGAAGGACGGCCTCAAGTACGACAACCAGGGCGACGCTCTGTCGCGCGAGGTGCCGGCCACGGCGCTCGCCCTGATCGACGAAGGCGGTAACGGCCGCGAGCGGCGCTTCGACTATGGCGACCTGAGGCGGTTGAGCGGCGCCGTCGCGCGCGGCCTGCGCCGGCTCGGGCTGCGGCGTGGTGATCGCGTCGCGATCCTGTCGGCCAACCGGGCGGAATTTCTGATCAGCTTCCTCGGCACGATGCAGGCGGGCTTCGTCTCGGTGCCGGTGAACTGGAAGCTCCCGGCCGAGACGGTCGCCTATGTCGTCAATGACTGCGACGCAAAGCTGGTACTGGGCGACGATGCGCGCCTGCCGCTCGCGCCGGACTCGGTGCCGAAGATCTCGTTCGACAAGGACTGGAACGGCTTCCTCGACGAGGGTCCGTTCACGCCGATGAAGATGGAGCCGGAGGAATCCGCCCTGTTCCTCTACACGTCGGGCTCGACCGGCAAGCCCAAGGGCGTGGTCCTGTCGCACTACTCGCATCTCTGGGTGATGAGCCAGCGCAAGCGCCGGCCGGGGCCGCCAGGCGCCCGCGCGCTGGTCGCGGCGCCGCTCTATCACATGAACGGTCTCGCCATGTGCCAGACCACCTTCGAGCAGGGCGACACCGTGGTGCTGCTGCCGCAGTTCACGGCGAAAGGCTACATCGAGGCGGCGGCGCGTCATCGCGTCGGCTTCCTGACCTCCGTGCCGACCATGATGGCCATGATCGTGCGCGAGAAAGAGCTGCTGGCGAAGAACGATCTCTCCGCGGTCGAGGCGGTGCGCATGGGCTCTGCGCCCCTCACCCAGGGGCTGATCGATCTGGTGCGCGCGGCCTTCCCGAAGGCCGTGATCGGCAACGGCTACGGCACGACCGAGGCCGGCCCTGTCGTGTTCGGCCCGCATCCGCAGGGGCTCAAGCAGCCCGAGCTGTCGCCGGGAGCGGCCCATCCGGCGGTGCAGCTGCGCCTCGTGCGCGACGGCAAGGAGGCCGATGAGGGTGAGCTCGAGATGAAGTGCGGCGCGCTGATGACGCACTATCACAAGCTGCCGGAGACCACGGCCAAGGTGATGACAGCCGACGGCTACTACCGCACCAGCGACGTGTTCCGCCGCGACGAGAACGGCTTCTTCTTCTTCGTCGGGCGGATCGACGACATGTTCGTGTGCGGCGGCGAGAATATCTATCCCGGCGACGTCGAGAAGATGCTGGAAAGGCATCCCGCCATCGACCAAGCCGCCGTCCTGCCGGTGCCCGACGAGCTCAAGGGCTACAAGCCCGTCGCCTTCGTCGTGCGGGCCAAGGGCGCCGCACTCGACGAGCAGGCGGTGAAGGCCTATGCCCTCGCCAACGCACCGGCCTACCAGCATCCCCGCCGCGTCTTCTTCGTCGACGAGATGCCGCTCGCCGGCACCAACAAGATCGACAAGCGCGTGCTGGCGAAGCAAATCCCACCGGGTGTCATCCCGAACGAAGCGAGGGACCCATGAGGCCGCAGCATAGATCCCTCGCTTCGCTCGGGACGACACGGAAGCTCGGGATGACACGAACTTTGGAACAGAGGATACAGCAATGAGAGCAGCCGTCGTTCGTGCCCATGGCGGACCCGAAGCGCTCGCCTTCGAGAAGGATTTCCCTGATCCAACGCCCGGCGAGGGTGACGTGATCGTGGCGGTGAAGGCTGCGTCGCTGAATTACCACGACGTCTTCACCCGCCGCGGCATGCCCGGCATCAAGGTGCCGATGCCCGCCATCATGGGCCTCGACGTCGCGGGCGAGATCGCCGAGGTCGGGCCGGGAATCAGCGGCTGGAAGAGGGGCGACCGTGTGCTGGTCGATCCGATCAACCGCGTCGAAGGCGGCCTGATGGGCGAGACGGTGCATGGCGGCCTGGCCGAGCTGTGTCGCGCCCGGGCGCATCAGCTGGTGAAGATCCCCGACGGCGTGTCGTTCGCCGATGCCGCCGCGCTGCCGGTCGCCTACGGCACGGCGCTGCGGATGATGGTCACCAACGGCCATGTCGCGAAGGGCGAGAAAGTGCTGATCCTGGGCGCCTCGGGCGGTGTCGGCGTGTGCTGCCTGCAGCTCGCCAAGCTTGCCGGCGCCGAGGTGATCGCCTGCGCCGGCACCGATGCCAAGGCCCACCGCCTGACGGCGCTCGGCGCCGACAAGACCATCAACTACATCGAAAAGGACTTCGTGAAGGAAGTCTATGCGATGTACGGCAAGCCGACGCGGCGCGGCTCGGGCACCGATCTCGGCGTCGACGTGGTGGTGAACTACACCGGCGGCGATACCTGGGTGAAGTCGCTGCGCGTGCTCAAGGTCGGCGGCCGCCTGCTGACGTGCGGCGCCACAGCGGGCTTCGATCCCAAGGAGGACATCCGCTTCATCTGGACCTTCGAGCTCAAAATCCTGGGCTCCAACGGCTGGATGCGCAGCGACATCGAGAAGCTGCTGGAGCTGGTGCAGAGCGGCAAGCTCAAGGTGCTGGTCGACAAGACCTTCAAGCTCGAGGACGCCCGCGAGGCGCTGCGCGTAATCGAGGATCGCGAGGTGTTCGGCAAGATCGTGGTGACGCCGTGAGCGAGGAGACGAAACCGCTGAGCGACGCCGAGCTGCAGAAGATGCTCGATGGCTCGCCGTTCATCTCCTTCCTGGGGCTGAAGGTGACCGAGGCCGATCCGGTGAAGGAGCGCGTCACCATGCGCTGCGAGATGCGGCCGGAGTTCGAGCGCGGCAAGGGCAGCGGCCAGTGGCACGGCGGCCCGCTGGCGGCGATTATCGACACGGTGGGCGACTATGCGCTGATCATGGCCCTGCGCCGGCCGTTGCCGACTGTAAACTTCCGCGTCGACTATCTGCGGCCGGCGATCAAGACGTCGCTGATCATCACGGCCACGGTGAGGCGCAACGGCAAGAGCGTGGGCGTGGTCGATGTCGACGTCTTCAACGAGCAGAAGGCCCTTCTTGCAATAGGTCGCGCAACCTATTCGACCCTCGGTAGTTAGCGTCCCTTAGCAGGGAAACCGATGATCCACCTCTCGCGCCGCGCGTTCGGCGCCGGCGCGTTTGCGGCCGGCCTCCTCGGCATCAGGCCGTCCGTTGCCCAGGAACCGCGCCGCGGCGGCAGCCTCGTCGCTACCTGGGGCGGTGGCGAGCCGCAGGCGGTCTACGTGCCGTCGGGCGGCGGTCCCGGCCCGACCTTCTCCTCGTCCAAGGTGCTGGAGCGGCTGGCCCATCGCCGGAGGGACGGCGCATTCGAGGGCGAGCTGGCCGAGGGCTGGAAAGCGGCCGAGGACTTCAGGTCCTACACCGTGAAGCTTCGCGAGGGCGTGAAGTTCCATGACGGCCAGCCGATGACGGCCGACGATGTGGTCCATTCGGTCGACGAGATCTGGAAGAAGTACGCCGCGCCTGCGTCGATGACCGACTACACCGGCATCGAGGCGCCGGATGCCGGCCGCGTGATCGTCAAGTTCGGCAAGCCGATGCCGGAGTTCACCTTCGCCTCGCTCCTGAGCGGTCCGGCGAACTACATCGTGCCGAAGCACCTCTACGCCGGCAGCGATCCGGCCGGCAATCCGGCGAACAACGCGCCGGTCGGCACGGGGCCCTGGAAGTTCAAGACATGGGTGCGCGGCAGCCACTTCGAGTATGCCCGCAACGACGATTATTGGCGGTCCGGCTTCCCCTACTTGGACCGCCTGGTCCTGCGCTTCGTGCGCGACCCCGCGGGACGCGCCGCCGCCATCGAATCGGGCGAGATCCAGATCGGCGTATTCGATGCGATCGCCGCCGCCGACATCAAGCGCCTGACCGCTTCGCCGAAATTTGTCGCCACGACGCAGGGCTACGAGGACGCAGTGTGGGCGACCACGATGGAGTGCAACTGCCGCAAGCCGTTGTTCGCCAAGCGCGAGGTGCGGCAGGCGATGTTCTTCGCGGTCGACCGCGAGCGGATCGCCAACACGGTCTACTACGGCTACGCGCGGGCGGGCACGAGCCCGATCTTCTCGCCGAACACCGAATTCTACTCGCCCGATACGTTCAGCACCGCCTATGACCCGAAGAAGGCGGCCACGCTGCTCGATGCGGCGGGCCACAAGAAGCCGGCCAAGGGCTCGCGCTTCAGCGTGACGCTGGTCGCGGGCGGCTGGTTCGCCGACAACGCCAGGGTCGCCGCCATCGTCAAGCAGGGCCTCGAGGAGATCGGCATCGCGGTCGAGCTCGCGGTGCCCGAGCGCGCGGCCGCGATCAAGCGCATCTACACCGACTACGACTTCGATCTCGCGATCTCCAACCAGGAGAACCCGTCCGAGCCGGTGCCGACGACGACCCAGTATTTCACCACCGACGGCATCAAGAAGGGCGTGCCGTTCCGCAACGCTTCGGGCTTCTCCTCGGTCGAGATGGATGCGCTGGTGGAGAAGATCCGGGTCGAGACCGAGCCGGCCCGGCGGCGCTCTCTGGTGGTCGACTTCCAGCAGCTCGCCACGCGGGAGGCCTGCAATCTGCCGCTGGTCGAGGTCGAGACCAGCACCGTCGCCAGCGGCAGGGTGCAGAACTACGCCAACGATCCCAACACCCTTGCGGCAAGCTGGCACGACATCTGGCTGGCGGCGTAGCTCTCGGCTACTTTCGGCCGATTCCGAGGTGGGCGGAGAGACGGGACTCGTGGCGCGGCACATTCTGGGAGCGTTGGGCGTTGCCGCCGTCGCCGTGGTCGCGCTGCTGGCCTTCGCCTACCGCCCGGCCCTGGCGCCGATCGGGCCGCCCGCCGCCGCGAGCTTCCCCATCGAGCTGGTCGCGGCCGGCGAGATGCTGGCCGGCGCCGGCAACTGCATCAATTGCCATACCGCGCCGGGCGGGCCCGCCAACGCCGGGGGCAAGGTGATCCACACACGAGTCGGCCGCTTCTACTCGCCCAACCTCACACCCGATCCCGAGACCGGCATCGGGACATGGTCGGAGACCGCCTTCACCCGCGCGCTGCGCGAGGGCGTGTCGCGCGATGGCCGGCACCTCTTCCCGGTGTTCCCCTTCACGCACTACACGCAACTCACCGACGGGGACATCAAGGCGCTCTACGCCTACTTCATGACCCGCCCGCCGGTGAAGGCACCAAACCGGCCGAACACCATCCCATTTCCGCTCGACATCCGCCCGTTGCAGGCGGTGTGGAAGAGCCTCTTCTTCACGCTCGGGGCCTATCGCCCCGATCCGGCCCACGATGCGCATTGGAATCGCGGTGCCTACCTCGCCGAGGCGGTCGCCGCCTGTGCCGACTGCCATACCGATCGCAACGGCGTCGGCGCAGAGCAGGTCGGCCATCCTTACGCCGGCGCGGTGATCGAGGGCTGGTACGCGACCTCGCTCGACGTCAGCCCCTCGCCGGCGCGCTGGACCGAGGATGAGTTCTTCGCCTTCCTGCGCCACGGCGAGAGCCCACCGCACGGCGTCGCGATGGGCCCGATGCGGGCGGTGGTGCGCGGCCTGGGCAAGCTGTCCGACGAGGATCTGCGCGCCATGGCCAGTTACTTCGTCGGCCTCAACCGGCCGTCCGGCCGGGCGCCGGAGCCCGACATCGCCCGGGCCCTGTCGCCGATCCCGCCGGCCACCGAAGAGCACAAGCGCGGCGAGGCGCTCTATCTCGCGAACTGCGCCAGTTGCCATGGAGCGCCGGGCCAACCGCCGACCGTGGCCCATTCGCCGCTCGGGCTGAGCGAAGCGCTGTGGAACCCGTACCGGCCGTACAATGTCCTGCTGGTCATGCTCGACGGCATCGACGGCCACGATGGCCTGCCGGGCGCGATGCCGAGTTTCCGCGACAAGCTCAGCAACGACGACCTCATCGCGATCGCGGGCTATCTGCGCAGCTCCTACACCACGCTTCCCCAATGGGGCCTGCTGGAGGACGCGACCACGCAAGCAGCCCGGAACGATCCGCTATCGCTGCGCTGAGTTTGCTCTAAGATCGCCGCATGCTGCTGCGCTGCCTGTCTTTTGCCGCCGTTGCCCTGCTGGCCGGCGCCGCCTCCGCCCAGACCATGGAGTTCGGCTGCCCCAAGCCCGGCACGATCTTCGCCTTCGACAGCGGCACCAGCCTCACCGCACACAGCCGCGACGGCATGGATTGCATCATGCAGAAGGAGGGCGGACCGGCCGTCAAGGTGCGCGGCCTGCTGTTCGACAATCCCGGGCCCGATGGCAGGGACACTTCGGCCTTCATCGCCGCGATCAAGCCGGAGCGACTGTGGCCGCTCGCGGTCGGCAAGAAGATCGAGGCGTCCTACAGCACCAGCGGCCAGACCTGGACCTACGTGCTGAACGTCGCGCGGTTCGAGAAGCGCCTCGGACCGGCTGACGCCTTGTTCGACGCCTTCGTCATCGAGATGAACGAGCAGGGCGACAAGGGCTATCGCTCGATCTCGCGCTGGTGGGTGTCTCCGGCGGAGAACTACGCACTGCGCTACGACTTCAGCAACAGCGATGGCGGCGCCAACCGCGCCGTCGTCACGGCCGTCATGCATTGATCCCGCGGCCGTCCCGCCCGCGGTCCGGCAAGAATTCAGATGACCGAGCCGGGGTCGGTGTTGGCGCCGCAGATCAGCGTAGCGACGCGTTCGTCCGCGGCGGCCTTGTAGGCACCCGACATCAGGGCGGCGAGGCCGGTGGCCCCGGACGGCTCGGCGACGATCCGAAGCTCGTCCCATAGTGCCCGCTGGGCCTTGCGAACGGCGTCGTCGGTGACCAGCACGGCGTCGCGCACCCATCTCTGCGCGACCTCGAAGTTGGGCGTGCCGATGCGGCTCGCTCCCAGCGCGTCTGCGGCGATGCCGGAGATCGCCACGTCGACCGGCTTGCCGGCACGGCGCGCCTCATAGAACGTCGGCGTGCCCTCGGTCTCCACGGCGACGATCTTGATCCTGTCACCGACTGCCGCGGCGCAGCCCGCGATCAGGCCGCCGCCACCGACCGCGACCAGCAGCGTGTCGAACCTGGCCTGCTCGGCGAACTCCAGCGCGACGCTGCCGGCTCCGGCAAACACCAGCTCGTCCTCGTAGGCCGGCACGATCAGCGCGCCGGTCTCGGCCGCGCGCTTCTCCGAGGCCGCGCGCGCCTCGGCATAGACCGACCCGACCTGGTTCACGACCGCGCCGTAGCTCTTGAGCCGCGCGACCTTGGTCGGCGACGACGTGGTCGGCACGAAGATCTCCGCCTTGTGGCCAAGCGACCGCGCCGCATAGGCCGCGGCGACGCCATGGTTGCCACCCGAGGCGGCGACGATCCCGGCGGCCGGCACCTTGCTCGCCAGCAGCTTGTGGAAGGCGCCTCGGGCCTTGAACGAGCCGCCCGGCTGCAGCGCCTCGAGCTTGAGCGCGACCCGCGCGGCAATGCCGAGCGTGCCGGCGGTCAATTCGATCACGGGCGTGCGCCGCACATGCGGCCTGATCTTCTGCCAGGCCGCTTCAACTTCAGTCCGGCCGATCATTGTTTGCGGCAGCCCTCGACGTGACGGATATAGTGGTCGAAGTCCGGCGTCGAAGCGCGCGGATCCTTGGCCATCTCGTCGAAGCGGCGCAGGCGCACCGCCTCGGCATGCTGCGGATGGGCACGGAACGTCGCGAGCTCCTCGGCCGACATTCGGCCGCCCTGCAGGTTCAGGCTGCGCACCGAGTCGGCCGCGAGCTTGTCGAAGTAGTCGGACTCGACGGTGCAGAGATAGCGCTTGGCGGCGACGTGCAGGCGCACCGGTTCGCTCACCTCGGGACCGAAGCGCTCGGCCAGCCAATCGGCGCCGAGCTGCTCGTGCACGTCGTCGATGCCGCGGCCGGCGGGGTTTTCGCCGAGCCCGTGGATCATATGGCCGACATCGTGCAGCAGGCAGGCCAGCACGGTCGCGGGCGGCGCGCCATCGGCTTCGGCGTGCGCCGCGCACTGCAAGGCGTGCTGCAGCTGGTTGACGCCGCTCAGGCCGTAGCGCTTGGTCGCGCGGCCGACGAAGATGTCGAGGAGTTCCTGGCGCAGATCGCTCATGCGCGTTTCTTAGCACGAACCGTCTGCTCACGGATCATCGGATAGCCGGGAATCATCGTCAGCGCCTGCTTCAACGGATCGGCCGTCCAGGCGCGTGTCATAAAATCGCCATGCATGTCCAGCGAACCGCACGCGATGAAGGCGAAGGTGCCTGGCGTCAACGCCTTGGGCAGCCCATCGGCGTGCGGGATGCGGCGCTTGTCGAGCATGCCGCGCAGGTTGGCATTCTCGTCCTTGGTCGAATCGGTGTAGGCGCTCAGCAGGAACGCGAGCCGCCGGCGCGCCGCGGCCCAGGCAGCGACCTTCTCCTCCTCGCCGTAGAGCGAGTCCATCAGGATCACGCCCTTGATGCGATGCACCGCGCCGCCATAGAGCAGCGAGTAGGCGGTCGAGAGGTAGCCGCCGCTGTAGGACACGATGACCACGCCGGCGGCGTTGAAGTGCGGGCCCACCCGCTTGTCGCCGTAGAGCCGCATCAGCCGCTCGGCCGCCTCGTCGATATAGGCCGCGAAATGGCCCGGCTTCCAGAAATTGCCGGCGCTGGAATCGGGCGCATCGAAGGCGAGCTGCGGCGCGACCAGCGCGATGTTCTGTCCCGAATCGGCGATCTGCCGCGGGATCGCCTGGCGCGCGGCGACGTCGCGCTCGAGTGTGGCGCCCTGACCGTGGAGGAAGAGCACGATGAGGCTGGGCAGCTGCGGATTGTAGCCGGCGGGCAGGTAGAGCAGTGACCGGCGGTCGCTGTAGGTCGTGTCCTCCCAGCAGACGTCGCCCTTGAGCGTGGTATGGCCGCGCCGCTTGCCGTCGTGCGCGTCGAGGAACGGCTTCCTGGTGCCGGGGATCAGGCCGCGATAGGGAAAGGCCGAGGCATTGAAGGCGACCAGCTGGGTCTTGGCCTCCTTCAAAGGCTGCGGCCCGGCCGGGGCAGGCGGCGCGGCCGGCTTATGGACGACGGCCTTCGGCGCCGGCTTTTGCTTCCTCGTTGTTCGCGCATGCGCGGCCGTCGGCATCAGGAGAGCCCCCAGCAGCAGCGCGCGGCGCTTCACGCAACCGCTGGCCGCTGCTTACCGAGCGGCATCAGCACGGAGAAGAAGGCCGGCAGCGCGACCAGATAGGCGATCGCGCCGACCAGCACGACGGCCGGCAGGCCGAAGCTGGTGGCGATGATCGGCACCAGCGCGGCGCCGATCACCGAGAAGCAGCCGTTCACGCCCCAGGCCCACAGGAACATGTGGTCCTTGCCCAGCCGGCCGAGCGTGGTCATCGCGGTCGGCATCGGGAAGCCCATCAGGAACGCGGGCGGCATCAGCAGCAGCAGGCAGAGCACGATGCGCACGAGGTACGGCAGCGTGCCGATCCAGTCGAGCGCGTAGTCGATGGCGAAGGCGTAGAATGCCAGGATGGCGAAGATCGCGAAGAAGATCTTCGGCATCACGCTGCGCGCGCGGTCGAGGAAGCGTTCGGAGACGAAGCTGCCCAGGCCGGAGAAGACCAGCATGCCGGTGATCAGCACCGACGCCGACACGGTCGGGTTGGACAGCGCCAGCACGAAGTGGGCGATCATGCCGACCTCGACGATGATGTAGCCCAGCCCCAGGCACAGGAAGTACAGCATCGTCCCGGCCTTGCCCGGGTAGCGGCTGAAGATCGTGCGCCAGCCGAAGATCAGCGGGAACAGCACCAGCATGAAAGCGAAGATCGAGGCGATGCCGAGCGTCGCCCACAGGAGCAGGTAGCCCCACTCGTCCTGCACCAGCTCGAGCCGGTCGAGGAATCGCAGCAGGTCCTTCACCTTGATATACGCAGCGAAGTAGGGCTGGTGATTGGTGAGCTCGCGGGTGTCGAAGACGTACTCGTCCGCCACCTTCTGCCAGCCGCCATGGACGTGGAAGTGCCAGGCCAGCCGGCCGAGTGTGGTCGCCGGCACCTTGGGCACCGGCGGCGCGCCGGCGTCGGCCTTCGCCGCGTCCGAACCAGCCGCGGGCCCCGACGCTTCGGGCGGCGGCTTGTCGTGCGGCTCCTTCTCCTCCTGCGGCGCCGTCGGATCCGGCGGCGGGCCCTCGTAGAAGAACTGGTCGCGATAGTCCTGCAGCACCTGGGCGAGATCGGACGTGTCGACCTTCATGCCCGGGTAATAGATCTCGTCGAACGACATTGCCCGGGTGTGGGCGTTGAGCTTGGCGATCTCTTCCGGCGTGAAGCCGTCGCGCTTGTAGAGGACGGTCGCGGTCGAGAGATAGGCCGAGGCGACGTAGAAGTTCTGCGCGATGTCCGGGCCCTTCCCGCTCTCATTGGCGACATCGCGCGCGGCCGCGGCCATGGTGGCGTAGAGCTTCAGCACCGACTTCGGCGGCTCTTCCTTGTTCCACAGCGTGACCGACAGGATGCCGTCGGGCTTGAGCGCCCGCATATAGTTGGCCATCGCCTCGCGCGTATAGGAGTACTTCTCGACGATCGCGAAACCGCCGGGACTCGACAGGCCGGCCGAATCGGCCAGCGACAGGTCGACCACGTCGTAGGCGCGCGGCGTGTGACGCACATAGAGGCGGCCGTCATAGTCGATGACGGTGATCTTCGGGTTGTTGAGGATGTCGCCGGTGAAGGAGCGCAGGCCCTTGTCCTCGCGGAACGCCGTCAGGACCGCCGGATTGCCCTCGGCGACGGTGACGTGCTTCGAGCCTTCCTTCAGCGCCACCGCCGTCGAGATGCCGCCGCCGAACTGCACCACGAAGGTGTTCGGCTCCTTCTTGAGGACGTACGGGTAGTACATCGGCAGATAGCGGAAGTACGCCGTCTGGTCGTCCGACAGGTCCTTGATGATGCCCGACGGCCCGTCCGAGTCGATGTACATGCCGAGATAGGCGTTCTCCGGCATCGTCTTGAGGTTGAAGGCCGCGTTGTCGCTGAGCCCCGGCGCAAAATGCAGGTAGGAGGAGGAATAGATTTCGAGGTAGCCGAACGGCGAGGCGCGCTCGTAGGTGCGCTTCATGTCGGGGAACTTGCGCGCGTAGGCGACGCCCTTGTAGTCGGACACCGCGAGCTTGGGGATGCCCAGCACGCCGGGCGCCCCGTAGTGCACCGCGGCCGTCAGCACCGCCACGCCGACGATCGCCAGCATGCCGCGCCGGTCGACGACGGCGCTGAACCACAGCAGGCCGCCCAGCAGCCACAGCAGCAGCGGCGCCATGACGATGTCCTCGGGCTTGAAGACGTAGAGCGCCAGCAGCACCGACAGGCCGCACAGGCCGGAGCCCACGAGATCGGCGAAATAGACGCGATTGAAGGTCTTCTTCGCCTTCAGGAAGACGATGCCGAGATACATCGCGCCGGCGATGAACGGCAGGAAGTAGAGCACGAAGTTGGCGAACAGCCGCCACTTCTGCATCGGGTCGGATATGAGGAAGATGGCGTTGAACGGCACCTGCTGGGCGACCAGGTTGCACACCACCATCAGCGGGCCGAACAGCAGCAGGGCCGTCTTGATCGCACCCTGCCAGTGGCGCTCGAACCAGCCCTTGGCGACGCACATGATCGCCGACATCAGGCCGAAACCGAACATGGCGAGGCTCACGACCAGCGAGCCGAAATGCGCCCAGCTGCCGACCGAGAACACGCGCATGATGCCGATTTGCAGCGCGATGATGCTGCCGGCGACCAGCCCGACGGACAGGTAGAAGGTGAGCGGCGGCCGATTGTCGAGGTCGACGGAGAGTTTCAACGGCTGATCTCCGGCTGGGAGATGGTGTCATCCCGAGCGCAGCGGGGGATCTATGGGCAGGTGCCGCGATAGATCCCTCGCTGGATGAACAGGATGTGCTCGTACCTGCTTACCGGTTGTGCGTGCCGACGATCTTGTCGCCTTCGAGCTTGGTGAAGGGCACGAACGGGACGATCTTGCCGCCGTAGATGTCCTCGCGGCTTGTGGTGATCGAGCCGTCGGCATCCTGGGTCTTGGCGACCTTGAGCACGCGCT
>DATGMK010000024.1:0-29723 GCA_035293665.1 Reyranella sp. | reverse complement strand
AAATGGAACCGGCCGGCGGCCGCGGCTGGGCTGAACTGCAGGACGACGGTTCCCTCAAGGGCGAGATCTCCCTCGACAACGGTGATGACATTGCCTTCATCGCTCGCCGTTAACCGACTTCTTCAACAGCCTGCTAGAGCGGGATGACTCAAACTCCCTCCGTCGTCCCGACCGAAGCCGAGCGCAGCGAGGCGTAGCGGAGGGACCTTGTTTCAACGATTTGCGGCTAATCGTGGAAACAAGGTCCCTCCACTCGCTGCGCTCGGTCGGGACGACGGGCGATTCGACTACAGGTCATCCCGCGCTAGCCTCACTGCGGGCGAGGACGGCTTCAGCACCCTGCCGTATGCTCAATCTGCTTTCCCTGCCATCGCCTGCAACACCTCCTGAAGCGTGGACTGAAGCTGCTCCATCGTGGCCAGGAGCTTGTCGCTCTTGCTGACGCGGATCGGAGGCCGCGGCAGCTTCAGGGCGGCCGCGAGCTGCTCGTGCTTGATCTTGCAGACGATCCCCTCGGGCACGCCGTAACGCGCCGCGATCTCCCGCGGCGATCCCGTGGCGTCCCGGATCGCGGCCAGTGCGCCGTTGGTCAGTCGCCCGCGTATCCGCTCCTTCTCCCGCAAATCGCGCATATTGTCGGACGTCGTGCCGAGAAACAGATGCGCCGGGTTGATGCAGGCCCGCACGTCGCAACGGTGCAGGACGTTCATCGCCGACGGGATTCGGCCGTGAACATCCATCCAGGCCAGCCGGTGGGCGAGCCAGACCTGATTTTGCCAGTTCAGCATGCCGTAGCCGTTCTTGCCCATGTTGCCGACCCACAGGATGCAGCCGCTGCTGGGGTCGGCGATCGAGTAGTGGTCCAGGCGCTGGCGCAAAGTCCAATGGGAAGGACACCTGCTCTTCCGGGTCCTCACGAGCGCGTTGTCGAATGACTCCTTCATCCACCAGTTTGTAGGGCGGACCGGGGCGATTCATCTATTACGGGCAATGGACCCGGAATCGCGGCGCCGGTTTGCGGGCTTCCCCGCCGCGCCAATGGCCATAATGAGACTCGGCAGGAGGCGGTTATCCACAGGATTTCGGCCGGTCACAGCTCGCGATGGCGGCTCTCGGGCATGGCCAGCATCGCGCCCAGCGTGATGAGGCTGGTGATCACCACGTACCAGGCGGGCGATACGGGGTTCTGGGTCACGCCGAGCAGCCAGGTGATGACGAACTGGGTCGAGCCGCCGAACAGCGAGACGCCGAGGGCGTAGGTGACGCCGAGACCGGTGGCGCGGATCGAGGCGGGCAGCAGCTCGGGAATGGCAACCAGCGATGCCGTGCTGCTCATGGCGGTCAGCGCGGTGAGCGTGATCGCCGCCAGGTAGAGAGTCAGCGCCTCGGGATGCCAGGCCAGAAGCAGGAAGGCGGGCCACACCAGCAGGGTGAGCAGGATGCGCGGCACGATCATCACCACGCGGCGACCGAACCGGTCGGCCAGCCAGCCGCCCAGCAGCGAGAACAGGAAGGTCGAGCAGCCGGCCACCAGGGTCGCCGACAGCGAGATGCTGGCGGAGAAATGCAGGGTCGTGATGGCATAGGTCGTGAGGTAGTTCGCGACATAGGTCGCGACGGTGCCGCCCACGATCAGCAGCACGCCCAGGATCAGCAGCCGGCCATGACCGAACAGCGTCGAGACCATCGTGCCGGAGGTCTGCGGCGGCTGATCCGGGCGCTCCTTCATCGTTTCCGGCATGGCGCGACGCAGGTACAGCGCCACCGGGATCAGCGCGAGCCCAAGCACGAACGGCACGCGCCAGCCCCAGGCAGCCATCTGAGCCTTGTCGAGCATCAGCGACAGCGCGGTGCCGAGGCCGCCGGCGAGGATGCCGGACATGCCCTGGCTCGCGAGCTGCCAGCTCGAGTAGAAGCCGCGGCGGCCGGGTGGCGCGATCTCGACCAGGAAGGTGCTGGCCGGCCCGACATCGCCGCCGAGCGCCAGCCCCTGGATCATGCGGCAGACGATCACGATCACCGGGGCAGCGACGCCGATCGAGGCATAGGACGGGGTCAGCGCCAGGCCCGCCGTGCCGATCGTGATCATGGCGATGGTCAGCAGCATCGCCGGCTTACGGCCGGCGCGATCGGCATAGGCGCTGATGATCACTCCGCCCAACGGCCGGAACACGAAGCCGACGCCGAACACGCCGACCGTCACCAGGAGGCTCATGAACTCGGTCTTGGCCGGAAAGAACGCCTCGGCGATGTAGACGGCGAAGAAGGCGTAGGTGACGAAGTCGAAGAACTCGAGCGCGTTGCCCGCGACCGCGGCCGCCACCACGGCGACCGGCACCCTCGAACGCCCTGTCGGGCCCGTACTCGGCCCCCCGGGGCGCTCGGCCATTCCGTGCATCGATGAGCTCCTCGGTCTGTCGTAGGTCAATGCCTCGAGGCATTGCCGAGTTCCTTCGCGCGCCGTGCGATAGCGGACGCAGGTGTCATCCCGAGCTGCGCTCGGGATGATACGGGTTCGGCTCGAAGCAGCCGTCGTCTAATCGGCTGCCTTCTCGTGCTTCTTGATGGCGGGCATCAACCCGGTCGGATCGACCAGGCGGCCGTGCGCGATCATGTTGTGGGCGTGCGCCAGGTGGTGCAGCGCGAACGAGGTCTGCATCGCGCTCACCCGCCCCTGCGCATCCTGTGCCGCGTTCACCGCCTGCTTGACGAGCTTCAGCGCGAACAAGGGCTTCTGGGCAATGCGCCCCGCCATGGCGAGGCCGAAGCTCTCGAGCTCGGCGCGCGGCACGACGTGGTTGACCATGCCCAGGCGATGCGCCTCCTCGGCCTTGATCCAGTCGGCGGTGAACAGGAACTCCTTGGCTTTGCGCACGCCGAGCTCCCACGGATGGGCGAAAAACTCCGCGCCGCCCACTCCCATCGCCACCGTGTGGTCGAGGAACTCCGCGTCGTCGGCGGCGACGATCAGGTCGCACGGCCAGATCAGCATCAGCCCGCCGGCGATCACCTTGCCCTGCACCAGCGCAATCGTGGGCTTGGGGATGTTGCGCCAGCGCTCGCAGAAGCCGACGTAGATCTCCTGCTCGCGGGCATACTGCGCCTCGGCGCCGGGCTTGCCGAACCCGGACCAGGTGCCGACCGTCTCGTGCTTGCGCATGTTGCCGTGCCCGTCCGTCTCGCGCAGGTCGTGGCCGGACGAGAAGTGCGGACCGTTGGCCGAGAGCACGATGACCTTGACGCTGTCGTCCTGCGCGGCGCGATCGAAGGCGTCGTTCAGCGCATAGAGGAACGCGGTGTCCTGCGCATTTCGCGTTTCGGCCCGGTTCAGCACGATGCGGGCGATGCCCGACGGCAGGGTCTCGTAGAGGATGGGCTCGGTCATCAGGGCCTCCGATGTCTAGTCTAGCGGGGCAGTATCCGGAGACGCATCTTCCTCGCTGCAGCGCGCATCTTCAAATCCGTCGTCGCCACCGGCAGGCTATGGCGCAGCGCAAGCTCGAGGTAGAGCGAGTCATAGACGGCAAGACCGGTGTCGCGGCCGATCGCCAGAACGTCGCCCGTCGTCCGCGACAGCGGCGCTTCCTCGACGACGATCGGCAAGGCCAACAATTGCGCAGCGAACGCCCTCGCCTTCGCTCGGTCGATTCGGCGCCGGCGCTCGGCGACCAGCAGTACGTTGGCGACCTCCGCCGACCACATGCCGGGCACGAGGGCCGTATCCTCGGCAAGCCTGTCGAGCAGACCCCATGTTTCGTCCGACGCCTCATCTTCGAAGCACCACGCCATGGTGACCGAGACGTCCAGAACGAAGGCCGTCACGCGCGGCCGCTCTCCCGCAGCTTTCGCACCCGGAGGTCGCGCAACCTTTGCCCGCGGCTGCCGCGGCGAAGCGCCGCGATCGCCGCCTTGGCCGCGCGGCGATCGACGTCACCCGCCGGCACGAGGCGCGCGACTGCCCGG
Source organism: Reyranella sp. (assembly GCA_035293665.1). GTDB lineage: Bacteria > Pseudomonadota > Alphaproteobacteria > Reyranellales > Reyranellaceae > Reyranella. Next base: position 25,760 of record DATGMK010000024.1, on the reverse strand, counting down.
CCGTGCTTGGTGATCACGACCTCCTCGCCGCCCGCAACCCGCTCGAGGAGCGCGGAAAGAGTGGTCTTGGCCTCGAACGCCCCGACGGTGATCATGAGAACTCCAACCAGAATTCAGACCAGTTTAGGGCATTTCCGCCGCAGCCGCAGCACTCCGCCACCGTCTCGCGGGCGGCGAGGCGCCATCGCGCAAGCCGCGGGCCCTTCCTCTTCCCGGTCCAGACACTTCGCGGCGGAGAGGTCTTTTGAGGCCGGTTGCGCTTTCAGTTCCGCATGTAGCCTTCGAGCTCGCCCTCGGCCCAGGCGAGGGTCTTCTCCAGCGCCTCGCCGTTGAAGTGGCGGACGGCCATCTGGCACATCAGGCTTGCCGTGCCGATCTGCTCGGCGATCTTGTGCGGTGCAGGCGCGCCCCCGACCGACAGGATCTGGTGATTGTACGGATTGGGATAATGGTAGAGCGTGCCCTTGGGCGGCTCCGCCTCGGCCCAGACCTTGAGCGTGGTGAGCTTCTCGAACGACGGCAGATCGTAGCCGCCCGAGGCCACCACCATCTTCTCGATCGCCTCCGGCGTCGACAGGTGCGCCAGCAGGCTCTTGGCCGCCGGGATGTTCTTGCTGAAGTTCCAGATGCCCCAGAAGAACGGCACGAACGGCGCGTATCGGCCCTTCGGCCCGAGCGGGAAGCCATGCGTCCAGCACTGCTGGGCAACCTGCGGCGCATCGCGCTTGGCGACCGCCCAGGCGCTCGGCGGGTTCATGATTAGCGAGGCCTGGCCGGAGATCAGGAACTTGTTGTTCGAGGCGTCGTCCCAGGCGGCGACATCGCCCGGCAGGAACTTCATCATCTTCTTGTAGAAGTCGAGCGCCTGGCGGACGCCGTCGCTCTTGACGGTGATGTCACCTTTGGCGTTCACCAGCTCCGCCCCAAAGGCATGGAATACCGCACCGATCGTGTCGGCGCTGTCGCCGGTGTTGCCGACGCCGATGCCGAACGGCTTGCCGCCCTTGTGGCAGGCCTCGGCCGCCTTGAGGAAGGCGTCGAGCGTCCAGTCGTCCGCCTTGGGCGGCGAGCCGGCGGGATACAGCGCCTGAACGTCGATGCCGGCGAACTGCTTCATATAGTCGATGCGCGAGCACGGACCCTTGATCTGGCTGCCGACCGTCGCCGGGATGGCGAGCCACTTGCCGCCGATCTTGCCGAGATATTCGACAGTGGCGTTGACCGCGCCGTTGGTCTTGATCAGCTGGTCCATCAGGTCGTTGACCGGCACCAGCTGGTCGGCATAGCGCGCCGGCAGGAACGACGTGTGCGCCAGGATGTCGTGCCCCGTCTTGGCCTGCGATTCGGCGGCGCCGGTGAGCAGCAGCTTGTTGGCCTGGGTGGTGATGAAGTCGAGCTGCACCTCGACCTTCTCTTTTTCGCCCCATTCCTTGACCAGCGCCTGGGTGGCGTCGTTGGCATTGGGCACCCAGTGGTCCCAGAAGCCGACCGACAGCTTGCCGGCGGCGTGGGCACCGCGCACGAACGGCGCGCTGAGGCCAAACGCGGTCGCTCCCACGACGGCGGTGCGGCGGGAGAGTTTGGTGGATCGCAGCATGACATCGCCTCCCTGAAGGAACGCTTGTCGACGCAACTACCAACGTTGAATTTTACGTGTGACGGGAGGGAGGTTAGCGCGGCCGCGCTTGCGGCGCCAGATATGCAGGGGCTATGCTACGTCCAATAAATACGCCGATAGGGAGGGCTCAATGGTCAGCGTATCCCGTGAGTCGCGTAGAGTATTTCTGAAGCGTACTGCCCTGGGCGCCGCCAGCACGCTGGTCGCGCCCTCCATCGTCCGCGCGGCTCCGAAGTCGCTGACGATGATGCACGAAAGCTCGTTCATTCCGCCGTTCGACGCTTTCTTCAAGAACAAGCTCGCGGCGGCCTACGAAAAGGCCACGGGCATCAAGATCAACTACGACATCGTTTCCGTCGGCGGCCTGCTGACCCGCGTCACCACCGCGGCCGAGAACGGCACCGGGCCCGACATGAGCACCGTCGGCTTCAACTGGGCCTACCTGTTCGACGAGAAGCTGATCGACGTCAGCGACATCGCCGAGGAGATCGGCAAGGAGTCGGGCGGCTGGTACGAGAACGCCAAGGAAGCCGTCGTCGTGAACGGCAAATGGAAGGCGATCCCCTACGCCAACATCGGCCAGCTGATGAACTGGCGTACCGACTGGTTCAAGGAAGCGGGCTACGAGAAGTTCCCCGACACGTGGGACGAGCTGCTCGAGGCCGGCATCAAGCTCAAGAAGAACGGCCATCCGTTCGGCTTCGAGCTGGGCCATGGCTTCGGCGACAACCACGGCTGGCTCTATCCGCTGCTGTGGTCGTATGGCGGCCGCGAGGTCGAGGCCGACGGCAAGACCATCGTGATCGATTCCGACGAGACGGCGCGCGCGGTCGATTACTGCCGCCGGCTCTACAAGGAGACGATGCTCGAGGACTGCCTGGCCTGGACCGACGTCAGCAACAACAAGGCGTTCCTGTCGGAGCAGATCTCCTGCACCAACAACGCCGAGTCGATCCTGTGGGCGGCCAAGAAGGACTTCCCCGACATGGCCAAGGTGATCGACCAGTCGCAGAACCCGAAGGGGCCGAAGGGCCGCTTCCACATGCTCAACCCGCAGGCCCATGCGATCTTCTCGCACACGCCCGACAAGCAGGCGGCGAAGGACTTCCTGCGCTGGCTGATGAAGCCCGAGCAGCTCGGGCCCTGGTACGACATCGCCGTCACCTACTACCAGCCGTTCCTCCACAAGTACGACGACGCGGCGATGTGGAAGGTCGAGCCGCGCAACATCCCGTTCCGGGACGCGACGGCCAGCGCGCATCTGCCGGGCTGGCCGGCGCCGCTCAGCCGGGCGCAGTCGGAGACCATCGCGAAGTACGTCGTGATCGACATGTTCGCCAAGGCCTGCACGGGCAAGTCGACCAAGGACGTTATCGCCGAGGCCAAGGCGCAGCTGCAGCAGATCTACAAGACGGCGTAGACGCTCCGTGTCATCCCGAGCGGAGCGAGGGATCTATGCGATGCATGACCCAGATCCCTCGCTTCGCTCGGGATGACACCGTGTTTGATGAAGCACTCCCAATGACCGATCCCATATCCTTCAGAGCCGCCGCATGACGACGGAGACGCTCGCGCCCGCCCTCGTCCACCGGCGGCCGGCGTTCTCGCTCGCCCGCTGGCTGGAGCAGCCCAGCGTGTTCAGCTGGCTGATGGTGACGCCGCCGGTCCTCTTCCTGGCGGCGCTGGTCGGCTATCCGTTCTTCTACGGCATCTGGCTCAGCCTGATGGACCGGCCCGTGGCGAGCGAAGGCCGGTTCGTCGGTCTTGCGAACTATGCCCAAGCCTGGCACGACCCGGTGTTCTGGCAGGTGGTGATCAACACCTTCGTCTACACCGCGATCGCCACGCTGCTGAAGATGTTCGGCGGCCTCGGCCTCGCCCTGGTGATGAACCAGGACTTCCGCTTCAAGAACCTCACGCGCGCGCTGCTGCTGCTGCCGTTCATCGTGCCGACCGTGCTGTCGACGATCGCCTGGCAGTGGATCCTCGATCCCGCCTTCAGCATCGTGAACTGGACGCTGGGCGCGCTCCACCTGATCACGCCGCCCGGGCCGAGCTGGCTCGGCAATCCTCATCTCGCGATGGCCTCGCTGATCGTCGTCAACGTATGGCGCGGCCTGCCCTTCTACGCCATCACGCTGCTGGCCGGCCTGCAGACGATCTCGCCGGAGCTGTACGAGGCGGCGACGATCGACGGCGCCTCGAGCTGGGGCCGCTTCCGCTACGTCACGCTGCCGCTGATGAAGCCGGTGATCTTCATCGTCACCATGTTCTCCGTGATCTTCACCTTCGCAGACTTCCAGCTGATCTACGTGCTGACGCACGGCGGACCGGCCAACGCCACGCAGGTGTTCGCCACCTACGCCTTCGACATCGCGATGAACGGAGGCCAGCTCGGCCAGGGCGCGGCGATCGCGCTCACCATGGTGCCGCCGCTGGCGCTGCTGATCCTGGCGATGGCGATCTACCTCAGGCCGGACAAGACGACATGACGGTCGGCGACCGCAATCCCCTCGCGCGCCTGGTCAAGCTGTGGCTGCCGCTCGGCATCTCGCTGCTGTTCACGCTGTTCCCGTTCTACTGGATGGCGGTCACCTCGCTGAAGCCGAACCAGGAACTCTACAGCCGCAAGGTCATGCCGCTGATCGTGCATCACCCGACGCTCAAGCACTATGTCGACCTGCTGACCGAGACCGGCTTCCTCCTGTGGACGTGGAACACCTTCGTCGTCGCGGTGGTGTCGACGGCGATCTCGCTGATCTTCGGCGCGATGCTCGCCTATCCGCTGGCGCGCGTCCGCTTCGCCGGCGCCGCCCTGGTCTCGTTCGCGATCGCCGCGACCTATCTCGTGCCGCAGCCGCTGCTGTTCGTGCCGCTCGCCGACATCATCAACAGCCTGGGCCTCGGCGACACGCTGACGTCGGTGATCCTGACCTATCCCACGCTCCTGATCCCGTTCTGCGCCTGGCTGCTGCTCGGCTACTTCCGCACCGTCCCGGGCGAGCTCGAGGATGCCGCGCGGATCGACGGCGCAAGCCGCCTGCAGACCCTGGTGAAGATCGTCCTGCCTTTGTGCGGGCCGGGCTTCATCTCGGCCGGCATCTTCGCCTTCACCCTGGCGCAGAACGAGTTCCTGTACGCGCTGATCTTCCTCACCAAGACCGAGGTCCGCACCGTGCCGGTCGGCGCGATCTCCGAGCTGGTGCGCGGCGACGTCTTCTACTGGGGCCAGCTGATGGCGGCGGCCTTGCTCGGCTCGGTCCCGGTCGCCATCATCTACTCCTTCTTCGTCGAGCACTACGTGGCCGGACTCACGGCCGGCTCCGTCAAGGGTTGAACGGGCGTAGGCGTAGTTCGTAGTTCGAGGGCGTTGCTCAGTAGCTGAGTGGACCAGTGGCCTGGCGTCCTTGCCAGCGCATATCGACGCGTTTCGTTTTCAAAACATGCGGAAGATCCTCGGGAGGCGACCATGACTCGCATCGCGCGGCGTAAGCTTTTGAAGGGTGCCGGCGGCATGGCCGCCATACTGGCGGGCGGCTCGGGACCGGCGCTCGCCCAGGAGAAGAACGTCCATTGGCTGCGATGGACCGACTTCGTGCCGGCCTCCGACGCCCTGCTCAAGGGCAAGGTCGTGCAGGAGGCCAAGAAGCAGCTCGGCATCACCCTCAAGATGGAAACGGTCAACGCCAACGACCTGCAATCGCGCATCACTTCGGCGATCCAGTCCGGCACCGGCGCCGACATCATCATGGGCTTCAGCAACTGGCCGCAGCTCTACGCCGAGAGCGTGGTCGACGTCGGCGATATCGCACAGGAGATCGGCAGCGCGCAGGGCGGCTACTACGACGTCTCCAAGCAGATCGCGACGGTCGGCAACAAGTGGATCGGCGTCCCCTTCACGGTCGGCGGCGGACTGATCTCCTGGCGCGTCTCCTGGTTCAAGGAAGTGGGCCACGACAAGTTCCCCGAGACCTGGGACACGTTCCGCGACGCCGGCAGGAAGCTCAAGGCCAAGGGCCGGCCGATCGGCCAGACCGCCGGCCACACGTTCGGCGACGCGCCGGGCTGGTGGTACCCGTTCCTGTGGTCGTTCGGCGGCAAGGAAGTCGAAGCCGACGGCAAGACCGTGGTGCTGAACAGCAAGGAGACGGTCGAATCGATCAAGTACGCGGTCGCGCTGTGGAAGGAAACCATGGACGAAGGCGGGCTGGCCTGGGACGACACCAACAACAACCGCGCCTTCCTGTCCGGCACGATCAGCGCCACCAACAACGGCGCCTCGATCTACATCGAGGCCAAGAAGAAGCCCGACACTTACCAGACGGAGAAGGGCACGCCGATGTTCAAGGACATCCAGCATGCGCCGATCCCGAAGGGCGTTGCCGGCCAGTACAACTCACCCGGCGTCTTCACCGACATGCTGATGAGCTATTCCAAGAACCAGCCGGCGTCGAAGGAGTTCATCAAGTGGATGCACTCGCCGCAGGTGTTCGGCGAGTGGTTCACCTCGCAGCAAGGCTACACTTCCGGCGCAACCAAGATGTGGGAGAAGGACAAGGTCTGGGAGATCGACCCGGTGATGCTGCCGTTCCGCGATCTGCCCAACAACGGCCGCCTGGTCGGCTATGCCGGACCGCCCAACCGCAAGGCGGCGGAGGTCGTGACCAAGTACATCGTCGTCGACATGTACGCCAAGGCGATCCAGGGCATGCCGGCCGGGGAAGCCGCCAAGTGGGCCCACGGCGAGGCCGAGAAGGTCTACGTCTGAGCCGGACGAAAACGAAGAGGCCTCTCGCTTGCGCGAGAGGCCTCTCGTGAGTCGACGGCGCCGGAGTCGAGAGGCTGGACGGTCAGCGGGCGGCGTGAACCTCGGCCTTCTTGGCCGATTCGGACGCCGCCTCGACGACCATGTTCTTCATCGCCTTCTGCAGCTTGTCGAAGGCGCGCACCTCGATCTGGCGCACGCGCTCGCGGCTGATGCCGTACTTGGCGCTGAGGTCCTCGAGCGTCTTGGGCTCGTCGACCAGGCGGCGCTCGACGATGATGTGCCGCTCGCGGTCGGTCAGGCCCTTGAGCGCCTGCGCCAGCATGTGCTTGCGCTGACCGAGCTCCTGGCTCTCACCCAGGCGAGCTTCCTGGTTGGGCGTGTCGTCGACCAGCCAGTCCTGCCATTCCATGTCGCCTTCGGCCTTCACCGCGGCGTTCAGCGAGCTGTCGGGCGCGGCGAGGCGGCGGTTCATGTTCACCACCTCCTCCTCGGGCACGCCGAGACGGGTGGCGATCTTGGAGACCTGCTCGGGGCTGAGATCGCCCTCCTCGATCGCCTGCATCTGGCCCTTGAGCTTGCGCAGATTGAAGAACAGCTTCTTCTGCGCCGCCGTGGTGCCCATCTTCACCAGCGACCAGCTATGGAGAATGTACTCCTGGATCGAGGCGCGGATCCACCACATGGCATAGGTGGCCAGCCGGAACCCGCGGTCGGGATCGAACCGCTTCACGGCCTGCATCATGCCGACATTGCCCTCGGAGATGAGCTCGGCCACCGGCAGCCCGTAGCCGCGATAGCCCATGGCGATCTTGGCCACCAGGCGCAGGTGCGATGTCACCAGCTTGTGGGCAGCCTGCGTATCGCCATGCTCACGCCAGCGCTTCGCTAACATAAACTCTTCGGCGGGCTCTAGGAGGGGGAATTTGCGGATCTCGGACAGGTAGCGGCTGAGATTGCCTTCCGGCGAGAGGGCCGATGGGAGGGCGGGTAGGTTGGCGGACGCTGCACTCATGGGGGTTCCCCCTTTCTCGCGATGAACGGACGTTTAGCACTCTCGCCCGTCGACTGCTAATCCCGACTCTACAAGTCGGATGATCAGCGGGTCAAGTAAATCCTACTTCCCCCCTCAGGTATTAGGGGGATTACTTAACACTGTTCAGTTCTGCCACGAGCTTTGCCATGTCGTGCGGCAATTCTGTGGCGAAGGTCATCTCCCGTCCGGTCCGGGGATGCCTGAACTCCAGGATGGCCGCGTGAAGCGCCTGCCTCCCAAAGGATTTCAACGGCAAGGGACCTGCACTGTTCCGGCGCCGGCCGTACACAGGATCGCCGACCACCGGGCAGCCGATATGCGCCATGTGGACCCGCACCTGGTGGGTCCGCCCGGTGTGGAGCTTGGCCCCCATCAGGCTGGCGATCGGCGTCAGCGGGGGCCCGAAGCGCCTTTCCAGCCAGTATTCCGTGACGGCCCGCTTGCCGCTGGTCTGGCGAACGGCCATGCGCTTGCGGTCGACCGGATGGCGGGCGATCGGCGCATCGATCGTACCCCCCTTGGCTTTCGGCGCGCCCCAGACCAACGCCCGGTAAACCCGGGTCAGGTCGTGGGCAGCGAACAGCCTCGAGAGGGCGTGGTGGGCGACGTCATTCTTGGCCACCACCATGACCCCCGACGTGTCCTTGTCGAGCCGGTGGACGATGCCGGGCCGGCGCACGCCGCCGATGCCCGAGAGGCTCTCGCCGCAATGGGCAAGGAGGGCGTTGACCAGCGTATTGTCGAGGTTGCCGGGAGCGGGATGGACGACCAGCCCGGCCGGCTTGTTGAGAACGAGCAGATCGTCATCCTCGAACAGAATATCAAGGTCCCGCGCCTGCGGCTCGGGCTCGGCGGGCGCCGGGGCCGGAATGTCGACGATGAAACGCTCGCCGATTTTGACCTTGCGGGAGGGCTCTTCTACTGTCCGCCCCCATTGGTCTGAAGGTTCAGCCAGCGCCACCCGCCGGCTTTCGATCAGCGCCTTCACGCGGCTGCGCGTGAGGGTCGGCAAGGCGGCCGCGAGCGCGCGGTCCAGCCGCTCGCCGGCGGTGCGCTCGTCGACGGTCACGATGTGGCGCTGGGCTTCGCTCATGAGGGTCTTCTTGGCGTCCCCGTCTTCCTCGCAGGCTTTTGCACCGCTCTGGCTGAAGGTGCTGGTGGTCGTGATGGGCCTGCTGATCGTGGTGGGCTTCATCGTCGTCGCGTCGGAGATCGCGCGCCGCATGTCTAGCGCCTCCTCCGGCGCGGCGCCATCCGGCACCCCCTTCACCCAGCACATCACCCTTCCCTCCGGCGCGCAGGTCGTCTCGGTCAGCCCGGCCGGGGATCGCGTGGCCGTGCACGTCAAGGCCGCCGACGGGCGGTCGACCCTGTACATCGTCGATCCGCGCAACGGAGCCCTGCTCGGCACGGTCGATTTCCCGCCCGGTGCCGCGCGTTAGGATCAGTTCCCAGGATCAGTCCGATGAATTTCCGCAGTGACAACGAGACCGGCGCCCACCCGGCGATCCTTTCCGCCGTGACCAAGGCCTTCCAGGCCGGGCCGGTGCATTCCTACGGTGCGGACGCCTGGACCCAGAAGGTCGAGAACCGGCTGCGCGACATCTTCGAGAAGCCCAACCTCTGCGCCTACCCGGTGGCAACCGGCACCGCCGCCAACGTGCTGGCGATCGCCAGCTGCTGCCCGCCCTGGGGGGCGATCTTCTGCCATCCCGCCTCGCACATCGCCGTCGACGAGGCGAACGCGCCGCAGTTCTTCACGGGCGGCGCCCAGCTCGTCCCGATCGACGGCCCGGCCGGCAAGATCGACCGCCGCAAGCTCGAAGAAGCGCTGGCCCAGCCGGTCTATGGCGTGGTTCACCATCCGCAGCCGGCCGTGGTCAGCCTGACCCAGGCGACCGAGTGCGGCGCCGCCTATGCGCCGGAGGAGATCGCGGCGATCTCGACCGCCGCGCGCCGGCACGGGCTGAAAGTGCACATGGACGGCGCGCGCTTCGCCAACGCGCTGGCCTTCGTCGGCTGTTCGCCGGCCGAGCTCTCCTGGAAGGCGGGCGTCGACGTGCTCAGCCTGGGCGCCACCAAGAACGGGGCATTGGGCGCCGAGGTCGTGATCTTCTTCGAATCGGCCACGGCCACGGAGTTCGAGTTCCGGCGCAAGCGCGGCGGCCACCTCTTCTCCAAGATGCGGCTTCTGTCATCGCAGCTCGAGGCCTATTTCAGCGACAGCCTGTGGCTGGACAACGCCCGGCATGCCAACCAGATGGCGCGCCGCCTGGTTGCCGGCCTGACGCCGCTGCCGGGCACGGCCCTGCTCTACCCGGTCGATGCCAACGAGATCTTCGTGGTCCTGCCGGCCCCGATGCACGATGCGCTGCAGGCGGCCGGCGCGCAGTACCATCCCTGGCCGTCCGACCGGCCCGGCGAGCGGGCGTTCCGGCTGGTCACGGCCTTCGACACCCAGTCCGCCGACATCGATCGCTTCCTCGCCGTTGCCAAGTCGAGTGTGAGTCAATGACCCATCAGCGCACGCTTACCGCCGCCCATTGGGGCGTCTACGAGGTCGAGTACGACGACAAGGGACAGGCTGCGAAGCTGCATCCTTTCTCGAAGGACCCCGATCCCTCGCCGATCGGCCTGCACATGCTGTCCGACGAGGTGGCGCGGCTGCGCGTTCGGCGGCCGGCCTTCCGCAAGGGCTGGCTGGAGAAGGGCCCCGGCGCCGCGAGCGACAAGCGCGGCCAGCAGCCGTTCGTCGAAGTGCCGTGGGACGAGGCGCTCGATCTCGTCGCGGCCGAGCTCAAGCGCGTCAAGGACAAGCACACCAACCGCGCGATCTTCGGCGGATCGTACGGCTGGTCGAGCGCCGGCCGCTTCCATCACGCCCAGAGCCAGGTGCACCGCTTCCTGAACGCGATCGGCGGCTACGTCCGCCACATGGACTCCTACAGCCTCGGCGCCGCGCGCGTGCTGATGCCCCACATCGTCGCCGGCATGGAAGACCTGATGTCCATGCATACGACGTGGAACGTGCTGGCCGAGCATTGCAAGCTGTTCGTCACCTTCGGCGGCGCGCCGCGCAAGAACGCGCAGATCAATGCTGGCGGCGCGATGGTGCATCGCCTGAAGGACGGCCTGTACGGCATGCGCGCCAAGGGAGTGCGCTTCGTCAACATCACGCCGACCGCGGAGGACCTCGACACCGGCGGCGACATCGAATGGCTGGCGATCCGGCCGAACACCGACGCGGCGATGATCCTGGCGCTGTGTCACGTGCTGCTGACCGAGAACCTGCATGACAGGGAGTTTCTCGACCGCTGCACCGTAGGCTTCGACAAGTTCGCGCCCTACCTCGCCGACAAGACGCCGGAATGGGCCGAGAAGATCACCGGCATCCCCGCGCATCGCATCCGCAGCCTCGCCCGCGAGATGGCGGCGACGCGCACGACGGTCAACATCAACTGGTCGCTGCAGCGCAGCCACCATGGCGAGCAGCCGTTCTGGGCGCTGGTGACGCTCGCCTGCATGCTGGGCCAGATCGGCCTGCCAGGCGGCGGCTTCGGCGCGAGCTACGGCCCGACCAACATCATGGGCAGCGACGCGGTGCGCTTCTCCGGCCCGACCCTGCCGCAGGGCACCAATGCGGTGCCCGACTTCATCCCGGTCGCCCGCTTCACCGACATGCTGCTCAATCCGGGCGGCAAGATCCCCTACAACGGGCAGGAGATCACCTACCCCGACATCCGGCTGGTCTACTGGGCGGGCGGCAATCCGTTCCATCACCACCAGGACCTCAATCGCCTGCGCGTCGCCTGGCGCAAGCCCGAGACGATCATCTTCAACGAGCAGTTCTGGACGCCGGCCGCGAAGATGGCCGACATCGTCCTGCCCGCGACGACCGGCCTCGAGCGCGACGATATCGGCTACGCCCGCAAGGAGCCGTTCCTGATCGCGATGAAGAAGGCGCGCGAGCCGATCGGCGAGGCACGCGACGACTACTGGATCTTCTCCGAGATCACCCGCCGGCTCGGCGCGGGCGACATCTACTCGGAGGGCCGCGACACCATGCAGTGGCTCGCGCATATGTACGAGGAGGCGCGCGAGAGGTCGGCCAAATCCGGCGTCGACCTCCCCGCCTTCGACGAATTCTGGGAAGCCGGCATCGTCGAGGTCGAAGGCAAGGAGCGCGAGCCGGTGATGCTCGCCCGTTTCCGCGCCGATCCGGCGAAGAACCCGCTCAAGACTCCGTCGGGCAAGATCGAGATTTTCTCCGAGACCATCGCCTCGTTCGGCTACGACGACTGCCCCGGCCATGCGGTGTGGCTGGAGCCGATCGAATGGCTCGGCTCCAAGAAGGCCGAGCGCTACCCGCTGCACATGCTGTCGGACCAGCCGACCGACAAGCTGCACAGTCAGCTCGACCACAGCCCGCACGCCAAGGCGACCAAGGTGAAGGGCCGCCAGCCGATCACCATGCATCCCGACGACGCGAAAGCGCGCGGCCTGGCCGACGGCGACCTGGTGCGCGTGTTCAACGACCGCGGCGCCTGCCTCGCCGCGGTGCGCACGAGCGACCGCATCCGCCGCGGCGTGGTGCGGCTCTCCACTGGCGCCTGGTTCGATCCGGAGGATTCGGGTTCCAACACGCCGCTGGAGAAGCACGGCAATCCCAATGCGCTGACGCTCGACATCGGCGCCTCGAAGCTGAGCCAGGGCTGCATCGCCCAGACCTGCCTGGTCGAGGTAGAGCGCTTCGACGGCCCCGCCCCGCCAGTGACGGCGCATCAGCCACCGGCGATCATATAGCTTCTAGTCTAGCTTCGTCGCCCCTCGGCTTCGCTCGGGACGATGGGCCAAGGCGTGTCGGTTCCACCGCCGGTGTGGCCTTGTGGTGACAAGTGAGGCCTTCCCACCGGTCAACCGCTTGTCGTGACTCTGCTCCCTAGGCATGGTGCGGCCCATGTCGGAAGTAGTGTCGTCATTGCCGACGTGGTTGACGTATCATCAGGTGGCGGAGCGGATGGGCCTGCGGACGGCGAGCGCAGCCGCCGCCAGAGCCCGGCGCGCAAAATGGCCGAAGCGTATCCGCAACGACACGCTGGAGGTCGAGGTCTGTGTCCCGGCCGAAGCGCTGGTCGCCGGTCCGCCGAAAGCGGACGAGGGCCGCCAATCCCATGAGAGTGGCGATGAGAGCGCGCCGACGACCGCGGAAGCGATCGCCGCCGCCGTTGCTCCCCTGCAAGGCATCATCGAGTCCCTGTCCAGTGAGCTGAATGCGGCGCACGCCGCCAACGACGCGTTGCGCGAGGAGGTCGCCGCCGCCCAGGCCGCGGCTGCGGAGCTGAGGGGCAAGTCCCTCGCGGTCGAGGCCGCCCTGGAGCGCGAGCTGACCGAGCGGCGCGATCTGCAGCAGCAGGTCGAGCACCTGCGCCGGGAGTACCGCTCCGTGCACGAGCGCGTCGTCCAGGCGCAGAGCGAGGCTTTCGATGAACGCCGGGTCCGGCTTTCCACCGAAGACCAGCTGATGCGGCTCAAGCACCGGCTCAACGAGCTGCAACAGGCCAGCGAACGGCGCCGTTGGTGGCGCCGCCGCTAGAGCGGCCGCCCTCCCCGAAGACGTAGGGCAATCGCATATGAACCCAGCCTTCCCCCGTCTGCGGGGGAAGGCATGACGTTTGGCTCCCGCGCCCATATGCGATTGCCCTACCCGAAAACGAGGGAGGTGTAGGCGCAGGCGATCAGGTGCTTTCGTTGTGCATCACATCGCCGAACAGCTCCCAGGTCTCGCCCTTGAAGCGCGACAGCTGCACCGCCTGGACCGGGTAGAAGTCGGTCGGGCTGGTCGTGACGGTGATGCCCGGCAACAGGCCCGGCAGGCGAAGCTGGTGGTGGTTGGCCGCCTGACGCATCAGGTTTTCGCGGGTCAACACGTCGCCGCACTTCTCCAAGGTTATGCGCATCAGAGTCGCGACGCAGTAGGCATAGACGTAGCTGGCGTCGCCGAGATTGGCGTCGGGCATGTGCTTGCCCATGAAGGCGCGCCATTCCTTCATGTCGTCCTCGTTGTCCCACTGGCGATCGGTGGGATCCTTCAGCCACGCGGCGGTGAGGACGCCCTGCACGTTCTCGAAGCCGGCCGGCTTCATGGTCGTGGCGACGCTCGCGGCCACGTTGTTCATGTACTGGACCGGCTTCCATCCCAGATCGGCGGCCTTGCGCATGGCCTGGGCGGCGAACTTCGGGATCGACACGTTGTAGAAGACGTTGGCGCCCGAGTCCTTCAGCTGGATGATCTGCGAGTCCACGGTCGGGTCGGTCACCTCGTAGGTGACGACCTTGACCATGCGGCCCGCCTCCTTGCCGAGCCCGTCCTTGAGGCCGTTGAAGTAGTCCTTGCCGTAGTCGTCGTTCTGGTAGAGCACACCGACCTTGGCATCCTTTACGTTGCCCAGCATGTGCTTGGCGTAGATGATGCCCTCGGTGTGGTAGTCGGGCTGGAAGCCCATGGTCCATGGAAAGTTCTTGGGATCGCCCCACTTCGACGCGCCGGTGGCGACGTAGAGCTGCGGCACCTTCTTGTGGTTCATGTATTTGTGGATCGCCGTGTTGCACGGCGTGCCCAGCGTATTGAACGTGCACAGCACCCGGTCTTCCTCGACCAGCTTGCGCACCATCTCAACCGTTTTCGGCGGCTGGTAGCCGTCGTCGTAGCTGATGAAGTTAATCTTACGGCCGTTGATGCCGCCGGCTTCGTTGACCGACTTCCAGAAGGCCTGATGCAGCTTCCCGATCGTGCTGTAGGAAGACGCGGGCCCACTATAGGGGTTGGTGTGGCCGATCTTGATCTCGGTGTCGGTCGCCCCAACGTCGTACTTCTTCTCGCCAAACACCACGCGATTCACGCTAAGCGTCGTAGCGGCCGACATGCCGGCCAGGAAGGTACGCCTGTTGGTCTTCATGTGATGCTCCCTGTCGTCAGTTCACTCCATGCACTCTCCTCACGCTGAAAAAAGGAATCCGGGCCACTCTCTCACCAGGACGGTGGACACCGGAACGGCACAGAACGCCAGTACCCCGGAGACCGGCGATCAGGTGCTTTCGTTGTGCATCACGTCGCCGAACAGCTCCCAGGTCTCGCCCTTGAAGCGCGACAGCTGCACCGCCTGGACCGGATAGAAATCGGTCGGGCTGGTCGTGACCGTGATGCCCGGCAACAGTCCCGGCAGGCGAAGCTGGTGGTGGTTCGCCGCCTGCTTCATCAGGTTCTCGCGTGTCAGCAGGTCGCCGCATTTCTCGAGCGTCCTGCGCATCAGGGTCGCCGCGCCGTAGGCGTAGACGTAGCTGCCGTCGGCCAGGTTGCCATCGGGGATGTACTTGGCCATGAAGGCGCGCCATTCCTTCATGTCGTCCTCGTTGTCCCACTGGTGGTCGGTGGGATCCTTCAGCCACGCGGCGGTGATCACGCCCTGTACGTTCTCGAAGCCGGCCGGCTTCATGGTCGTGCCGACGCTCGCCGCAACGTTGTTCATGTACTGGACCGGCTTCCATCCCAGATCGGCCGCCTTGCGCATGGCCTGGGCGGCGAACTTCGAGAGCGACACGTTGTAGAAGACGTTGGCGCCCGAGTTCTTCAGCTCGATGATCTGGCTGTCGACCGTGGGATCGGTTGCCTCGTAGGTGACGACCTTGACCAGCCGGCCGACTTCCTTGCCGAGCCCGTCCTTGATGCCGTTGAAGTAGTCCTTGCCGTAGTCGTCATTCTGGTAGAGCACGCCGATCCGGGCGTCCGGGATGTTCGACAGGTTGTGCTTGGCGTAGATGATGCCTTCGGTGTGGTAGTCGGGCTGATAGCCCATGGTCCACGGAAATTCCTTGGGATTGCCCCACTTCGACGCGCCGGTGGCGACGTAGAGCTGCGGCACCTTCTTCGTGTTCATGTATTTGTGGATGGCCGTGTTGCACGGCGTTCCGGTCATGTTGAAGCAGGCGAGGACATGGTCCTCTTCGACCAGCTTGCGAATCATCTCGACCGTCTTGGGCGGCGAGTAACCGTCGTCGTAGGTGATGAAGGTGACCTTGCGGCCGTTGATGCCGCCGCTCTCGTTGACCGATTTCCAATACGCCTGATGCAGCTTGCCGATCGAGCTGTAGGAAGACGCGGGCCCGCTGTAGGGGTTGGTGTGACCGATCTTGATCTCGGTGTCGGTCGCTCCGACGTCGTACTTCTTTTCGCCAAACACCACGCGACTAGCCGTAAGCGTCGTAGCGGCCGATAGGCCGGCCAGGAAGGTGCGCCTGCTGGTCTTCATGTGATGCTCCCTGTGTCGTCAGTTCACGCCATGCACTCTCCTCACGCTGAAAGATGGAAACCGGGAACGGACGGTACGCTAGCACCGCGGCGCGACCCGCGGAAGGAAGAGACGAAAGCGGACGAACCCGGGTGACAGCCTGCTTGGCCCCCGCCTAGAGTAGGACATGAGAAAACCTCCCGGGCGGCGCGCCTTTGCTCTGGCGCTGCTTGCCCTGCCGATCGCCGCCAGGGCGCAAGGCGGCACCGTCCTCGATTTCCTGAGATCGATCTACGAGCCGTACAAGCGGGCGGGCTTCAAGGGACAGCCCTACTGGGAGGCCCGGCGCTTTTTCGTCACCGATCTCGCCGAGGCGATCGAGCGCGACTTCGCCAACACCAAGAAGCGCCAGGAGGTGCCGAGCCTCGACGGCGATCCGTTCATCAATGCACAGGACTGGAACATCCATTCGATCGACTATGCGGTCACCGAAATGCGGTCCGCCAAGCGCGCCGCCGCGGCCGTCGCGCTCGACAACCTCGGCACGCCCACGTTCCTCGCCCTGTTCCTGATCGAGACGCCGCAGGGCTGGCGGATCGACGACATCGTCACCCGAGGCGCCTCGCTGCGCGGGCTCTACAAGCTGAGCTAGTCTAGCCGCCCGCCGCCGGCTCGCGGGCCATCCTGGCGACATGCGCCAGCGTGTGACGCGCCACCGGGTCGTGCGGGAACTCCGCCTGCATCGCCTCGTAGCGCCGCTCCGCCTCGACGGCATCGCCCTGCGCCAGAGCCGACCAGGCGGCGGCCGTCAGCTCGCACAGCCGGAGCTCGGCGGCGCTCGCGGCCAGCTCGGGATCGTCGCTGCCGCCGATCCCCATCAGCTCGTGGACCATGAAGCGGCCGCTGCGGCCCCGCACCGACAGCCGTTCGAGCGGCCGCGAGACCACGCGGTCGCCGACCTGCTCCAGGACGGCCTCGCTGATGCAGATCGTGCTGCCGAACTGCTTGTTCAGCCCCTCGATGCGGGAGGCGGTGTTCACGCCGTCGCCCATCACCGTGTAGCTGAGGCGCTCGGGCGAGCCGACATTGCCGACGACGACGTCGCTGCAGTGGACGCCGATTCGCACTCGCATCGGCTTGCGCCCCGCCGCCGTCCATTCGGCATTGAGCCGCGCCATGCGATGGCGCGCCCGCAGCGCCGCGCGGCAGGCATGGAAGGCATGGTCGCCGAGCTCGGCCGGCGCGCCCCAGAAAGCCATCACCGAATCGCCGATGAACTTGTCGATCGTGCCCTGCTCCTCGGCCACCGCGCCGGTGACGCTCTCGAAGTATCGCGAGGTCTGCTCGGTGAGGTCAGCCGGCGACAGCTGCTCGGCCAGAGTCGTGAAGCCCTCGACGTCGCTGAACAGCACCGTCATGAAGCGCTGCTCGACGCCCGGCTGCAGGGGCTTGCCCGAATCGATCAGGCGGCGCACCAGCCCGACCGGCACGAACACGGCGAAGGAGCGCAGCGCATTGTCGAGCAGCGCTGTGGCGCGCTCCAGCTGGGCGATCTCGCGGACCGGCGAGCCGGTCGGCAGCCGCTCGGGGAAAGCTAGCCGCCGGATGCCCTGGATCGCCTCCGACACGACCTCGATCGGCCGCGAGAGGCGGCGCGCCATGAAATAGATCAGCAGGCTCTCGACCAGCGCCAGCCCGGCCATCATCCACAGGAGCTTGCGGTTGGTCTCCTTCAGGCCGCCGACGAAGTCGTCGGTCGGCGTCACCACCAGCACCTCCCAGTCCTTGCCGAAGTCGGACGGGAAGCCCGCGAACTCGGCGATGTACTCCTGGCCCTGGCTGTCGAAGGTGAAGAGGTCCCGGCCCGACCGCTGGCCACGCCGGTGCACCGCCTCGACGACCTGCGGCTCGTCGAGCTCGCTCAGCGTCGTCACCTGCGCCTTGCCGCCTTCGTGCCGCACGCCATGCGCCTGGATGGGATGGGCGATGACGCCGCCCATCCGTTGGGCGATCACGGTGATGCTGTTGGGACTCGCCCGGTGCGTGTCGAGGAAGTGCGACATCATCGTCGGCGTGATGTTGGCGGCTGCGACGCCGGCGAACTTGCCGTCGATGTAGATGGGGTAGGCCAGCGCGATGATCGGGTAGCCGGTGTCGGGATTGATCACCGGGTCGGTGATGCCGAGCCCGTTGGCGGCCTTGGCCATGCGGTACTGGGCGAGCGTGCGCATGTCGAGGTCGCTGTCGACGGCGTAGCCGTCGATCGGATCGGGCCAGGTCTCGAAGAAGGTGCGATGCCGCTGGCGATGGGGAACGGCGAACGGATCGATCCAGCTCGAATGCCAGTTGGCCCGTGGCGGAATGCGCGGGTCGCTGCGCCGGCGGTCCGCGTCGATGCGCGTCACCACGCGGTGGTAGCCGTCCTCGAAGCTGACATAGACCGCGTCGATCTGGTCGGCCGAGGTCAGCGCCTTGTAGAGGACGTCGCGGCTCTGCTCGCTGCGGAAGAAGTCGGGCTGAGTGCCGGCCATCTGGGCGACCAGGCGCAGCGTCGCGCCGACCGGCTCGAGGAAGTTCGTGGCCGCGGTGATCGCCTCGTCGCGGGTCCGGTCGATGAAGCGGTCGGTTACGGCATTCAGGTTGCGGGCGTTCTCCCGATAGCTGAAGGCGATCACCAGCCCGAGCGCCGGCAGGATCAGCAGCACGAAAATCGCCGCGATGCTGACCTGGAGGCTGATCTCCCGCCATCGGCCCGACATCGCGTGATTTGACGCCAAAGTGGCAAGGCCGCCAAGGGCGATGATACGGTCGGCCCATGGCGACCCTCGGCATCCGCGGCACGTTCTTCGACTTCGTCGACGATCCCTGGAAGCATGTCGGCCGCGAGCGCGACGCGGCCCGCTTCCACGCCGACGGGCTGATGGTGGTCGAGGACGGCCGGATCGCCGACTTCGGCGAATTCGACGCGGTCGCGCCCCGCCATCGCGCGCTCGAGGTCACGCATCTCGAGAACCGGCTGATCTTGCCGGGCTTCGTCGACGGCCACATCCACTTCCCGCAGACCCGCGTGGTTGGGGCGTTCGGCGAGCAGCTCCTGTCGTGGCTGCAGGTCTGGATCTTCCCCGAGGAGCTGAAATACAAGGATCCCGCCTACGCCGCCGAGGCGGCGACGCGCTTCTTCGACAACCTGCTGGCGGCCGGCACCACGACCTGCCAGGCCTTCACCTCGAGTTCGCCGGTGTCGGCCGAGGCGCTGTTCGACGAGGCCCAACGCCGCAACATGCGGCTGATCGCCGGCCTCACCGGCATCGACCGCCACGTGCCGGAGAACTACGCCAACACGCCAGAGGAGTTCTATCGCGAGAGCAAGCGGCTGATCGAACGCTATCATCGCCGCGGCCGCAGCCTCTACGCCATCACGCCGCGCTATGCGCTCGGCTCCTCGCCCGAGCTGATGCAGGCCTGCCGGCGGCTGAAGCAGGAGCATCCCGATTGCTGGGTCAACACCCACATCTCCGAGACGCGCGACGAGGTCAGCGCCGTGCAAAAGGAGAATCCCGACTGCGCCGACTATCTCGCGGTCTACGAGAAATACGGGCTGGTCGGCCCGCGCTTCTCCGCCGGGCACGGCGTCTGGCTGTCGGACGACGAGCTCGGCCGCTTCGCGCGCAGCGGCGCGGCCGTCGTCTTCTGCCCCTGCTCCAACCTGTTCCTCGGCAGCGGGCTGTTCCGCATCGGCCGCGCCACCGATCCGCGGTCGCGCGTGCGGCTGGCCTGGGGCTGCGATATCGGCGGCGGCAACCGCTTCTCGATGCTGGGCGCGCTCGACGACGGGTACAAGATCGGCATGCTCAACAACGGCACCGTCACCGATCCCGCCGAGGCCGAGCGCAACAAGATCTCGCCGTGGCGCGGCTTCTGGTCGATCACGCTCGGCGGCGCCGAGGCGCTCTACATCGACGACCTGGTCGGCAACTTCCAGCCCGGCAAGGAGGCCGACTTCGTGGCGCTCGACTGGACCGCCGGCCAGAAGGCGCTGGCCTGGCGCCAGTCGCTGGTCACCCCGGGAAGCCCGCAAACCGTCGAGCAGGCGGCGGACCTGCTGTTCGGCGTCATGATGGTCGGCGACGATCGCGCGGTCGACGAGACCTGGGTGATGGGCCGGCGCCTTTACAAGAAAGCGGAGTGACCGGATGCCCGTGACATATATCAGCACCGAGCAGGCGATCGCCCGGCCCGGCCTGCGCATGGTCGTGGTCGGCAACGTGCCGAGCCCGTGGGGCGAGGCGGCCAAGGGCATCCTCCACATGAAAGGCATCGACTGGGCGGCCGTGCGGCTGACCTACGACGACGACGCCCAGCGGCAATGGGCCGGCCAGCGCAGCGGCCCGATCGCGATCTACGACAAGGAGCCGCCGCGCGCCGGCTGGGCGGAAATCCTGCTGCTCGCCGAGCGGCTGGCGCCCGCCCCCTCGCTCATACCGGCCGATGCCGCGGAGCGCGCGACCATGTTCGGCCTCGCGCACGAGATCTGCGGCCAGGAAGGCCTCGGCTGGACCCGCCGCCTGCAGCTGATCCATGCCGGCGCGTTCGGCGCGCGCGGCGGCCAGTACCTCGGCCGCAAGTACGGCTACAGCCCGGCCAACGGTGCCGCGGCCGGCAAGCGGGTCGCCGCCCTGCTGCGCATGCTGGCCGCGCGGCTTGCGGCCCAGCGATTGGCCGGAAACTCCTATTACCTCGGCAAGGCACCGACGGCGGTCGACATCTACAGCGCCACCTGCCTGGCGCTGCTCAAGCCCCTGCCGCCCGAGCACTGCCCGATGGACGAAGCGATCCGCACCGCCTTCTCGCAACCCGATCCCGAGACTGATGCCGCGCTCGATCCGATCCTGCTCGAGCACCGCGACATGATGTACGCCCGCCACCTCGAGCTGCCGCTGTCACTGTAGTCATGCTCAGCGGACCGCGGACCTGGAGGTCCGCGGTCCGCTGATCATGAGCGCCACTGGAGTGGCACGGTCCAATGACCTAGTGCCGCCAGCTCTTGTCGACCTTGTCGATCTTGCGGATCAACGCCGCGAACTCGAGGTCGCCCTGGCCGGTGTGCTCGTCGCCGAAGCCTTCGAGCTGGCCGTGCGACTTGCCGGCGACATTGTCGCCCATGGTGCTGATCGTGCCGGCGGCGCCGGCGTCGACCTGGGTCTGGCAGGCGCGCTCCAGGCGATAGAGGCGGATGAACGCCTCGGGCACCGTGCGGCCGGTGGTCAGCAGGCCGTGATTGCGCAGCATCATCGCCGTCTTCTCGCCGAGATCCTCGACCAGCCGCGGCCGTTCGTCGAGCTCGAGGCTCACGCCCTCATAGTCGTGGTAGGCCAGCGCGCCGTGGAACGCCGTCGCGTTCATCGAGATCGGCAGCAGCCCTTCCTTGGTCGCCGCCACTGCCATGCCGGCGCGGGTGTGGGTGTGCATCACCACGCGGTGGCGCGCCTGGTGCGCCATGTGGATCGCCGAATGGATGACGAAGCCCGCATAGTTCACCGCATGCTTCGCCTCGCCGATCACGTTGCCGTCGACGTCGATCTTCACCAGGTTGGATGCGGTGACCTCGTCGTAGTTCAAGCCGAACGGATTGATCAGGAAGTGCGCCTTCTCGCCCGGCACGCGCGCGGTGAGATGGCCGTAGATCAGCTCGGTCCAGCCGAAATGGTCGACCAGGCGATAGGCGGCGGCGAGCTGACGGCGCAGCACCCACTCGCCCTGCTCGGCCGGCATCGAGTAGACGTCGATTCCGGTCAGCGGATGGTCGGCAGCGATATGCGTGTCCATGGGCAAATCCTCCAGTCCAAAGCTTAGGCCCGCGCGCTATGCTCCCGCAACCGGAGGACAGACATGGCGCAATCTCCTCGACTCGACACGACGCGGCTGCAGAAGATGGCGCAGGCCTATTGGGAGAGCGCCGCGCTGATGGCCGCGGTCGAGCTCGAGGTCTTCACCGCCATCGCCCACGGCCACGACACGGTCGCCGCGGTCGCGCGCACCGTCGGCATCAGCGCGCGCAACGCCGAGCGGCTCTTGACCGCGCTGGCGGCGATGACCCTGCTCGACCGCACAGGTGACCGCTTCGCGAACGCGCCCGACGTGCAGCGCTTCCTGGTCAAGGACAGCGAGCGCTATGCCGGCCCGTGGATCCTGTTCACCAAGCCGCGCTGGGAGGCGTTCGGCAAGCTCTCCGAGCACCTGCGGCGGCGCGAGGAGAACCATCTCGGCCAGTATGTCGAGTTCTCGGTCGACGACGCGCGGCGCTACCACGCCGCCACCTACTCGATCGGCATGGGCGCGGCCCGCCTGTTCAGCCGCAGCGTCGACCTCACCGGCCGCAAGCGGATGCTCGACCTCGGCGGCGGCTCGGGCGCCTACTCGATCGTCGCGACCAAGACCTATCCCGGCCTGAAGGCGATCGTGCTCGACCTGCCGCCGGTCGCGGTCGTGGCGAACGAGTACATCGCCAAGAACGACGCCGCCGATCGGGTCACGGCGATGCCCGGCGACTTCACCAAGACCGAGTTCCCGAAGGGCGCCGACGTCGTGGTGATGGCGAGCAACCTGCCGCAATACGAGCCCGACCTGATCCGGCTGGTCGTCGCCAAGGCCTTCGCCGCGATGGCGCCGGGCGGCGAGATGCACCTGATCGGCGAGACGCTGCACGACGACCGGCGCGGCCCGCTGTCGGCGGCGCTGTGGGGCCTCAACGAGGCGATCCAGGGCAGCACCGGCGTGGCCCACACCGAGGGCGAGGTGATCGGCTACCTCCAAAGCGCGGGATTCATCGACGTCGCCGTGCATCCGTTCGTCCCGGGCGTCCTGTCGCGCGTGACCGGCCGCAAGCCGGGCTAGCGCGGCTGGCCGGGCCGATCCGGTTGCCAGCGACTGCCACGCGCCGTGGCAGTGATCGGGCGCAAGCGGGCCAGCGTTTTGCGCGGTTCCTGCCACTCTGCCCGCACCCCCATCCCCGCCACCCTGTTTGGTTTGCCCCTTCCCGTCGTCTCGACCGGAGCGTCATACGCCGTCCCAAACCGTCCCACGCTCTGGATCCGTCCGATGCCGATGGCATCGGCATCGGAGGCCTCGAGAGTCCCAAATCCGCGACACCCCCACCCCGCTTTCAATTCTTTCCGCCCCCATCGGCTTCCGGCGCGCGCAACGACGCCGCCCCGGTGGCGGAGCGAGACGGGTTGGCGAGGCAAGAGGCGCAAGAAGGGCATGATCACGGGCCACACTGCACCATTCCGCGATCGAACACCCAATATGGGCAATGGCGGCGCGCGTTTCCGAGAAAAGCACGTGAGAATCGGCCCGTCCAAAGCCCAAGGAGCCTCTTTGCAGAGAGTGCTTATCCACAGGATTTTGGCTCTCCGGCCGCCTCGGTCGATGCCCGGCGGCCGCGTCGCCGGGCGGGGTTGCGCCGGCCGCGCCCTTCGACTATCTAGCCCGTCCGGTCTCTGCTCCCTTCGTCTAGAGGCCTAGGACGTGGCCCTCTCAAGGCTAAAACACGGGTTCGAATCCCGTAGGGAGCGCCAAGTCCTTCAAAGACTTAGCCACATACGGCAATCCAGCCAAAACGCGGGGGACACGCAGGGGACACATCTGCGTGATTTTCGAGCCCGCGACTCCGGCGGCTTGGCCGCCGTTCGCCCATGCTTGACGACCCTGTCGATTTGCCGAAACGTGCCCACAGCATCCGTCGTTGGAGGCACTGATTCAGGTGACCAACGCACTGCCTGCGGCTTTCGCCGTCCTCACTGCGCTGATCACGACAGGTCTGGTGCACGCGGGGTACGCTATTTTGTGGCTCGCCCACACGCTGACCGGCAGGCCCACGACATTCGATTGGACGGAGGCGCTAACGGTGTCCGTCGCCGCCTCGGGTGTCGTGCTGATCATCGCGCTGGTCGTGTGGCGCCTGGTCGGTGGTAATGCGCCGACGCACTTCGACCCCGCGCCGCGTGAGCGGTCGGCAACCTGCAGTCCACCGCCCCAGCCGCAACGCCCGCCCCTGAAATAAGCGCCAGACGACAGGTGCTCGGCATCTTGCGGGGTGCCTCCAACGCACGAGCGCGCATGTTGGCGGCGATATCGGGCTCCGTCTCGGTCTTCGAAGAAGCCGGCGCCCATCAGGCCTGACATGCCACCGGTCTTGAATCCTTTGACACAACCGACTTGTGCGATGGCTACAGATCCTCGAGCGGCCTTTCACCGGTCAAAGAATAAGGGCACACCCGGGGCACGGGCGGCCCTTAAACACGCGGGCTTAAAGGCGGGGGCAGTCCGCGTGCATGTGATCAACGCTTGGAGTGTGCGGAAGTTACATGTGGACAACTTTTAGAAAGGACGGGGACCCGTTGGTAGCGGCGTCATGCATTGCGCATCTACGATGCGCATAGTAGTGCTGCCGGCGGAGATCCATGTTCGACATTGCCTACGACGCCAAGCACAGCGTTCTGTTGTCACGCTTCTTCGGCACATACTCGCCGGCTGACATTACGCTTCGCGACAACGCAGTACGTCGGTTTGTGGCCAAGAATGGATTGGTCCGCGGACTGATGGACTTCTCGGCGGTGACCGCTATAGACGTGCCTCTCGACCTCCTTATCCAGCGTGCGCATCAGCCTGGCATTCTAACCGGGCATCAACGCGTGATCGTGGCGCCCACCGAGCCATCATACTCGTTCAATCGTCTCGTCGCGGCACATCAGCTGTTTGCGCGCAAGACCGAGCCCACCCTGGTTCGCTCCGTGACTGACGCCCATGACGTCCTGCGGATGGTTGACCCGTCTTTCTTGCCGGTCGCCGTCGACAAGGCTGATCGTTTGGATCGTGTCCTTCATGACGTTCTTCTCAGGGTGGCAAAGGTCGTACAGGCGCGTTCGCTCGACGAGGAGACTATAGAAGCGACATTGCGGCGAGTTATCCATCGCCCGCTTTCCGAGCCAGCCGTCGGACACATCACAGTGAGCGAAGTCTTGAATGTTTCCCTGCGCAGCAGGGTATTGCGGGATTCCGCTATTCGCTCTCAATGTTGCGACTGTGGCGCGCGACGTCCGCTTGGCTGGATGTCCATCTCCCCAGGCCGGATCACCACCTACTCGTGCCCTGTCTGCAGCGGCTGGCTCGTCAAACTTTCCCAGATTGGCAAAACCGCGCCGGCCAATGCACCGGGGTACACGCTTGGCGCGTTTGAACTGGTGTCCCGAGTCGCCCTCGATATCTATGGGGTGCTCTTACCGAAGACGGAAAACTGAAGGCCCTCCCCAAGTGCTCGGCGCCGCTGCATTGCCTTCGCGTCGGCTGAGTTCGCGGTCGATTGTCCAGCCGATCCCGCACGCTTCGGCCCAGCGTTGGAACGCTGCGGCCTGCTCGCAGGTGTTGAAGCCGAAGATCGCTTCGCCGGTACCCTCGTGCCACCAGACCAGGTTGCCGCGCGTGCGAGTAACGTTGAGCGGAAATTTGTCGACTGTGGGCAACGATGTTGGACCTTCGTACGTTGTAGCGCTGCCAACGCCTGATCGATCCGGAAACGGATGCCAGAGCTTGGTGGAAGGGGCCGATCGGCAGCGCCGCCGGACCCCTTTCGCACGTGTGCATCGTGCGGTGCCCGATCGGGTAAAGTCGGGCAATGTGCAATCTCTATACGTACAGGATGACCGCTGAGGAGATGCGAGCGCTCAAGCTGCATGTCCAGTTCATCGGGACGCCCTGGACCAATGGGAAGAACGCCAGCGCCGGCAAAACGAGCCTATCGAGACGTCTAGAGCAGGATGAGTTGTTGTCGTACCCCCGTCGTCCCGACCGAAGCGCCGAAGGCGCGCGGTGGAGGGACCTTTTTTTGGCGATTAGCCGTAAATCGCTGAAAAAAGCGATCGTGTCCCGAGGCGTGGTGTAGCTGACGGTTAGTCAGTACGACGAATCCGAAGGCGGAGCCGGATCGATCAAGCGCCCATATCAGGCAGCCCGACGAGAGGATCATCGCCGACCGGCGCCATGCTTTCCAGAGTGATG
>DATGMK010000023.1:0-2135 GCA_035293665.1 Reyranella sp. | reverse complement strand
CGATGCGGCGGCAGCCCTGCCAGGACGGGAGGGCGCGGCCGGCGCGATCGCGCGCCAGCGCCTCGCCCATGTCGATGCCGTCGATCGTGATGTGTGCGCCGTCGCGGCAGACCTGCTGGCCAGCAATGGCGGCGACGCGCTTCATCAGCGGCACGCCGCGCGGCAGATAGCGGCGTTCGGCCATGAAGGAGGCGAGCGGCTCGGGCGTCTCGACCGCGACGAGATCGGTGACTTCGACGTGACGCGCCGGAGCGATGGAATAGAGGCCGAGCGGCACGCTGGCCGACGCGTTCCAGATGAGCTTCGGGGCGACCGGAAGGCAGGAGAGGCCGCCGACCGCCAGCACGGTGAGGGAGGTCGTCATGACATAGCCGAAGCGCGTCACGGCTCGACCCTCCGCCGCAGGAGGATCGCCCGATGCTGCTCGACGGTGTAGCGGCGCGGCTCCTCGCCGGCGGTCAGGCGGTGGTGGACGTGGCGCCAGTGATGCGGCGACACCTCGGCCGGGTCGATGCCGATCGCCTCGATCGCATCGACGATCTGGAGGACGCGCTCGACCTTCGGCCAGCCTTCCATTCTGAGGAGGATGTCGCCGCCGGGTCGCACAAAGGGCAGCGTCTGATAGCGCTCGCCCGGCGTGATCGCGCGCACGATGTCGATGCGAGAGAGGATGGTGCCATGGTCATTGGAGGCCCAGCGCACGAAGGCGAAGACGCTGTTGGGCGTGAAGGCGAGCACGCGGCGGCGCCGGTCGAGGATCTGCTCCTCCTTCTCCTTGCCGAAGCGAATCCAGTATTCGACCTTCTTCTCGATCCACGTCAGTTCGACGCGGGTCAGGCCGTCGACGGGAAGCGGCGGCGGCACGAGGCGCAGGTGGGATGCGCTGCTCATGGCAGGTCTCCTTCGGCTGGAGGGAATTCGCGGGCGAGCAGGCCGCGCAGCATGTCCGCGACGGTCAGGCCGCGCTGGAAGGCAACGACCTTGATGCGGCCGCGCAGCTCCGGCGTGATATCGATCGTCAGCCGGGCGGTGAACGCAGCCGCGTCGCTGTTGCCGTTGGAGCGCGGCGCCGGTGTCTTGATCCAGCGTTCGGAATCGGCCGGCCGCGCGATGAAGGCACGTTTGGAAGAGCGCTGCGTCATCGCGCCAGCCTCCCGACTTCGGCCGCAAGAGCGGTGATCTCGCGCGCCGCCGGACTTGCCGTGTGTGCTTCCCAGACGAGGCGGCCGGACTGGCCCGCCTCGGCGAAGGCGACACGCTGACCGATCCTGGAGGCCAGCAAGGGCGGGTCGTGATCGGCGAGCGTGAGCGCGGTCTCGCGCGAGATGACGGTGCGCGCGCCACACCGATTGAGGACGAAGCGGGCGACGAGCTGGGGGCGGTAGATGCGCGCCTCGCTCAGCAGCGTGAGCATCTCGGCCGATCCCCAGCCGTCGAACGGCGATGGCTGCACCGGGATCAGGATGATGTCGGCCGCGAGCAGCGCCGAGCGCATCAGCCCGGCCACGCGTGGCGGGCCGTCGATGACGATGTGATCGGCATTGCGCGCGAGGTCAGGGGCTTCACGGTGCAGCGTATGGCGCGTCAGGCCGATGACGCCGAACAAGCGCGGAAGGCTCTCCCGGGCGCGCTGCTGCGACCAGTCGAAAGCAGAACCTTGCGGATCGGCGTCGATGACGGTGACGCGCTGGCCGCGTCGTGCCCATTCGCCGGCGAGGTGGAGGGCGAGCGTGGTCTTGCCGACGCCGCCCTTCTGGTTGAGCATCGCGACGATCATGGCGCCGCCTCCCGTTGGCGGCACTCATCCACAGGTGTGGAACACGGAGCGGCCGTTAGAAAGATTCCGAAGGAATCTTCGTTAGAAGAGTTACGCCCCGCGCAACTCGTTGACTCGGCACCCGAAGTCGACGATTCCGGTCCCCGATGGCACGAGGATCGGGTCCCCGATGGCACGACAGGCCGGGTCCCTGATAGCACGAGGCGATTCACAGCTTGTCCCCAGCGCGAGAAGTCCCGCGCGGCCGCAGCGGAGCGAGGGCCGCGGGAGCGACGGGAACGAATGCGAGGCGTTCTGGGGCGTCCGGCGGCTGCTCGATGGTCAGCCGGTAGCCGGGCAGCGTCTGCCGGCGGACGAT
>DATGMK010000022.1:0-103175 GCA_035293665.1 Reyranella sp. | reverse complement strand
CGACCCTCAAGGTCGACGTAGCTGAACAGTGACCCACTTCGCTCATCCGAGCCGCGCATCACAACAACTCCCGCAAGCTACCGAGATCAGTGAATCATCTTCTTCGGTCCGATACGACGACTTTTTCAACAACCTGCTAGGTGTTTGATCCCAGGGTTTGATGGCGCAGTCTTCTCGCAGACAGGGAGGGATGCGCTATGGGCCAGGTTCTTCACGGCTGCGCCACCACGACAACGGCGATCCGTCGAGCGATACAGCATAGTCAAGCGAGCCTGAGACAGCTCGCCAGGCGCTACGGGATCGACCCGAAGACGGTCCGCAAGTGGAGGGCGCGCAGCTCGGTCGTCGACCTGCGAACCGGTCCGAAGGAGCCGAGATCCACGATCTTGTCGAGCGAGGAGGAAGCCATCGTGGTCGCCTTCCGCCAGCACACGCTGCTGCCGCTGGATGACTGTCTCTACGCGCTGCAGCCGACTATCCTGCACCTGACTCGCTCGTCGCTGCATCGCTGCTTGCAGCGGCACGGCATCAGCCGATTGCCGGGGGTCAAAGGCGACAAACCAGCCAAGAAGAAGTTCAAGGCCTATCCGATCGGCTACTTCCACATCGACATCGCCGAAGTGCACACGGCTGAGGGCAAGCTGTATCTCTACGTCGCCGTCGATCGGGTCAGCAAATTCGCCTTCGTGCAGGTCGTGCGGAAGACCGGCCGAACCTCGGCTGCCGCCTTCCTCGAGGCTCTGATCGCAGCCGTCCCCTACAAGATCCACATCGTGCTGACGGACAACGGCATTCAGTTCACCTTCCCTCCACGCTACGCCGATGGACCGACGGCACGCTACGTCACGCACATGTTCGACAGGCGTTGCCAGGAGAACGGCATCGAGCATCGCCTCACCAAAGTGAAACATCCGTGGACCAACGGCCAGGTCGAGCGCATGAACCGCACCATCAAGGAAGCCACTGGCCAGCGCGCCTACAACTCCGACAATAAGCCGACGTCCACCCCGCACCGGCATCGGGTCCGATCCGGACAAGCCCAACGGCGTGGCGCAATAGCGACGCCACCTGATCGATCACCGCCGCAGCAGGCTGCCGTAGCCGTCGACTGGCGTGCGCACGCCGACGGTGCGCAGGCAGTGCCAGAGACTTGCCTGGTTGGCTGATACGACGGGGCGGCCAAGGTCCTGCTCCAGGGCGTCGAGGATCGCCACGCAGCGGAAGCCGGTGCCGGCGATCAGCACGCCGTCTGCATCGGCCGGGCAATGCTCACGGATCTGCGCGTAGAGCGGCTCGACTTCCTGGGCGAAGCCCGCACCCTGCGGAACCAACTCGTTGGGCGCTATATCGCGCCACTTGCGTCCGGGGTCGTAACGGTGGTGGCCGCCCGGCGCGAACCCCGCTTCGGCGTAATAGCGCACCCCTGCCGCGACCGTCTCGTCGTTGTACCAGGGCGGCAGAACCAGGAACGGCCGGCACACATGCAGCGTCCGGAGCGCCGCCAAAGTGTCGAGGCCGTTGGTGGTGACGAACAGGCCGTCACCGACGACAGGTCTGAGCGCCGCGACGGTCGCCCCGTCCCAGCCCGCGCCGCCCATCATGCTGCTCGAGCTGTGACCGATGGCGACGGCCGAGAGCTTCATCGACGCGAACTGCTTGGCCCCACGCGCGAGATCGTCCTCCAGCGTCACCGCGCTCCTGTCGACGTTCCAGCGTGCCCACGGCGCCCGCGCCGTGACCCGCGCGGCATGGACCGAGACGCCTGGCGGTGCCATTGCCCACCATTCGGCTTCGGGCACCGGCTCGTTGCCGACGATGAACACGCCGACGCGAGCGCGCCAGCCCCAGTTGTCGTTGCTCATGCGATCACTCTCAGCCAACACGCACTCGGGAAGTGGCCCTCGCCCGCGCGCAGGCCGTCGGTGTTGGGCGCGGGCCTGTACTTCGGCATCAGCGCGGCGAGGCCTTGCGGCCGCGCGTAGTGCAGCAGGCTCAGGCTTGCCTCGATGCGGAAGCGCGGATTGCCGGCGAGGAAGGCGTAGAGCAGCCCCGACTCCTGCGGGAACAGCATGTCGCCATCGAGCGTGTCGCGGGCGTAGTCGTAGGGGAAGTAGATGTCGTGGAAGTGTACCCAGACGCCGGTCTTGAGGCGCGGCAGGACTTCGTGGATCAGCCAGTTGACCTCGCTGCCGGGCTTCACCGCGTGCGTGCTGTCGATGAACAAAAGGTCACCCTCGTCGAGATCGGCGACCGCCGCGGGATCGAGCGTCTGCGCCATCTGCGGTACCAGGCGGATGCGGCCTTCGTCGTGGCGCGCCTTCAGCCAGGCGCTGGGATAGGGTTCGAGGCAGGCGATGTCGGGCTTGTAGGAAGCGCGCTCGGCCGCCGCCAGCGCGATCGCGGTGCTGACGCCGCAGCCGACCTGCGTCACGCGCTTGGGCCTCGCGGTGGCGACGAAGCCATACAGCACCTCGGCCTCGATCTCGCCGTAGCCGCCGTTCGATCCGCCGCCGACGAAGCCCTCGCGATGGACCGAGCGGGCCTGCAGGATCTCCTTGTGCGGGCCGAGCCACTCGCCGAGCAGGGCAAGCTGCGCGTCGAGGTCCCGCTGGCCGATGCCATGCATGCTGCGCGGCTTGCGCCAGTCCTGCCGGCGCTCGAGTTCGGCTATATTGGGCACGGCGGAATAGAAGTGCTCGGGCAGCAGGTTCACGCCCGTCCGCTGCAGCAGGCGGAAGGCACAGTGCCATCCCCGCTTCGCCAGCGTCTTGAGCGCACGCGTCACGTCGGGTCCTTCCAGCCGTGGAGTTGCAGGCCTTCGCGGCCCTTCGGCGTCAGCTGGTAGATGCCGCGCTCGGTGCGCTCGAACCAGCCGTAATAGTCGGCCGACAGGATCGCCCCCGCCTTGGGCGCATCGGCGGCAAGCCGCAGTGCGGCCACCTTCATCGGCCCGTTCTTCGCCAGCAGGCCGGCACAGCGCAGGGCCTCCTGCCGGTAGGCCGTCATCATCGGCACTTTCGTCGACGAGCCGCCACGGTTGGGGTCGCCCACCCGTCGCGCATGCTCGCCCAGCAGGCGGCCGAGCCTGCGCTTGTCCTTGCGCGGCTTGAGCGGCGGCGGCGCGGGATCGAGCAGTACGTCCGCCCGGCCCTTCAGCACGACGATCAGGCCGAGGCCCAGTCGGAGGCAAAGCTTGCGGACGTTGCGGATGTTGTTAGGCCAGGCGCCGACCGCGAGATAGACGTGGTCGGAGATCGCCAGGCGGCTGACGCCCTGCAGCACCAGCGAAATGCCGAAGGCGCGCTTGAGCTCGACAATCACGGGCGGCTCAGCGCCGCGCACGGCCACGACGTCGCAGCCCTTCACCTCGCCCTTGACCGAGTATCCCTGTCCCTCCAGCAGCGCCTTGACTGGCGCATAGAGATCGCTTTCCAACGGCATGTCACACTGCCGATCAGCGCGAATCCGCGGGTTTCGCCGCTGCGCTGCCGGATTGCAGCGCATAGAGACGCCATGTGTCGGGCGCAACATCCCGGCCGTGCGAGAGGTTGTTGCGTCTGACGCGCCACTCCTTCAGCGGGACGAAGCGGAACGAACCGCCTCGAATGGGCTCTTTCGCCCCAAAAGTCTCGAGGTAGTAAGTGGCGTGGGTCGAGACCAACAAGGGCTCGAGTTCGGCCAACGAGCGAGAAGGTCCATGCTGCCTGGCGTACTCGACCACCGCCGGTGACACGAGCCCGACCAGATCGACGATCTTGCCGCCATAGTAGAAGCCGAACGCCCCCACCTCGGTAAGCGCGACTTTGGAACCTGCCGGCAAATTTTGCTTGGCCCACTCCCCAATCGGCCGGATGTCGCCCACTTCGTCGATACGCGTGGCCGGCCATTGCCAGACGAGGCCGACGCCGCAGGCGAGCAACTGCACGCCAAGCGCCAGCCTCATGCCGATCGACCATCGGCCCTGCGTCCGCAGTTCATGCGCCAGCCCCAGCGCCCCGGCGCAGAGGAGAGGTGCCGAATAGACGACGGTGTAGCGAGTCGAGATCAATGTACGGGTAAACGTGAAGTAGGCGAAGACGCTCAGCCAGAGCACGCCGACGGCCACGAAAAGCGGATAGAGTCTCCGGACGCTCGAAAACCTCGCGATCGTGACCACGACGACGCCGGGCACGGCGACCGCCGCGTATTTGATCATCGTCACTGGCGCATAGAAGGGATCCGCCTGAGCCAGCATCAGCGCCTTCGCCACGCCGGTTTGAGGAAACGCGAACCCGATCCACATGTAAAAGCAGAAGGCGACGACGGCGATGGCGACGGCTTCGCAAACCACGATCCAGAAATAGGGTCGCCTTTGGGAAAAGGCGACGAACAGCGAAACGCTTCCCGACAAAGCGAGAAATTCCGGCCGGACGAAGGGAAGCGCCGCCGATGCCGCGCAAACCATTACGGCCCGGCTGCGGCTGGGCGCCTGCAAGAAGCACTCGAAAGCGAGAAGGCACGCGGCCACCCCCGCGTAGACAAGCCCATTTTCCATGCCGCTTCCGAACCACCGGATGGCAAAGGGATCGAGCAGGGTGAACAGCAGAATGGCGAGCGCACTCGCGGCCGGGAGCGCTCGGAGTCGCCACGCGAACATCAGAAGGCCGATCAGGATGAAGGCGGCGCCCGTCCCCTTCCATACCAGTTCGGTATTACCGAACAGGCGCGCCACCACACTCATGATGGCCAGCCAGCCGAAGCTTGTAGCACCCGCCGATGGCTCGCCGGCATTATAAACCGGCCCGTTGCCACCGAGAATATTGGCGACGTAACGCAGGTAGATCAGCAGATCGTCGAGCGATGCTCTCGCGCCATAAGAGAAGATCAGCAGCGTCAGCGCCAATGCGCCGACAAGCTCGATCGCCTGGCGATCGACGCCAACCCGCGCAGTGCTCGTGGATGAGTGCATACGAAGCCTCGAATATGAAGCATGCATGAGGCATCCTTGGCAAGCGATCGGCAATGACAACACCCAAGCTTATCCGTCTCTCCGCCGCTGCAGCCCGGCGCATCGCCCTCGCGGCGCAAGGCTTCGGCGTGCCGCGGCCGAAGGGGATCATCGACGCAGGTCAGATCCGGCGCACCATCGATCGCCTCGGCCTGCTGCAGATCGATTCGGTGAACGTGCTCGCCCGCGCGCACTACCTTCCGCTGTTCTCGCGGCTCGGCAATTATTCACAGGCGCTGCTCGATCGCGCCGCCTGGGGCCGCAAGAGCCAGCGCCGGCTGTTCGAGTTCTGGGCGCACGAGGCGTCGCTGCTGCCGCTCGACACCTATCCGCTGCTGCGCTGGCGCATGCAGCGTGAGGCCAAGTCGGATGGCATCGGCAAGGGCAAGCTCCAGGTGTTCGCCCGGGAGAAGAAGGCCTTCATCGACGAAGTGCGGCGCGAAATAGCCGATCGCGGTCCGCTTGCCGCATCGGACCTCAGCACCGGCGGCAAGGCGCGGGGCGCCTGGTGGGGCTGGAGCGACGGCAAGTACGCAGTCGAATGGCTGTTCTTCGCGGGCGAAGTGACGACCGCGACCCGGCGCGGCAACTTCGAGCGCGTCTACGATCTTACCGAGCGCGTGCTGCCTGGCGAGGTCCTGAAGCGGCCGACCCCGATCGCCGAGGAGGCGCAGCGCGAGCTGCTGCGCCAGTCGGCCCGCGCGCTTGGCGTGGCGACCGAGTTCGACCTGCGCGATTATTTTCGTCTTGGCGTCGCAGACACCAAGGCGCGGCTCGCCGAGCTGGTCGAGGCGGGCGACCTGCTGCCGGTCGCGGTCGAGGGTTGGGACCGGCCAGCCTATCTCGATCCGCAGGCGCGCATGCCGCGCAAGGTCGAGGCGCGGGCCCTGCTGGCGCCGTTCGATCCGCTGGTCTGGGAGCGCGACCGGACGCATCGGATCTTCGACTTCTTCTATCGCATCGAGATCTACACGCCGCTGAATAAGCGCAATTACGGCTATTACGTTTTGCCGTTCCTGCTCGGCGACCGGTTGGTGGGCCGGGTCGACCTCAAGGCTGACCGCGCCAACAGCACCTTGCTCGCCAAAGCGCACGTGGAGCCGGGCATCGACAAGCGGAAGGTCGAGGGACCGCTGCGCGACGAGCTGCGCCTGATGGCGGACTGGCTGGGACTGGAGCGCGTGGTAAGGTCGAAGGCATGAACGATCTGGTGTTGAAGGGCGGACGGCTGATCGATCCGTCGCAGGCGGTCGACAAAGTCACCGACATCGCCTTCTCGAATGGCAAGGTTTCCGCCATTGGCGACAATCTCTCCGGCAGGAACACGCGCGACCTGAAAGGCAAGATCGTCACGCCCGGGCTGATCGACCTGCACACCCACGTCTACTGGGGCGGGACCTCGCTCGGCGTCGAGGCCGAGCTGCTGGCGCGCACCGGCGGCGTCACGACGTTCATCGACGCCGGCAGCGCTGGCCCCGGCAATTTCCACGGCTTTCGCCGCCACGTGATCGAGCCGTCGCCGGTGCGCATCCTGCCCTACCTGAACGTTTCGTTCCCCGGCATCTTCGCGTTCTCCAAGACGGTGATGGTCGGCGAGAGCGCCGACATGCGCCTGATCGATCCGCGCGAGGCGGTGCGGGTGGCGCGCGAGCACAAGGACCTGGTCCTCGGCATCAAGGTGCGTGTCGGCAAGTCGGCGAGCGGCAACTCCGGCGCGCAGCCGCTGTACATGGCGCTCGACGTCGCCGAGGAGACCGGCCTGCCGGTGATGGCGCATCTCGACAATCCGCCGCCTGCGCGTCACGAAGTCGTGAGCCAATTGCGGCGCGGCGACATCCTGACCCACTGCTTCCGCCCGTTCCCCAATGCGCCCGTGCGCGCGGACGGCCGGGTGCGCGACGAGATCCTGGCGGCCCGCGAGCGCGGCGTGATCTTCGACATCGGCCACGGCGGCGGCTCGTTCGGCTTCGGCACCACGCGCGCAATGCTGGCGGCGGGCTTCCTGCCCGACGTGATCTCGTCGGACGTCCACGCCATTTCCATCGAGGGCCCAGCCTTCGACCTGCTGACGACAATGTCGAAATTCCTGTGCCTCGGCGTCGATCTTGCGACCGTAATCAAGCTGGCGACGGTCAATCCCGCCGCAGCGATCAAGCGGCCCGACCTCGGCACGCTGCGTGTCGGCAGCGTCGGCGAGGCGACCGTGCTCGACGAGAAGAATGGCAAGTTCGACTACACCGATTGCATCGGTGAGCGACTGGCTGGGGATAGCCGCCTGGTTTCCGCGGGGGTCGTCCTCGCCGGCCGTTGGTGGCATCCGACTTAGTGACTGCGACACTCTGTTCGTCTTCGTACTCACGACGGCAAGGCACTGGAACGTCGAGAGAAATCGACTTGTCCTCAAATCTTCTGGGGAGATTAGTCAGATTTTTTGAACTTTCATTGGAGGCGCCGCAACCAATTCGAAGGGCGTGTCGTTGTGTCGGTGTGACCGGGTCACTTGGCGTCGCCCCTGCCCCCCGCTCTGCGATGCCACCCTCCCCGCCTGGTCATTCATGCCCGCCCTAGAGTCCCTCTAGGGCGGGCTGCCTATTTGAGGGCCCTGCTTCGGTGACGTCTTCTCCGAGCAGGGCCCTTTTCTATTTCCGGCTGATGCTTTCCAGGTAGGCGACGGCAAACAGCCGCTCGGGATCGGTCCAGGTCTCGGCGAGACGGAAGCCGCCAGCCGCAGCCAGGCCGGCTACATCGGCGATGTCGTACTTATACGAATACTCGGTGTGGACGCGCTCTCCGGCAGCGAAGTCGAAGCGCTGGCCGGCCACCGTCACGGTCTGCCGCTCGAGGCTTCGGACATAGATCTCGATGCGGCCCTCGGCCCCATCGTAGAGAGCCTCGTGGGCGAACGCCGACAGGTCGAAGGTCGCCTGCAACTCGCGGTTCATGCGCCGCAGCAGGTTCAGCGTGAAGGCCGCCGTGACGCCCGTTGAATCGTTGTAGGCATCATGCAGGCGCTGAGGGTCCTTCTTGAGGTCCACACCCAGTACCAGCGCGCCGTCGTCGCCGACTAGTGTCCGCACATTACGCAGGAACGCCGTCGCCTCTTCGGGCGTCAGATTGCCGATGGTCGAGCCCGGGAAGAAGCCCAGCCGTCGGCCCTTGCTGGCGATGGGCGGCACGGGCCCCATGAAGTCGGCGCACACCGGCTCGACCATCAGCCAGGGATAGTCACGCCGCAACTGCGTCGCCGTCGCGTCGAGATGCTCGCGTGAGATGTCGATCGGCGCATAAAGCGCGAGCTTGGGCAGCGCCTCGATCAGGAGGCGCGACTTCACGCTCGAGCCGCTGCCGAACTCGATCAGGGCGCACCCTGGCCCGGCGCGCCGGCCGATCTCGGTCGCGTGCCGCTTCAGGATCTCGGTCTCGGTACGGGTGAGATAGTATTCCGGCAGCTCGCAGATCTCGTCGAACAAGGCCGAGCCGCGCGCGTCGTACAGGAACTTGGCGGGAATCGCGCGCGGGCGCGCCGACAGGCCATCCAGGACGGCACGGCGAAATTCCTCGCGGTCCGCCGTCTCCTCGACCTTGAGACTAACAACCGGACCGTTCATCGGAGATCCTCTGCCAAGCGTATCCCCCCGAACATCCAGCGCGCGTCCGGCGGAAAGAAGTTGCGGTAGGTCGCGCGAATATGGTCCCGCGGGGTCGCCGCACAACCCCCGCGCAGGACCACCTGGTTGGCCATGAACTTGCCGTTGTACTCGCCGATGGCGCCCGGCGGCTCGCGATAGCCCGGATAGGCGACGTAGGGGCTGGCCGTCCATTCCCAGACGTCGCCGATCATCTGGACCAAACCGTCGCCTTGCGCCGGGGCAGGATGGAGGTGGCCGTCATCGAGCATCCTGCCGTCGACCATCTCGCCGGAGGGTGCAGCATCGGTCGCGGCCAGCTCCCACTCCTCTTCGCGCGGAAGGCGCTTGCCGGCCCACTTCGCGTAGGCCGCCGCTTCATAGAAGCTGACGTGGCACACCGGTTCCTCCGCCCGCCGCGCCCGCAGGCCCGCAAGCGTGAAGACGCTGTCCTCATCCCAATAGAGCGGCGCCTGCCAGCCGCGCTGCTTCACGACATCCCAGCCGGCCGACAGCCAGAACTCCGGCCGGCGATAGCCGCCGTCATCGATGAAGGCCTGGTATTCGCCGCATGTAACGAGGCGAGTCGCCAGCGCGAACGGATCGACCCACGAGCGATGGCGCGGCCCTTCGTTGTCGAAGGCAAATCCCTCGCCGGCATGGCCAGTCTCGACCAGCCCGCCCTCGAAATCGATCCAGCCGAGCGGCGAGCCTGGCGCCGCCGACATCCGCTCCGGGGCGTAGGCCGGGAACAGCGGGTTCAGCGACAGCGCGTGCTTGATGTCCATCAGGATGAGCTCCTGATGCTGCTGCTCGTGATTGAGCCCGAGTTCGACCAGCTCGGCCGAATTGCTGCGGTTCGACTCGATAAGCTCTTCCATCGCACCGGTAACGTGGCGGCGATAGGCGAGGATCTCCTCGACGCCCGGCCGGCTGACGATGCCGCGCTGGGGCCGCGGATGCCGTGGGCCGATGGCTTCGTAGTAGGAGTTGAAGAGGTAGTCGTACGCCGGGTTGAACGGGCGATAGGCCGCGAGCTGCGGCTTGAGAAGAAAGGTCTCGAAAAACCAGGTGGTGTGCGCGAGGTGCCACTTGGTCGGGCTGGCATCGGGCATCGACTGGATGGTCTGGTCTTCCGGAGACAAAGGCTCGGCGAGCGCTTCGGTCTGGCGGCGAACCCTTCGAAAACGGTCGAGCAGCGGGAGGGCGTGCGCAGGCACGCTACGCGTTATCAGTTTCGACACGACACCTCCGCATCGCGAGCTAACGCGAGCTGAGAATACGTAGTTGCCACGAATATGTTAGCGTCCTCACCGTCCCGGAGAAGGAAAAGAACGTGCCGGTTTGCGAAATCGACCCTTGGCGCACCCAGTACTTCACGCGAGTCCCCTGCCCTGATGACGTTTTCATTCCGACTGAGGACAGCGACGCCTGGTTGTGGAACCCCAACCATCGCTGGGTTTATGACAAGCTCGCCGTGGCGTTGAGCCAAGGCCTCGAGGCGGCGCCGCACGGCGTTAGCCCTCCGCACTATCCGGTCTTTTCCAAGCCGATCTACAACCTGAAAGGGATGGGCGTGGGCAGCCGCCCCCTGCAATCCCAATCGGACTACATCGCCGCATATCAGCCGGGACATTTCTGGGCGACCCTGCTTGAGGGCGACCATGTCAGCAGTGACGTGGTGGTAATTGACGGCGAGCCGAAATGGTGGCGGCACGCCCACGGCGTCACCGGCGACCGCGGCACCTTCGACTATTGGGAGATCGGTGAGGCGCCCAACAAGGCGATCGAGGACTGGGTCGCGCCGTGGAGCCGCAGGCACCTCAAGGGCTACAGCGGCATAATCAATCTCGAGACGATCGGCGCGCGCATCATCGAGGTCCATCTGCGCTTCGCCGATCAATGGCCCGACCTCTATGGCGGCGATCCATGGGTGACGGCCCTGGTGCGGCTCTACAAGGATGGCATCTGGGAGTTCGACGACAGCGGGCGGCGCACCGGCTACAGTGTCGTCCTGTTCTCGCCGCATGGCCGGCGCTATCGCCATCCGCCGAAAGCATTGCAGGACGAGATCGTCGCCATGCCCGGCATCTCCAGCCTGCAGATCACGTTCCACGAAGATTGGGCACCCGAGCGCCACGCGATGCCGCCTGGCGGCTTCCGGGTCGCGATCGTCAATTGCTGGGACCGCACCGCAGGCAACGCCGCACGCGAACGGCTGCGCTCGCACTTCGGCCAGTCGGGCTAGATCAGATCGGGCGGCGGTAGTCGATCTCGCGCTGCACGCAGCGGTCGAACCGCCGGGTGCCGCGCGTCAGGCCGTACGACAGGCACGCCTCCTGCGCGTCCGCCTCGATGCGCGTCTCGCCATAGCCGGCCGACATGCGACCGCGCGCACGGGCGGCAGCCTCGCGCTCAGCGCAGATGCGATAGCCTTGGGTGCCCGGCGCGTAGCCGTAGGCGCTACAGGCATCGTCGACGCGCGGCGCCGGGACAACGGTGCGGGTCTCCTGGACCGTACAGGCCGCGGCGAGCACGCCAGCCAGCACTACGATTGCAAGACGCATTTGGAGTCTCCCCGGGGGCTTATCGATTGCGGCGCGCGAAGTTCGCGAGCAGGCTCACGACGAACAGCACGAGCGCGACCACGAACAGGATCTGTGCAATGCCGGTGGCGGTCGAGGCGATGCCACCGAAGCCGAAGATGGCGGCGATCAGGGCCACGACCAGGAACATCAGTGCCCAATACAGCATGGGTCTCTCTCCTGGGCTGAGCGTGAGGGGTGCGGCTTTGCGCCCCCATAACGTGGCCTGCTGGAAAGGGGTTCCGGGCAACTCGGTGTGACTAGGGATCGTTACGGTCGAACGCAGCCACACAAGGGCTGCGGCAAAATGGGGCTGAACGCCGGGCAACCGCGAGGAGGGACCGGCGTTCAACACTGCTAAGGCCCCCCTTGAACGACCAACGGAGGCTACTCCATGCGACGCGAAGTTAGTCCAGTTGAATCGCGCGGCGGTGTCGTGAGCGGTCGTGTCTTTCTCGTCCTGCTGTCTTCCTTCATAGGCGCCATCATTGCGCTGGGGCTCGCTTGGGCCTTGTTCATTCGGCCGCACTGAGCGGCTTGTCTCCCTTCAGCGAGTAGCGTTGGATGAGCCCGCCCGGTCACAAACTAACCGACGCCGAAGGCGCCCTGCTCGACGAGATCACCATTCTCGCCCGGAGCGACGGCCCGGAGGTACCGATCAAGGATCTGGAGCTGCGGCTCGAGGACCGCGGCTTCACCGATATCCAGACGCGTCGCGCGCTGATGTCGCTGCTAAGGCGCGGACAGGTGTGCCTCTCCGGCGCCAAGCGCGTGAGCTGGAAGGGCGCCAGCGGACAGCCGCACTAGGCGGGCTCGGCTCGAGCTAGGCGCGATACTCGGGGTGGCGGCGCACGTATGCTACCACGAAGCTGCAGGCCGGCTGGATCTTGAAGCCGGCCCGGCGCGTGTCGTCGAGCGCTTCTTTCACGAGCCGCGAGGCATGGCCCTTGCCCTCGTCCTCGATCGGGACTTCGGTGTGAGTGAAGATACGCCGGCCGCCCTGCTGGTGATACACCGCAAGAGCGAGCCCGTGCTCTGTCTTCAATTCGTAACGGTTCAGGGCCTTGTTATGCGTGACGGTCATGGGCTGCGTCCCGCCAAGGACGGCGCGGCTAGTGAACCGGATCTTCCATGACCCTTAGCTGTCCGGTGCCCGGGGACTTCGCTTCCTGCTCGGTGCAAAGGCGGTAGCGCGGCGTGCCGACGTGATAGCCGTAGGAGGTGCAGGCGTCGTCCGCGACCACGTAGGAACGATGCTCGGTCGTGCAGGAGGCGACGCCGACCACCGCCATGGCAGCAACGATATGCTGTCGAATCATGCGGACCCAACGCCGGGCACTCGGGCCGGTTACCCAGGTGCGTCATCATGTGCGGTCCACCTCCCAGAACATCGGATAGGAGGACTGGATCAGGCCCTTCAGGTCGCTGCGATAGCCGGCCGGGATGGTGAACTGGCCCCACATGACCGATGGCGTGAGCTCATAGGCGGCGGTCTGGATCTCGGCCGCGATCTTCCGCCGCCCGTCCAGCGTGGCGGCCTGTGTGAAGGATTTGAGAAGGGCTGGAATCTTGTCGTCACACGACCAGCCCGGATAGTCGGGACTGCAGGTCGACGCGATGTAGAAATGCGACAGCGGCGAGAACATGTCGGTGCCGTTGGAGTAGACCGGGAACATCGACCAGCCCTCCTTCTTGCCTCGGCGCGCCAGCACAGTCGCCCAGTCGCGCGGCTGCTGCTCGACGGTGAAGCCGACGTCCTTCATGTTCTGCACCAGCACGCGCGAGGCGGTCTGGCTGATCGAGCCCGACACTTCGAGAATGATCACCGGCTCGCCCTTGTAGCCCGAGGCTTTGAGCTCCGCCTTGGCGGCAGCGAGGTCGAACTTGTTGTTGCCCGCGCCGGCGTCGGTGGTGAGCGGCGTGCCGCACATCCAGAACGACGGGCACGACTTCGCGCGATACTTCTCGGGCACGCCGATCGCCGTCAGGATCGCATCCTGGTCGACCAGCTTCCACATCAGCTTCCGCACTGCCGGATTGTCGAACGGCGGCGCGGCGTGATTGAGCCGGAAGTTGCCCTGGAACTGGTCCATCCCGCCCAGACCCACGAGCTTCACGCTCTTCTCCTGCTCGAGGATCGGCAGCATGTCGAACGGCAGGTACTGCATGTAGTCGATCTCGCCGGCCATCAGCGCGTTGGCGCCGGTCGACTGGTCGGGCATCACGCGCAACGTGAGCCGATCGATCTTCACCCGCTTGCCGCCGGCCAGGAAATCCGGCGCCTCGGCGCGCGCCATGTAGTCCGGATTGCGCTCCAACACCATGGCGTTGCCCGGCCGCCATTCGCTCTTCACGAACCGGAAGCGACCCGAGCCGACCGGCTCGGCGATCTGCTGGCTGGCCGGCGTAGCGGCAATGCGCGCTGGCATGATCACCGGGAGCGGCGCATTGGGCTTGCCCAGCACGTCCAGGATCATCGGGAATGGCTGCTTCAGCACGAATTCGAAGGTCCGCGCATCCTTGGCATCGAGCGTCGCGGTATCGGCCATCAGCATCTTGCCCAGCGGATCGCGCTGCGACCAGCGCTTGAGCGAGGCAACGACGTCGGCCGCCGTGACGGGTGCGCCGTCGTGAAACTTGAGGCCGTCCCGCAGGGTGAACGTCCAGGTAAGCTTGTCGGCGCTGGCCTGCCAGCCGTCCACCATCTGCGGCTTGATCTCGCCCTTGCCGTTCATGGCGAACAGCATGTCGAAGACGTGCAGGCCGAAGGTCCGGGTGATCGTGGCGGTGGTGAAATGCGGATCGAGGATCGTGACCTCGGATTCCCATACCACCGTCAGGGGTTTGGCGGCTCGCGCCGGGCGCGGCCGGATCAGGGAGGCGGCGGCCAATGCGGCGCCTCCGGCCAAGGTGGTTCGACGCCCCAATCCGCTCATACGCTACTCCCTCGTGTTGGGGCAGGAACCTAGCGTCTATTGCGGGCAAACGAAAAGGGCCGGCACAGCGGCCGGCCCTTCACGCGAAATGCGCACGCGCCCTACTTCGGCGCCATAGGCAGGCACGTCACCTGGTCGGTAAACATGTCGACCCGTGGACCTCGGACAGCCATGCCGAGCCTCTCGCCGGGGCCAGCCGGCGGCACGATCAGCCGCACCGATTCGACCTTCTGGCCGTGGTTCGTGAAATGGCAGTCGATGATCGGATTGATCGTCCCGCCGCTGTTATTGGTCACGTAAAGGACCGCGATCCAGCGCCTTCCAGGCACCGCCTGCAGCGACGGGGCATCGATGGTCATGATCGGCACGGTCGGGCCAGCGGTGATCGGCACAGTGCCCATCAGCTCCGCCTTCGGATGAAGCTCCACCATGCCGGGGATGCTTGCTTCCTGGTCACGCGGGTTGAATTCCCGGTTCACCGGATGGTTCGGATCGGTCGGCTGATAGGCGTCGAGCGAATCCAGGTTCGGCGTCCACACTTTTCCCGTGCGCGTGTCGGTGAACCGCCCGGTGTACTCCGGACCGGTCGCGAGATTCTGTGCCAGGGCGGACCCGACTAGGCCGATCGCCGCGACGCCGGCGACGACGGCCGGGAAGCGAGGTGCCTTCATCGCTGCTCTCCCTACATCTTCTTTTGTTGGTGCTCCCAGCCGCTCACCTGGGCTTCGGCCTGTTCCTGGCTGATGCCGTAGCGCATCTGGATCTTGCCGACGAGCTGGTCGCGCCGGCCCTGGATCTCCATGAGATCGTCGTCAGTGAGCTTGCCCCACTGCTCCTTGACCGCGCCCTTGGCGGTGTTCCAGCTGCCCTTGATCTTCTGCCAAATCGCATCGGTGTCGGTCTTGACCGTCGTCGTCGTGGTCGTCGTGCTCTGGGCGTGGACGACCGGCGACGCCATCAGCGAAGCGGCAGCGAAAGCGGCGAGAATGGTAATGGAACGCACGGCAACCTCCTGTCCTTTGGTCGCGCGGTAGATGGCCGAATAACGGCGCGCTTAACCGAAGGTTGCCGGTGCGAAGGACTAGGCGAAATGCGCGTCCAAGCGTTGTCTCTGAGGGCTTCAGAAGAAGAAAGACTTCAGCAGGAGCGCCACCGGCACGACGATCAGGATGGCCGCGTAAAGGTCGGCCAACTCGCCGTCCAAAGGACCGGCCGGATGCTCCGGATGGAAGTCGGGATGGGAATCCGCGACGCGCGAATTCCCACGCTGCTGAAGAGTAAACATGTCGCGCCCCTCATCGGTCCTCGTAAGATCAACGTCCCGTGAAGAGGCCGGTTGCGGCAGGATCGCGACTAAGCTGTGGCGCCCTTGCGGGCCACCTCGTCGAGCGCCTGCTGCAGGTCGATCGAGGAGTAGGGCTTGCCTATGAAGCGCAGTTCCCCGGGCTGGGAATCGCTCTTGCCGTAGCCGCTGGCGATGATGACCGGCAGATCCGGGAAGCGCCGCTGGACCTCGGCAGCCAGTTCCTCCCCGCTCATGCCGGGCAGGCCGAGGTCGGTCAGCAGCAGGCCGAACCGGTCGCCGCGGTCGAGCAGTTCCAGGGCCTGCTCGGCGCTACCAACGGCGGAAACCATGCACCCCAGCCGCTCCAGCATGTCCACGGTCGACATGCGCAGAACGACCTCATCCTCGACAAACAGCACGTGGCGCGGATGGTCGGTCGGGGCGGACGCGGCGGGGCCTCGTGCCGGCGCCGCCGCTGCCGGCTGCCGCCGGCTCGCCAGCACGGTACGCACCCGCGCGGCGAGATCCTCGCTGCGATACGGCTTGGCGATCAACGGGAATTCGCTGCCCGCTTCCCGCGGTATCAGGTCTCGCGCATAGCCCGAAGTCAGCAGGATGCCGATGTCGGGCCGGCGCTGGCGTGCCATCCCGGCCAGCTCGATCGCCGTCAGCGTGCCCGGCATGACGACGTCGGTGAACAGCAGGTCGAAGGCCGAATCGGTCTCGAGGAGCTTTGCGGCAGAGTCGGGATTCTCAACCGCCACGACCCGGTAGCCCCACCCCTTCAGCATATCGATCACGGCCCGCCGTACGTCCTCGTTGTCCTCGACCACGAGGATACGCTCGCTGCCGGACGACGGCGCAGACCCCCGCTCCTCGCTGTCCGGCACCGGGTCGAAGGTGCGCGGCAGGTAGAGCTTCACGCTGGTCCCCTGTCCAATCGCGCTGTCGATGCGGATATGCCCGTTGGATTGCCGGACGAACCCGTAGACCATGCTGAGGCCGAGGCCGGTGCCGCGGCCCTCGTTCTTGGTCGTGAAGAAGGGATCGAAGGCCTGCGCCACGACGTCGGCCGGCATGCCGGTTCCGGTGTCGCTCACCGCCACCAGCACATACGGCCCCGGCGCCACATCCGGATGCAGCGCCGCATAGCGCCGGTCGAGAGTCGCGTTCGACACCTCGATCCGCACCGTCCCGCCGTCGGGCATCGCATCGCGCGCGTTTAGCGCCAGGTTCAGGATGGCGTTCTCGAGCTGGCTGGGATCGATACGCGCGTTCCAAGCGTCGTCGGAGATGGCGTAGTCGAGCTGCACGCGCTCGCCCAGTGCATGGCGCAGCAGCTCGGCCATGTCGGCGGCGAGCCGGGCGACGCGGGTCGGTTGCGGCGTGAGCGGTTGGCGGCGGGCGAAGGCGAGCAACTGCTGGGTAAGGCGTGCGCCGCGGTCTGCGGCGGCGCTGGCGCTGTGCAGCCGGCCGAGCGCC
The DNA here is from genome assembly GCA_035293665.1 of Reyranella sp. Taxonomy (GTDB): domain Bacteria; phylum Pseudomonadota; class Alphaproteobacteria; order Reyranellales; family Reyranellaceae; genus Reyranella. The sequence continues at coordinate 86,274 of DATGMK010000022.1, read as the reverse complement.
TCGGGATTGTCCTCCACCGTTGCCTTCATCAGGTCGATGTTGGCCTGGATGACCTGCAGGATGTTGTTGAAGTCGTGCGCCATGCCGCCGGTGAGCTGGCCGATCGCCTCCATCTTCTGGCCCTGGCGCAGCGCCGCCTCGTCCCGCAGCTTGTCGGTGACGTCGGCGCAGCGCACCACCGCCCCACCGCCTGCCATCTCGCCGCGAGAGACTTCGTACTCGCGGGTGTCGTAGGACACACGCGCGGTCACCTGCCCCGGCGCGTGAGCCTGCCCAAGCTGCAGCGGCTCCAGAAGAGCACGAGTGGCCGGCAAGCGCTCCGATTGGAGCTGCTCCAGCGTCGGCGGCGGTTCGCGGAGCGGATCCCACGCCACCAGCCGCGCGAAGGCTTCGTTCCAGGCGACGACCCGGCCCGAAGCATCGAGCACGAAAATCGGATCCTGCAGCGTCTCCAGCGTGGTTTGCAGCAACTGCGTGCGCGCCGAGAGCAGCTGCTGTGCCTCCTCCAGCCGCGTGCCGCTGCGCACGATCAGGTATGTGCCGATGATCAGGCAGGCGAAGGCGCCGCTCAGCACCAGGATGCCGGCGAGGTCGGCCTGCTCCTGCTCGTTGCGCAGAGTCGCCAGCCGGTTGGACAGCATCAGCCGCTGGCCCTCGACGAAGGCATCGGCGATCTGGCGGATGTGATCGGTGGTCGCGCGCCCGGCATTGCGCGGCAGGACCGCCTCCTTGCCGTAGAGCTGGAAGGCGACGATGGTCGAGTTCAGCTCGTCCATCTTTTCGGCCGCAACGGTGCGGAATTCCGCGATCTGGCGCAGCGCCTCGGGATCGTCACCCGACGACGATTCGAGCTGGCGCATGATCGGGTCGAGCCGCAGCCGCGCGCGCTCGTAAGGCTCCAGGTTGGAGACGTCGCCGGTCAGCAGGTAGGCGCGCTGGCCGATCTCGCTGTCCTGCAGCACGATCAGCGCCTGGCGCATCAGCGAGATGGTCTCGTAGTTGTTCACCACCAGCCGCTGCTGCTTGTTGGCTGAGTTGTAGTGCACGAAGGTCAGGAACGTTCCGGCTGCCGCGAGCACGGCGATGGTGAGCCCGACGACGAGCCCGGTCGACCGCGCGGTGCGCCTCACCCTAGCCATGGACCGCCGCTCCAGGAGCCGCTCCGGCGGCCGGCTCGTCACGCGGTATCGGGAACGTGACGACGACGCGGGTGCCGCCGCTTTCGCGCGGCGCAATGGCGATGTCCCCTCCCAGCTGCATGGCGAGGCCGCGGATCAGGGTCAGGCCGAAGCTGCCGCGGCTTCCTCCTCCCTCCACGACGGTCTGCGGTGGATCGAGACCGTTATCCTCGATCACGAGTTCGACCTCCTCGCCGCGCTCGTGCGCCTCGATTCGGATCTCGGGCGTGGCGATCGAGCTGAAGTCGTGGTTGAGCGCCCGGCCGACCGCTTCGGTCACGATCAGGCCGATCGGGATGGCGATATCGGGACCGACCGCCATGATCGGCGCGCGGATGGTGTAGCGCGGCGTCGGGCGTTCGATGCCGGGCCGCGCGACCGAGATCTGCCGCACCAGGTCGCTGATGAACTGCTGGAAGTCGACCAGCGACCAGCTCGAGCGCTCGTACAGATGGCGGTGCAGGATCGACAGCGTGAGCACCCGGTTCTGCGCGTCCCCGAAGAAGCGGCGGATGCGCGGCGAGCGGATCTCGCCAGCCTGCAGGTTCAGCAGGCTGGAGATCATCTGCAGGTTGTTCTTAACCCGGTGATGGATCTCGCGCAGCATGTGGTCGCGCTGCTCGAGGCCGGCCTTCAACTCGTGCTCGCGGCTGGCGATCGCTGCCGCCATCTCGCTGACCCGGGCGCCGACCGCCGTCATCTCGGGGCCCCAGGAGTAGGGCGGCGCGAACTCCGCAGCCTCGCCCCGCGCCACCCGACCGGCAAATTCCTGGATGTAGCGCAGCGGCCGCACGCACCAGCGGTCGCTGCCCAGCCAGATGACCAGCAGGAGGAGGACGCTGGCGAGCACGATGGCCGCGAACTCACCCCAATCGAGCATCAGCGAGGAGAAGCTGCGGTCGGACGGAATGGCCCCGACCGCGAAAAGCGTGCCGCCCACAAGCCGTCGTATGCTGAAATCGTAGGTGGTGCCGTTCTGCCCGTTGTCGGTGAAGGAGGGCTGTTCCGCAGCCACCGCCGCCGCCAACCGCGACGCCACCGGCAGCGCCGCCATCGCGCGCGGGTCGCCGCCGAGCGGCGCCCCATCGCGATCGACCAGCGCCACGCCTGCAGCGCCGGCCGACTGCGGCGCGCCGAGCTGCTCGGCGACGCTGCGGAGCGATAGGCCGAGCGAGCACATGCCGAGGAACTGGCCGTCGCGCAGGATCGGCACGCCCATCGGCACCACCGTGCTCGTCGTCAGTCGGCTGACGACGTAGGAGCCGACGCCGAACGCATGCGACTGCTGCACTGCCTTGAAGAGTTCGCGATCGGCAAAGGTCATGCCCCGGCCACGCGGCGTGCTCGCGCAATGCGCGGTGCCCCGATCGTCGGTCACCAGCAGGGCAGAATAGTCGGCCGGAAAGCGCCGGAGGAGCCGGGCGAGATACGATTCACAGCGGTCGAGCGCGCCCGGTGCAGCATCGGCCACCACGGCGGCCTGCACCGCATCGTCATCGCAGGCAGCGACCAGCAGGCGGCGCGAGCCTTCGAGGAGCTCGCGGTAGCGTGCTGCCGCCTGCTCGGCAACCGAAGTGGCGGCTTCTGCGCGGCGCGCCTGCGCGACGCGCGAATCGATATACGCGCGCCAGCCGGAAAGCAGGAGAATCGGTAGCAGCGCCAGCGCCGCAACCGCCACCAACTTGGTGCGGAGCGACCAGCGGCCCATTATCGGATGGCGCCGCTAGATCGAGACGGTATCCAGCGCCTGGGCGATCGCCGCACGGAGGAGGTCGGGGTCGAAAGGCTTGGATATCACGAAGGCGGGCTCGAGCTGCGTGCCGGTCAGCAGCCGCTCGGGATAACCCGTTACGAAGATCACCGGCACGGTCATTGACTGCAGAATCTCTCGCACAGCGGAGATGCCGCTGTCGGAGCCGCGCAACTGGATATCGGCCAGCACGAGGTGCGGCGAATGCTTCTTGGCGAGTTCCACGGCCGCCTTCTCCGTTGCGGCAATGCCCACCACCTCATGGCCGGCGTTGCGAACGATATCGGCGACGTCCAGCGCGATCACCGCCTCGTCCTCGATCACCAGCACGCGCACCGAAGCAACGCGCTGCAGCTCGCGGCGCGCCTCCTGCAGGCTGCTCTCGGCCTTGTCGACGTCGATGTCGAGGATGTGCGCAGCATCGCCGACCGTGAAGCCTTCGAGGACCGTGAGCAGAAGCACCTGGCGCTGCAACGGCGCCATCTCGGTCAGCGATTCCTTCAGCCGACCGCTGACGCTGCCGGCTTCGCCGCCCTGTTCGAGGCTGCCGAAGGGCTGCTGCAGGCGGTGGAACAGCGCAAACACGCCGAGCTTGGTGTCCTCGGCGCCCTTAATCAGTTCGGGCTGGCGTACCGCCACTTCGGCGCACAGCCGCACCCATTCGTCACCGCGCTGCTGGGAGCCCGTCACAGCGCGCGCATAGCGGCGCAAGAACGGCAGCGTCTTGGTGATTGCCTCGGATAGTTTCTTGTTGCTTGCTGGTCCGTTCGACACGAGCGACCCCCTCTTCAACTCTCAGGATGCGCGGGCGTAGAGTACGCCCTGATCCTCACCTGACAACCCACGAATCGAACTCCCGGCCGAAAGCAGGCCGGGAGCCGAATGACCAATCGTAGTTTTCGTCTCGAATCGCACGCCTAGTAGCGATAGTAGCGCGGCTGCTCGGGCGTTGTTGCCGCACCTACTACGGCACCTGCCGCACCGCCGACCACCGCGCCGGCGATCGGCGCGCCGACCGTGGAGCCGATCAGGGCGCCGGAGCCCGCGCCGATGGCGCCGCCCGTCAGCGCACGGTCCGTCGGATTGTTGCCGCACGCGGCGGTCAGAAGCCCCAGACCCACCAGCGCCGCTAGTGGCGCCATCTTGGTGAACGACATCTTCGCCTCCTTGTTCAAAAGCTCGGTCGAACCGGCCACATGCCCTTTCGCATCGGCGCCAAGGGCGCCAGAACCACCGCGGCTCGTCACGTCTCCTCGTCTCGAAGTCTCGGAGCTAACGCCGAACGCTCTGTTCGGTTCCCGTTCTCAAAATTTACCGGGCGTGGATAACCCCAAGCCCGAGACCAGCGGGCGCCGGCGTCGAGGGAATTTTAGAGACCGCCAGCCCAGGTCCGGACCTGCTTCTCGGCCTCGTCCTTTGCCACGCCGTACCGCTCCTGGATACGACCAACGAGCTGGTCCTGCTTGCCGTTGATTACGGTAATGTCGTCGTCGGTGAGCTTGCCCCACTTCTCTTTCACCTTGCCGGAGAACTGCTTCCAGTTGCCCTCAACACGATCCCAATTCATCACGCTCTCCTTTCAATGCGTTCGGCGCGCAATGCGCGCCGTCAGTCGGGTCAACGCGGGTGCGGAAGAGGCGGTTGCCCGGTCGATTTTCCTTTGCGGCCGCGGCTGCAGGCCCCACATAGGGGGCACCGAACGCCACGTCAGGGCGTTAGCGTGGCGCGGAGCATCCCAACTGATATGGTGAAGGACGACATCGTCGCGTTGCTGCCGGACTTGCGGGCGTTCGCCCGCTTCATGTGCCGGGAGCGCGAGGCTGCGGACGATCTGGTGCAGAACACCATTCTCGCTGCCCTCGACAAGCAGGCGCAGTTCGAGCCGGGCACCAACCTCAAGGGCTGGCTCTTTACCATCATGCGCAACCGCTTCTATTCGGACCTGCGCGCGCAGCGGCGCCGGCCGACCGCGATCGAGGATGTGAGCGCCACTCCGGTGGCCGCAGCCGACAATCCGGAAGCCACGCTCGAGCTGAAGGAGCTTTCCTCGGCCTTGTGGAAGCTCTCCCCGCAGGCGCGCGAAGCGCTGATCCTGGTGGGGGCCGGCGGCTTCTCCTATGAAGAGGCAGCGCGCCTCTGCGATTGCTCGGTGGGTACGCTGAAGGCCCGGGTGTCCCGTGCACGCAAGCTGCTATCCGACAAGATGCGCTGAAAAATCAGGGGGTTAGACGGGTCATCGTTCCGCGCCTGTAACCTTTCCGCACGCCCGGCATTGCTCCAACACGAAGCACCCCCTGGAGACGATCATGGCCATCGCCAATGCGAAAAAGGGCAAAACGGCGAAGAACGATATCAACGATTTCCATGAGCAGCTCAAAGCCATTCTGCCGCGGCTTCGGGTCTACGCGCTCTCGCTGACGCGTGACCGTGACGCTGCGGACGATCTCGTGCACGACACGGTCATCAAGGCGCTGACCGGGCGGGAGAGCTTCGAACCCGGCACCAACCTTTCGGCGTGGGTGTTCCGCATCCAGCGCAACGAATTCATCTCTGGCCTGCGGCGCATGCGCCCGTCGGTGCCGGTCGACTCCGCGATCGCCGAGACGCTGTCGCATCAGCCGCACCAGGAGAGCCGCCTCGTCATGCGGGAGTTCATGTCGGCGTTCGGCAAGCTTGCGCCGACGCAGCGCGAGGCGTTGCTGCTCGCGGTGCTCGAGGGCCAGTCCTACGAGGTCATCGCCGCCCACACCGGCGTGTCGGTTGGCACGGTGAAGAGCCGCATCTCTCGCGCGCGCGACATGCTCGAGCGCCTGTTGCTCGAGGGTGACGTCAAGGAACGCAGCGAGACTGTGCCTCGCCCGTCGACTCAGGCGGACGACGAGGAGACGGATGCCCGGATCCACGACCGGTAACGCTTTCCCCCAATCCTGCGTGGACGTATGAGCTAAACATGGGCATTCTCTTGGGGAGAGACGTGTGCCTCGGACGGGAATCCGTGGAAGCCTCCTCGTTCCACGCGCAGTGTGCCATGGCGAATGACAACAAGCCGCAAAGGGATCGGGCCGATGAGCCGGCCCGGGACAAGAAAGTGAGAGAGCCGGTCGAACGGCCTTTCGACATGTGGCTGCAGAAGCAACTGCACGCGATGTACGACGAGATCGCAGCCGAGCCGCTGCCGACCGATCTCATCAATCTGATCGAGCGCGACGCCAGCAAGACCAAGGCGCCGCGCAAGAAAAAGTAGCCCGCGAAGCACGCGCTTCGATTTTCCCATCCGTCAAAGCAAAAAGAATGGCGGCGATCTTGCGACCGCCGCCATTCCCGGTTCGCAGCGCGCCGGTCAGCCCGGCCGGCGTGCAGCGAACTCGTTCTGGACGCAACGATCGTAGTTGGCCGTGCCGTGCGGTATGCCGTAGGAATCGCAGGCCGCCCGGGCCTCGGCCGTGAGCTGGACGTCCGTGACGCCCACCGCGACGGGCTGGACAGGAGCATCGGCGGTCACGTAGGTCGTGTGACGCTCGGCCGAGCAGGCCCCCGCGCAAAGCGCCAGGACAACCGCAGCCAAGGCCTGCCTCGCCATCTTTCCTCCCAATTGTTCGAAGGAGCAAACGCGTCATCCGGTTTGAGGTTCCCTCCCCGGCCGCTATACAGGCGACCAGCGGAGGAATTCTCATGAAGCTGTTCGACCTCTCAGGCCGGGTCGCCGTGATCACCGGCGGCAATGGCGGCATCGGCCTCGGCATGGCCAAGGGCATGGCGGCTGCGGGCGCAGCGATCGTCATCGCCGGCCGCGACGCGACGAAGAACAGTGCCGCCGTGAAGCAGCTCAAGGAGGCAGGCGCCGAGGCGAGCGCCATCCCGGTCGACGTGCTGCAGGAGGAGTCCTGTCGCGCGCTGATCGATCGGACCGTGAAGGCGCACGGCCGGCTCGACATCCTGGTGAACAACGCCGGCATGAGCATCCGCAAGCAGCCCGAGCAATACACGCTCGCCGAATGGCACACGGTGCTCGACAGCAATCTCACCAGCGCCTTCCTGTGCAGCCACGCGGCCTATCCGGCGATGAAGGAGCGCGGCGGCAAGATCATCAACATCGGCTCGATGATGTCGATCTTCGGCGCGCCGTTCGCGACCGCGTATGCCGCAAGCAAGGGCGGGATGGTGCAGATGACCAAGTCGATGGCGACGGCGTGGGCCAAGGACAACATTCAGGTCAACGCCATCCTGCCAGGCTGGATCGACACCGCCCTCACCCGCCGCGCCCGCGAGCAAGTGCAGGGCCTCCACGATTCGGTGTTGAAGCGGACTCCCGCGGCGCGCTGGGGCCTGCCCGACGATTTCGCCGGCATCGCGGTGTTTCTCGCCGCCCCGGCGTCGGATTTCGTCACCGGCGCCACGATCGCCGTCGATGGCGGCTACTCCTCGCTCGCGTGACTTCGGGCCAGTAGCCACGAAGCCTTGCTCGATAAGTCCCCCGGCGTTTCAGACGTGCACGCGAGTGCACGGGTGGAGCGCGGTTGGCGAGCCTGGATCTAGAGCCCGGCTGAAGCCGGCGGTGTGCCCTGCGGCACGAACATCGGATTGCGGCGGAATTCGGCGCTGCGCAGCTCGGGCGGCAGCGAGCGCAGCTGCGCGTAGTAGGCGAGCTGGCGCTGAGCGTAGTTCTCATCCATGTCGCGCCGGCAAAGTTGCAGGGCATTGCTGAGATCGCCAGCCATCGCATAAGCGAAGGCGAGATTCTGGCGCATGCGCGGCGTCGCATCGCGGCTGCCGGCCAGCGGCGCAAGCTGGGCGATCGCCGCCTGGGCCTGTCCGGTGATGGCGAGAGACAGGCCGTAGTTGCTGCGCAGTCCCGGATCGGCGGGCCTGAGATCGAGGCCGCGACGATAGTTGGCCTGTGCCTCGGCGTGGCGTCCCTGCATGTCGAGCAGCACGCCCATCAGATTGAGAGCTCGGTAGTCGTTGGCGTTGGCGCGAAGCGCCTCGTCGATCTGCTGCTCCGCCAGCGTCGGCTGGCCCATCGCGATCAACGCCGATGCAAGGCCCCGCCGCGCCCCGTTGTTGCTGCCTTCCCGGGCAAGCACGTCCCGGAACTGGGCCGCCGCCTCCTCCGCCGCGCCGATGGCGAGCAGGGCCTGACCCAGCCCGAGCTTGGCCTCACTGCCCTCTGGATCTGCCTGCAACGCGCGCTCATAGAGCGGGATGGCGGTATCCATGTTGCCGGCCGCTCGGGCCGCGTCGGCCGCACGCACGGAATTCTCGTAGTCGTCGCCGTGCCTGATGCTCGCCGGGTCGCAGGCCGCCAAGAGGAGCACCAGCCCCGCAACGACGATGCGGGCGAGTGGTAATGGGGGTGCTCCGGTCTTGGCCATTTTCCCAAGGATATCAAAATCTTGGGCATCACCGCAACAAAGACTGCTAAGTCTTGCGTATAAACCCTTGCGGCAGCTCGGCTTTATGGGTCGCCTACTGAACGCGCACCGCTTGGGCGGTGGCTCGGAGCACCGGGCTGCCGAGGTTCAGGAAACTGGCGACGGAGACGAAGGTATAGGTGGCGGTGATGGTCGTACAGGTCACCGCGGAGTTGCCGTTGCAGCTCGTGACGTCGGTGTATTGCGGCGTCGGGATGGCCGAGCCCATGCCGCCCGCCATGGCGTTGCGCAACGTCGCCGTGACCGCGGACTGCGTGGCCGACGGGTTGACCATGTAATAGCGGGCCGCCTGCTCGGTCGCGTATTCGAGCGATTCGCGGACGTAGAACATGCGGCCCATCTCGACGATGCCCAGCAGGAACGTGAAGAGCAGCGGTCCAACGATGGCGAATTCAATGGCGGCGGCTCCCCGGCTATCGCCGCCCAGGGACTGCAGCAACCAACGCATGTCAGGGCACGATCATCGTGATCGTTGCCGAAACGCTGGTGGGCGGCGTCCAGCTGCCAACCCATCCGTTCGACCCGTTCAGGCCGAAGGTCGTGGTGGCCGGCGCCAGGACGGAGCGGAACGGCGCAGAGGTCGTCACCACCACGTACTGCTTGATGGCTGCTCCGCCCGAGCAGGTCGTCGTGCAGGCGACCTGAGTCCCGGAAACGCATTCGCAGAAGGTCGAGCTCGTGGCCGTAGCGCCGCTGATGCCTGTCGCGTTCTGCGCCGTCGTCTGGATGTTGGCCGTGTCGGTCGGCGCCTGGATGCCGTACTGCGCGCCTTCCCGTGCGCCCTGGAGCAGCGCCGACTTCTCGATGCTCAGACGGCCGAGATCGAGCAGCCCGACCAGCAACAGCAACAGGATCGGCAGCGCCAGGGCGAACTCGATCGCGAAGTTGCCTCGGCAGTCCGCACGCAAGTTGCTCAGATGATGCCGCATGACCTCGACCATGGCGCTTCTACTGCACCACCTTGCCCTTCGTGACGGTGCTGGTGCTGGTCGTGGTGGTGGTCACCGTCTCGCCCGGCACGTCGGTGTTGTAGTAGGTCTTGCAGCCGCCCTTGTAGTTGTTGTTGAACGACGAGAACTTGAGGTAGCGGCCCACCCAGATGGTGCAGGCCGTGCTCGCGCCGCCGTTGCCGAAATTGTTGATGCTCGAGATGTCGATGCGGTTCTGCGGGAAGTAGATTGCGCCGGATAGCGTCGCGTTGTTGAGCGACGCCACGGTGAAGATCTTGGTCGACGAGGTCATCGTGCCGGCCGGGGCGCGCCGATCCTGGTAGAACAGGATGCCCTTGTACGGATTGTCGTTGGCGCCGCCGACGGGCCCGCCGGGGGCGTTCAGGGTGACGTTGTTCATCGACGAGATGCTGACGCCGCCGATATCGCTATTGTTCCCGGTGGTCTGGGTCAGGATGAAGGTGGTGCCGGTCGTCTTGCTAGCGTCGGTGGAGCTGACGCTGCACGTCGGGCACGACACGTTGTTGTCGGACTTGATCACCAGATCGCCATTGGCGATGTAGTAGGTGCCCGGCGTGAAATAGACGTTGCTGTTGTTGGTCGCCGTGAGTCCGCCGCAGTAGGTACCCGGATAGAGCGTCACGCTGCTCCCGGAGGGAGCGCTGTAGTTGGTGTAGGTGCAGGTGCCGGGCGACGGCGTCGGCAGATTGGCGTAGCTGTCGTAGATGGTGCCGGTCTGGTTGGTCCGCGCGGCCTTCGTCAGGGTGACGTTGCTGTACTGCGGATAGTCGAACGACCCGCGCGTCCACACCGAGTACATCGACGCGTTGTTGAAGCTGGCCATCGAGATCGAGGCGCTGCTGCCCGTCCCCGTCGCCGTTCCGTTCGACATGACCGTGCAGTCGGACGAGAAGTTGTTGAAGTTGCTGATGCTGACGCCCTGCTCGTTGTTGGGGGTCAGCGCGAGCATGCAGCCTTCGCCGCTGCTGGAGGTGGTCGTCGTGGTGTTGGTGACGGTCGTCGAGCCGGGTGCGCCGACGGCGCTGGCGCTGATCGTGAAGTTGCTGAGCGACCCGTTGAGCAGCGCCGAGCCGATGCTGAAGCCCATGCTCTTCTGGATCGTCACCTGCACGGCGTTCGTGGTGCCCGCATAGCTGCCGGTGGTCGGCGCGGCCACGGTGACAGTGACGCCGTTCACGCCGTCGGAAAAGCCGTTGCGCTGGGCCTCGTACTTCCCGGTGGCGGTCGCCTGAGTCATGGTCTTGCCGTTCATCAGGTCGACCGAGGCGGACAGGGCTGCCGCGTCGGCCGACACCTGCATCTGCCGCTTCACGCGATAGAGCTCGCCGGTCTCGACGCCGATGGCGACGGCGCCCGCGAGAACTGGCAGCGTGGCCAGGATGGTAAGGACCGATCCCGATTCATCCCGGCGCAGACGGCCCCAGGCGCTGCGCGCACTGCGGACCATGCGCGATGCGATCTGCATCATGGGCTCTCCATCGATCAATGTTCGCCCGGGCAAGGGGCGGAAAACGAATTCATGAAAAACTGTAAGAATACGGCCTAAGTCTAGGAAACCGGCTGCAAATCTGTCAACGACTGATACAATTCACATCAGGGAGAACGCATTCATGATGGCCGGTGCAATCAGCACCGTGATCAGCGTCGGCAGGATGAACACCATCAGTGGCACGGTCATGAGCGCCGGCATGCGCGCGCCCTTCTCCTCCGCCTTGGACGCCCGGGTCTGGCGGAATTCCTGGCTCAGGATGCGCAGCGACGCGGCCAGCGGGGTGCCGTACTTCTCGGTCTGGCGCAGCGCATTCACCAGGGCCGCGACCGCCGGGGAATCGGACCGTTCGGTCATGTTCTCCAGCGCCTGCTGGCGGTCCGGCAGATAGGTGAGTTCGATCGCCGTCATCTCGAACTCGGCAGCGAGCTCGGGCATGGTCGTCTGCATCTCGCGACTGACCCGGCGGAAGGCGGCATCGATGCTGAGGCCGGCCTCGACGCAGATCGTCAGCAGGTCGAGCCCCTCGGGCAGCAAGTAGTTGAGCGTCTCGCGACGCTTCTGGGCGACGTTCTTGACGTAGGCTTCGGGCAGGACGAACCCCGCAAGCACTGCGCCGATGCAGACCGGCAGGACGAGGTCCTCCGATACCTGGATGATGCCGGTGATCGAGGTCAACACGATCATCACGAAGCCCATTGCGAGCGGCAGGGCGAGCTTGACGAACATGAAGACGACGGTGGCGTCGCGCGACAGGAAGCCGGCGAGCCTGAGCTTGCGCGTCGTCTGGTCGGCCGCCGAGCCGCGCAGCAGGTTCAGCCGATCGGCAACGGTACGCATGAGGCCGATCGACGTCGCCTTGGTCGAGACGTTGGCAGAGGTCGCGACCTGCTCGTTGCGGGTCTTCATGCGGCGGGTTTGCAGCGCCTTCAGCCTGGCCTCGATCGGCGGCTTCCAGGTCATCGCGGTCCACAGTGCCCAGAAGACCACGAACGTCGCCACGGCGATGAGGACCGTGAAGTTCTTCTCCGAGGCGATCAAGTCGAATTCCATGCCGTTGAACCCTGCCCAGCCGAACCTTGCGCGTCTAAACCTTGATCGTTGCGATCTTGTTCATGATGAAGATGCCCAGGCCCATACTGCAGGCCGCGCCCGCGGCCACCATCTGGCCGGTCGGCGTCGTGAACAGCGGTGTGATGTATTTCGGCGAGATCAGGAACAGCGCCCCGCCCACCAGGAACGGCAGGCCGGCCATGATCAGCATGGTCGCGCGGGCCTCCGAGGTGAAGGCGCGGATCTTGAGGCGGAGCTGCTGGCGCGAGCGCAGCAGCGCGCTCAGGTTCGCCAGCGTCTCGGCCAGATTGCCGCCGGTCTCGCGCTGGATCGACAGCGCCACGATCAGAAAGTTGAACTCGTCGGTCTGAACCGTGCGCGCGACGCGCCACAGGGCCTGCTCGATCGGAACGCCGAGCTGGATCTCGTGCTGGGCGCGCTGGAACACGCTGCCGACCGGCTCCTTGATGTCGCGCGCCACGTTGCCGATCGCCTCCTGCACCGGCAGGCCGGCGCGTAGCGCGCGCACGATCAGGTCGACCGCCTCGGGGAACAAGAGATTGAACTGGCGGCCGCGCTTCTTGGCCTTGAAGCCCACAACGAGATTGGGGATGCCGACGCCCACCACCAGTGCGGCAGCCAGAACCATGCCCGGCGGCAGATCGAGCAACAGATAGAGCGCGAAAGCCACGCCGACTGACAGCGCGATGGCGGCGAAGGCGAAGTCACCGAGCGTGACGTTCATGCCGCTGGTTTGCAGCTTCTGGCGAATCTTGCCGGCGTTGGGGAACCACTGCCACAGAAGCTTGTCGAGGGTGGGCAGCCGGCTCTTCTGCTCGGCACGGCGCAGCGTCGCCATCTGCAACGTGCGCTTGCCGGTGCGAGCTCGTCCTTCGAGATCCTCGAGCCGGTCGTTCAGCCGGCGCTCGGCAAAGAAGCCGCTGAAGACCGCATACAGGGCGGCGAACGTCGCCGTCACGCCCACTGCGATCAGGATCGCGGCCTGGTCGAGCGTCAGCGAGTGACCCAGCCAGGACATCAGCCCATCGCCTCCATCAAAACCCGGTCGAGACCGTAATAAGCTGCGCGTGGCAGGAAGTGCGGACGCAGGCCGGAGCTCTTGAAGGCGCCGGCGAGCTTGCCGTCGGCCGCCTCGCCCTTGAACTCGTAGGTGAACAGGTCCTGGGTGATGACAACCTCGCCCTCCATGCCCATCACCTCGGTGATGTGCGTGACGCGGCGGACGCCGTCGCGCATGCGGCTGATCTGCACGATCAGCTGCAGCGAGCCCGCGATCTGGCTGCGGATCGCCTTGGGCGGTAGGCTCGCGACGCCCATGGTCACCATGTTCTCGAGACGGGTCAGCGCCTCGCGCGGCCGGTTGGCGTGCAGAGTACCCATCGAGCCGTCGTGGCCGGTGTTCATCGCCTGCAGCAGGTCGATCGCCTCGGGACCGCGCACTTCGCCCAGAATGATGCGGTCGGGGCGCATTCGCAGGGCGTTCTTGACGAGGTCGCGCATGCTGACCTCGCCGTTGCCCTCGAGGTTGGCCGGCCGCGTCTCGAGCCGGACCACGTGCGGCTGCTGCAGGCGCAGTTCAGCCGCATCCTCGATCGTCACCACGCGTTCGCCGTTCTCGATCATTCCGGAAAGCGCGTTCAGCATGGTCGTCTTGCCCGAGCCCGTGCCGCCCGAGATGATGACGTTCAGCCGGCAGCGCGCGGCAATGCGCAGCACCGTCGCCATCGCCGGCGAGATGTTGCCCTGCTGCGCCATCTGATCGAAGCCGATCTGGCGTTTGCCGAACTTTCGGATCGACACCGATGCGCCATCGATGGCGAGCGGCGGGATGATGATGTTGACGCGGCTGCCGTCCTGCAGGCGCGCATCGCAGATCGGGCTCGCCTCGTCGACGCGGCGGCCGACCCGGCTGACGATGCGATTGCAGATGTTGAGGAGATGGGCGCCGTCCTCGAAGGTGACCGAGGTCAGCTCGAGCTTGCCGCGCTTCTCGATATAGATCTGCTTGGGCCCGTTGATCATGATGTCGGTGACGCTCTCGTCCTCGAGCAACGGCTCGAGCGGGCCCAGCCCCATCATGTCGTTGACGATCTGGTAGACGAGATCGTCCTGCTCCGGCCGGTTGAGCTGGATGCGCTGCTCGGCCAGCAGCTCGCCGACCAGCCCTTCGAGCTGCCGCACCAGCTCCTTGCGTGGCAGGCTGACCGCCGCGGCCAGATCGATGCGGCCCATGACCAGCGGCTGCAACGTGCGGCGCGCCTGGTCGACCTTGTTGCGCGACACCCGGCTGTTCGTCTCGGCCGTGTCCTGCCGCGGCGCCGCGTCGGTCTCCCATGGCATCGGCTTGATCGCGGCCGGCGTGAGATCGGGAGTGGGCACCGGCAGGACGGGCGCCGGCCTGGGCGGCGCGGCGACGGCAGGCGGCGTTTCGACGGCGGGCGTCGGCGATGACGTCGCCTCGGTCTCCGGCGCCAGTGGCGCATTCTCGAACGGTGCCGACTGGGGCTCAGGGGTGTTGAAGGTCTGGGCCGGCAGCAGTGGGCGCAGCACCTCGGCGACGTAGCCGCGCAGCTCGAGCGGAGACAACATCACGCCGTTCTGGCGGAAGTGGATCTGCGCCTGCTGGCCGGCCTGGCGGGCGACCTCGCCGGCCGGCACGCCAGCGGCGATCAGCTCGCGCAGACGGGGCGCCACCGATCCGGCCAGGCTGGCCGCTGCGGCCGCCCGCTTGGCGTCGCGATCGGCCGGCGCGGAGTCGGCGCGCCCCTCCGCCGCGCTGCGGCGGCCGAGACGATCGAGCGGGCCGACCGGTGCCGCCGGCTCGCTGTCGGAGCCCTTGTTGAGCAGGCCGAAGACCACTGCTTACTTCCTCTTGAGCTGCAGGCTCTTGGTAAAGCGCATGAAGGCGCGCGCCGCGCCTTTTGCCGCCGGCGCCTGCTCCTCGACCGGCTCCTCGAGCATGGCAACCAGCGGGCGCAGCGCCTTGACGATTGGGCTGTTCGGCGCGGCGTCCGGCAAGGGCTTGCCGAAATTCACCGCCGCCAGCGCCGAGGGTACGTCGGCCGGAAGCTGGCAGTCGACCTTGCGCTTCATGGTGCGCTCGAGGTCGGCGACCTTGACCGCCGAGCGGCGCGGATCGAGCGCGCCGCCGGTCACGAGGTGCAGCCGCGCGCTGGGCGCCACGTCGTGCGCCAGCTGTTGCAGCCGCATCGCGTCGCGTACGCCGGGCAACGACAGGTCGGTGACCAGCACGATATCGGTCGAGGCCTCCATCACCTGACGCTGGATCACCGGATCCCCGCGCGGCACGTCGGCCACGATCCAACGGAAGCGGCGGTGGACCGAGCGCAGGAAGTCGGAAGCCGCATGCGGACGGGCCTGAAAGCCGCCCCCCGGCGGCTCCTCGGCGCCGATCGCGTACAGGAAGTCGCTCTTCTTCTGCGCCACCTGCTGGATGAACAGCGCATCGATCCGGTCCGGCTGATCGAGCGCCTCGCGCAGCGCATCGATCGCCTCGAGGTCGAGCGCCAGCATCATCGAGCCGTAGTGCAGGTCGAAGTCGATCAGCAGCACCTCTTCCTGCAGTCGCGTCCCGAGCAGGCTCGCCAGGCTGACCGCGAGCGTTGTCGCGCCGACGCCGCCGCGTGCACCGACGACGCACAGGGTGCGCGGCTTGGCGACGCTCTTGGCCGCGTTGGCCATCGGGCCGGCGCCGCGCTCGCGCAGCTCCAGCGCTCGATCGACCGCCCGGCCCATCGCGCCCTCGGCCAGCGGCAGCGAGAGATAGTCGTTGAAGCCCACCGCCATCAGGTCGCGGTAAAGCGCCACATCGTTGATGCGGCCGACGCCGATCACCATGCAGCTGCCGGGCAGGCCCGTCTTCAGGGCCGCGGCATCGGCCACCGGATCGTGCGAAGCCGCGAGGTCGACGATCAGCAGGTCGAGATCGCGCGGCCATTCGCTGACCCCCAGCGCCGTGTCGATCGAGCCCTCGCGAACGTTCGCTTTGCCGAGCGTGACCCCGAACAGGTCACCCGAGATCCGCGCCTGCGCGACCGAATCGGTGACGAAGGCCATGGCGGAGATGGACCGGTTCTCTTCGGTGTTGGGCTGGGCGACAGCGGTTACGGCCATGGTTCTCCCTCAGGTTCCGGGCGGTGTTGGTGGTGCGCCGCCGCCAGTGCCGCCGCTTGCGCCGACGCTGCCAGCGCTGACTGCGCCGCCTCCCCGCACGCGGCCCTCGCGGTACCGTTCGACGGCGTTGGCGTTGACCTGGCCGTCGGCGGGGCCGGGCGAACGGCCGACGGCGGCGTCACGCGGCCGGGCCAGCATCTGGCCCATGTTGTAGGCGTCGGCACAGCCGAGGCCGGCCATATCCGACTCATTGGGGTTCCACATGCCCGACGGCGTGTAGCTCGGGCAATTCCTCGCGGCGAGGCGATACTCCGAGCGCACGACGACGACCTGGTCGGGACCGCGAGTCATCGACGGCTCGACCGAAGCCGTCACCCAGCGCGCGCCGGCCTGAGACAGCCGGCTTGCAACGTGCGCGGCACGGCGCTGCTGCATCGGCCCGCCGGAGCCATCGGTCACGACAAGGAACTCGTCGCGCTCGCCGTGGCGGTCGGCAACCAGGGCATGCAGCTGGCTTTCCTGCGACGGATCGAGCCGCACGCTGCCGGGTGCGAAGTCGAACGCCGCCATGGAATCGGCGCGCGCCGGCGTATAGCGCGCGTCGACCGCGGATGCTTCGGAGACCGGATCGGTACAGCCAGCCAGCGCCACCGCTACAAGGACGAAGAGGGGTATCCATTTCATTGTTGTTGTCTCCTACTCCAGCGTGAAGCCGGCAGCAGGTCCGGCGAACTGCTCACGCCCCACCGTCAGTCGCTGCGGTGGCGTCGGATGGTTCAAGCGCTGCATCACAATGCGATCGACATCGGTCGGCGGAACGCGTCGGTCGAGTGGCGTCCGCAGCTTGCCGCTGGTCGGCTCGACCAAGAACGGCGTGACGACGATCACCAGCTCGGTCTCCGAGCGCTGGTACGCATCCGACTTGAACAGCGTGCCGAGTACGGGAACGTCTCCCAACCAAGGCACTTTCTTGATATCCTGCTCGCTCGTCCGCTGGAGCAGGCCAGCGATCGCAAAGCTCTGGCCGCTACCGAGCTCGACAGTCGTCGAGGCGCGTCGGGTCTCCGTCCCGGGGACCGTCACCGTCGCCGTCGCCGTCAGCGGCACCTGGATCGAGTTGGCCGCGGAAACCTGGCTAACCTCGGGGGCAACCTTGAGGTTGATGCGGTCGCCGACGATGGTCGGTGTGAAGGCTAGGCTGACGCCCACCTGCTTGTAGGTCACGAGGATCGTGTTGCTCTGAGCGCCTGCCTGCGGCGTGATCACCGGGATCTCGCCGCCTGCGAGGAAGCTCGCGGTCTCACCCGACATCGCGACGAGGTTGGGCTCTGCAAGGACAGTGGCTTGGTTCTGCGTCGCCAGGAGATCGATCAGTGCGTCAAAGTTGCCGCCTGTGATGCGCGCAATGGCCGACGGTGTGCCGCCGATGAGCTGGGAGGTGGAGACACCGAAGCCGCCGCCCAGCGCCCCGATCAGCGGCGCCACGCCGACGGTGCCGTTGGCGATGTTCTGCCAGTTGACGCCGATGCGCTTCAGCGCGTCGCGACGGACCTCGGCGATCTTGACCCTGAGCTGCACCTGGTTCGGCGCCTCGACGCGGATATTGTTGATTACCTTGGTGGCCACGCCGCCGACATGCTGGAGTGCGATCCGACGGGCATCGTCGGCGGCCACGGCGGAACGCGCGACGCCGCTCAGCACGATCGATTCGCCCTGGTTGTCGATCTGGATCTGGCTGCCGGGATGCAGCGCGTCGAGCTGCGCTTTCATGCGGCTGATCGGCGAGGTCACGCTGACGATCGTGTTCAGCAGCACGCGGTCCTGGTCGTCGACGGCATAGAGCACTGTCTCGCCGGGCTTCTTGGCGAAGACGTAGATCATGGTCGGCGACTTCACCTGAACGTCGGCGATATCGGGCGAGGCGACGAACACGGTGGTGGCGGCGCGCGGCAGCTTGACCGCCGTGCCCTTTTGCACCTCGAGCGTGAGCGTCGGCTGCTGCGGCGGCACGATCTCGCTCTGGCCGAACGGGCGGCCGGGCGCGCCACTGGTCACCGCTGGCGGTGCCGCCGGGGTAACGGCTGGCGGCTGGACCGGCGTCGGAGACGGCGGGCGTGCCTGCGCCTCGCGCGGCTGCGGCGCCGGGACAACGGGATCGGGCGTGGCGATCGGAGCCGCTGCCGGCGGCACGGGCGTCGGCGTGACGGTAGGCGAATTGTCCACCGCAGGCGTCAGCGAGGCCTGCACGAGCGGCGCGGCCGGCCGGAGTGTGGCGACCGGCGCGGGCTGGCCCTTGGCCGGCAGTGCGGCCGCAGGCGTCGCCGCCGCGGCAGCTTGCGGCGCCTCCTGCGCCAGCTTGGCGACGCGTTCGGCTTCCCGGCGATTGAGCTCGTCCGCGACGTTGTCGGATGGCATCACCTTGTGCGTCGCCTTCTTGGCAACCTTGTGCGCCGGCTTGGCTTTGGCGGGCGCCTGTGCCGGAACGTCGGCTTCGACGGTCGCCTGCGCCATCACCAGAGTCGACTGGAACGCGAAGCCGAGCGACGCTGCCAGTGCCAGCACGTTGCCGAAGCGGCGCCAGGCCGGCGGACGAAAGGCTTGGAGGGGGAGCGATTTCATTTTTGTGACTCGCTGGAGATCGTGCGGGTGAAGGGGGTAGCGTTGATCTGCTTGTCTTCTCTCTGGCCGGGTTCGGAGACCGTCGAACCGTCGATGTCCTGCTTGGTACGGGTGCTGCCGCGCAGAACGAAGATCTGCGGCTTGGCCTGATCCTGCGCTGGCGCGCTGCCCGCCATCGGCTTGATCAGCCGACTCACCTGAGCGTCCTCGGTGAAGCTGTCGCCGGGCTCGGCAGCGGCGTTCTCGGATGCTTCGTCGGGTTTCTCCTCGGGATCCTGCAGGCTGCGCAGCGCCAGCGACAGGTCACCCATCTTCACGGCAAGGGTAACGATCTCGCTCTGCTTGGGCGTAAGCTCGAGCGTCGCCGTCTTGCCCACATCAGGCTTGTCGCCCGGCGAGAAGTCGAGGCGCTGGTCCATCGCGATCACGCGCGCGTTGCGCAGGATCGTCTCGGTCGCGGTGTGCTGCCCGCTCTTGTCGCCGCTCAGCACGTGGGTCAGCAACACGTCCACCCGATCGCCGGCATAGATGAACCCCGACACCGCCGTGGTCGCACTGATCGGAACGCTGACGGCGCGCGTGCCGGGCTGCAGCACCGCCGCCATGAAGCCGCGCGTGCCGGCCAGCACGAGCTTGCCGTCGGTGATCGGCTCGCCGGCATCGATCGGACCGCGGACCACCGCGCCGACGAAGTCCGACATCGGCCGCTTGCCTTCGATGATGTAGCTCGGCGACAGGCTGCCCTCCGGCCATGACTGCCAGCGCAGGTCGTCGGGCTTCACGATCTGGCCGGTGTGCACGGGATTGCGAGCCACCAGCACCTGCAGGGTCGGCGCGACCGGCGCCTCCTTGGGCGCACCGACCTGCGCGATCAGCGCAGCGCGCTCGCTCTGCAGCCAGGCGCGTGCCATGAACGCCGTGGCGCCCGCCACGATCACGGCGAGCAGCAGGAAAATCATGCGCTTGCTGGTCATGAGGCCCCTTCCTCAGCTCAGTCCGAGCGATGCGGCGACCCACAGGCCGCCGGCGGCGATCGCCGGACCGTACGGCAGGCCGCCGCGCAGCCGCTCACGCAGCGGGCCGGCACCGGCCATCGCGGGGCGGCCGATCGGCGCCCCGGCCAGGATGGCAAGACCCAGCAGGCCCCCTACGACCGCGGTAATGATCAGGAAATCCGAGAGCTTCTGCGGGCCGGCAAACAGGCTGACCGCCGCCAGCAGCTTGACGTCGCCGCCGCCCAGCGCGCCTAAAGCGAAGGCCCCGGCTCCCACGCCGAATACCGCCAAGCCGCAACCGAGCGACAGGGCAATATTCCCGAATGACATCTGGTCACCGGCAAGACCAGACACCGCCCACACGACGAACAGGCCTGTGATGGCGAGCGGGAAGCCGTTGGCGATTTGCATGCTGCGCAGATCCTGCGCGCCCGCCCCGATCAGCAGGGCGGCCACAAGCCCAAGGCAGGCAACATGAAGAAGCGCAAGCAGCGACATCCGAACCTACCCGACCCGCGCCGCCCGACGGGCGGCGCCACCAAGAGACTCTCCGATGCGCCAGATTGCTGCCGTTCAGGAAACTTGAACGATTTTCCTATGAAACAGGCTTAACGAATGAACGGACTAGCAATAAGGCTTATGACAACGGATATGAACGTTACAGACATTATCTCTGATACAACTTCAAATCAAGGTCCTAATTCATTCATTTTAAAGCTTAATTCTCCCGCTCATACACTTCTAATAGGGCCAGAATCGAAAGGGCGGCCCATTTCTGGGCCGCCCCTCCGTCTTCCTCTCCGCTCTATATCACTCGTCAGGTCAGCCCCAAGACGCTGCTGACCTTGCTGCCGACACTGCGCATCGAGGCGATCGCGGCGACCGCGATCAGGGATACGATCAACGTACACTCCACTGCCGAGGCGCCACCCACATCGCGCACCAGCCGGCGAATAAGCGAAAGCATGAGGGGTACTCCACCAAGTTCTTTTCTTTTCTTATGGTTAAGGAACGTACTTAATGTCGAATCGAAGGTCAACAACCGTGCGTCACCTCATGCGGAGAGGGTGCGCTACCGCCCGGTCTCGCCGGGCACCGACCTCAGGGCCACCACGCTCGCCTCCTGGCGGTCCCGGGCCTGCTGGCGACGCCAAGCCAGCCGGCTGAACGGGATCAGGGCGAGGTAGATCAGACCCAGCAGCGACAGGCCGATCCAGGGGGAGCTGGCGATGACGCCCATGGTCAGGGCGGCAATCAGCAGGGCCGGCAGTACCCATTGCCTGGGAATCCGCCCTTTCTTGAAGGAAAAGGTCGGCAAGCGGCTCACCATCAGGCCGCCAACCAGCACCAGCACCACGCCGACCACGATGGGATGGCGTGGCCAGGCGGCTTCGGCCTCGAAGCTCACGACCAGCGGGATCAGGGCCAGGAGCGCGCCGGCGGGAGCCGGGACTCCCGTGAAATACTGGCCGGTCCAGGCCGGCGGCGGCACGTCGGACAGCAGGCCGGTGTTGAAGCGCGCCAGCCGCAACGCCGAGCAGATCGGGAACATCAGGGTCACGACCCAGCCGATGGCCCCAGCCCCCTTGAGGGCCGCGAGGTAGAGTACCAGCGCCGGCGCCACGCCGAAGCACAGGAAGTCCGACAGCGAATCGAGCTCGGCGCCGAACCGGCTGGTGACGCCCAGTCGCCGCGCGACGCGGCCGTCGAGCGCGTCGAAGATTGCCGCCACGATGATGGCGATCACGGCCGGTCGAAATTCGCCCTGCAGGCCGAAGCGGATCGCCGTCAGGCCCGAGCACAGCGCCGCCAACGTCAACACGTTGGGAATCAGCCGGTTGACCGAGAAGCCGCGCAGTCCGCGGCGCCTGCGAAAGTCGTTGTCCATGGTCCTGTCCTAAAACTCGACCGCCGCGCGCGGCGTTGCATCGGCCGCGTCGAGCTCGGCAATCACCGTCTCGCCGCCGATCATCCGCTGCCCCGGCGCCACCAGCAGCCGTGCGCCGACCGGAAGATAGAGGTCGGTGCGGCTGCCGAAGCGGATATGGCCGAACCGCTCGCCCGCCGCCAGGGTCTGGCCCGGCTTGACGTAGCAGACGATTCGGCGCGCCACCCAGCCGGCGATCTGCACGAAGCCCACCGTCACGCCGTCGTTGCGCTTGAGCGCGATCGCCATTCGCTCGTTGTCCTCGCTCGCCTTGTCGGCGGCGGCGTTGACGAACTTTCCTGGACGGTAGGCCACGACATCGACGGTGCCGGCGCACGGCGAGCGGTTGATATGCACGTCGAACACGCTGAGGAAGATCGACACGCGCGTCAGCCGCTGCTCGCCCATACCGAGCTCGGCCGGCGGCACCGCATCGACCACCATCTGCACCAACCCGTCGGCCGGCGCGACCAGCAGCCGGTCCTCCTGCGGCACGCCGCGCGGCGGATCGCGAAAGAAGTAGATCGACCACAAGGTCAGGATGAACAACGGCCAGAACAGCCAGGCCAGCCCGGTCAGCGCGGCGAGGAATGTCACCGCGGCGAAGATCGCGATGAACCGCCAGCCATCCTGCAGGATGGGCACGAAGAAGTTCGCCAGCATGGGCTCAGTTGACCTTGGGAAGGCTGAAGACCTGACCGGGGTAGATCAGGTTGGGGTCGCGAATCTCGCCCTTGTTGGCGTCGAAGATCGTCGTATAGCGCCAGCCTTCGCCGTAGTGCGCGCGGGCGATATTCCACAGATTGTCGCCGCGCACGACATGCAGGCGGCGATTCTCGCCCGGCTCGGTCTGCTGGCGCTCGAACTTAAGTTCCAGCCGCGCGCTGGGCTTGCCGTCCGGCGCCAGGCGATCGAGCCGCAGGCGGTGCTCGCCTTGCTCGATCGGATCGGTCGGCGACAGGCGCCAGTGGCCATCGGCACCGGCCTGGCCCTCAGCGACCGGTTTGTCGTCAAGATAGGCGCGCACGGTGGCGCCGGGGGTCGCCTGGCCGGTGATCGTCGTCTGGCCGTGTTCGTCATAGTCCATGGTCGAGACCTGCAGATCGCCCGACCTCGGCACGCCGCCCGCGGTCGGCGGCTGCAGCAGGGTCGCGGCACCGCTCGGCGGCGAGATCATCACCAGCGTGTCTTCTTTCTTCGACGCATTGTCGGCAGGGGTCGGCACGATCGCGACCACGACCTGTTCGGACGTGACCGGCGCATGGCCCTCGACGTGCTGCACGACGCGGATCTCGTGCGGACCCGGCGCCAGCGGCGGATCCTGGGCCAGCACCACCCATTCGCCGCGGTCGTCGGCCTGGCCGTGCGCGATCTCCTTGCCGCCGTCAAGCAGCACGATCTTGGCGTTCGGCGTGGCGCGGCCGGCGATCACCGCCCGGCCGTCGGCGCCGATGCGCGCCACGTCGAAGCTCGGCGCCATCACGGCTTCGGTCGGCGCAGGCTTGCTCTCGGCCGCGGCAGGCGCCGGCTGGGTTTCGGCCGGCTTTGCCGGCGCGGGAGCAGGTGGCGCCGTAACCGGTTGCGGCGGGGGCGCCGTCGGCGACACAGCCGCCAGGGCTGCCCGGTCGGACATCTTCACGCGCCAGGCAATCCCCACCGCCGCGGCGATCACCACCGCACCGATCGCCATCAGCGCTATAACCGTACGTGACATGAAACTCCCAATGGTGCGACGACCCACCGCGATTGGCGTCGCCCCGCACGCCGCCGAAATGATACCATGACGCTCCGGTCCGGAAAGGCGTCGGAACCCCTAAACCAGCAAAGTGCGTGTGCCGTGCCTGAAGCCGTGTCCGTCTCCCTGCCCTCCTCGGTTTGCGTCTTCTGCGGCTCCCGCTTCGGGGCCGATCCGGGCATCCGGGAAATGGCGGCCAAATTGGGTGAATTGTTGGCGCGCGAGAAGATGACGCTGGTCTATGGCGGCGGCGGCGTCGGCCTGATGGGAGTCCTGGCGAATGCCGCCCTGGCCGCTGGCGGCAAGGTGGTGGGTGTGATTCCCAGCTTCCTGCTGAAGCGTGAGGCCGGCCACCCCGCGCTGACCCAGACCGTGGTGGTCGACACCATGCACCAGCGCAAGCTCGCGATGTTCGAGCGCTCGGACGCGATCGTCGTGCTGCCGGGCGGCATCGGCACCCTGGAGGAGTTCTTCGAGGTCCTGTCCTGGCGCACACTCGGCCTGCACACCAAGCCGATCGTGATCCTCGACAAGGGCGGCTATTGGCAACCGCTGGCCGAGCTGCTGCGGTCCTGCGTCGAGGGCGGTTTTGCCGCCGCCAGCCATCTCGACGTGGTGTCGGTGATCGACGATCTCGGCCAGCTGCTGCCGACCCTGGCGGCAATGCCGCGGAGCGAGCCGCCGCAAAAGGAGCTGGACCGGCTCTGACCGGCGTCCTTGCCCGCTCCTCACGGCGGTGCAACAAGACGGGCCATAATCAGCAATTTCACTCAGCCGAAACGAAAGCGGCGCACGGAGGTGCAGGTATGTCAGATCTCGAAATCGTCTGGACGAAGGTCGATGAAGCGCCCGGGCTTGCGACGTTTTCCCTGCTGCCGATCGTCGAGGCCTTCGTCGGAACGGCCGGCGTGAAGATGAAGCTGAAGGACATTTCGCTGACCGGCCGCATCATCGCGAACTTCCCCGAGAAGCTGAAGCCCGAGCAGCGGATCAACGACGAGCTCGCCGAGCTCGGCAAGCTGGCGATGAAGCCGGAAGCCAACATCATCAAGCTGCCCAACATCTCCGCGTCGATCCCGCAGCTGAAGGCTGCGATCAAGGAGCTGCAGAGCAAGGGCTACGACGTGCCGAACTATCCCGACAGCGACGCGACGCCGGCGGACAAGGAAATCCGCGCCCGCTACGGCAAGGTGCTCGGCAGCGCCGTCAATCCGGTGCTGCGCGAGGGCAATTCCGATCGCCGCGCCGCCGGTGCCGTGAAGCAGTACGCGCGCAAGCATCCGCACAAGATGGGCGTCTGGAGCAAGGACTCGAAGACCCGCGTTGCGCACATGACGGGCAGCGATTTCTACGGCTCGGAGGTCGCGACGACCATTGCGGCGCCGACCAATGCCCGGATCGAGCTGGTCGGCAGCGACGGCAAGTCGACGGTGCTGAAGCCGAAGATCCCGCTCAAGGCAGGAGAGATCATCGATTGCTCGGTGATGAGCCGCAAGGCATTGCGGGCCTTCTACGCCGCATCGATCGACGCCGCGAAGAAGGACGGTATCCTGTTCTCGCTGCACCTCAAGACGACCATGATGAAGATCTCCGATCCCATCCTGTTCGGTCATTGCGTCTCGGTGTTCTTCGCCGACGTGTTCGAGAAGCACGGCGCCACGCTGAAGAAGCTCGGCGTCGATCCGGACAACGGCTTGGGCGACATGCTGACCCGCATCGAGACGCTGGCGGAGGCCGAGAAGGCGGCGATCAAGGCCGACATCCAGGCCGAGTATGCGAAGCGGCCCGGGCTCGCCATGGTCAATTCCGACAAGGGGATCACCAATCTCCACGTGCCGAGCGACGTGATCATCGACGCCTCGATGCCGGCGATGATCCGCGAGGGGGGAAAGATGTGGGGCGCCGACGGCAAGCTGCACGACTGCATCGCCGCGATCCCCGACCGGTGCTACTCGACGCTGTTCCAGGCCGTCATCGACGACTGCAAGGCCAACGGCGCGTTCGATCCCAGGACGATGGGCTCCGTGCCGAACGTCGGCCTGATGGCGCAGCAGGCCGAGGAGTACGGCTCGCACGACAAGACGTTCCGGATCCCCACGGACGGAACGGTCAACGTGGTCGCCGACGACGGCACGGTCCTGATGACCCAGAAGGTCGAGACCGGCGACGTCTTCCGCATGTGCCAGGTAAAGGACGAGCCGATCCAGGACTGGGTCAAGCTCGGCGTGCGCCGCGCGCGGCTCACCAACACCCCGGCGGTGTTCTGGCTCGACGCCAAGCGCGCGCACGATGCGCAGCTGATCGCCAAGGTCGAGAAGTACCTCAAGAACGAGGACACGAAGGGCCTGGACATCCGCATCCTGGCGCCGGTCGAGGCAATCAAGTTCTCGCTCGAGCGCATCCGCAAGGGGCTCGACACCATCTCCGTCACCGGCAATGTGCTGCGCGACTACCTGACCGACCTGTTCCCGATCATGGAGCTCGGCACGTCGGCCAAGATGCTGTCGATCGTTCCGCTATTGAACGGCGGCGGCCTGTTCGAGACCGGCGCCGGCGGCTCGGCCCCCAAGCACGTCGAGCAGTTCCAGCACGAAGGCTATCTGCGCTGGGATTCGCTGGGCGAATTCCTGGCGCTGGGCGCGTCGCTGGAGCACCTGGCGCAGACCACCGGCAACGAGGACGTGAAGGTGCTGGCCGAGACGCTCGACGAGGCCAACGGCAAGATCCTCGAGAACAACCGGTCGCCGGCCCGCAAGGTCGGCGAGCTGGACAACCGCGGCAGCCATTTCTACCTCGCCCTGTACTGGGCCCAGGCGCTGGCCCGGCGCGACAACAGCACGGCCCTGTCGGCCCGCTTCAAGCCGCTGGCGAAGACGCTGGAGGAGAACGAGGCCAAGATCGATGCCGAGCTGATCGCCGCGCAGGGCAAGCCGGTTGATACCGGCGGCTACTACCTGCCCGATCCGGCGAAGACATCGGCCGGGATGCGGCCGAGCAAGACGTTGAACGACGCGCTGGCCGCTCTCTGACGCGGCGTCAGTGGAACCGCCCCGGACAACCGGGGCGGCTTGCTACGGGCTCGGAAGGAAGCAGCAAGATGCCGAAGATCAAGGTGAAGAACCCGGTCGTCGAGATGGACGGCGACGAGATGACCCGCATCATCTGGGAGTTCATCAAGGACAAGCTGATCCTTCCCTACCTCGACATCGACCTCGAATACTACGACCTCGGCATCGAAAATCGCGACAAGACGAACGACCAGGTGACGGTCGATTCGGCTGAGGCGACCAAGAAGTACGGCGTCGCCGTGAAGTGCGCCACCATCACGCCGGACGAGGGCCGCGTGAAGGAGTTCGGCCTCAAGGAGATGTGGCGCTCGCCCAACGGCACCATCCGCAACATCATCGGCGGCACCATCTTCCGCGAGCCGATCGTCTGCAGGAACGTGCCGCGGCTCGTGCCGGGCTGGACCAAGCCGATCGTGATCGGCCGCCACGCCTACGGCGACCAGTACCGCGCCACCGATTTCGTGGTGCCGGGCAAGGGCAAGCTCACGGTCAGGTTCGAGGGCGACGACGGCAAGGTGATCGAGCACGACGTGTTCGACTACCCGGGCGGCGGCGTCGCCATGGTGATGTACAATCTCGACGAGTCGATCGTCGGCTTCGCGCGCAGCGCGTTCAACTATGGCCTCAATCGCGGCTGGCCGGTCTATCTGTCGACCAAGAACACCATCCTGAAGCGCTACGATGGCCGATTCATGGATCTGTTCCAGACGGTGTTCGACGAGGAGTTCGCCGACAGGTTCAAGGCCAAGGGCATCACCTATCAGCATCGCCTGATCGACGACATGGTCGCCTCGGCGCTGAAGTGGGAAGGCGGCTTCGTGTGGGCGTGCAAGAACTACGACGGCGACGTGCAGTCCGACACGGTGGCCCAGGGCTTCGGCTCGCTCGGCCTGATGACCTCGGTGCTGATGACGCCGGACGGCAGGACCGTCGAGGCCGAGGCGGCGCACGGCACGGTAACCCGCCACTACCGCGAGCACCAGAAAGGCAACAAGACCTCGACCAACCCGATCGCCTCGATCTTCGCCTGGACCCAGGGCCTGAAGTATCGCGGCCAGTTCGACGGCACGCCCGACGTGGTGAAGTTCGCCGATGCTCTCGAGAAAGTCTGCGTCGAGACCGTCGAGAGCGGCAAGATGACCAAGGATCTCGCGCTGCTGATCGGCACGAATCACCCATGGCAGACGACCGAGGACTTCCTCGCCATCCTCGATGCCAATCTCAGGGCCAAGATGGCAAAGTGGTAGGACCGATTTGATCGTTGGGGGCGCCGACGGCTGTCGCACCGGCTGGGTCGTCTGCCGGCGCGATGTCGACGGCACGCTCGACATAAGGGTCGTCAGGACCCTCGCGGAGGCCTGCGAGGGGCTTTCGATTCTGGCCGTCGACATGCCGATCGGCTTCGTCGACGTCCCTCGCCCGCCGCGCGCCTGCGAGGTCGAGGCGCGCCGCCACCTGCCCGGCAAGGCAAGCTCCGTCTTCCCCACGCCGTGCCGGCTCGTGCTCGACTGCACTACGCATGCCGAGGCCAATGCGCTCAGCAAGTCACTGGGCGTCGGCATCAACCAGCAGACCTTCCATCTCTTTCCGAAGATGAACGAGGTCGATCGGCTGCTGCGGAGCACGCCGGCGCTGCGGAGGGTCGTCTACGAGGCCCACCCCGAGCTCGCCTTCGCCCGCATGAACGGCGGCAAGCCGGTGCTGAGCAAAAAACGCCAGCCCGACGGCTACGCCGAGCGCCGCAGGCTGCTCGGCAGGCACGGTTTCAAGACGAAGGTCGACCGCCTCTCAGGCGCGGCGCGCGACGACATCCTCGACGCCATTGCGGTTTGCCGCACGGCGAGGCTGATCGCCGACGGAACCGCGACCTGCCTCGGCGCCCTCGACCAGCGGGATCGGCACGGTCTGCCGATGAACATCTGGTTCTGACATCCAGGCGAAGGCCGACCGCACGGACCGCGCCAGCGCCACGAATCCGTCGCGCAGGACCTTGCCTCGCATCCGGTGCGCGTTCGTCAGCATTTCATGTGTCGGCCAATCGAGCGTCGAGTATCGACGATGCTGGTGTTCCATAAGGCCCTCCACGCTGCTCGATACGATGGAGCAGCATCGGCGATCTGTGCCGCCGCTTCTGTGTCGAATCGCACAATGAATTGATGCAGCCTCCCCGGCCCACAACCATGGCCCTTCGCGATGCGTGCCGCGCTTCCCCTCCTCTCGTTGCTGTTGCTGGCGCGCCCCGCGGCCGCCAATCCCCCGCCGGGCAGGCCGGCGTCGATTTCAACTACGGCGCCCCGATGGATGGCTCGGTGCAGTTCGGCCTGAGCAACATCCAGTTCGCCGCGAAGTACCGCTTCCTCCACCAGGACTCGTTCGGTCTCGACGTGAGCTTCTACCCGCGCCTACATCAACCGAGGCGTGCACAACGCCGACGCCGTGAACACCTCGTGGTATGCGGCGATGCTGTTCACCTTTTGAGTCGGCCGGTCGATTGGCGGGTGGCAATCGCTATAATCGCTGCAGCGGCGAGACCTGCCATTCGATCAGGTTCCTGACATGACGGCGATCATCCAACCCGGCGACGGCCAACACTCGGTCACCCTCGGCAGCGCGACGCTCGAGGTCTTCACCTGGCATCCGAATGCGACGCCGACGCAGCTGCTCATGGTGTTCCACGGCATGCACGCCGACGCCGACAACTACCGCGATCGCGCGAAGCCCCTCGCAGAGAAGCTCGGCGCAGTCGTCGTGGCACCGAGGTTCGCGCCGCCCGATTTCACCATACCGTTCTATCAGCGGGGCGGCGTCGCGCCCGACGGCCGTTTCGTTTCCCCCGGCCGGCGCACCGTGGATCTCGTGGCGCCCCTGGTCGACTGGGCCCAGAAGGCCTGCGGTCAGCCAGGCCTGCGCTATTCGATGATCGGCCACTCGGCCGGCGGCCAGTTCCTGAGCCGCGTCGCCGCCTTCGCTCCGTCGCTTGCGGCGCGCTACGTCATTGCCAACCCGTCGACCTGGGTGCTGCCGAGCGTCGCGGAGGCCGTGCCCTACGGCTTCGCCGGCAGCCCGCACGCCGAGCAGGCGCTCCGGAAGTACCTCGCCCTGCCGATCACGGTCCTGCTCGGGATGGATGACACTGGAACGAGCAACCTCTCCTCGGAGCCCGAGGCGGTCGCGCAGGGCGCCACCCGCCTCGAACGCGGCCGCAACACCTTCGCCAAGGCGAAAGCGGCGGCGGTGAGCCTGGGCGGTGCATTCCGCTGGAACCTCGTCGAAGTGCCCGGGGTCGGCCACGACTCGGCCGGCATGTTCGCCTCCAGGCAGGCCTACGAGGCGCTGCGGTAATTCATTGGACCGCGCCACTCCAGTGGCGCTCACTCCCGAGCGCCACTGGAGTGGCGCGGTCCAATGAGACTATTCCGGCTTCACACCGGCGGCCTGAAGCACCGGACCCCACAGCGGGGCCTGCTCGGCGGTCCATTTGCCGAGTTCCTCTGGCGTGCCGCCCATGGCGACGAATCCGCGTCCGCGTAGATCCTCGCGCTGGGCCGGCGTCGCGACCGAGGCATTCAGCGCCGCGTTGAGCTTGTCGACGATCGGCTTGGGCGTCCCGGGCGGCGCGATGAGCGTGTAGACGATCGTGCCGTCGACATCGCCCATGCCCAGCTCCTTGAAGGTCGGCACGTCCGGCGCCGATTGCGCGCGCTCGGGCGACGCCATGCCGTAGGCCTTGAGCTTGCCGTTCTGCAGGTGCTGGGCGACGCTGGTCAGGCTCGACATGCCGAGTTTGACGTGCCCGCCTAGCATGTCGGTCACCAGCGGGCCGGTGCCGCGGAAGGGCACATGGGTCAGCTTGATGTCGTTCAGCATCGCATAGCGCTCGGTCGACAGGTGCATCGGCGTGCTGATGCCGGCGGTGCCGTATTGGACGTCGCCCGGTGTCTTGCGTGCGGCCTCGGTGATCGCCTTGAGATCGTTCCACGGCGCATCGGCGCTGCCGACGAACACCGATTCCTGCTTGGCGATGAAGCCGACCGGCACGAACGCCGCCGGATCGAAGTTGAGATGCGCGATCAGGTAGGGCAGCAGCATCTGGTTGTTGCTGCTCACCAGCACCGTATAGCCGTCGGGCTGCGCCTTCGCGACGATCTCGTGGCCAAGGCTGCCGCCGCCTCCGCCGCGATTGTCGATGATGACGGTCTGGCCGATCGCCTTCTGGAAGGTGTCCTGGATCGCGCGCGCCAACGCATCGGTGCCGCCCCCGGGCGGGAACGGCACCACCACGTGGATCGGCTGCGATGGATAGCTCTGCGCGCCGGCGCCCCCTGTCCCGACGCCGACCGCGAGCGCGGCAAACGCCGCCAGCATCACCCTAAGCATTGCTCGGTCCCTCCCCGTGGGTGGGGACCGTAGCGCCTTGTTCAGACCATTCCCAGCGCGTGCTTGTAGGTGTCGAGCAGTGCGTCCTGCTCGTCGCGGTCGGCCGCGTCCATCTTCCGGAGCGAAATGATCTTCCGCATCGTCTTGACGTCGTAGCCGACACCCTTGGCCTCGCTGTAGACGTCCTTGATGTCGCTGCCGATCGCGTGGCGCTCCTCCTCGAGCTTCTCGATGCGCTCCACGAAGCTCTTCAGGCGCTCGGCCGAGATCGGACCGGCCTTGGTCTTCTTCGAAAGAGGGCTTCCGTCCGGCATGTCCGCTACTCCGTGATCCGCGATGCTGTTGGCCGGACCATAGGAGCGAGAGCCGCATCGGCTCAACGACAACGATGCGATGAATGATGGGGATAACGGGGAGCGACTCGCGTTCCCTATGCACAGGGGGACTGCGCCCGCCTAGAGCGATTTCCGTTCAGATGGAACCGCGCCCGCACGGTTGTCGCTTACATCGACCAACGGGCGCGGTTCCACCTGAACGGAAATGCGCGCACGGGCGATATTTTGTTGCAGCAGGCATATTCCGTCCGGCCGATTCCGGCCGGACGGAATATGTTCTAGGGCAGTTCGGGCGCGGCGCTCAAGGCGGGCCCAGTACGGGCCAGAAGGATCCAGCAGGTCGTATCGGCGGCGGTCGTGAAATGATCCGCCAGATAGCCGCCGTAAAGCTGCATCAGGTCGTCGGTCCAGCGCGGATTGAGCGAGAATTTGGGGACCAGGACATAGCGGACGCCGGCCAAGTATTGGTCCGCCGGGCGTCGCGGGGCGTTCCAGGTCGACCACAGGTTGGCGCCGCGCGGCGTCTTCTGCCCGAGCATCAACGGCAGCGGATTGATGCTGTCGAACAGGGCGATGCCACCCGGCGGCTGCTTCTCCAGCAGGTCGGTGGCCTTCAGCAGGCTCAGCAGGTA
Organism: Reyranella sp.; assembly: GCA_035293665.1. Taxonomy (GTDB): domain Bacteria; phylum Pseudomonadota; class Alphaproteobacteria; order Reyranellales; family Reyranellaceae; genus Reyranella. Next base: position 54,558 of record DATGMK010000022.1, on the reverse strand, counting down.
TTCGTAGTCGGTGAGCTGATAGCGCGGCGGCGTGTATTCGAGCACGCTGCGCGTGGGGTAGTCGAAGGTGGCCGAAAAGCTGAGGAAGGTGCCGCGCTGGCCCTCCGGCACCGAAAGGCCCTGCAGGCGGGTGCGATCGACGACGAAGAGCCCACGCTCTGCGCTGGCCTTGAAATGGTAGCCCGCGATGCTGGCGCCGAAGCAACTCGCCTCGAAGAACGGAAAGAACAACAGCGTCAGCAACAGCGGCGCGATATCGCGATTGCGCACCGACATGAAGTGGCGGCGCAAGCGGTCGTACAGGATCAGCACCATGACTATGCCCGTCGGCAAGCCGAGTGCCTGCGAATTCTGCGACAGCAGGCCGAGCGAGACGACGAACAGGAATGCCAGCGTCAACGGGAAGCGGAATGAGGCACGGCCGAACACCCACATCCAGCCGGCGACGGCGATGGCCGCGAGATAAGGCGCATACAGGGCGACGGCCGCAATGAAATTGTTGAAGTGCAGGACCAGGCTGCTGCGCACCGCCCCAGCCGTCGACCAGTCGCGGATGTCCGCAAGATAGGCCCAGTTCCAGGGCGCCAGCGCATTGGCCAGGACCAGCAGCGCCAGCACGAGCCACGCCAGCCAGCGCCGGCGGATGTGGCGATGGAACAGCATGGCGAAGCCGAGGATCGCAAGACCACCGACGAAGTAGGTGATCTTGAGATAGAACATCAGCACCAGCAGCCCCGCCGCGACGCAGAGGTCGAGGCCGGCCGGACGATGGCCGGGCTGCGGCGGCACGAACAGGATCATCGCCAGGATGCTGAACGCGCTCCAGCAGTAGCGATTGTACGACATCGCGAAGGTGTACTGGTCCGGCCGATCGCCGACGTTGGCCGGCACCAGCGCCAGCAGGCTGGCGAAGACGATGAACAGCACCGCCGGCAGGAGCGGCAGGCGCCGGATCGCCGTCGCGAAGGCAGCCGCAAACAGCACGGCCGTCATGACGCCGACATTGACGAGAAAGGCGAACGGGCCGGGTCCCAGCAGATGGAAGCCGAGCGCGGTCAGCAGGAAGCTCAGCCGGCCTGACGGGTCATGGAAATCGACATGCGCGACCTGTCCGAGATAGACCTGCCAGGCGCCCGCCAGATTGAACAGGAGGTCCTGCGTCATCGTGCGGGAGAACAAGGTCGGAGGCGACATCAGTGCCCAGGCCGCGACCAGCACCGGGATACCGGCCGTGGCCAGCACCATTGCAGCGGCCGGCCGCAGATCGCGTAGCCAGACGACCAGTGCCCGCCGCCACGCTGCGCCTGCCGACAGGAAGCCCGGCTGCTCCGTGAGCGCCGTCATCCCAGAGTCCGTTCCCTACACACGTCACTGCGCTAACACGCGGCCGTGAACCCGAGTGTGACACGGATGTGACCAAGATGAGGCCGCTCCGGGTAGGACCGAGACCTCGACGACCGGTAAACGCCGCACTCCTACTCGAAAGAGCCGTCAGTGCTTGTGGCCGGCCTTGTCGTAGGCCTTCTTCTGGTCGCCCGAGGCTTCCTTCTGGTACTTGGCCTTCCACTGGTCGTACGGCATGCCGTAGACGATCTCTCGCGCGGCGGGATCGGCGACCTCGATACCCTTCTTGCCTGCCTCCTCGCGATACCAGCGCGACAGGCAATTGCGACAGAAGCCGGCGAGATTCATCAGATCGATGTTCTGCACGTCCGTGCGCTCCTGCAGGTGCGCGACCAGGCGGCGGAAGGCGGCGGCCTCGAGTTCGGTCTTGGTCTTGTCGTCCATGGATTTCTCCTTCGACGAAAATATGGGCTCAGCCCAGCGCCATCGCAACGGCGGCGCCGATCGGCGCCGCAAGCCTGCGGCCCCATTTCCGTGCCGCGTCCGGGGTGCCGATCAGGTCCTGCCGCACTTCCAGGGAGCAGTGCGGCAGCGCCCGCGGCCTGGCATGGGCCGTCAGCGTATATTCGTAGGACGCGCGCGCCGAGTAGGGCTCGTTGTCGCCCACGACCAGCGCCGCGTCCTTGCGCAGCTCGGCGAGCAACGGATCGGGCAGGCGCGGATCGTCGTTCCACAGCACGCCGACGTGCCACGGCCGTTTGAAGCCGTTCATCTCCGGTGTGAAGCTGTGCATCACCAGCATGCACACGGCGCGGCCGCCCGCGGTCATGCGGTCGAGCTGGCGATCGACCTCCTGGTGATAGGGCCAGAAGCAGGCGGCGGCGCGCGCGTCGACCTGTTCCTTGGTGAGACCCTTGTTCGCCGGGATCGCCACCTGGTCGCTGACCTCGGGGGTCGAGCCCTCTCCGCCCGGCCAGCGATTGCAGTCGATCACCAGCCGCGAGTAGCCCGACGCGACGAGCGGCGCGTCGAGGATCTTCGACAGCTCGATCGCCGAGTCGAGCCCACCGATGTCCCAGCCGATGTGGCGCGATAGCTCCTCCGTCGTGATGCCGAGGTTGCCTAGCGCCTTCGGGACGGCCTTGCTGGCGTGATCGCACAGCAGCAGCAGGGGCGCCTTGCCCTTCTCGTTGAGCACCGAAAACGGTGGTGGGTCGCCAGAACCGAGCAGAGGTTGCATCGCGCCCCTATAGTGGGAAGATGCCGCAAATGAAAGATGCCGACGCCCGCGCGCTGCTGCGCGAATTGTTCGACGCCGCCCTCAGCGCCGCCCGTCCGGCGAGCTGTCTCGCCGCTTATATCGACAAGCTGCAGCCGCCGAAGGGGCGCACGATCGTGATCGGGGCCGGCAAGGCGAGCGCCGCGATGGCACGCGCGGTCGAGGACCGCTGGGATCATCCACTCTCGGGCTTGGTCGTCACACGCTACGGATACGGCGAAGCGTGCAAGCGCATCGAGATCGTCGAAGCAGCCCATCCGGTGCCCGACGAGAAGGGCCGCGCTGCGGCTGGTCGCATCCTGGAAAGGGTGAAGGGCCTCTCGTCAGACGATCTCGTCCTGTGCCTGATCTCCGGTGGCGCATCGGCGCTGCTCGCCCTGCCCGCCCCCGGCCTGACCCTGGTCGACAAGCAGGAGGTCAACCGTGCACTGCTCAGGTCCGGCGCCAACATCGTCGAGATGAATACGGTGCGGAAGCACCTCTCGGCGATCAAGGGCGGCCGGCTCGCCATGGCCGCACAGCCCGCGCGCGTGCTGTCCTGGCTGATCTCCGACGTGCCCAACGACGATCCCGGCGTCATCGGCTCGGGCCCGACGGTTGCCGACGCGACCACCTTTGCCGATGCCATCGCCGTGCTCGCCAAATACGGGATCGATCCCCCTACCGCGGTGCGCGGCCATCTCGAAGCCGGCGCCGCCGGCACGATCGAGGAGACACCCAAGCCCGGTGACCCGCGTCTCGCTCGGGTCGAGACGGTGATGGTCGCCACGCCGAAACGCTCGCTCGAAGCGGCCGCGGCGGTCGCCCGCCGGAAGGGCATCGACGTTCTGATCCTGGGCGACAATCTCGAAGGCGAAGCGCGCGTGCTGGGAGCCGAGCATGCGACCAGGGCAATCGCCATCGCCAAGCGCAACGATCGGCCCACGGTGATGCTGTCCGGCGGCGAGACGACGGTGACCGTGCGCGGCAAGGGGCGCGGCGGGCGCAACGTCGAATACCTGCTGGCCGAGGCGATCGCCGCCAACGGCAGGCCCGGCATCTGGGGGCTCGCCGCCGACACCGACGGTGTCGACGGCGCGGAGGACATTGCCGGCGCGATCTTCACGCCGGACACTCTCGCGCGCGCCCGCGACGTCGGGCGCGATCCGCAGGCGATGCTGGACGACAACGACGGCCATGGCTTCTTCGAGCGGCTGGGCGACAGCCTGGTCACCGGACCGACGCGCACCAACGTCAACGACTTCAGGGCGACGCTGATCGCACCGTAGGCCTGTGGATAGCCCTCGATCGCGAGGCGCCGGATGGGCAATGGACCGCATCTCGACCCCACGTTTGAGGGCCTCGATTGGCCGGCCATTGCCCGTATTAGGTGGGCCTGCGTGACCTGTGCTTATGTGGAGGACAAGAGCGGCTCGCGAGAGCCAAATCGGTGAGTTGGAAACAAACGGCAAAAACGGTCGAAAACGGTGAGCACATGACGACCTATCCCGGCTCCTGCCACTGCGGCGCCATCAAGATCGCGTTCACGAGCGACAAGAAGCCCGAGGAGATGCGGCCGGGCCGCTGCTCCTGCACCTTCTGCCGCCGCCATGGTGCGCGCACGATGGGCGACGGTCCGACCTCGTCGGTCGAGTTCCGCGCGTCGCCCGGCGCGATCTCGCGCTATCGCTTCGGGCTCGGCATCACGGACTACCTCGTCTGCCGCACCTGCGGCGCCTATGTCGGCGCCGTCATGGAAGACGAAGGTCGCACGATCGCCACGCTCAACGTCAACGCCCTCGACATCCGCGATTCGTTCGACCCTGCGCCGCCGCTGCACGTCTATGACGGCGAGGACGAGCAACGCCGCCGCAGCCGGCGGCGAAAGTTCTGGATGCCCGCGACCGTGATCGCCTAGAGCGATTTCCATTCAGATGGAACCGCGCCCACACGATCGTCACTTGTCCCATCGGCCCGCTAGCGCGGTTCCATCTGAGTGGAAATGCGCGCACGGGCGATATTTGTTGCAACAGGCATATTCCGTCCGGCCGATTCCGGCCGGACGGAATATGTTCTAGGCTTGCTTCGCTCAAGGGGGAAGCAAGGCATGTCCAATCGTGCTCAGGTTTTCGCCGTCGGCGCCGGCCCGGTCGGCCTGACGCTGGCCAACGAGCTCGTTCGCGACGGCGTCTCGGTGCGCATCATCGACAAGGCGGCTCGACGCACCGACAAGTCCAAGGCACTGGTGCTGTGGAGCCGCTCGCTCGGCCTGCGCTTGATCCGGCCGGACGGCTATGCCGGTTATGCGGGCTCGGCGAAAGATCCGCTGCACGCCGAGACGTACCCGTCGACCCTGGCGGCCAAGTAGAGGGAACGCTCCTGCCGAGCGAGTCGCTTCTGGCGCTGATCGATGCGGTCGGCACCTTCGCCTTCGCGCTGAGCGGCGCCGCCCTGGCCGTCCAGAAGCGGTTCGACATCTTCGGCGTGCTGTTCCTCGCCTTCCTGACCGCAGTCACCGGCGGCGTGGCGCGCGACGTGCTGATCGGCGCGGTGCCGCCGATCGCGATCGCCCATTGGCGGTCGTTCGCGATCGCGCTTGCCGGCGGGCTGGCGACCTTCTTCGGCTATCCGTTGGTGAGCGCGCTCAGGCGGCCGGTGCTGCTGCTCGACGCGATCGGGCTCGGCCTGTTCTCGGTCACCGGCGCGCAGAAGGCGCTGATCTACGGCATCGATCCCGTGATGGCGGCGCCGCTGGGCATGCTGACCGGCATCGGCGGCGGCATGGTGCGCGACGTGCTGGCGGGCGAGGTGCCGTCGGTGCTGCGCACCGACATCTACGCCGTGGCGGCCCTGGCGGCGGGCGGTGTCGTGTCGCTGGGCGACCTCCTCGGCATCGCGGCGGCCTGGTCGATGCTGGCCGGTGCCGCGCTCTGTATCTTCCTGCGGACAATGGCAATCTTCTTCGGCTGGCGTGCCCCGGTGGCTCCCTGGCGGGAGTAGGGAGGAACCTTGTTCCGACCGCAACCACGACAAGCGATTCTGGGGCTGGTCCTCGAGACGGGCGTCACGTTCCTTTCCTGGTCCTGCGCAGCGCGCACCGCGCAGCAGGATGGTAGGCCCGGCAGGATTCGAACCTGCGACATAACCGTTATGAGCGGCTCGTTCTAACCACTGAACTACGGGCCCATTCCCACCTGGGGCAGCCCGCAGTCATACACTCATTCGGCGGGCGGTACGAACATATAGCCGACGCCACGCACCGTGCGAATCACCGTCGGCTTGTCGGGCGAGGGCTCGATCTTGCGGCGGATGCGGGTGATGCGCAGGTCGATCGCCCGGTCGAACGGATCGCGCTGGCGATGGCTGGTTGTCTCGAGCAGCCAGTCGCGGCTGAGCGGCCGGTTGGGGTTCTCGGCGAACAGCTTCAGCAGGTCGAACTCGCCCGCCGTCACAGGCACGTCGTTGCCCGCGTCGTCGTGCAGGCCGCGCTTGGAAAGGTCGAGCGTGTGGGCCCCCATGCGCACGCGCTCCAGCCGGGGCGGCGTCGCCTTGTTGACCGAGCGGCGCAGCACGCTCTTGCAGCGCGCCAGCAGCTCGCGCGGCTCGTAGGGTTTGGAGACGTAGTCGTCGGCGCCGCTTTCGAGGCCCAGCACCTTGTCGACCGAATCGCCCGCGGCCGTCAGCATGATGATGCCGACGCGCGTGCTGCTCTCGCGCAGCCAGCGGGCCAGGGCGAAGCCGTCATCCTGGCCCGGCAACTGGATGTCGAGCAGCACCAGGTCAGGCATCGCGCGGGACACCTGGCGTCGCATCTGGGCTCCGTTCTCGACGGAGATCACCCTGAGATCGTGATTGGTGAGGTAGGTCTCGGCCGCCTTGCGCTGAAATGCGTCATCCTCGACCAGAAGAACCGAAGGCTGTTGCATGGCATTGATCCGAAAATAAATGAGTCTTAATGGCTGACAAAATAGCAAGCTTTTGCAACAATTTATAGCCCTTTCTTGATATTCTTGATACAGTAATGGGCATTTCTTTCTGTCATATCACCATTAGTTGGTTTCGATTCCTTTTTTGAGACGATGACCCCGATGTCTCTCGTCCCCGATTCATCCACAAGCCCGGCGAACGCCGTCGATCCCCAGCAGGACCTGTTCGTGCGCGCAGAGCTGATCCGCCGCCTGTTCGACGGCTCACATCAGTCGCGCTACTTCTCCTTCGTGCTGTGGCCGGTGATCGCCGCGATCTACTGGCGGCAGATCGATCTCAGCGAGCTGATCGCGCCCTTCGTCGCGCATCTCGCGGTCACGGTCGCGTTCGACGTCCTGCGCCGCAACTTCGCCGTGGCCGATCCGTCGGACCGCGACGTGATGCGCTGGGGTTGGTGGTTCGCCGGACTGTCGTTCCTCGCCGGTGCGTGCTGGGGCGTCGCCGGCTTCCTGCTCGCCTCGAAGGATTACGAGCTGCAGCGCATGCTGCTGGGGCTCGTGCTGCTGGCGACGATCACCACCGCGGTGCCGATTCGCTCGGCCCATCCGCCGACCTTCTATGCCTTCGCGATCGCGACCACCGCGCCCTTGCTGCTGGTGCTGCTTATTTCGGTCGATCCTTTTTACAAGCTCGTCGGGATCGCGGGCGGTGCCTACGTCGGCCATCTGATGGCGTACGTGCGCGACGTCCATCGCTGGCAGTACGACAACATCGCGCTCGCCTACCAGAAGGAAGAGCTGGCCCGCCGCCTGCAGGTCGCCTACGACGAGGAGCGCGAGGCGCGCGCTGCAGCGACCGCGGCTCAGCAGGAAGCGGAGAAGGCGAACCAGGCGAAGTCGACCTTCCTTGCGACGGTGAGCCACGAGATCCGCACGCCGATGAACGGCGTGCTGGGCATGGTCGATATCCTTGGCCACACACAATTGTCGCCCGAGCAGCGCGAATCGCTCGCCACCATCCGCTACTCGGCATCGGCGCTGCTGCGCATCATCGACGACATCCTCGACTTCTCGAAGATCGAGGCCGGCCGCCTCGAGCTCGAGCACCTCTCGCTGTCGACCGTCGAGCTGATCGAGGGCGTGGCCGAGGCGCTGGCCCCGCAGGCCGCCACCAAGGGGCTGAAGCTCGCCGCCTACGTCGCGGCCGATGTCCCCGAGCGGGTGATGGGCGATCCGCTGCGGCTGCGCCAGATCCTCTTCAACCTGCTGGGCAATGCGCTGAAATTCACCGAGAAGGGCTCGGTGCGGGTGTCGCTCGAGCGGGCCGGTGAGACCGAGCTCTGCATCAAGGTCGCCGACACCGGCATCGGTCTCACCGAGGAGCAGCGCGAGCGTCTGTTCCAGCCGTTCGTGCAGGCAGACAGCACGACCACGCGCCGCTTCGGCGGCACCGGCCTCGGTCTTTCGATCGTACGCCGCCTTGCCGAGGCGATGGGCGGCAGCGTCACGGTCGAAAGCGTGATCGGCGTCGGTTCGACCTTCAGCGTCACCGTTCCGCTCGATCCCGCGACCGAAGCGGCACCGGCGGTACGGCCGCTCGACGGCCTCTCGCTGGTGCTGTCGCTGCCCGAAGCCGACGAGGCGCGGGCGATCAAGCGCTATCTCGAGGATGCCGGTGCCCGCGTCGTGGCGGAGACGACCGGGACCTTCATCGGCGTCCGCCTGCTGGGGTCCAATGCCGGGGGGGCCGTGCCGATGCTCGATGCGGCGGGCAGCGAAGCGGGGCTGGCGCGGCCGTGGCGGCGCGATGCGCTGGTGCGCGCGGTCGCGCGCGCCTTCGGCCGCGGCGTGCCGGAAGTCGCGACCCAGCCGGCCATGGCCCATCCGCAGCGGCGCGGCGGCCGCGTGCTGGTGGTGGACGACAACTCGGTCAACCGCCGCATCCTTGCGCGGCAGCTCGAGCTGGCCGGCGCCGCCGCAACCGACACCGCGGCGGGCGGCGAGGAGGCGCTCGAGCTGATGCGCCGCGGCCACTACGACCTGGTGCTGGCCGACCTGCAGATGCCGGGCATGGACGGCTTCGACCTCGCCCGCCGCATCCGCACCCGCGAGCGCGATGCCAGGCTCGAGCGCACGCCCATCCTCGCCATCACCGCCAGCGCGCTGGAGGACCACGAGACCCGCACCCGCGAGGTCGGCATGGACGGGCTGGTGACCAAGCCGGTCGGCATCGAGGAGCTGCGCGCCACGCTGGACAGCTGGCTGAAGGACGCGCGGGTGGAGCGCGCGGCATGAAGGCCTACGACCGCGACAAGCTGGTCGAGCTGTTCGGTAACGATCCGGGCACGATCGCTGCCGTCGAGCGCGAGTTCTACGACACCGCGCGCGACGTCACGCGCGAGATCGCCGCGACCGGCGATGCGGCTACAATCGCGCGTTCGGCGCACCGGCTGAAGGGCGCTTCGGGCATGATCGGCGCCGCGCCGCTGCACGACCTCTCCCAGGCGATCGAGCGCGCGGCCAAGGCCAAGGACATGCCGACCGTGCGCCGCCTCTACGACCGCCTGCGCGGCGAGGTCCTGCGCGTCGCCGATCAGGCCGGCCTTCCGATCGAACCGCTCTGATTTCTTATTCCTCTCCCCCTAGCGGGGGAGAGGAGAAACTTTAGGCCTTCGGGCGCAGGAAGATCGTCGCCGAATAGGAGAGCAGGGGCTTGCCGTTCTGCTCGAGCAGGCCGCGCAGGAAGGCGAGATTCTTGCCGTGGCGCGGAACCTCGACGCGGGTGATCAAAGGGGAGTGGGCGTCGCCAGCCGACAGGAATTCGGCGGTGAACGAGACCGTGCTCGGCGCCATGCCGGTGACGATGCCAGCGGCGCGCGTCACGGCCGAATCGGCGAAGCTCATCATGTAGCCGCCGTGCAGCACGCCGCCGGAGTTGCACATGCGGGGCAGCGTCGGCTGGATCAGCGTCGCGCCATCGATCTCCTTGCGCGCATAGGACGGGCCAATGTGGCGCGAATAGACGCTGGCGTTGGACAGCGGCTCGAAGCCGTCCGGCACTGTCTGCGGCATGGGAGTCGCGACAACCGCCTGCTCCTTGCGGCCCATCACCTTGGTGCGCGCCACGTGGCGCACCACGCCCGACCACAAGGCGACTGTCTTGCCCTGCTGGGTGACGCTGCCGCGTGCGAAGGCGAGGCGGCCGGTGACTTGCAACGGCTCGCCCGTCGCTTCCAGCGGCGTGCCGGTCCGGGCGGCGGCCAGGAACTCGACGGCGATGCTGACGGTCATGGCGAAGGACGTGTTGGTGCCCTTGTCGGCGGCCCGTCCGGCCACCAGGCACAGCGCATAGTCCGCGAATGTCAGGATCGCCCCGCCATGCACGCCGCCGCGATAGTTGCCGTGCCGCGCCTCGGTCGGCAGCACGCAATGCACGCTGCCGGCCTTCGCGGCGTCGCCGTCGAGGCGGAAATAGAACGGGCCGACATGGTCCTCGAACGGGTCGGGCGGCGTGAAGACGGAGTAGCGGGCGAGGTCGATGGAATCGGGCATTTCCATGCTCTAATAGAAGAACTCGCAAGGATCAGAAAGCGTCACGGAGCGAAACGTCATGGCGGGCGTCCACAAGGTCGACATCTCCTGGGATCGCCGTCCCGGCGGCACCGTCGCCCGCGTTGTCTACGACAATGCGCGCAAGCTGAACGCGGTGAATCCGCCGGCGCTGCTCGACCTGACCGAGGCCTTCCTCGGCCTGGCGCGCGAGGACGATTTGCGCTGCGTTGTGTTCTCCGGCGCCGGCGGCCGCGCCTTCATCGGCGGCGCCGACATCAATCACATGACGACGATGAAGCATCCCGAGGACGGGCGCCGCTTCCTCACCCAGATCCACAAGCTCTGCCAGGCGATTCGCGATGTGCCCGTGCCGGTGATCTGCAAGGCGGAGGGCTACACGCTCGGCGCCGGGCTCGAGGTCGCGGTCTCGTGCGACATCCGCATCGCCGCCGACAGCGCCTGGTTCGGCATGCCGGAAGTGAAGGTCGGCCTGCCGTCGGTCGTCGAGGCGGCGCTGCTGCCGCGTTTGATCGGCTGGGGACGCACCTCGTGGCTGCTCCTCACGGCGCAGAACATTGACGCTCCCACCGCCGAGCGTTGGGGCCTGGTCGAGCAGGTCGTGCCGGTGGCCAAGCTCGACGATGCGGTCGAGCGCTGCGTCGAGTCGATCGTCGAGGCCACGCCCCAGGCGATGCGCATCCAGAAGCGGCTGATGCGCCGATGGGAGCGGCTGTCGATCGACGAGGGCATCCAGGCCGGCATCGACGCCATGGCCGAGTCGGTGGCGCATGGCGAGCACCTCGAGCGCATGACGGCCTTCGTCAATCGCAGGAAGAAGGGATGACCATGGCGAAGACCGTTCGCATCGGCTGCCATTCCGGCTTCTGGGGCGACACCGAAACGGCCGCCGCGCAGCTGGTCCGTCACGGCGACGTCCAGTACCTGGTGAGCGACTATCTCGCGGAAGTCACGATGTCGATCCTGGCGGCCCAGAAACTGCGCAACCCGCAGGCGGGCTACGCGACGGATTTCGTCGCTGTGTTCGGGCCGCTGGCGAAGGAGATCGCGGACAAGAAGATCAAGGTCATCACCAATGCGGGCGGCGTGAATCCGCAGGCCTGTCGCGACGCCGTGCTGAAGGCATGCGAGGCGGCGGGGGTGACGCTCAAAGTCGCGCTGGTGCTGGGCGACGACCTGCAGCCACGCGCCGAGGAGCTGCGCAAGATGGACATCCGCGAGATGGACACCGGCGCGGAGCTGCCCGGGCGCATTACCAGCATGAACGCCTATCTCGGCGGCTTTCCGATCGCCCGCGCGCTGGCCGAAGGTGCCGACATGGTGATCACCGGTCGCTGCGTCGATTCCGCGGTGACGCTCGGCCCGCTCATCCACGAGTTCGGCTGGGGCATGGACGACCACGACAAGCTCGCGGCCGGCACCCTGTGTGGTCACATCATCGAATGTGGCGCGCAGTGCAACGGCGGCAACTTCACCGACTGGCGGCTGGTCCCAGGCTACGACAACATGGGCTTCCCGGTGGCGGAGGTGGAGAGCGACGGCAGCTTCGTCCTCGGCAAGCCCGACGATACCGGCGGGCTGATCACGCCGGCGACGGTCGCCGAGCAGATGCTCTATGAGATCGGCGATCCGCGTGCCTACATCGTGCCGGACGTGGTGTGCGACTTCACCGAGGTGCGCTACGAGCAGGTCGGTAAGGATCGCGTGCGCGTCTCGGGCGCGAAGGGACGGCCGGCGACCGACACCTACAAGGTCTCCACGACGTTTCCCGATGGCTACAAGCTCTCGACCATTTTCATGCTGGGCGGGCGCGAGGCTGTGGCGAAGGGCAAGCACAGCGCCGAGTCGATCATCAGGAAGACGCGGCGCGTGTTCGCCGAGAAAGGCTGGGGCGACTATCGCGACGTCAGCATCGAGGTCATCGGCGGCGAGGCGACCTACGGGCCGCACGCGCGCACGGCCGACAGCCGGGAGGTCGTGGTCAAGATCGCCGCCAAGCACGACAGCAGGGACGCGCTCGGCTTGCTCGGGCGCGAGATCGCGCCGATGTCGACCGGCGGCGTGGTCGGCATGACCGGCAGCTTCGGCGCCGGTCGTGCGTCGGCGACGCCCGTGATCCGTATGTTCTCCTGCCTCGTGCCCAAGACGCAGGTGCCGGTGACGATCGATCTCGATGGCGGCCGGATTCCGATGCAGGAAGGCGCGCGCTCGGGCGGCTTCACACCGGCGCAATTGCCGATCGAGGCGCCGCCCGCGCCGTCGAAGGTTGCGGGTCCGACGGAGACGGTGCCGCTGGTGGCGCTGGCCTACGGCCGCTCCGGCGACAAGGGCGACAACGCCAACATCGGCATCTTCGCGCGCAAGCCGGAGTATGTGCCGCTCCTCGAGTCGGAGGTAACAGAAGAGGCGGTCGCCCGGTACTTCGCGCATCGCATCAACGGCAAGGTGACGCGCTGGCGATTGCCCGGCATCGGCGGCTTCAACTTCCTGTTGCGCCAGGCGCTGGGCGGCGGCGGCATGGCCTCGCTCAAGGCCGATCCGCTGGCCAAGGCGTTCGCGCAGATGTTGCTCGACATGCCGGTGAAGGTGCCGGCGGAAGTGGCTGCGAAGCTTTCTGCGTAGTTCATCGAGGCTGCACAATCTGTATCAATTGACATAGTCTATCGCTCGATATAATTCCGCGGTATGGTTGACGACGTTCGCAGCCGTTCGCGGTCGGGAGTCTACGCCCGAGGCGAAGATGCCCGTCGGCGCATCCTCGAGGCCGCCCTCGAGATGTTCGCGGTGCACGGTTATGAAGGCGCCAGCACGCGCCTGCTGGCCGAACGGGCCGGCGTGAACCTGCCGGCCATTCAATATTACTTCGGCAGCAAGGAAGGCCTGTATCGCGCCGTGGTCGGCGACATCGTCGGCCAGACCGAGGCCCATATGGCGCCGCTTTCCTCAAAGATGCGGGCGATGCTGGCCAGTTCCGCCATCTCGCGCGCGGAGTTGCTAGAGCTCTTGTGCGAGATGCTGGAAGCCTTCGTGGCCCTGGTCACGGGCGGCCCGCAAGTCGAGAGCAAGCGCCTGTTGTTCGCGCGCGCAGAGGTCGAGGCCACGCCCGGTCTCGAGGAGCTCCACGAGAACGGCCGGCGGCAGATCTTCCAACCCTGCCTCGATCTGGTCAGCCGCCTGATCGGCCGGCCACCGGAAGACGAGGCGACGGTGCTGTGCACCATGGCGGTGATCGGCCAAGTCACGATCTTTTGTCACAACAAGGTTCAGCATCTTCTGAAGACAGCCGAGTTCACGCCTGAGCGCGTGCGAGCCATCCAGGCACTGGTGCGCTCGCACACGATGGCGATCTTCGCCGCCCAACAACCGATCCCCGCCAACCAGTCAGAGTAGTTCAGAGTAGTACGGTGCGTTATCGTGGTATTCTTCTCGCGCGAGCGGCGCGTTGCCTCGGTCTTGGCATGGCCGTCCTCACCGGGGCGGCTGCCCTGGCCGGCTGTACCTCGGGTCCGGACTTCGTCCGGCCCGACAAGCCGAAGGAGCAAGGCTACACCCCGGAGAACCTGGTGCCGCAGACGGCGGCTGCGACGGTGGCCGATGGCGGCGCCGCGCAGACTTTCCTGCCGTCCGCGGACATTCCCGGCCAGTGGTGGACGCTGTTCCGCTCCGGCGAGCTCAACGCGCTGATCGACGAGGCGTTGAAGGCCAACCCCGATCTCGATGCGGCGCAGGCGTCGCTGCGGCAGGCCAACGAGGCGCTCTATGCCCAGCAGGGGGCGCTGTTTCCGACGATCAGCGCCAACGGCTCCGCCCAGCAGCAGCGCATCAGCGGCGTGCAGCAGGGCGGCTCGGTCAGCCAGCAGCTCGTGTACGGCGTCACGACCGGCTCGCTGAACATTTCCTACAATGCCGACCTGTGGGGCGGCGTGCGCCGCTCGGTCGAGGCACAGCGCGCCCAGGCCGAGTTCCAGCGCTTCCAGCTCGAGGCGACCTACCTCACGCTCACCTCCAACGTGGTCGTCGCGGCGATCAACCTCGCCTCGCTGCGCGGCCAGATCGCCGCGACCGAGGCGATCCTCAAGATCGAGTCCGATGCGCTGCGCGTGGTCGAAACCCAGTTCAGCCTGGGCGGCGCGTCGCGCGCCGACGTGCTGGCCCAGCGAGCGACGCTGACGGCTACGCAGGCCAGCCTGCCGCCGTTGCAGAAGCAGCTCGCCCAGCAGCGCAACCAGCTGATGACGCTGATCGGCAAGCCGCCGACCGCCGATGCCGGCCAGGGCCTGCTTCTTTCCTCGCTCAAGCTGCCGGAGGAGCTGCCGCTCAGCCTGCCCTCCCAGCTCGTCGAGCAGCGGCCCGACGTGCGGTCGGCCGAAGCCGAGCTCCACACGGCGAGCGCCAATATCGGCGTCGCAATCGCCAACCAGCTTCCGCAGGTCACGCTGACCGGGTTGTGGGGCATGGCGTCGGGTGGGCTCGGCACCGCGTTCATGCCGGGCACCGGCATCTGGACGCTGGGGGCCAGCATCGCGCAGACCCTGTTCGACGGCGGCAAGCTCGAGCACACCAAGCGCGCCGCGGTCGCGGCGTTCGACAAGGCGGCCGCGCAATACCGCAGCACGGTGCTGCTCGCGTTCCAGGATGTCGCCAATGCGCTGCGTGCGCTCCAGTCCGACGCCGATACGCTGAAAGCGACCGTCGCGGCCGAGCAGACGGCGGCGGCCAGCCTTGCGCTCGTGCAGCAGCAGTACCAGGCCGGCGCGGTCAACTACCTGACGCTGCTCAACGCGCAGCAGACCTATCAGAACGCGCTGCTCAACCGGGTGAAGGCGCAGGCGCAACGCTACAGCGACACCGCCGCGCTGTTCCAGGCGCTGGGCGGCGGCTGGTGGAACCGGACCGACGTCGCGCCGGCGTCCAAGGGCGCACCGGGCGTATTCAATCTGCCGCCGGTGAAGGACATCAAGCTGCCTCGCGGCGGCCAGCAAGGGGCGTAGGGCAATGATCAAGCGCATGATCATCATGTTGGTTCTGGTGGGCGTCGTGCTGGCCGGAATCTTCGGCTTCAAGCTCTTCGTCGACGGTCAGGTGAAGGCCTTCATGGCGACCATGGGCAATCAGCCGCAGACCGTGTCGACGACCAAGGCCGTCCGCTCCGACTGGCAGCCGAAGCTGCAGGCGGTCGGCAGCCTGCGGGCCTCCAACGGCGCGGACCTGTCGCTGCAGCTCGCCGGCGTGGTCGAGGAGATCAACTTCCAGTCCGGCGACAAGGTGGAGAAGGGCCAACTGCTGCTCCGCCTGCGCAGCGACGACGAGATCGCCAAGCTGAAGGCGCTGGAGGCGCAGGCGGATCTCGCGCGGATCACCTACGAACGCGACCTGCGGCAGCTCAAGGCGCAGGCCATCAGCCAGCAGGTGGCCGACACCGATGCCGCCAATGTCAAGAACACCGAGGCCCTGGCCGCCCAGCAGCGCGCCATCGTCGACCAGAAGATGCTGAAGGCGCCGTTCGCGGGACGGCTCGGCATCCGCCAGGTCGATCTCGGCCAGTATCTCGCGGCCGGCACCGCGGTCGTCACCCTGCAGGCGCTGACGCCGATCTATGTCGACTTCACGCTGCCGCAGCAGGCTATGGCGCAGCTCAAGGTCGGCCAGAAGGTGAGGGCCAGGGTCGACGCCTATCCGGGCAAGACCTTCGCCGGCGACATCCTGGCGATCAGCCCCAAGGTCGAGGTCGGCAGCCGCAACGTGCAGGTGCGGGCCACGCTCGCCAACGACGACCAGACCCTGATGCCGGGCATGTTCGCGACCGTCGATATCGATGTCGGTGCGCCGCAGCAGCAGCTGACCCTGCCGCAGACCGCGATCACCTACAACGCCTACGGCAACATCGTGTACGTCGTCGACGACAAGGGCAAAGGCCCCGACGGCAAGCCCAGTCTCGTCGTGCGCCAGGTCTTCGTCGAGACCGGCGCCACGCGCGGCGACCAGGTGGCGATCCTCAAGGGACTGAAGGAGGGTGACACCGTGGTGACCGGCGGCCAGATGAAGCTGCGCAACGGCGTGCCCGTCACGGTCAACAACTCGGTTCTGCCGAAGGACGATCCCAACCCCCTTCCGGTCGACCAGTGAGGGGGAAACGCCATGGGTAGGTTCACCGACCTCTTCATTCGCCGGCCGGTGCTGGCGACCGTGGTCAGCCTGATGATCCTGGTGGTCGGCCTGCGGGCGCTGAGCTCGCTGCCGATCCTGCAGTATCCGCGGACCGAGAATGCCGTGGTCACCGTCGCGACGACATTCTACGGCGCCGATCCCGACATCGTGGCCGGCTTCATCACCACTCCTCTGGAGCAGGCGATCGCCCAGGCCAACGGCATCGACTACATGACGTCGACCAGCGTGAGCGGCGTCAGCACCATCACCATCTATCTGCGCCTGAACTACGATGCCAACAAGGCGCTGACCGAGATCACGACCAAGGTCAGCTCGGTGCTGAATCGCCTGCCGCAGGGCACCCAGCAGCCGGTGCTGACCGTGAAGGTCGGGCAGACCATCGATGCGATGTATCTCGGCTTCAGCAGCAACGTGCTGCAGCCCAACCAGATCACGGATTACCTGACGCGCGTCGTGCAGCCCAAGCTGCAGGCGGTCGACGGGGTGCAGACGGCCGAGATCCTCGGCGCCAAGAACTTCGCCCTGCGTGCCTGGCTCGATCCGCAGAAGCTCGCGGCCTACGGCCTGACCGCGGCCGACGTCAGCACTGCGCTGGCCAACAACGACTACATCTCTGGCCTCGGCAGCACCAAGGGCCAGATGGTGCAGGTCACGCTCAATGCCTCGACCAACCTGCGGACGCTGCAGGAGTTCCGCGACCTGGTGCTGAAGCAGGTCAACGGCGCGATCGTGAGGCTCTCCGACGTCGCCAACGTCACGCTGGGCTCCGACGACTACGAGTCCTCGGTGAGCTTCGACGGCCAGAAGGCCGTCTATGTCGGCATCCAGGTGGCGCCGGCGGCCAACCTGCTCGATGTCGCGAAGGGCGTGCGCGCGATCTTCCCCGACATCGTGGCGCAGCTGCCGCAAGGCATGCGTGCCGAGATCGTCTACGACTCGACGGAGTTCGTGAACAGCTCGATCAACGAGGTCGTCCATACGCTGATCGAGGCGCTGATCATCGTGACCCTGGTGGTCTTCGCCTTCCTGGGGTCGATGCGCTCGGTCTTCATTCCGACGATCGCCATACCGCTGTCGCTGATCGGCACCTTCACCCTGATGCTGGCCTTCGGCTTCTCGATCAATCTGCTGACCCTGCTCGCCCTGGTGCTCGCCATCGGGCTGGTCGTCGATGACGCCATCATCGTTGTCGAGAACGTCAATCGGCACCTCGAGGAGGGCATGCGGCCGATCCCGGCGGCGATCCAGGCGGCCCGCGAGCTCGGCGGGCCGATCGTTGCCATGACGGTGGTGCTGGTCGCGGTCTATGTGCCGATCGGTTTCCAGAGCGGCCTGACCGGTGCGCTGTTCACCGAATTCGCCTTCACCCTCGTCGGCGCCGTGACGGTCTCCGCGGTCGTGGCACTCACGCTGTCGCCCATGATGTGCTCGCGCATGCTGAGGCCGCATCAGCCCGGCGAGCGCGGCTGGGAAGCGCGGCTGATCGCCTTCATCGACCGCACCTTCGAGCGCCTGCACCGCGGCTATGCGCGCTGGCTGCATGGCAGCCTGAACTACCTGCCGGTGACCGGCGTGTTCGCGGCCATCGTGCTGGGCAGCATCTATTTCCTTTACTCCGGCACCAAGAGCGAGCTCGCGCCGCAGGAGGATATGGGCGTCGTGCTGACCCTCTCGACATCCTCGCCGACCGCGACGATCGACCAGCGCCTGATCTATGCCAGGCAGGTCTACGACATCTTCGCGCACCATCCCGAGACCGAGCACGTCTTCCAGATCGACGTGCCCGGCCAGTCGATCGCCGGCATGGGCCTGAAACCGTGGGACCAGCGGAGCAAGACGTCCAACCAGCTCCAGCCGGTCATCCAGCAGCAGGTCGCAGGCATAGCCGGCGCCCAGGTCGTGGCCTTCCAGCTGCCGCCGCTCCCGGGCAGCACCGGTCTGCCGGTGCAATTCGTGATCACCACGACCGGCTCGTTCGATGCCCTGAACGAGGTGGCCCAGGCCTTCCTCGGCGAGGCACTCAAGAGCGGCCGGTTCATGTTCCTGAACACCGACCTCAAGATCGATCAGCCGCAATCGACGGTGCAGATCGATCGCGACAAGGCCTCGCAGCTCGGCCTCAAGATGAGCGACATCGGCAGCGCGCTCGCCTGGATGCTGGGCGGCGGCTACGTCAACTACTTCTCGATCGACGGCCGATCCTACAAGGTCATGCCGCAGGTCCAGCAGCGCTCGCGCCTGAACCCCGACCAGGTCCTCGACTACCACATCACGGCGGCCGACGGCACGTCCGTGCCGGTGTCGACCGTGGCCAAGATCGTCACCAAGACCATCCCCGAATCGTTCAACCACTTCCAGCAGCTCAACAGCGCGACCATCCAGGGTGTTGCCTCTCCGGGCGTGTCGCAGGCTGAGGCGATCGCCTACCTGCAGGATCTGGCCGCGCGGACCCTGCCGGCGGGCTATACGGTCGACTACGGCGGACTGTCGCGCCAGTACATCCAGGAGTCGGGCGGGTTCGTCATGACCTTCGGCTTCGCCCTGATCATCATCTACCTGTCGCTCGCGGCGCTGTTCGAGAGCTTCCGCGATCCGCTGATCATCCTCTTCTCGGTGCCGATGTCGATCGCCGGCGCGCTGATCTTCCTTTTCGTGCTCAGCACCGTGGGCATGCCGGGCGCGACGCTGAACATCTATACCCAGGTCGGCCTCGTCACGCTGATGGGCCTGATCAGCAAGCACGGCATCCTGATCGTCGAGGTCGCCAACGAGCAACAGCATGCGGGCAAGTCCAAGCGCGAGGCTGTCGAGGCCGCGGCCGGCATCCGTCTGCGGCCGATCCTGATGACCACCGCTGCCATGGTGCTGGGCGTCATTCCGCTCATCACGGCAACCGGTGCCGGCGCGCTGTCGCGCTTCTCCATGGGCCTCGTGATCGCCTCGGGCATCGCGCTCGGCACGCTGTTCACGCTGTTCGTGGTGCCAGCCGTCTATGTCATGTTCGCCGCCGACCATTCCAGGACGACGGAGGCCGAGGAGGCCGCCGCAATTTCTCCGGCCGAATAGCGCGGCGACCGGAAAGATTGCGAAAGGCACCATCCGGGAGCCGGGAACATGACGATGCAGGTCCACGACTTCTTCGGCGGGTACCTGCCCGACGGCGAGCTCCGCGCCTGGCGCGAGCGCGGCACGCCTCTTTTGATCTGAAGAAGAGATCCGCCGGGGAAACTGGACTTAGGTCGCGAAGCGCCGGACGACGCGGCGACCGGACAGGATCACCACGAGCAGCGCCGAGAGCAGCGGGTTGGCGACCTGGAACAGCAGCAGGGTGTCGAGACCGAAGCGGCCGTTGACGTAGGACAGCAGCGATCCCATCAGGATCGCATGGGCGACAGCGCCGGCGAACAGGGTGGCGAGCACGGCGCGGAGGCCGAGATGGTAGCGCGTGATCGCGGCCGCGAAGGCAAGCAGCGACAGCGGCAGGAACAGCGCGAGTGCGGTCACGAGACCGGGATTGTAGCTCTGTGCGGTGAGCGCCGGAACCGCGTGGGCGAACAGGTTGGTGGCGGGAATGGCGAAGAAGCTGAGGCCGATCACCGGCCAGCGTGCCGCCATCAGCGCCGACAGGGGGCCCGCGACCCAGACTGCGGTGACATTCACCGCGGTGATGAACGCCACCGGGACGGGGCACGTGCTTGGATCGGCAAAGCCGAGCTGGACGCACAAGACGCCGCGGAAGGCATAGGCCTGGCGCCCGGCATCGATGCCGTGCTCCTCGAACTGGTGCAGCAGGTAGGCGCAGACGGCGGCCCAGGTCAGCCAGCCGATGTCGCGCCAGCGCGAGACCGAGCGGTCGCTGCGCAGCGCGTTGGTGGTCAGCAGGACGAAGAGCAGGCTCCCCGCACCCAGGCCGATCCACGGCCAGAGGTGACCGAAATCCAGCATTCACGAAAAAGGTAACGTCGGCCGACTCGGGCGTCGACGCCTAGAGTGTATCGCACGCGATACGAGCAATACCGTCGCCCCATTCCTGCAGGAAATGGCCGCCCTCGGCGATCTCGATCGGCTGTGGACAGTTGCGGATGTTCGCGTGCAGGCGACTCATCACCGGGGGACCGAGCACCGGGTCCTTCATGCCGATCGCCATCAGGCTCCTGCCAGTCCAGGCCTTTTGCCAGAAGTCGCGGGCCTGGCGCGACAGCGCAGCGCCCGGCGCATCGGGGCGGTCGGGCACGAGATTCGGGAAGGCGCGTACGCCCGCCTTGTAAGAGGCATCGGGGTAAGGCGCGGCATAGGCGGCAGCCTCGGCGTCGGAGAGATGCGGGCAGGCCCGCTGCATCAACCGCGCGACATCCATGTCGGGGCTGCGGTTTGAAAAGGCACGCCAGTCGAGGAAGCCCTGGCTCAAGGGCTCATCGCCCGCCCCGAGCATGGTGTTCATCACCAGCAGCGCCTCGAACCGCTCGGGCATGGCCATCGGCAGGGTGAGGCCGATCAGGCCGCCCCAGTCCTGCACCACCAGAGCGATGCGGCTAAGGTCGAGCGCCTCGATCAGCTCAATCAGGCTCTCCCGGTGGAGGTCGAAGCTGTAGGCGCCGTCGGCCGGCTTGTCGGAGCGGCCGAAGCCCAGGAAGTCAGGCGCAACCACCCGGTCGTTGGCCGCGAAGACCGGGATCATGCGCCGGTAGAGGTAGCTCCAGGTCGGCTGGCCGTGCAGGCAAAGCCAGGTGCGATTGGCGCGCGGGCCGCTATCCGCATAGTGCAGGCGGAGCCCGTCCGGCCGCTGGTAGTACGACGGCGCACAGGTCCAGCCGGGCAGTCCCTGGAAGCGGTCTTCAGGCGTGCGCAGGGCTTCGGCCAATGGTGTATCCTTCCGCCAATGACGGCCTCAGCCAAAACGCCCGAAGCCAAGAATGAGCGCGCCGAACGGCTGGCCGCCGCCTTGCGGGAAAACCTCAAGCGGCGCAAGGCGCAAGCCCGCTCCCAAGCACGTGCCAGGGAGCCGGCCAAGGACGAAAAGGAGGAGCCATGACCGTCCATGTGGTCGCGTGATTGGCGCCGGGCTCATCCTCGTGCTGGGCGTCCCGTCGATCGAGCGGCTGATGGGCCGTATTCGCCCGCTCACGCCCCGGCAGGAGGAGGCCGAGCACTTCCGCCGGCAGGCGCGCCGCAGCATCGACCGGTTTCGGCGATAGTCCCACAGGAGTCCGGTTGAGCGGCCCGGTTCGCTCGTCTAGAAGCCTCAGACCCCCTCGCGGACAAAACAAGAGAATGGCCATCCTTTCCGACCGCTGGATCCGCCGCATGGCGCAGGAGAAGGGCATGATCGAGCCCTTCGTCGATGCCCAGAAGCGCGACGGCATCATCTCCTACGGGCTCTCCTCCTACGGCTACGACGCCCGCGTCGGCACCGACTTCAAGATCTTCACCAACGTCGATTCGGCGGTGGTCGATCCCAAGAACTTCGCCGAGAACAGCTTCGTCGATCGCACCACTGACGTCTGCATCATCCCGCCCAATTCCTTCGCGCTCGCTCGCACGATCGAATACTTCCGCATCCCGCGCGACGTGCTGGTGATCTGCGTCGGCAAGTCGACCTATGCCCGCTGCGGCATCATCGTGAACGTGACGCCGCTGGAGCCGGAGTGGGAGGGCCACGTCACGCTCGAATTCTCCAACACCACGCCCTTGCCGGCGAAGATCTACGCCAACGAAGGCGCCTGCCAGTTCCTGTTCCTCCAGGGCAACGAGCCCTGCGAGGTCTCCTACCGCGACAAGGCCGGAAAATACCAGGGCCAGCGCGGCGTCACGCTTCCCAAAATCTGATTGGCCAAGATCTAAGGAATCCCTCCCTCATGGATCGCATCAGGATCAAAGGTGGCAAGCAGCTCAAGGGCGAGATTCTCGTCTCGGGTTCGAAGAACGCCTGCCTGCCTCTGATGGTGGCGGCGATGCTGACCGACAAGCCGCTCACCCTGAAGAACGTACCGCGGCTTGCGGACATCACCACCATGATCGCGCTGCTGCGCCAGCATGGCGTCGAGATCAGCGCCGCGCCGGGCGAGAACGGTCACAGCCACGGCACGACGCTGACGCTCACAGCCGGCAAGATCGCCTCGACGACGGCGCCCTACGACATCGTGCGCAAGATGCGCGCCTCGGTGCTGGTGCTGGGTCCTCTGGTGGCGCGCGAGGGCGAGGCGCGGGTGTCGCTGCCCGGCGGCTGCGCGATCGGCGCACGGCCGGTCGACCTGCACATCGCCGGCCTCAAAGCGATGGGGGCGGAGATCGAGATCGACGGCGGCTACATGGTCGCCAAGGCGCCGAAAGGCCTGAAGGGTGCCCGCTACACCTTCCCGAAAGTGTCCGTCGGTGCGACCGAGAACCTGATGATGGCGGCGGCGCTGGCCAAGGGGACGACCGTGCTCGCCAACGCCGCGCGCGAGCCCGAGATCACCGACCTCGCCGAGTGCCTGGTGAAGATGGGCGTGCCCATCAGCGGCATCGGCACGGAGACGCTGACCATCGAGGGCGTGCCGCAGCTCAAGCCGGCCACGCATACGGTCGTTCCCGATCGCATCGAGACCGGAACCTATGCGATGGCGATCGCCATGACGTCGGGCGACGTCGAGCTGGTGGGCGGCCGGCTCGACCTGATCGAGGCGCCGGCGCAGGTGCTGCGGGCGGCGGGCGTGGTCCTCGACAAGACCAACCGGGGGTTCCGCGTGCGGCGGGCCAACGGGCTGCATGGCGTCGACGTGATGACCGAGCCTTATCCGGGCTTCCCGACCGACCTGCAGGCGCAGATGATGGCGCTGATGACCCGCGCCGAGGGCGCCTCGATGATCACCGAGACGATCTTCGAAAGCCGCTTCATGCACGTGCCCGAGCTGATGCGCATGGGCGCCAACGTCACCATCCACCACGAGTCCGCCCTGGTGCGCGGCGTGCCGCGGCTGCGCGGCGCCGATGTCATGGCGACCGACCTGCGCGCCTCCGTGTCGCTGGCGATTGCGGGCCTCGCCGCCGAGGGCGAGACGATCCTGCATCGCGTCTACCATCTCGACCGCGGCTACGAGCGGCTCGAGGAGAAGCTCGCCGCCTGCGGCGCCGAGATCGAGCGGCTGAAGAGCTGACGCGTCAGGCCAACAGCGTCGCCATCCCGCGGCCGCCGACATAGAGACCCGCGGCGATGATGAAGCCGGCGAACACGCGGCCCAGCACGTCTTTGCGCTGCGACAGGAGCGTGTTGAGTCGGGTGCCGGCGATGGCGCCGGCCGCGCCGCCGGCCATCAGCAGCCCGGCGATCGGCCAGTCCACCAGGCCCGACCAGGCGTAGCTCGAGGCCGAGGCGAGGCCGAAGGCCGTGACGGCGATCAGCGAGGCGCTCGCGGCCTCGGCAAGCGGCATGCGCGCGGCCAGCATCAGGCCGGGCACGATCAGGAAGCCGCCGCCGATGCCGAACACGCCCGACAGCAGGCCGACGCCGGCGCCGAGCCCCGCAAGCCGCGGCAGCAAGTGCGCCGCGGTCTGCCTGGACAGCCAGGGCGAGGGGTGTCCGGCAGCAGGCTTGGGTCGCAGCATCATCGCACCGACCAGCACCATCAGCAGGCCGAAGGCCGCGAGCAGCTTCTGGCCGTCGATCGCCTTGCCCAGCGCGGCTCCGACCAAGGCACCGGCGATGCCGGCGAGGCTGAACACGATGGCGCAGGGCCAGCGGATCTTGCCGCGGCGGGCGTGCAGGCCGAGGCTCGCCGCGGCATTCACCGCGACCGCCACGGCTGCGGTGCCAATGGCGGCGTGCGGCGAGGCCATGCCGACGGCGTAGACCAGGAGCGGCACGGCCAGGATCGAACCGCCGCCGCCGATCAGGCCCAGCACCAGGCCGATCAGGCCGCCCGAGGCGACCGCGAGGCCGGCGGGCAGCGCGGCGAGCATCAGGCGGCCACCCGTGCGAGGCGGCGGTTCCACGGCATCAGGCCGAGAAGCTTGGCCATGCCGCACCGGCCGCTGATGCCGGCGAACATCAGGCCGGCCCCGACGAACCCCGACAGGGCGAGAAACGCCGGCGCGACCCAGATGCCGAGCAGGATGCCGGCGAGCACCAGCGCGCCCGCCGTGATCTGCACCTGACGCATGATCTCGATCGGCTGCGCGCGGTCGATGGCGACCGGCAGGCCGGCCTTCTTCCAGGCGTCGATGCCGCCCTCCAGGATGTACGCCTCGCCGGCGACCGCAGCGGCAAGGCGGGAGGCGTTACCCGAGGTGCGGGCACCGGAACGGCAATGGAACACGATGGCCTTGGCGTCGGTCGCCAGCGAGCCCAGCCGCGACAGCGGCGTGTTGCGCGCACCGGGCACGCGCTCGCGCGCATGTTCGTCCGGCTCGCGGATGTCGACGAGCACGGCGCCGTTGTCGATCAGGCGCTTGGCGGTGAGGGGATCGATAGTCTGCAAAGTCATGGGAGGTCCTTTCAGTGGCAATAGAGGCGGTGCAGCGTCGCCAGCAGATCTTCGACCCGCGGATCGGCAATGCGGTACCAGAGGGTCTGGGCGTCGCGGCGGAAGACGACGAGGCCTTCCTCGCGCATGCGGGCGAGATGCTGCGACAGGGCGGACTGGGAGAGCTCGACGTCGTCGGCGAGCTGGCCGACGGTGGCCTCGCCGCATTCGACCAGGTGGCACAGGATCAGCAGCCGGCGATCGTTGGCGAGAGTGCGCAGCAGGTCGGCGACTTGGCTGGCCTTGGCCTTGAGATCGCGCGAGGTGCGGGAGGGGATGATTTTGGTCATCGGTCCTTTTGTATATCAGGTCTTGCTAAATTAGTAATCACTAATATATATGTCAAGAACCCCGGAGCGACCCATGTCCGACAAAGCCGTCATCGACGCCTTCTTCGACGAGGCCACCTTGACCGTCACTTATCTGGTGAGCGATCCCGCCCGGCACCGCGCAGCCGTCATCGACCCGGTGCTCGACTACGACCATCGCTCCGGTAAGGCATCGACCGCCTCGGCCGACCGGGTGCTCGCCAAGGCGCGCGAGCGCGGCGTGCAGGTCGACTGGGTGCTGGAGACGCACGCCCATGCCGATCATCTGACCGCGGCGCCCCACATCAAGGCCAAGACCGGCGCCCAGGTGGCGATCGGCGAGCACATCAAGGACGTCCAGAGGATCTTCAAGCCGGTGTTTGGCGCCGACGACGTGAGCGGCGAGGGGCGCGAGTTCGATCGTTTGCTGCGCGACGGCGAGGTATTGCCGCTCGGCAGCCTCGAGATCGAGGTCATGCATCTGCCCGGCCACACGCCGGCCGACGTCGCCTACCGGGTCGGCGATGCTGTATTCGTCGGCGATACGATCTTCATGCCCGACTACGGAACCGCCCGTGCCGACTTCCCCGGCGGCGACGCGCACCGGCTCTATCAGTCGGTCCGCCGGCTGCTGGCGCTGCCCGCCGAGACGCGCCTTTTCATGTGCCACGACTACAAGGCGCCCGGCCGCGACAGCTATGCCTGGGAGACGACGGTGGGTGAGGAGCGCGCCAAGAACGTGCACGTCCGGGAGGGCGTCGATGAACAGGCCTTCGCCGCCATGCGCCGCGAGCGCGACGCTACTTTGCCCGCGCCGGTCCTGCTGCTGCCGTCGGTGCAGGTGAACATCAGGGCTGGCCACCTGCCGCCGCCCGACGCCAACGGCACCCGCTACCTGCGCATCCCGGTCCGGATGGCCGCCTAGCTATTGATCGGGCGGCCCGGCAGCCTGTATCCATCGGCTCGAATGGACAGGCTCAAGCTCTCGGCGCTGGATGCCGACGATCTCAGTGTCATCTCCGCCGCCGTGCAGGATTCGCTGGTGGCGGTGCGCGACTGCGCCTTTTTTGCCGCCGAGAACCGTTTTGTTCTCCTGCTCAACCGTTTCCGCTGGGAGGCCGACGCGACCGTCGATACGGCCTATTGGCGGACCCATTCCGCCTTGGTTTTCAACGCCGTGCGGGTGGTCCACCATCACAAGATCCCCCTTCAGGAGCCCGACCGGGTGATGGAGCTGCTGGCCGTGGTCCAGGACGCGCCCGGATCGGTGGTGCTGCGCTTCGCCGCCGGTCGGGCCATACGGCTGGAAATCGACCGGCTCGCGTGCCATTTGGGGGATGTCGGGGAGCCTTGGCCCACCCCGTGGAAGCCCGCCCATCCGGCCGATTAGGTCGTGGCACACGACCCTGCCGGGCCCGGGGCGGGCGTTCGCGTCTTGGAGCTCTGTCGTGCGTAGCGAAGCCAACGAAAAGCTGATCCTGGCCCTGCCCAAGGGCCGGATCCTGAAGGAGGCCGCGCCGCTTCTGGCGGCGGCCAACATCGAGCCGGAGCCGGCATTTGCCGACCCCGATTCGCGCCTGCTGCGCTTCACGACCAACCATCCGGACCTCGATATCATCCGCGTCCGCTCGTTCGACGTCGCGACCTTCGTCGCGTTCGGCGCGGCGCATCTCGGCATCGCCGGCTCCGACGTTCTGATGGAGTTCGACTATCCCGAGATCTATGCGCCGATCGACCTCGGCATCGGCAAGTGCCGGCTTGCGGTCGCAGAACCGGCCGAGATGGCGGGCAGCGACGATCCCAGGCGTTGGAGCCATGTGCGCATCGCCACCAAGTATCCCGAGGTGACGCGCCGCCACTTCGCCGCGCGCGGCGTGCAGGCCGAATGCGTCAAGCTGTCGGGCGCGATGGAGCTGGCGCCCTCGCTCGGCCTCAGCCATCGCATCGTCGACCTGGTCGACAGCGGCCGCACCCTGCGCGACAACGGGCTGGTCGAGATCGAGCACATCGCGGACGTGACCTCGCGCTTCATCGTCAACCGCGCCGCGCTCAAGACGCAGCCGCAGCGCGTCGGCGGCTGGGTCGACCGCTTCCGCGAGGTGCGCCGTGCCGCTTAGGCATGCCAGGCGCATCGGGCCGCTCCGGCTCGATGCCTCGGCGCCGCGTTTCGAGCAGGAGTTCGGCGCGTTCCTCGGCCGCAATCGCGACGCCGACGAGGATGTCGACCACGTGGTGGCCGAGATCATTGCCGACGTGCGGGCGCGCGGCGATGACGCCGTCGTCGACTACACGCGCAAGTTCGACAACGTCGAGACCGATGCGGCGGGCCTACGCATCTCGGATGCCGAGCGGCGCGCGGCTGCGGAGAAGGTGCCGTCCGCGCAGCGTGAGGCGCTGACTTTCGCCGCAAAGCGCATCGAGGCATTCCATCGTGCGCTGTTGCCGCAGGACGTCGGCTTCACCGACGCGACCGGGACGCGGCTCGGCGCGCGCTATCGACCGATCGATTCGGTCGGCGTCTACGTGCCGGGCGGCACGGCCGCCTACCCGTCGTCGGTGCTGATGAACGTCGTGCCGGCCAAGGTGGCGGGCGTGAAGCGCATCGTGATGGTCGTGCCCACGCCCAAC
The DNA here is from genome assembly GCA_035293665.1 of Reyranella sp. Classification (GTDB taxonomy): domain Bacteria; phylum Pseudomonadota; class Alphaproteobacteria; order Reyranellales; family Reyranellaceae; genus Reyranella. Next base: position 26,855 of record DATGMK010000022.1, on the reverse strand, counting down.
GGCGTGCTGAACCCGCTGGTCATGCTGGCGGCCGGGATCGCCGGCGCGGATGAAGTCTGGCGAATCGGCGGCGCGCAGGCGGTGGCCGCGCTCGCCTACGGCACGCGATCGATCGAGCCGGTCGACAAGATCACTGGCCCGGGCAACGCCTACGTCGCCGCCGCCAAGCGCCGCGTGTTCGGCCAGGTCGGCATCGACCTGATCGCCGGTCCGTCGGAGATCCTGGTGGTCGCCGACCGCCACAACGATCCGGCCTGGATCGCCGCTGACCTGCTATCGCAAGCCGAGCACGATGCCTCGTCGCAGTCCGTGCTGATCGCCGACGATGCGGCCTTCGCCGACGCGGTCGCCAAGGCCGTCGCTGCGCAATTGAAGACGATGCCGCGCGCAGAGATCGCCGGTGCGAGCTGGCGCGACAATGGCTGTATCATCCTGGTGCGCGACCTCGGTGCGAGCGGGCCGATCATCGACCGGATCGCCGCGGAGCATGTCGAACTGGCGATGGAGGCGGGGCCCGCCGAGGCGCTGAGCGCGAAGATCGCGCATGCCGGCGCCATCTTCATCGGCCGCCACACACCGGAGGCGATCGGCGACTATGTTGCCGGGACCAACCACGTTCTGCCGACCTCGCGGGCGGCGCGCTTTTCGGGAGGCCTCGGCGTCGCCGATTTCCTGAAGCGCACGTCGATCGTCGCCTGCACGCCGCAGTCGCTGGCCGCCCTCGGTCCCGCGGCGCTGGCGCTGGCGGAGGCCGAAGGTCTCGACGCGCACGGCCGCTCGGTGTCGATCCGGCTGAACCGACGCTAGAGCGATTTCCACTCAGATGGAACCGCGCCCACACGATCATCGCTTGTCACATCGGCCCGCTGGCGCGGTTCCATCTGGGTGGAAATGCGCGCACGGGCGATGTGTGTTGCAGCAGGCATGTTCCGTCCGGCCGCTTCCGGCCGGCCGGAATATGGTCTGAATCATGCCGGCGTCTTCCTCCCATGCGCGGCGCATCATCGACATCACCCTCGACGAGGAGTCGCTGGCGCGGCGCACGCCCGAGGTCGAGCACGAGCGTGCAGTCGCCCTGTTCGACCTCCTGGAAGAGAACGACTTCTGTCTCGTCGACGGTGAGCCCGGCCCGTACAAGCTGCATATCGGCATCTTCGAGCAGCGGCTGGTGTTCGGCGTGCATGCCAAGGACGATCGCAAGCTGCGCGACATCATCCTGTCGCTGACGCCGTTCCGCAAGGTGGTGAAGGACTACTTCCTGATCTGCGAGAGCTACTACGCGGCCATCAAGAAGCTCAGCCCCTCGCAAATCGAGGCGCTCGACATGGGCCGCCGCGGTCTGCACAACGAGGGGTCGGAGCTGTTGCGCGAGCGGCTTGCCGGAAAGATCGAGGTCGACCTCGACACGGCGCGGCGCCTCTTCACCCTGATTTGCGCGCTGCACATCAAGGCATGACCGGCCTGCCGTCCAGCGTGCTGTTCGCCTGCAGCCACAACGCCATCCGCTCGCCGATGGCCGAGGCGATGGCCAAGCGGCTGTACGGGCACACGGCCTATCTCGACTCGGTAGGGGTCACGCCGACCGAGCTCGACAGCTTCGCCGTCGCCGTGCTCGACGAGATCGGCATCGACCTGAACAGCCATCACGGCAAGTCGTTCGACGACATCGACCCGAGCTCGTTCGACCTGATCGTGACGCTCTCGCCCGAGGCCCATCACAGCGCGCTGGAATTCACGCGCAGCGCCTCGACCGACGTCGAGTACTGGCCGATCCCCGATCCCACCGCAGTCGAGGGCTCGCGTGAGACCCGCCTCGACTCCTACCGCCGCACGCGCGATCTCCTTCTCGCGCGGCTCAAGGCCCGCTTCGGTGTTCCGTCCGGCCCGACGATCTAGAACATATTCCGTCCGGCCGGAATCAGCCGATCAGCTTGTGGATGGCGTAGCGCTCGGCGCCGGATCGTCACCGGCACGCCGCCGCCGAAGAGCAGGATGGACCGTTCGGTCTCGTGCAGCAGGTATTCGAGATGCCGGAGCGGCTGGGCGCCTGCGCCGCCCAGGGCCTTCATCCGCGCCGGCCGCCCCTGATGGTCGGCGGAGCCGCGGTCGGGCGTGAGGAAATCGACCGCATAGTCCTGCCGATTGCGGTAGCGGGTCGACACGAAGGGATCGTTGATGTGGGGAACCGCACGGAAGGTGGGATCGACCTTCTGGAGGACGATAAGAGGATCGCCCATGCTCTCGCCGATGTTCTCGGAAACGGCCCAGAACTGCGCAAAGTCGGCGTCCTGCGTCATCAGGGGCCGCGGGCCGAGCCTGACGCCCAGCAGCCCGGCATAGCCCTGGTAGGCGAGGGTCCCCACAGCACGCCGCGCAGCCGGAAGAAGCCCGCCTTCCACATCGCCTCGATGATCGCACCGGACAGTGCATCGGGACTTGGCAGCCCCGCCGCAGCCAGGGCCCGGACGAGCGTATGCCGGCGCCGCTAGCTCGACTTGATGCTGCTGAACCGCTCGACGCGATCGGCGATGCCGGGATCGGACGCCAGCCCGGCGTATTTGCTCATGACCTTGTCGCCCGCGCGCCACTGATAGTACCAGTACAGGCGCCCTTTCAGCCGCTTGCGGACGAAGCCGCCCTTCTCGGGGAAGTCGGCGTCGAATTCGGAATCCAGGGCCCGCTGCAGCAGCGCCGCGAACAGGGTCTGGGTCGCCAGGTCGATCTCGTGCTCGTTCGCCACTGGTTAACCTACAATACGAGCCCTCCGCCGCCTACGCGGGAGCTCGGCGACTGTGATGCCGAGGCGGTCCACGTCTAGGGACTATCGAGGCCAGCGAAATATCCGCCCAAATAACGCGTAATAATCGTTCCCTGGGTTATCCACTTTCTGGGGATAACGTTCGCTAGAACGAAGCCTTCTTGGACAATGGACCGACCTTTCGGGGTCGCTTTCCTCGGTAATAACTCCGGCCATTGCCCATAATAGGTGGCCACTCGCACCGCGCGTAGAACTGAACGCGCATGAGTACCGCGTTCGAAATCCCAGAGTGGCTCCTCTCGGCTCCCCCACCGCCCGCACCACCCGCCGACGACCATCGCATCGAGGAGATGGTCAATCACTTCATCGCCGGCAAGCAGGAGGCGCTCTTCACGGCGCCCGATGCCTTCTATCGCCTGGAAGGCGTAGACGCCATCGACGGCCAGCCGGCCATCAACGACCGCCTGCAGGCCTTGCGGGCGGCGACGCTCGACCTCGCGCGCGACGATAGCGAGCGCGCCGCGCTCGGCCCGCGCCTCGATCTGCACATCGACGACGCCGCGGACGGCATCGCCCGCCATGTCGCCGCGCAACGACGCGTCTATCAACGCCAGGTCGTGGCGCAGCGCCAGGCGCTGATCCAGCGCGCCGCCGAGCTCGAGCACGACAACGACGCCAAGATCCTGGGTCTCGCCGAAGCCAATGCAACCGCCGCCCGCGAGGGTGCGCGCATGGACGGCATCGCGCCCGATTCGCCCCAGGAAGCCGCCGCCATTCTCGGCGCGCGCTCCGACATCCTGCGCCGGGCCATCGACGAGCGCATCGCCAACCGCAAGGGCGCCCAGGCGCTGGCCCTGTTCGACCACGTCAAGGACCGGCTTGCTCCACCTGATCTTCGAAGGCTCAACGTAGCGATCGAGGCCGCCAGAAACGAGGCGGCGGTCGATGCCTGGCTGCAGCGCGAGGCGACAAAGCCGGGGCCGCCCCTGATGGATCGGGCAGCGGTCGATCCGGCTCTTTCACCAGACCAGAGGGCTATCGCCACTGTCAGATCGATGGCGCAGGAGTCGGCTCATGAGAGCGATCGCGTCGCCACCATACAAGGACTCGACGACCAGCTCGCTTCCGCTCGGCGCACCCTCGCGACTGCACCTTCGATGCAATCCGCCGGTACCTTCTCAGCGCTCACCGCTGGGTACACGGCAGCGGGGGCGCCTGAGAAAGCGGCCGAAGCAGGACAGCTGGCTGCTTTGGAACCCTTCCTGCGCGTATTTGCGCAGGCCAGCCCGGATCGCCAGCAGCGGCTCATCTACGCCCTGTCGACGCGAGATCGCCCTGCAGCAGAAGCGATCCAGCGTGCGCAATCGGAAGCGTTCGCGCGCAATGCCTTCGATGCCGGCACCAAGCTGTATCCCGATGTCGGGCCGCCTGTTCCCGTCGATGACATGGAAGGCCGTATCCGCCAAGCGCGTACGATCGCCGCCCGCCGCCAAGGCATTCCGGTCTCTCCCTTCACCGCGGAAGACATCCAAAGCCTTCAGCGCGGTCCCGTTGATGGGTTATCCGGGGATGGCGATGCGCTCCTTGATCGGATCAGCGCGCTCCCGGCCGATATGCGACAGGCGACGCTGGCGCTGCTCGCGCCGCGCGAGCGTCCAAGTGCCGATAGCAGCGGCAGTCCCGCGGCGGTGTCTGTCGCGGCAGAATCGGAGCACGACGACGCTCATCCACCGCTCGTAACGGCTCAGGTATTTCCACCGACTATCATCTTCGGCCGGCTCCCGCCGGTCATAAGACCGGTTCCGCCGATTGGTGAAATTCCAACGCCTGAGGGAATGACTCCTCTCGAGCAGCTCCCTCCAGGTTCCTCTGGTGGGTCAAATGCCGAAAAGCCGTTCCAGGGACCTAATCTCTATCCCGAAGGAACCCCCTGCACATATTGTGGTAAACCGACGACGAATCGGCCGAGCTTTCCGAATTCACTGGAGCGCGATCATATCATTCCCAGGTGGCGAGGTGGAAACAACGATCCGGAGAATGAAGCCCCGGCTTGTCGGACTTGCAATCGACGGAAGGGGCCTAGGACTCCGCCGGAGTGGTACTGGCAGATGCGTCAACCGGAGGCGTGAGCAATGACCCACAACTACGCGAAAATCCGATTCTTTGTGGACCCCGAAGATGGACACCGCGAGAGCGCTGAGCTTCTGTGGGCCGAACCGGTCGGTTCAAAGGAAGGTGGCGCCTTTCGGCTCATGAACTCGCCGTACTACTCGCGAGCGGCAAGCTATCTCGATATTGTTCGAGCCAAAGAAGCACCGGATGGCCTGGGCCTTGACTATGCCGGCACGATCCAGACCTCCGGTCATTCGACCCTATGGATCTATACGCACAAGAATTCATCCCACTTCAAACCGCGTTGGGCGCCTCTACAGTCGCTGGGGTGCACTTATGAGGGCGCGTACGTGGATACGCCGAATGGCGAGCGAACTCTCTATTCGGTCGATGTACCGCCCGAGACGAATTTCGACGAAGTCATGTCCATCCTCGACGACGGTCAGCGCGATGGAGTGTGGCAATTCATGATCGGCCACATAGGGCGTGCCTCGCCGCTCGCCTCCGGCGATGCGTGAGTATCGCGCGAGGGAGGACGCAAAATGTCGATTGATCAACTAGTACCGACTATCGCTGGAGGCGGAGTCGTGATTCAAGGATGGGATGAACATCCAGGAAGCGACGCCGATCGCGCTGACGGAGCAGGAGCGGTCTGTGCTTGAAGCCATGATCCGATCTCCAAAGACTGAACATGGGATAGTGGAGCGGGCGCGCATTGTGCTGCTGGCGGCCCAGGGTCGGTCGACCCGTTCGATCGCCAGCGAGCTGGGAACCTGGCCGGGCCGGGTCAGTCGTTGGCGCACGCGCTTTTCGGCTCAACGCCTGGCCGGCTTGCACGATCTGCCGCGCCCCGGGGCGGCCCGGCGCTATGGCAACGATAGCGATAAGCGCATCCTTGCCTCCGCGCCTACCCAGACCCTTCCAACGAGTCATAATCCCTGTGCACCGGTACTAGCTGGAGTTCTTCAAGAAGCGCTGCTCGTAAATTCCGGCGGACTTTTTGCGACCTGTTGCCGATCTGCCTGCAGTCTCATGTCCAAGCCGTCCAGCCGGGGTCCTGCCGGAGTCCGGCCCGAGTCCAGCCAGGGGGGTGGGGCTGGATTCCCGGACTCGCGGTTGAAATCCTTGTGGAATCGGCATCGGAGCCGTCCACCGCCGCGGTGGACTCGGGTGCACAGACTGGATTTTAGGCTCGCTGGGCGGTCGGCAGCAGGCCGCACTCGACCAGCAGCCAGAGCAGGCCGAACACCGGGATGAACAGCAGCAGCGCCCAGAAACCCGACTTGCCGCGGTCGTGGCAGCGCTTGATCACGATCGCGGTCTGCACCCAGATCAGGGGCGCTGCGAGCACCAGCGCCACGGTCAGCCCTTCGAACACACTGTACGGAAACCAGCGCGCGAGCAGCGGATCGACGCGCATGGCGTAGAGCCAGAACAGGACGAGCACCGGGATCTGGACGGCCCAGAAGGTCGTCCGGTTGATCCGACCGTCGAAACCGAAGAACAGCTGCCGCACTGCCGGCCAGCCTCCCAATTCATTTCTTGGCCGCGACCCTGCCTCATGCGGGTGCACCCGTCGAGACCTCCAAAAGCATATCCAAGGGCATATGGCGGTCTCATCGTCATACGGCCGATTTGTGCCGGACCGGGGGACAAAGCGGGGCAGGGCGTTGACTAACCCCGGAACCAAGCCCATTTTCCGGGCCGCTTCGCTCCTTTTTGACCCCTTTGCGGAGGCCGGATGGCCAAGGAAGACCTGATCGAATTCAATGGCGTCGTGGCCGAGCTGCTGCCCAACGCGATGTTTCGCGTCAAGCTCGACAACGACCACACGATCCTCGCCCATACCTCGGGCAAGATGCGCAAGAACCGTATCCGCGTGCTGGCAGGCGACCGCGTCACCGTTGAGATGACGCCCTACGACCTGACCAAGGGCCGCATCACTTTCCGCTTCAAGTAGGCGTTGCTCGTCCTGGCGTCCGCCTCGCCGCGCCGGCTGGACCTGTTGCGGCAGATCGGGCTGGAGCCTGACGCGATCGATCCCGCCAATGCCGACGAGACACCCAGGCCGCGCGAGACTCCGCGCGCCTATGCGCTGCGCATCGCCGCCGCCAAGCTCGCCGCCGTGATGCCCCGCCATCCGCGGGCGACGGTGCTGGCGGCGGACAGCGTGGTCGCGGTCGGCCGGCGCATCCTGCCCAAGGCCGAGACCGAGGCCGAGGCCCGCGCTTGCCTCGCCTTGCTGTCCGGCCGCCGGCACAGGGTGCTGGGCGGCGTCGCGATCGGCTGCCGCGGCAAGATCCGCACGCGGCTGGTCGAGACGGCGGTCCGCTTCAAACGCCTGGAGAAAGCTGAGATCGAGGCCTACGTGCAGAGCGGTGAATGGCAGGGCAAGGCGGGCGGCTATGCCATCCAGGGCCGCGCCGCATCCTTCGTTGCCTTCATCTCCGGGTCCTACAGCAACGTCGTGGGGCTGCCGCTGTTCGAGACCGCGGCGCTGCTGAAGGCCGTGCCATGAGCCGCATCGACCGCCTGATCTGCCAGGTCCTGCCGCGTGCCTTCCTGATGGCGCTGACCGCGGAAGGCCGGCTGGTCGAGCTGCAGGTCGCGCGCCGCGATCGCCCGTCGCTGGTCGACGGCGTCTATCTCGGCCGGCTCGAGCGCGTCATGGCTGACCTCGATGCGGCATTCGTCGATATCGGCACCGGCCGTTCAGGCTTCCTGCGCGCCGAGGATCGCGCCGGCATCGACGGCTGGCCGCCGGCCGGGGCGCCCGTGCTGGTGCAGGTGCGCGGTGAGGGCGAGAGCGATCCCAAGGGCGAGGGGAAGGGCCCGCGGCTCAGCATGAACATCGCCGTATCGGGCCGGTATCTGGTCTATCATCCGCTCGGCTCGGGCGTCAGCTTCTCGCGCCGCATCGACGGCGAGTCCGAGCGCGAGCGCCTGGCGGGCCATGTCGGCCGGCTGCTGGACGGCGGCATCGTTCTCCGCACCGCCGCCGCCGGCGCGCCCGCGGCCGTCCTGCAGGCCGATGCGTCACGGGTGACGGAGCGCTGGGAGAAGATGCGGCGGCTCGCCCTCGACGTCTCGCCGCCGGCGGATCTGTCGGGACGCATTCCCGGCGAGCGCGATCCGATCGAACGCATGCTGCGCGACCATGGTGCCAGCCTCGAGGAGGTGATCCTCGACGACCGGGCGATGGCGCGCACGCTGCAGGACGAGATGGATCGTCGCCAGGAGAAGATCCGCGTGCGCTGGCACAACGGCCCGATGCCGGCCTTCGACATCGACGACGTGGCGGGCCAGATCGACACTGCGCTCGCGCCGCGCATCGTGCTGCCGAGCGGCGTCGAGGTGCTGTTCGAGCCCGGCGAGACCTTGTGCGCCATCGATGTCGACAGTGCCGGTGCCGGCGGCCGGCAGGGCCGGGCGCCGCGGCGGCCGGTCGAGGTCAATCTCGAGGCCGTCCCGGCGATCGCCCAGCAGCTGCGCCTGCGCAATCTGGCGGGGGCAATCGTCGTCGATTTCGTCACCATGCGCAGTGCCTATGACCGCAACAAAGTCCAGGCAGCCCTGGCCGAAGCCCTGCGTGAGGACCCGGTCCCGGCGCAAGTCTATGGATTCACACGACTTGGCCATTTCGAGCTCACGCGGGCCCGCCGCGGCGTGACCTTGGCGGGGCAGCTGCAGGCCCTCGAACACACGGAAGAGTGAGAAACAAAAGGCGCGGCGGGGCGTTTGATCTACGCCGTCCGACTCCCCCATTCGGTCAGCCGAGCGGTCACCATCCTCCTGGAGGACTTGCAAAAATGTGTGACTATTCCCTCGAACTCTATCGTTCTGTTCCCGCCGCTGTCGGCGAGTCCTATAAACTCGTTCGCTTTGGTACCGGTTCCATGGGCTTTGCCGCCGGCACCAGCTGCGACACCGCTGCTTGCGTCCCCGCCGGCGCCCATCTGCGCCTGGAAGGCATCGACGAGGCTCTGCAACAGACCTTGGGTATCGGCGCCTCTGAAGAGGTCGTGATGACCCGTCTCGAGGGCGGCCTGCACAAGGACGCCGTGCGCTTCGCGAATGGCCGCGAGATCTCGCTGCAGAGCCTGAACCCCGGCCTGACAGCGACGATGTTCGTGCCGTTGCCCGATCTCGGCCTCGACCGGCTGGACGAGGTTGCGGACGAAGTCTCCCGCGACCTGATCGACGCCTGACGATCTGCGCGACATGATGCGCGACGGGCTGCCCGGCTGGCGCCGGGCAGCCCACCCTGTTGACGCTGCAGTCGGCCCGCGCGACGTTGATATCGTCATGAAACCGGACCGACCCGTACCGTTGCGCGCTGTCAGGACCGAGGCCCAGTGCCCGGTCTGCGGCAAGCCGGCCGACCAAAAATACAGACCCTTCTGCTCCAAGCGCTGCGCCGACATCGATCTCGGCCGCTGGCTGAAGGAAGGTTATCGCGTGCCCACCGACGAAACTCCAAGAGACGGCGAGGACCCCTCTTCGGCTCCAACTAGACAGGAACGTTGACCCGTCCTATACAGCCGCCCGCCAACACGGCATGCCCAGGTAGCTCAGTTGGTAGAGCATGCGACTGAAAATCGCAGTGTCGGTGGTTCGACTCCGCCCCTGGGCACCATTCTTCTCCACACACCCATAGCTGCTATTCCGACGGCCCTGCTCCTCGGAGTGTGGGGGGGCCGTGCGCGCGCATCGCCTTGATGGACGCATGCGCATGCCGTAAGTCGCGCAAACGTCGATCGATGGGTGACCGTCAGCCGGCTCCGCGGTCAGCCAGCCGTATCGCAAGGCCTGCCCGAGCTGGTCTAGTGGATGCGACGCGGGGTTCGGGCGATCGTCGACACGGTAGGATGATTGGGCGAGACTCGCCCAAGCGCCGCTCGCCGGGCCGGTTCGATCTGGACGGTCCACTTCGAGACAAAGTTCGGCAAATCGAGATACCGGTCATGGAAGCCGGCGATTTTTTCGAGCTTCTCCCGGTCAACCACCTCGATGGCATGCCCGGTCTTGGACAACACGTTCAGGCCCCGCAATGTCTGGATCGTGCGATTGACGTGCACGATGGAAAGGGCAACGGCGTCTGCGACGTCGATCTGTGAGAAAGGCAGCGGGCCGCGGATACCAATTGCTTCCCGGCGGGCCATCTGCTCGCAAAGCAAGTGCGCGACGCGCTCGAGTGCTGTCCCGCGGCTCGTCCTGCTCAGACGCTCCCGGCAATAAGCCGCCTCCAGCACCGACGCGCGCCACAATGCCGAAGCCAGTGCGGAATGGGATAGAAGCCTGTCCACGTCCCGATACTCGATGATGCCAACCGTGCAATCGGTCAGCGCCTGGACGGCAATCGCCGTCTGGCAGTTCGGCAGGACGTAACGATGCAGGTTGCAGAAATCACCGGCGTGGTGGAATGCGAGAATGCTCCGGCTACCGTTTTCTTTCCTGTTGTACGAGCAGGTTGTCCCGGAAAGGAGAACCTTGACCTGTCCGGCGGCATCGGCTTCACGAATGACATTGTCGTGCGCCGCCACGGACACACGACGTTTGATGGCCTGGACAAGAACATCCAAGTCCTCGGCTTGGGCCCCCAAGCCTTTCAATTTCATGTCGAGCGGAGACCCCTTGCCCCAACCGACGCCCAAAGTACCGCCCTCCCCAAAAAGGCGAAACCCACCCACGAGAACTGATTCCACAATTCGCGGCATGAGCACAGCTTTAAGATCGCTACCTTGCTTGGCGGCACCGTAACAATTGCGCGATCTGTAATTGCATTGACGGCGTCGGATGCCGGGATGCACTGCAGAATGCCAATGTCTTCGAAGAGGTTGCCTTGGCTGGTCGGCGAGCCAAGGGGCAGTTGCAGCCGTCCCCTTGGCTCTGACCTGGTTCGGAAACCAAGAGGTCTACGCCCCAAGGCTGGGTTGCCGATATCACATCCACGTACCCGGAGATCGCGGGAAGAGGACGTACTCCGTACGTGATCATTCCGCAGGAGGCCATGGCTGAGTAGGCAGGTAGGCAGACTCCAGCGATGGTGCGCATCTCGAGCCTTGTGCCCTTGCTTGTCCGCACCGCCGGAATCGACGACGAGGCGACGGCCGGAACTTACTTCGCCACCGGCCTCGAACCACGGAAGGAAGTCCTACTCCGGGCGAGATGCCAGAGTTGCTGTTTCCCTCGTTCTCCAGGTGCCGAAGGGGATATTCCTACCTCACTCGATTCGCAGGGGTACCACACATGCTCAACTCTTGCGCGAGCTGTATGATGCTAAGGCTTCGTAATGGCGAGACATTCGCGAGGCCAACAGTGCCTCAGGAAAGCGTCGGATATCGCGAATCGTGGATATGCGCACGCCGGATTGAAATGGCAGCCGCTGATAGCATTCAGCGTTTCTCTTGTCCTAGCGGTTGCAACCCTTTCGCCGGCCGGCGCACAGAGCATCTGGACCGGCAACACGTCGAGTGACTGGTTCATCGGCGGCAACTGGCAGAGCGGTACGGTGCCTACGCCCGGCTCGAGCGCCTTCATCGACACGATCGCTCCAAATCCAACCGCGGTAAACGGGCCGGGTGCCCAGGCCCTCGACGTTGTCGTTGGTGGATCGATCGCGGGCAAGCTGACCATCGGCAGCAATGGCACGGTGACCGACACGAACGGCAGCGTCGGCGACTCATCAGGGTCCACCGGGACCGTCATCGTGAGCGGCGTTGGTGCCGGCTGGATCAACAGCGGCGACCTCTACATCGGACGTAACGGCACCGGCACGCTCGATGTCGTTACCGGCGGCTCGGTGAGCAATGTGATCGGCCATGTCGGTGGTTGCGCCGGTTGCAGCACCGGTGCGGTCGGAACAGCGACGGTGAGCGGGGGAGGCGCCACCTGGACGAACAGTTCCGCGCTGATCATTGGCGACTCCGGTACGGGGCTCGTCATGATTTCCGGCGGCGGGCAGCTGCTCACCGGTTCCGCGGGTGGATTTATCGGGAATTGGCCGGCCTCAAGCGGCACGATGACTGTCACCGACGCAGGCTCCGCCTGGAACATCAGCGGCCAGCTTGTTGTCGGAGGATTCCTGGGTCCCGCCCTGGGCACCCTCACCGTCCAGAATGGCGGTGCGGTGTCCAACACCGACGGCAGCGTCGGTTATGCAACAGGGTCTATCGGGACAGCCTCCGTCAGTGGGGCCGGTGCCACCTGGACGAACAGCGGCGATCTTTACATCGGGCGCAATGGAACGGGCAGCCTCGGCATCGGCGGCGGCGGCACTGTGAGCAATGTGATCGGCCATGTCGGTGGCTGCGCCGGCTGCAGCGCCGGTGCGGTCGGTACAGTAACGGTAAGCGGCGTCGGCACCACCTGGACGAACAGCTTGGCGTTGGCCATCGGCGATTCCGGCACGGGCCAGGTCACGATTTCCGGCGGCGGACAGGTGCTAACCGGTTCCGCGGGCGGCTTTATCGGCAACCAGCCGGGCTCCAGCGGCACGATGACTGTCACCGATGCCGGATCCGCCTGGAACATCGGCGGCCAACTCGTTGTCGGCGGATATCTGGGGTCGGCCTTGGGCACGCTCACGGTCCAGAATGGTGGCACGGTGACCAATACGGAGAGCAACATCGGTTATGCCCCAGGGGCGGCCGGGACCGTCACCGTGAACGGCGCCGGCACCACTTGGACGAACAGCGGCGATCTTTACGTCGGACGCAATGGCACGGGCACCCTCAGCATCGGCGGCGGCGGCGCGGTGAGTAACGTGGTCGGCCGTGTCGGTGGCTGCGATGCCTGCATCAACGGCGGGATCGGTACTGTGACGGTGAGCGGCGTCGGCAGCACATGGGCGAACAGTTCGGCGTTGACGATCGGCGATTCCGGCACAGGGCAGGTCACGATTTCCAGTGGCGGCCAGGTGCTCACCGGTTTGGCGGGCGGCTTTCTCGGCAACGGCGCGGGCTCCGCCGGCACGATGACGGTCGCCGGTTCGGGCTCCGCATGGACAAACATCGGCAACGTTGATGTGGGGCGCGCCGGCAGTGGGACGCTCACGGTTGGTGGAGGCGGCGCTGTCAACGTCGCGGGCGGCACCGGGACAATCGTGGTCGCTGACCAACCGGGTTCGATCGGAGCTGTGAACATCGGCGCGGCTGCTGGAAACACGCCGACCGCGCCCGGCGCCCTCAATGCGGCAACGGTGCAGTTCGGTGCCGGTACGGGCGCGCTCAATTTCAACCACACGGCATCGGCTTACGTCTTTTCGCCAACGATCACTGGCGCTGGCGCCGTCAACGTGCTTGCCGGCACCACCATCTTCGCTGGCGCCAATAGCTACACCGGGGCCACCACGATCAGTGGCGGCGAGCTGGTCGTGAACGGCAGCTTGGCGAGCGCCGTTACCGTGAATGGCGGCACATTGAGTGGCATCGGCACGGTTGGGGCGACGACCGTCAATTCCGGCGGCACGCTCGGCGTCGGCTCGACCGGCATGCTGACGGCGGCCAGCCTGGTCCAGAATCCCGGCAGCACGTTCCAGGTGAAGGCGACCCCGTCGGCGGCCAGCCTGGTCACCGTAACCGGCACGGCGACGCTGAACGGCGGCACGGTCAGCGTTCTGGCGCAGGCCGGCGCATGGCAGCGCACCACCAGCTACACCATCTTGAGCGCCGCCAATCGAACCGGCGCCTTCGATGGCGTCGTCACCAACCTTGCCTTCCTGACACCGTCGCTCTCCTACAGCAGCAATGCCGTGACGCTGACCCTGCTGGCCTCGGCCGACTCGTTCCAGAACGGCGCCCAGACACCCAACCAGCGCGCAGTCGGCGCGGCACTTGACCGGGCAAACAGCGCGGCCAGTGGTGACTTCAACACGGTCTTGAACGCGCTCTATGGTCTGAACGCCGCGCAGGGCCCAGGGGCGCTCGACGCCATCGGCGGTCAGATCTATTCCGGCTTCGCGTCGCTGCAAGTGCAGTCCGCGCTCCTGTTCATGGACAGCTTCCGGTTCCGGGCCGGCGGTGGCGTTGGGCAAAGCGCTGCGGGCCTGACGGGCCGCGGCAGCTACCTCGCGCTGAAGGCCGACGATTGCGACAACGCTTGCGATGTCGAGCCTCTATGGGGTGCCTGGGGTGGCGCGCTGGGGGCCTTCGGCACAGTTGCCGGCGACAACAACAGTCACGGCCTCACCTACAGTCTCGGTGGCTTCATTGCCGGCCTCGACCGCCGTGTCGCACCGGACTTCAGGGTGGGTATCGCTGCGGGCTTCAACGCCGCGAGTCTCTATGCCCAAGGCATGCCAGGCTATGGCACGTCCAACACCCTGCAGTTCGCCCTCTACGGCGAGTATCAGGAGGACGCCTTCTATCTCGATGCGCTGGCGGGCTACGGTCACAGCGACAACCGCATGACAAGGCCGATCGTCATCCCCGGCCTGCCCTTCCGTTCGGCGCAGGGCTACACCGTCGCCAATACCTTCTTTGGCCAGCTCGAGGCGGGCTACAAGATTGCCGCCGCGCCGAGCATAGGCGGCTTCGTCATGCCGTTCGCGCGGCTGCAGGCCTCGACCTCGACGCAGGCCGGCTTCACGGAAACCGGCGCCGATTCGCTCGACCTTGCCGTTGCTCAGCAGACCACGCAATCGCTGCGCACGGTATTGGGCGCCCAGCTCGGGGCCGCGATCAACGCGCCGTGGCACGAGAGCCTCAATCTGGCAATCCGGCTCGGATGGAGCCATGAGTTCGCCGACCTGTCGCGGCCGGTCACGGCGTCGTTCGTTGGCGCTCCGGCGATCGGGTTCACGACTTTCGGGGCCGCGGCTCCGCGCGACGGCGTGGTTCTCGGCGTCGGGGCAAACACCACCGTCGCGGAGCGCACATCCGTCTACTTCCGCTATGACGGTGATCTCGCTGGCGCCAACTCCAATCATATATTGAGCGCCGGCCTTCGATACGTCTGGTAGCAGTCCGGGCATGAAATCGGTTGGCGGCCGGGACAAAACCCGCGCTCACCTCCTGGAGATCCAGTCAGCAATCGGCCGAACGGACCAGCCGCCGTGCTCCTCCCGGCCTGCACCACGCGATGTCGCGTCGTTGCTCCAGCTTTGGCTTGGAACCGATGGGCGGGCCAAGGCCGGATCAGACAGGGTTGGGGGCGTGTCTGAGGCCGACCTTGGCCCTAGCGCGGTCCATCAAGTCCTCGGCAGTAGAGAACCGAGGTGAGCGCTGGAAGGATCGTACGCGCGTAGCACATCGCCTACACGTGAGCGGAAGGAGTAGTCGGTCGACGGAAAATCGCGGCTATCGACGAGCTTCACTGGCGCGATCGGGCAACCACCATCGTCCCTCCGGTACTCCTCACGGACCGCTGCATTGTCGGAATTGGGACAGTAGGTTGAAGGCCTGCGCGCGCAGGGGTCAGGCGCGCTCCATCTGCCTGAAAGGGCGCAGGTAAGACTGGTCCCGCCCAACCAGCTTGGCAGGGTGTTGCAGATGTCGTTGGGCGTATCTACGCCGTCGTCCTTGATCACGGACTTCGCAGATCAAGCCGTGGTTCTGCCTCTGTCGGCGGTCGTTTTCGTCGTCTTCGCGGTCATGCAATGGTGGCGCGGCGCAATTGCCTGGGGTGCCGTCGTCGGCTCGGCGCTCGCTCTGATCCTGCTCTTCAAGCTGCGCTTTTTCGCCTGCAACCAGGCACTGCCCGACGCGCTCGTCAGGAATCCGAGCGGCCATACGGCTGCCGCTGCCGTCGTCTATGGTGGCCTTGCGATCGCAATGGTCCGGTCCAAGTGGACGATGGACCGCGCGTTGATTCCGGTCACGGCTGCGATTTCCATACTCATTGCGGTGGTAATCGGAGCTTCGCGTCTGCGGTTGGACAAGCATTCGGTGCTGGAAGTCCTGATCGGTGGGGCGATTGGTGTAGCGGGCGCCGTGTTTTTTGCACTTCTGGCAGGGCCTCCAAAAGGCAATCCGCGCTTCCGGCGTCGGCTGCTCCTGGCCGTGCTGGTAATCGCCGTCTTTTATGGTGTTCAAATGCCCATCGAGCACCGCCTGGAAAGCATCGGAAAGAACGTCCGCCAGCTCCTGATGGCCGCCGATATCAATATTTGCAGATGAACGGAGAGCGCCGTCCGGCTGCCAAAAGAGTTAGTCCGAAAGAAAATTTATGGACGTTAGCGATGCGCGTGATCGGGCGCACCAAGAGGGGTAATGCCGCATGGTTCTCGCTACTGATGCCCTCAGCACTCATTCTTGGCCGAACACGAGTTGGCGTTGGCGCCGCGACAGGCGGAGCGGCAACGGGCAACGAAAGGCACAGGCGATGAAAACGGTCCTTTTCTGCGGGGGTCTGGGCACGCGGATCCGCGATGTCTCCGAGAGCCTGCCCAAGCCGATGATTCCGATCGGCGACAAGCCGATCCTGTGGCACCTCATGCACTACTACAGCCAGTTCGGTTGCAAGGATTTCGTGTTGTGCCTTGGCTACAAGGCCAACGTCATCAAGGACTTCTTCTTGAACTACAAGGCGCAGACTTACGCTGACTGCGTCATTTCCGGCTTCGGCCAGAAAGTGGAAATCCTTGGCGATCCACAGCAGGACTGGCGCGTCACGATGATCGACACCGGCATTTGGCGGAACATTGGACAACGCCTCTGGGCCGTGCGGGACCACGTGGCGGGCGAGGAAATGTTCTACGCCAACTACAGCGACGGTCTTAGCGACGCCAACCTGCAGGAGATGACGGAGATATTCCGGACCAGCGGCAAGGTCGCGTGCTTCCTGGCAGTGCGGCCGTCGTTCAGCCTGCATTTGGTCGATATCGACGAAGGCGGAAAGGTCGAGCGGTTGCGCAGCAGCCAGGATGCCAACCTGTGGATCAATGGCGGCTTCTTCATCTTCCGAAAGGAGATCTTCGACTACATGACCGACGGCGACGAGCTGGTGGAGGCGCCGTTCCGCCGGCTGATCGAGGCCGACCAGCTCATGGCGATCAGGCATGAAGGCTTCTGGCGGCCGATGGACACGCTCAAGGACAAGCAGAGCCTCGAGGATCTGGTCGAGAGGGGGACGATGCCCTGGCGCCTTGCCCAGGCTTCCCGGCTGGCGGCGGAGTAGGCAAGAGGCAAGTTCGATGAAGCAGATGGGAATCGCACGGCCAGGGGAAGCGTTGTCGGTGCTTTGCATCGGGGCGCATTCCGACGACATCGAGATCGGCGCCGGTGCGACGATCCTCGGATGGATCGAGAAGGGCATCCTGCTGGACGTTCACTGGGCGGTGCTCAGCGCGGTAGGCTCCCGCTGCGAGGAAGCATATTGTTCGGCGAAGTCCTTCCTTGCCGATGCGCGCTCGGCCGAGATCGACATAGCGGCGTTTCAGGATGGGTTCTTTCCTTATCAGGGTGCTGCAATCAAGGCGTGGTTCGAGCAACTCCGCCGGCGTGCCTCGCCTGACTTGGTGCTGTCGCATTGGCACAACGATGCCCACCAGGATCATCGGCAGGTTTCATCCCTGACCTGGAACACTTTTCGAGACCATCCGATCCTCGAATACGAAATACCCAAATGGGATGGCGACATCGGCCAGCCCAACATCTACGTCCCCGTGAGCCGGGGACTGATGGACCGCAAGACAGCGCTTCTGCAAAAGCATTTCGGCTCCCAGAGATCCAAGGACTGGTTCGAGCCCGATACCTTTCTGAGCCTGGCGCGCCTGCGCGGCGTCGAATGTCGGGCGCCGGAGGGTTTCGCCGAGGCATTCCACGGCCGAAAGCTGTCTTTTCAGTAAGCAGACACTTCATCCAGCGACGACGGGAGGAACAAGATGCGGGTAATGGTCACCGGGCATCTCGGCTATATCGGCACAGTCATGGTGCCGATGCTGCTGAAGGCCGGGCACACGGTCGTCGGGCTGGACAGCGATCTCTACAGAGGTTGTACATTCAAAGCCGGCGGCGAGATTGCAGCGGTTCCCCATATCCGGAAGGATGTGCGAGATGCCGTAGTGGACGACTTCCGCGGGCTTGACGCGGTCATTCACCTGGCGGCTCTTTCGAACGACCCGCTGTCCGATCTCGATCCCAATCTCACCTACGACATCAACCACATCGCCAGCGTACGTCTGGCGACGCTGGCCAAGCAGGCGGGCGTCAGGCGGTTCCTGATGGCGTCGTCCTGCAGCAACTACGGCAAGGCCGACGACACCGTGCTCGATGAGATGGGGGCGCTGAACCCGGTGACGGCCTATGGCGAGTCCAAGGTTCGCTCGGAGCGGGACATCTCCACGCTGGCCAGCGCCACCTTCTGTCCCACGTTCATGCGGCCGGCGACCGCGTACGGAGTGTCACCGCGCATCCGCTTCGATATCGTCCTGAACAATCTGGTTGCCTGGGCCGTCACCGAGAAGCGCATCTTTCTCAAATCCGACGGATCGCCGTGGCGGCCCATCGTCCACATCGAGGACATCTCGAGGGCGTTCATCGCCGCATTGGAGGCGCCCGAAGCACTGGTCTGCAACCAGGCCTTCAACGTCGGTCAGACGGAGCACAACTATCGCATCCGCGATATCGCAGCGATCGTCGCGGAGGTGGTCCCGGGCTGCGAGGTCGAAATCGCCGCGACGGCCGGCGCCGACACGCGGTCATATCGAGTGAGCTTTGAGAAGATCAAGCGGGTCCTACCTGCGTTCAAGCCCCAATTCGATGCGCGTCGCGGCGCCGAGCAGTTGTACCGCGCATACCGGGAGTCGAACCTGCTGCTCGCTGAGTTCGAAGGGCCACGATACCAGCGGATCAGCCACATCCGGCGGCTGCTTGCGAGCGGTGTGCTGGGCAAGGACTTGCGGCACTCCATTGCGGTTGATCACCGCAGCGATCAGCCCGTGCCGATGGCAAACGCTTCGTGAGGACATACGCATGATTTTCACCGAAACGAAGCTCAAGGGCGCATTCATCGTCGACGTGGAGCCCAAGCTCGATCAACGAGGCTTCTTCGTCCGGTCATTCTGCCAGAACGAGTTCTCGGCGCACGGCCTCAAAAGCACGATTGCGCAAGCGAACATGGCCCATAACCTGCTCAAGGGCACCATTCGCGGCATGCACTTCCAGTACCCGCCAGCGGCCGAAACCAAGTTCGTGCGATGCACGCGGGGAGCCATCCTCGACATCATCGTCGACCTGAGGCCTGAGAGTCCGACCTACCTCGAGCATATCGCCGTGGAGCTGAGCGAGAAGAACATGCGCGGGCTGTACGTGCCCGAACGCTTCGCGCACGGCTACCAGGTACTTCTGGACGGCACCGATACCAGCTACCAGGTCGGCGAGTTCTACGCGCCCCAGCTCGAGGGTGGATTGAGGTACGACGACCCGCATCTCTGCCTGGGCTGGCCGATGCCGGTGTCCGTCGTATCCGAGAAGGACCAGGGGTTCAGGCCCCTCGTGGAAGTCGAGTGGGATCTGAAGCGCAGGATGTCCCTGGCGATGGTGGAATAGGCCGCCAAAGGACATCTCGCCCGCACCAACGTGAGGAGCTGACCCATGTGGATCGTCGATACCGAGCTGCAGATCCGCGAGAAGGAAAATCGACCTATCCGGGTGGGTATCGTCGGCGCCGGCTTCATGGGCCAGGGCCTGACCAACCAGATCATGCACGGCACCCCCGGAATGCGGGTGGTGGCGATCTCCAACCGTCAGGTGGAGCGTGCGGCGAAGGTGTTCAGGTACGCCGGGCGGGATGACGTCGTCTATGCCCAATCGGAGAGAGAATTCGAGGATGCCGCGTTTCGCTTGCGGCCGGTCGTCTGCGAAGACGCGATGTTCATCGCGCAGTCCGATCATATCGACGTGCTCGTCGACGTCACCGGTTCGGTGGAATTCGGCGCCAGAGTGGCGCTGGAAGCCTTCCGCCACGGCAAGGACGTCGTGTTGATGAACGCCGAGCTCGATGCCACCATTGGCCCGATCCTGCAGACCTATGCCGACAGGCACGGCGTGATATTGACCGGTTGCGAGGGCGACGAACCGGGACTGCAGATGAACCTGTACCGCTGGGTGAAGGGGCTCGGCCTGACGCCGCGGCTGCTCGGCAACGTCAAGGGACTGCAGGATCGCTACCGCAATCCGACGACGCAGCAGGGCTTTGCGGAACGCTGGGGGCAGAATCCGACGATGGTCACGAGTTTTGCCGACGGTTCGAAGATCAGCTTCGAACAGGCCGCTGTTGCCAATGCCACGGGATTCAAGGTGCTGACGCGGGGAATGTCGCGCGGACGGGAATATACCGGCGATGTGCTGAAGATCGGCGAGCTCTACGATCTCGAGACCCTCCGCGCTCTCGGTGGCGCCATCGACTATGTCGTTGGGACACCCCTCACGAAGGTCTACTGCCTGGCGGAGCACCCGGATCCGAAGCAGCAGCACTATCTCAATCTGTACAAGATGGGGACCGGCCCGCTCTACGCCTTCTTCCTTCCCTATCACCTGGTGCACTTCGAGGTGCCCAACGCGATCGCCCGCACGGCCTTGTTCAGGGACCCTGTCATCAAGCCGTTGGCGGGCCCGGTGGTGGAGGTTTGCGCCGTCGCAAAGCGCGACCTCAAGGCAGGTGAGGTGCTCGACGAGTACGGCATGTACATGACTTACGGCGAAGCCGTGAACGTCGAGGAGATGAGTGCGAACCGGTACTTGCCCGAGGGTCTGGTCGAAGGATGCCTGTTGAAGCGCAGCCTGCCGAAGGATTGCGTCATTACCTACGATGACGTGGTCCTGCCGTCGGGTCGCCTGGCCGACCGCCTTCGCGCCGAGCAATACATCAGGTTCCGTGGAGAGACTTGGCTCAGCGACCTTCTGGCGCGGCATACGTCCGGCGTGAAGTACCAAGCCGAGCCGATATCGGCCGACTAGGAAGCCGAGGCGATCGCTCCGAGGAAATTTTCGCCTGGAGCAGGATCGTCTTGAGCCGAAGTGTCCCCCAGCCGGCGAAGTAGAAGTATTGGCGCACTCGGCCCCCTGAAACGGGTCGGGAGGCGCCAATTACCCATATGCGAACTGCCTCTTCAGGCGGAATCCTGCCGACGTCTCCATCGTGATGGACGCGCAGACCGTACTCCTGCGCTCAGCGATGGATGAACGGGAAGGGCTCGGCGTTCACCCTCCTTCTCGAGGTGCGGCCTCCGGTACGATGGTCTTCCAGGTGCCGGCGGCAGGACTCTAACTGGGGATGAACGCCGCGATCGCCGACCGCCGCCCTTTGTGCTGAAACCTATTTCGCGCCCTGTCCGAGGATGACGGCGGGGACGGTTGCAATAAGAATATACATGTCCAGCCAGAGCGACCGATTGCGGATATAGAATCCATCCTGCGCGCGCTGGGTTTCAAGATCCCCCTCGCTGCGCGAGGATACCTGCCACAGACCCGTCAGGCCGGGCGGTACGCTGGCCCGGAGCGCACGGAACCCAGGGTCGAAGGCCTCCAGATGGTAGTTTGGGAAGGGACGAGGTCCGACGAGGCTCATGTCGCCACGTAGGACGTTCCATAGCTGCGGCAGCTCATCCAGGCTGGTTCTGCGCAGAAGGGTCCCGATCCCCGGCAAAATGCGTGGGTCGTCCGAAAGCTTGAAGTAGCGCTCCCATTGCTCGCGCTTCCCTGCGTCGCTCGCCAACACCTGTTGAAGACGGTGCTCGGCATCTTGATACATGGTGCGGAGCTTGAGGACAGGAATGGGCTTGCCGTCGTGGCCGACGCGCGGTTGCCGGTAGAATGCCGGACCCGGGTCACTGATTTTGACGGCCAGGGCAAGAAGGGCCACCAGCGGCACGACGAGGAGTGCCAGTGGCACCGCCAGCGCGAGGTCGAGAATCCGCTTGAAGGAGCTGGTCAAGCGATTCGAGGATCCCGCGAGTTGCAACGCAGTGAAGAGGTGGAGGTGGCCCGTCTGCAGGCTTGAGCAGGGAAGCACATCGAGCCGGTCGACGAGGAGAATTCGCTGGAAATTCCACCGCGCAAGGGAAAGCTCGTTGCGCGAAAGGGCGGCACTGTCGAGGACGATCAGCACGTCCGGAGCTTCGAGCCCCGCCCGCCTCAGGCTCGCGGGGTTGCTCAAGATCGGCAGATCGGCGCCCGCATCCCTGTTCCGATCGATCGTCTGCGCCTGCCCATCGATAATGTAGCCGATTGGCCTCAATCCCAGGGTGGCGTCCTTGTTCAGAAGCTGCGCGAGGAATTGGCTCTTCGCGCCAGTCCCGAGTATTGCGGTTGGAGCGCCGGCATTTGATTTCCAGAAGGCCGACCTCAGGAAGAGATCCAGCCAGGTGCCGAGCACGAGAGCGACCAGGCCGGCCAGCGGCACGATCCCCAGCGCAACGACGATGTTCGCTCGCATGGACAGGAGGGTGCCCGCGAAGACGAAGGTCAAGGTCGCCGTCGTGCGCCGACGGAATCGCTCGAGTTGGCTGCTGGTCCCCGCGCCATAGACGCCCAGCAGGACGCTCACTCCGACGAGCAACAGCAAAATTGCTGGAGCCT
Source organism: Reyranella sp. (assembly GCA_035293665.1). Classification (GTDB taxonomy): domain Bacteria; phylum Pseudomonadota; class Alphaproteobacteria; order Reyranellales; family Reyranellaceae; genus Reyranella. Next base: position 4,466 of record DATGMK010000022.1, on the reverse strand, counting down.
CGTCAACGAGCGTTTCTCGGAGCGACGAAAAAGACGCGGTACCGAACAGGGACGCAAAAAGGCTTGCACCCACGAGCGACAGGGCGCCACAAGCGGCATCGCCGAGCAGTAGCGCTGCCGTCAAAAGCCAGCCGCGTCGTGGCTGTCTTATCGTCCTTTCGACACTGATCGAACCGTCGCTGGCGGGAAAGCCTAGTCCGTCGTGGGAAGAGGCTGAAATGCGGACCTCGTCGGGCATTCGCTTGAGCTCTCCGGCAGCACCATGGACTTGCGAGAGGGGGCCGGCCCCGGCTCGGAGCCGGGCGCGTCGATCAGGTGGGAGAGAGCAGCCCCTAGACTGAGGCCTACGTTAAGGGCGCCGATATCCGCCTCAATTACGAAGAGGGGGTAACTCAATCGCGCGTTGAGCCGCGATCGCGCGCTATGTCGGCAATTACTCCTGAAGAATAGGCGCCCTTTGTGCACGACTGGAAGCAGACGGCACCGTCTAAGGTGCGCAGACCTTTGGGGGACGACATGAAGATTCGTGCAGGCGACTGGGTGCAGGTGCGTGATGCCGAAGAAATCCTGGCGACGCTCGACAGCAATGGCCGGCTCGACGGGCTGCCCTTCATGCCACAGATGTTCGCCTACTGCGGCAAAAGCTTTCGTGTCCTCAGCAGCGCGTACAAGACTTGCGATACCGTCAGCGGCCACTACCGAGGACGCCGCCTTCCGGATGCGATTCATCTCGACACTCGCTGTGATGGACAAGCATACGGCGGGTGCCAGGCGGCTTGCCTGATCTTCTGGAAGACGGCTTGGCTGAAACCGATTGAAGCCTCAGAACCGGCCAGGTCGCAAATTCCGAGGTGTCCCGATGAGCACGATGGGCCGCGGCAGCAAGGCGTCTGCACGGATCTCGACGTATGGCGCGCGACGGTAGCCAGCGATGTGGGACAGGAGCCGCGATACTCTTGCCAGGCGACCGAGCTGCTCAACTACACTGCGCCGCTCAAATGGTGGGATGTCCGCCAGTACGTCGAAGCCTACACCTCGGGTAACCGGACGTTGGCGCAGGTTGGGCAGGGCCTGTTCTTTCTTTTCTACTGCTACGCAACCCTGGCCTTGAGCGAGAAGTGGGGCAGACCGGCCCGTTGGCTGTACAACCGGTTCCAGGCCATCACGAACGGCATTCCCTTCCCGAGGCTGAAGGGAAGGATCCCGGCGGGACATCCGACCCCCCGGCGTGACCTCGGCCTCGAGCCTGGGGACCTCGTGCGCATACGGCCTTACGACGAGATCCTGGCGACGCTCGACACGCGGCTGACGAACCGCGGGCTGGCGATCGATGCCGAGCTCGCCCCGTTCTGTGGCAGGGTCTTCCGCGTCGGTGCCCGGATCGATCGGTTTGTCGACGAGAGGACGGGAAAGATGCGGTTCATGAAGACGCCAGCTGTCACGCTGGAAGGCGTCGTCTGCCAATCGCTTTACGCCGGCCAGCGTCTGTTCTGCCCGCGCAGCATCCATCTGTGGTGTCGAGAGATCTGGCTGGAGCGTGTGGTATCCGACGGGCCTGTCAAGGCGACTGCCGTCTGTGGCGGTCACGCCGCCGCGACGGCGGACAGCGCGCCGGTTCGCGGATAGAGGGCGGCGATGCGGCCGCTGATGGTAGTACTCCCGACCGGGCGCAATCCGACCCACGATGCCTCCTCGTCGGAGCGATTGCACTATCGGTCGCTGCTGCCATTGTCAGTTGCATGAACACGATAAAATCCATCTCGGTCTGCGGTTTGGGCAAGCTTGGCGCGTGCATGGCCGCAACCTTCGCGGCTCGCGGCTTCAAGGTCGTCGGCGTGGACATCGATCCGCAAAAGGTCAGCGCCATCAATAGTGGGCGGCCGCCCGTCGATGAACCGCTGCTCGCCAAGACCATCTGTGCCGGCCATTCGAGGCTGTCGGCAACGATCGATCCCAGCGGGGCCGTCGCGACCGATGCGACCTTCTTCATTCCACCGTCGCCGAGTCGACCCGACGGCAGCTTTTCCAACGAGTTCCTGTTGAAGGCAATGCAGTCCGTGGCGAAGGCCATCAAGGCGTCAGGCAAGCGGAACCACCTGTTCGTTTGCAGCTCGACGACGACGCCTGGGTCCTTGGACGCCGTCCTCGTTCCCATGCTCGAGCGTGAGCTCGGTGGCGTCTGCGGCCGCGACTTCGGCGTCTGCTACAATCCCGAGTTCATCGCCCTGGGCGACGTCGTCAATGGCCTGCTCTCACCCGATCTGGTGTTGATCGGCGAGTCGGACCCGCGAAGCGGGGAGGTGCTCGAGGAGCTTTACAAGGCGTACAACTGCAATTCGCCAAGAATCGCCCGCATGTCGCTCATCAGTGCGGAGCTGACGAAGATCTCGCTGAACAGCTTCGTCACCATGAAGATCAGCTTCACCAATCAAATGCGATTGATTGCCGCCCGGCACGCCAACGCGGACATCCACGCCATACTGGACGCTCTCGGCAACGATAGCCGGATCGGGCGGAAATACTTGCGCGCAGGCTTGAGCTATGGCGGGCCATGCTTCCCACGCGACAACCGTCTTCTGGCGTATACCGCCCGGCAGGTTGGCGTGGAAGCGCCGTTGGCGGAAGCCAGCGATCGGGTCAACGAGCATACGAAGCAAGACCTGGTCGAAAGGGTAGCGGAAATGGCCCGACAGAATGAAACGATCGGCATCCTCGGCGTTACCTACAAACCGTCCACCCACATTACTGAGGAAGCGGCAGGGCTCTTCCTGGCTCAGCAGTTGAAGCGCCGCGGTTACCGCGTGCTCGTGCACGACTTTGCAGCAACGGCCGCCAATGCCCCGGATCTTCGCGATTTCGAGCTGATCTCCAATTGGCAGGAATTCGCGAAGAATCCGCACGTCGACCTTGCGGTCATTTGCTGTCCTTGGCCGCAATACCGCGGTCTGGCCCCCCGAAACGGAACCCGAGTTTTCAGCCCATGGCAGTTGTGACGTCAAGCGCGCCAGAGCAGGCCGACAAATCGGCGGACGGGCCGCTCCGATCGATCCAGATTTTGGGAACACCGGTCGCTTGCGCAACCTACGATTCGGCCCTGGAGCGCGTGCAGGCGTTGGCCAAGGCGCCTCGGCCCTCGGCCGTCTGCCCGTCCAACACCCACATCTTGGGCGAGGCGAGACACAGTGCCGCCTTCGCACAAGTCCTCAGTCAGTTCGATCTCGTCTTGCCGGATGGGATGCCGGTTGTCTGGGCGCTCAACGCGGCTGGGGCGTCTCTGAGAGATCGCGTATATGGACCATATTTCATGCGCCATGTGCTGCAGCATACGCCTCGGCCCTGGCGGCATTTCTTTTTCGGCGATTCCGAGCAGTGCTTGACCGAGCTGAGACGGGTCTTGGAAAAGATCCAGCCGGACATCGACATCGTCGGAATGCTGAGCCCGCCGTTTCGTCCCTTCACGCAGGACGACGAGGCGGCGTTTGCCGAAACCATAAATCGCGCAGCGCCGCATTTTGTATGGGTGGCGTTGCCGGGTGTACGCATGGAACAATGGATCATAGAGAACCAGAAGCGCTACAGCCGCGGCGTCTTCCTCGCAGTCGGCGACGCATTCTCACTGCTGAGCGGCCGCAGGTCTTTCGCTCCCCGATGGATGCAAAGGACGGGCTTGACCTGGTTCTACCGTTTGTCGAAGGAGCCCATGCGACTTGGCCCTCGCTATCTTCGCTACAACTCGCTGTTCGTTTTTTACTTCCTGTGGGATGCGGCAGATCGATGGTTGCGCGGATGCGGGCGCCGCTAAGCGATTGACGACGTTTCCGATCGACTTGTTGTATCGAGCGACATGGAGCGTGCCTCACCTTGAGGCGCATCCGTTCGACCCACCGCCTTCGCCAGGTAGGCGTGAGCGACGCCCATGCGGCGCCCATACCCTTCGGCGGCGTGCTGGTGCCGCCCTATGTGGGCCCACGGCCGAGGATCGGCGCCAAACGAACGCCGAGACGAGTCTGTGGCGCCGGCGGCGCGGACGGCGTTCGAACGGCCTTGCCCTTATGCGATCCTAGAATGTCGATGATGACGATGTCGCCCGGCCTGCGGGTGGCACGAGGACCTGCTCGACGGACTGGAGGAAGCTCTGGCCATCAATGGTCCGGCGATGAGCCACGGTGCGGTGACACGACCCATCCGCGAACGGCAACGCTCGAGCTGCCAGTCTCGGTGCTCACCAACTATCTTCTTCGGCCGGCAACCGCCCATCGGTGCGGCCGCCACGCTGCTCGTCTTGCGGAAGTGGACAGCCCCCAGTCGATCGCTGTCCTGCTACCTGCTCTAGCAGGTTGTTGAAAAAGTCGTCGTATCGGACCGAAGAAGATGATTCACTGATCTCGGTAGCTTGCGGGAGTTGTTGTGATGCGCGGCTCGGATGAGCGAAGTGGGTCACTGTTCAGCTACGTCGACCTTGAGGG